>CAJTTE010000047.1:1078-1186 GCA_910579265.1 uncultured Ruminiclostridium sp. | reverse complement strand
CCCCGTCTGAGGTCATTATATCATAAAAAGAGCGAAGCAAAGCGAGCGATTCCTCAAAAACGATAAAATGTCCTCAGACATCAAAACAAATTCTTCCTCTTTCCCCCG
>CAJTTE010000047.1:0-726 GCA_910579265.1 uncultured Ruminiclostridium sp. | reverse complement strand
ATTCCTCAAAAACGATAAAATGTCCTCAGACATCAAAACAAATTCTTCCTCTTTCCCCGTCTGAGGTCATTATATCATAAAAAGAGCGAAGCAAAGCGGAGCGATTCCCCAAAATCGATAAAATGTCCTCAGACATCAAAAAAAATTCTTCCTCTTTCCCCCGTCTGAGGTCATTATATCATAAAAAGAGCGCAGCAAAGCGAGCAATTCCCCTTTTTGTATTTCAAGAAAATACTCATACTTGTTTTTATCCGGTTTTCTCCCTTTAACTTACTGGATAATATTAGAATTTATTTGGTAGCTTACGTTCACATAAGGAGCATTTTTTTAAGAAAAGCTACAGCGGTTGTCTTCCCTGTGGCCATACATACCTGAAGTTATAGTATCATTTGGATACCTCTGCACATGCCTCTGTAACTATATGAACTATGGTAACGGTTTTAAAAATGAAAAAAATATCAAAAAGACGATTTCCAATGGCCAAACAGAAATCGTCCTTTAAACAATAAAATATTAAACATCGCCACAAAATAAAATCGTATTACCCGTAAAAGTATCAAGTAAAAAGTTTTCTCAGTTAAAATACAGCAATTACCACTTCTTCTATTTTACATTATATCATACTTTTCTACTGGTGTCAATAGGAAAAAAGAATTTTTATATTTAAGACTTGTAGAGCTACAATAGATATTGGACAATCGAAAAAAAGATATTGAGAGAAAGCCA
>CAJTTE010000046.1 GCA_910579265.1 uncultured Ruminiclostridium sp. | reverse complement strand
CTAACCAAAAATAAAAAAGCCGCGCCCTGCAAATAGGCTGCAAGGCGCCGCATATCCTATTTAAGCCTTAAAATCGGTGGTTCAAACCGCCGCATTCGTCCGAATCGGGTTATACTGCGGTTTTATTACCGTTTGACAAAACGCTTTTTGTTTTTTTATTTACTTCGCATAATCCACCACTCGAGATTCCCTGATCAGATTGATCTTTATCTGTCCCGGGTATTCTACCTCGTTTTCTATTCTCTGCGATATTTCCCTTGCCAGTACGATCATCTTTTCGTCGTTTACTACCTCGGGCTTTATCAATATCCTTATCTCACGTCCTGCCTGAATGGCATAGGATTTTTCGACCCCATCATAGTCCGTGCATATTTCCTCAAGCTTTTGCAGTCTCTTGATATAGCTTTCATAGTTTTCACTTCGCGCTGCCGGTCTTGCCGCGCTTACCGCGTCCGCCGCCTGTACAAGTGCTGCTATTACGCTCCTGCATTCAACGTCTCCGTGATGTGCTTCCACCGCGTGTATGATTTCAGCATTTTCCTTGTACTTCTTGCATACCTCTACTCCTATCGCCACATGGCTTCCCTCTATTTCGTGCGTCAGCGCCTTTCCTATGTCATGCAGCAGCCCCGCTCGTCTTGCCATCGCTGCGTCAACGCCAAGTTCGCTGGCCATAATGCCGGACAGATGTGCAACCTCAATTGAATGAATAAGGACGTTTTGACTGTAGGACGTACGGAAATAAAGGCGTCCGAGTAATTTGACAAGCTCGGGGCTGAGACCGTTTACATTTGTGTCGAGGCAGGCGTGTTCGCCCTCTCTCTTGATTTTCTGTTCAACCTCGCGCCTTGCTCTTTCGACTGTTTCTTCTATTCTTGTGGGATGTATTCTTCCGTCCTGAATGAGCTTCTCGAGAGCTATTCTTGCGATTTCTCTGCGAACTCTGTCCTGACTTGATAAGGTAATGGCTTCCGGAGTATCGTCGATTATAAGGTCAACACCCGTCAGCTGTTCCAGGGTCCGTATATTTCTTCCCTCACGCCCGATGATCCTTCCCTTCATTTCATCATTGGGCAGCGGGACTACCGATACGGTAAGCTCTGACACTGTTTCCGAAGCAAGTCTTGAAATGGCCAGGGCGATTACGGATCTTGCCTTATCATCGCATTCATCCTTTAATTTCTGCTCATAAGCAAGGATCTTAACGGCCTTTTCATGTGACAGCTCACCGTCAAGCTGTGACAGAAGCAGCTCTTTAGCCTGATCCGAGGTATATCCGCTTATCTCCTCCAGCTTTTCCTGCTGCTTCACTTTTAGATCGTCAGCCTCCGCGAGCTTTTTCTTTACGTTTTCATTTCTCGCGTTCAGACTTTCCTCCAAGCGCTCGATTTTATCCGTCTTGCGGTCTAAATTTTCTTCCTTCTGAGTAAGTCTGCGTTCTGATTTTGTAAGCTCTGATCTGCGTTCTTTAAGCTCTCTCTCCGCGTCGCTGCGAAGCTTTTGAATTTCCTTTTCGGCATTTTCTCTCAGCTTATAGCTTTCCTCCTTAGCCTCGAGAAGCGCCGCTTTTTTTGCGGTAGCCGCTTTCTCCTTAGCCTCGGATACGATTCGTGCTGCCTCTTTTTCCGCTGATTCAAATTGTGCTTCGGCATTTTTCTTTCTGCTTTCGATTCCTCTTCGGAACATTATAAAGCCTGAGATACCGCCACCGATCAAAAAAGCGGCAACCGTAAGCACTATTATCAACCAAGGTTCCAAATGCGTTTCCTCCTTCATTAAAATAATCCCGGTTACGTGACAAAATCCCTTAACCAAGGTTTCAAAAGGCATAGCAGATGAAACGAGGCGAAATCTCTATATTAACCCGCAAGCGCCGCCGAAAACAGTATACTGAACCGACGCATACAGTTTATACTTTAAATCGTCAAAGTGGGGATTATATATGTAACCTAAAACGTCTTTAGACGTGAATGATGAAAAATCAGAGATTTTTCAAACCCGCTGCGCTTGCCGGCAAACATGATCGTCTGATAGCAGCAAACGCTTCCTGAAAGGAAAGGTTGGTATAATAAAATAGCTCTATATTGAGAATTCCCGGACAGTTATCCTTAAAATTCGTAAGGTATGATATACGAGGCTATTCCAAGTTATAATTTTACGGCATTTTTAACAAATTGTCAATAGATAAGTGGTTATTTCCCGAAAATTTTGTTAAAAATCTTGAAGATTTTGTCAGACATCTTGACTTTTACCTGCGAAGATGATATACTATTAAAGCATTAAAGGTCAGTATGCGTCGCCGGCATGATGGAATTGGCAGACGTGCCGGACTCAAAATCCGGTGGTAGCGATACCGTGTGGGTTCAAGTCCCACTGCCGGCACCACATCTTTTGGAAAACCGTCCCAGGCTTTGCCGGGGACGGTTTTTGCAAAAGGA
>CAJTTE010000045.1 GCA_910579265.1 uncultured Ruminiclostridium sp. | reverse complement strand
GTTCTCAAACATTAAAATTAATTCTTCCACTTTACTTCGTTTGAGGTTATTATACCACACTTTTCAAGATTTTGGAATAGTATATTTTTGATAATATTACAAAGAATATTTTCCAAAAGAGCCATATCGATGGAGTAAATATGGAAAAGATTTTTAAAGATCATTTTTGCTCTCGGTATATTTTCATATAAGAAAGGATAATTAATATGAGAAGAAGTACGGTTACTATGACAAAACGCTGTTTTGTGAGGCTTATCAGCTTTTCTCTTGCCGCCGTTTTAACATTAGGGGCGTTAGCGGCTCAGAGCATGGGACGGGCCGATAATACCCAGTTAAGGCTTCAGAATAGCTATATGAGAGCGGTGGAGGATTTATCGTTAAGTCTTGATAATATAAAAACAACGTTAAATAAGGGGATGTATTCGAATTCTCCGGTTATGATGAATCAGCTTTCGGGAAAGCTTTGGAGCGAAGCCGCAAATGCGAAGGCCGCTCTTGCACAGCTGCCTATAGAGGAATTAAGATTAGAGCAGACATATAAATTTTTATCTCAGGTAGGGAATTACAGTCAGAGCCTTTCGAAAAAATTCGGAGCAGGCGAGGCGTTGACCTCTGAGGAAAAAGATAATCTTAAGGCTCTTTACGGATATGCCGAGGATCTGAGCGATAAAATGTGGCAGGTAGAAAAAAAGATCGAGGATGGGGATATAACTCTTTCAGATTTGTCAGGAGCGTCTAATAATTCCCGGTCTGTAAACGTTACCGAAGGCTTTACGGATTTTGAAGAGGGGTTTTCCAATTATCCAACCCTGATATATGACGGTCCTTTTTCTGATCACATTCTTGAAAAAAATCCTTTGATGCTGGAAGGAATGCAGGATGTTTCTCAGGATAAGGCAAAAGAAAAAGCCGTTATGGCGAGCGATACGGAAAATTTATCGGCAAGCGGAGAGGAAGCGGGTAAAATGCCGTCTTATGTTTTTGAAAACGACACTACTACCGTTTCGGTCACAAAGCAGGGCGGACTTTTAGGTTATATGTTAAAGTATCGTCAGGTCGGAAATGCGACTATAGGAGCGAAGCAGGCTGTGGATCTGGCGGAGGAATACCTCGAAAAGCTTGGGATCGACGATTTTACCGACACTTATTATGAGATAAACAACGGAATTTGTATTTGTAACTTTGCGGGAGAACAGGATAATGTGTCTGATGAGGACGTGGTTCTTTATACTGATTTGATCAAGGTCGGCGTGGCTATGGATAACGGAGAGATACTAAGCTTTGATGCCAGGGGATATATTACTAATCATACGCAACGCGACCTTGGAGTTCCTCAGTTGACAAAGGAAGACGCTGCCGCCAGGCTTTCCGAAACTCTTAATATTTTTGAAGTCAATCTTTGCGTTATTCCGTCTGAAGGGCTTAACGAACGCTATTGCTACGAATTTTACTGTTCAGACAGCGAAGGTCAGCAGCTTTTGGTATATCTGAATGCCGACAGTGGCGAAGAAGAACAGATATTGCTTTTGCAGATAAGCGGCAACGGACGTCTGACCGTTTAAAACCGGCACGGGTGATAATATGTCGGTTAATGCGCCGCTTGAGGATGATCGTTTTGTAAGCGTGTTGATTTATGCCATAATAGATCATAATGTTAAAACAGCATTCACACACTGAATCTGAATAATCCGAAAAAATCCCATGTACTACTGATCGCAGAACATGCTTGAGCTGTCTGTATAGAGCAATATCGTTTGCTTACGGCTTTTAGTCCGGTTTACAAAAAATGGCAAAATAATACTAAAGGGACTGTTAAAGCAGTCCCTGATTTGTTAAAAACGCAAAATAAGACCTTTTTCTATTGACTTTTTGTTTTTAACTCAGTAAAATATTTATACGGGTGTATTCAGAATCCCTTTTGAGTAACACACATGGACAAGATCCTGCATATAATATTTTGTATACGGCGCTTAAAGATATAAATAAACCTGATATTGTGCAGATATGAGGACATAAGGAACTAAAGGAGAAAGCTATGAAAAAAATGATGGGCGTTTTTGCTGCTGTAGCTGTTTTGGTTATATTGCTTACGGGCTGTCATAATTCAAGTGAGGATAATGGCACGGACAAAAGTGATCCTGATCCTTCGGTAAGTGATTCACAGATTGTCCAAGATACCGATGATGTTTTTTCCTCAGACAGTTCGCAAACTGTTCCGACAACAGACAGCGAGGTTCCCGATATTACGACGGAGGATCATACGCAAGATACATCCGCTGTTGTGACTGAAGATAATGATCCTATTGATTCAAGCAATAAGATAGTTCAAACAGCTGAAATGCTTCTGGGAATTCCTTTTGCTGAAAATGGTATTTCCCCGGAAACAGGTTTTGATAACTCCGGATTTATTTATTATGTATTGAGGGAAAACGGTTTTATTAACTGCCCGCGTCTTACCGGAGATCAGGCTGTCATGGGAACGCGCATAGACTATGATCAGCTTAAAAGCGGGGATCTTGCTTTTTTCAGTACGGCTGAAAGCGGGAACCCGGATTTCGGCGGTATATATATCGGTCAGGGGAAAATGATATACTGCCCTATGCCCGGACAGAACGTAAAAATTGCGGATATAACCGTTGATTATTGGAAAAGAACTTTTGTAAGCGGCGTAAGTCTGTCTTAACGTATTCTGAAATAAAAAAGATAAGGATGATGGATCCAAAGGAAAATAACATAGACGCAAGCGTGATAGATTCGTAAAATTATTTACGGATCGCTTTAAAAAGAATGGAAAAGCATTGGATCAACATTATAAGCTCCTCATGATAGAGCGGATTATGGATAATAAAAATAAAAAGCGTTACGGCAATTTGCAGTAACGCTTTTTAACTTCTTTAAAAAATAATCAAAAGAAATATTAAGGCAATACCGCACAATGACCGCCTGACGGCTTTGCGTGCGGCTTGCTTG
>CAJTTE010000044.1 GCA_910579265.1 uncultured Ruminiclostridium sp. | reverse complement strand
TTCTCCTGTGGAATTTTTAAAAAATTTTGTCCAATATCATTGACAAACCTACAAAAAAAGAATTTTTATATTTAAGACCCGCTATGATATAAAAATTTTGATATTGGATTATACGGATCTTGGAGCTATCTGAAAAGGCGCAAATGAACAGTTTCTGCTAACTGAGTACGCTTTCCGCCTCAAAGAATGCCGATATTTTCTTAAAGAAATTATATGAAAAACACCTCATATATCCCCGCTATTTTTCTTAAATTCTCCATGTTTTATCGTAACTGTACTAATCTTTTTTCGGATATGCCCCAATATCATACCGATTTCCCGCTTTATACCGTAGGCATCGCAAAAACCTTAATCCCAACATATTTCGTTTGCAAAAAATAAGAATTGGCATTAACGATACATAAAGCGGCAGTATGATTTCGCAAGCCATTTATAAATCGAATTTCAGTTTGAATTGTTCAATCCCTGCAAATATTAATAAATTTTTCAAAAGCTTCTCTTCCCGATGGATCTCTTTTAAAGACTCCGGAATCACAAAGCACCTGCTCAAAGACCTTTCCTACCTCTGCGCGGACGATTTCCCGTACATTATTCCGATTTAACTCCCCATGTCTTTCTGCAATTGAGCAGGCCCAGTCGGCATGAGGAGCGGTAAGAGGATCGGCGGACATATCTCTGCCCTCAGAAAGTGCTTTTTCGACGGCCGTTAATTCGGCGGCCAGTCTTGACGGCAGGACGGCCAGCCCCATGACCTCGATCAAGCCTATGTTTTCTTTTTTGATATGATGAAGAGAAGGATTCGGATGAAAGACCCCAAGCGGACGTTCTTCTGTAGTAATATTATTCCTGAGAACAAGGTCGCACTCGTAAAAGTCGCCTCTTAAACGTGCAATCGGGGTAATTGTGTTATGGGAAAAACCTTCGGTTTCGGCATAAATACCTACCGCCGGATCGCTGTATGCTCTCCATAAACCGAGAATATGATTACAAGCCTTGGAAAGCTCGTTTCTGTTTAAGCTTTTTAATCTGATAACGGACATAGGCCATTTGACAATACCTGCGTCTACGCCCGGATATTTGGAAAGTAAAAAACGCTTTTCTATATCCGCCTTTTCCATAGGGAAAATATATCTTCCTCCCTGAAAATGCTCATGACTCAGAATTGAACCTCCCACAATGGGAAGATCGGCATTTGATCCGATAAAATAATGCGGTAAAAATTCAAGAAAATCAAAAAGCTTACCAAAAACATTTTCGTCTATTTTCATTGGCGTGTGCTGCTCGTTAAACACAATACAATGCTCGTTATAATAACCGTAAGGCGAATATTGAAACTGCCATTTTTCTCCGCCTATAATAACCGGGATCGGTCTGAGATTCTGCCTTGCGGGATGTGATAAATTACCGCTGAAACCTGCGTTTTCGGGACAAAGCTGACATTTCGGATAAGAAACCGATTTACTGCTCCCCTGCTTTGCGATATCGCGGGGATCCTTTTCGGGCTTGGATAAATTTATGGTTATATCAAGGACCCCATATTCTGAATCATATTCCCACTTAAGATCCTTGGCGATCCTTCCGGCCCGCACATAGTTGATTTTTTTATTATATAAAAAATAATTATTTACCGCGTCCTCGGGGGAAACAGAATTATACCTGCGCATAAATTCCCCGTAAACCTCATGAGGCAGCGCCGTGATCTCACCCATAAGCTTGGTATCGAAAAGATCCCTGGAATTGACCGTATCTTCGATAATTCCCGTATCACATGCATATTTTGTAAGCCTATCCAATATATCGTCTATTGAAATATCCTCTTCATTGCTGCAAACAGGTTCCCAATCGGATACCTTAAGGATATCCATAAGCCTATTACGGACAACTATTTCATCAATACTGTCAATAAGACCGTTTTTTACGGAATAATCAATTAAAAGTTGGATATCACTGCAAATCATACCAGGCCCGCTCCTTTATTTTTTTTAAAGCATCGGCGTTACTGTTGCGCGGCTTCTGCCAATACTTTCCAAATTATTTTAATTATATCACTCCATGTTATCATTGTCAAGGCGCTGCCGGTTGCCGTCCGGCTATTAAAACCGGATTTATTTCCGACAATATCCGTCGGCCTTTAAAAGCGACAAACAAATTAACCGATCGGATATTGCCGTATGTATGGCAGCAATATTATCAAAAAAATTTAAATATCCTTTCTTAAAAACCATATTGCTGTTTTTACATTTTTCCTGCCTTTGCCCGGATTTGATCAATATGGAGTTCTAAATAAAAACGATTCGCTCCTCCGCCTGATAAATGTCAAAGTAATATTTATAAAATAAAGCCAGTCCGTATTATTGATTTTTCCCCGGAAAAGTGCTAAAATAAAAGAAAAAAGGAATACAGGAAATAATGTACTTTTATGACTTGCCGCTTCATAAGCTTGAGGATTATTTAAGCCTGAACGGACAGAATAAAGCCAAGGCAAGGATTCTCTATAAATCCATTTACAGGGAAAAAATAAGTCTCGGTGACATTTCCGTACTTAGCGCCGGAACCAAAGAAAGCCTTTTAAAAAATCTCAGCTTTACTCTCCCCCATATCATCACCATACAGGATGACGGTGAAACCGCCAAAGCTCTTTTGAAAATGCCCGACGGAAATAAAACGGAAACCGTACTGATGCGGCACAGGTACGGAGCCGGAGTATGCGTATCGACGCAGGTAGGCTGTGCTATGAGCTGTGCCTTTTGTCAAAGCGGCAAACTTAAAAAAATGCGAAATCTTACCGCCGGTGAAATGGTATCGCAGATCCTTGTCATGTCTTCTCTTGAACAAATTGCCCATGTTTCGGTAATGGGTATCGGCGAACCGCTGGATAACTTCGATAATGTTAAAAGCTTTATAGAAATCATCTCATCTCCTTACGGACTGGCATTCGGAGAAAGGCATATAACGCTTTCGACCTGCGGAATAGTACCGATGATCAGGCGTCTGCCCGAAATAAACGGCGGCTTTAACCTTGCCGTAAGTCTTCACGCACCCGATGACGAACTCAGAAATATGCTTATGCCTGTAAATAAACGCTGGGATCTGCATTCGCTTATTGAAGCTGTTAAGGATTTTTCAATAAGCCAATGCAAAAGGATTGCGTTCGAATATATACTGCTTGACGGAATAAACGACAGCACCGAACATGCTAAGGAGTTGGCTGAGCTGATAAACGGCATAAACTGTTTTGTAAATCTTATTCCCTATAACGAAACTAAAACTTCCGGCTTCAGGCGATCAAAAAATTCCGACAGCTTCTTTGATCAGTTAAAAAAAGAAGGCGTCAATACAATTTTCAGAAGAGAATTCGGAAGTGGTATAAAAGCCGCCTGCGGACAGCTGAGCGCCGAGTTGTAGGTTTGTCAATGATATTGGACAAAATTTTTTAAAAATTCAACAGGAGAAA
>CAJTTE010000043.1 GCA_910579265.1 uncultured Ruminiclostridium sp. | reverse complement strand
GATTGTCCAATATCTATTGTAGCTCTACAGTAGCTCTACAAATGAATTTAAAAAAACACTTGACAACCAAAGATAAACTTGATATAATGTTAAAGATTGAAACGACGTTTCTATCGATCCTTACTCACAACACCGATTGTGGGTCATAAGTCTATAAGGAGGTAATTTATTTATGGCAAAACTCGGCGAAAAGTACGAGGCAATGGTTGTTTTCTCCCTTAAAAACGGTGAGGAGCAGGTTCAGAACCTTGTGGCTAAGTTTACCGATTTAATTAAAGCAAACGGTGAACTTATCAACGTTGACGAATGGGGCAAAAGAAAGCTGGCGTATGCTATCAATTATGAAACAGACGGTTACTATATTGTCTACACATTTACCAGCAAGACTGATTTCCCAGCAGAGTTTGAACGTATAGTAGGAATCACCGACGGCGTTCTCCGCTCTATGGTAGTGATCGGCAAGTAAAACGACGGGAGGCTTTCTAAATGTTTAATAAGGCTGTATTAATGGGACGCATCTGCAATGATCTTGAACTAAAAACGATTCAAAGCGGCATCAGCGTTTTATCTTTCCGTCTTGCTGTGGATCGCTCCTATCAGGCTAAGGGCGAAGAAAGAAAGTCTGATTTTTTCAATATCGTTGCTTGGAGAAGCACTGCCGAATTTATATCAAAATATTTTTCCAAGGGAAGAATGATTTTGGTTGAAGGCGAGCTTCAGACAAGACAGTATGTTGACAAGAACGGCAATAATCAGAATATTGTCGAGCTTGTAGTGAGCGCCGCACATTTCACAGGCGAACCCAAATCGTCAGGAAGCTACGGAAGCTACAGCAATCCCGTTCCGCCACCGCCAACCGTCAATGATGCTCCCGCGATTTCTTCGGGAAGTACGAGCGATTTTGTAGAAACAGGTTCTGATGACGACTATCCGTTCTGATTTTAAAAGGAGGAAAACACAATGGCTGAAAAGCATGAAGTAAACAACGAAAAAGGCGCACGTCCCGTTAAACGTGCCAGAAAAAAGGTTTGTCAGTTCTGTGTTGACAGAGCTGAGTTTATTGATTACAAAGACGTAGCAAAGCTTAAAAAATGCATGACAGAACGTTCAAAAATACTCCCCCGTCGTGTTACAGGCTGCTGCGCATATCACCAAAGGGAACTTACCGTTGCTATCAAAAGAGCAAGACAGGTCGCACTTATCCCTTATTCCAGCGACTGATTCCATAACTGTTCATATGAATCAAAGCCACCATTGAAGCGGTGGTTTGCATACTCCCTAAAAGGGCGAATTACAGGCTTGACCCCTAAATGGGTGTTGAAGCTCTGACATAGCACTACTGTCACAGACAGCCGCTTTAGCGGCTGTTTATTTTTGTCCTTTAATTCCCTCTACCCGTAAACGGGTGAACATTTCTTCAATGTAATTTGATCATATTCATAGTCTTCTTTCATCTGATCTTGAATATATTGTTTTATTGCATTTTCGTTTCTTCCTACTGTATCTGTAAAATATCGAAGTCACATTGATCTATAAATCTTCTTTATAAAAGTCAAGCGACTTGATAATATATTCGTCAAAGCGGCTCAGCATACAAGCTATAGTCGTATGGAAATCTTTCAAGTCTTTTATGCTGGGATAAGTCCATTGTTTGTTATATGGTCGTGTAAATTCGTAATTACCCCATAATTCAAATCGTAAGGCATTCTTTTTAAACCCGTTTCGATACCACATAAAACGGTGTTCTCTCTCCAATCTGTTCTTTTTGGGATTATTCAGATAGAAAATCATACGTTGAGGTATAAACGGTGAATTATCAATATCCTCCGCCAAAGTCGGATAATCGCTACAAATTTTGAGATAGGTTATAGGGAGCATATCACCCAAAGGAATGTCAACATCATAGTTGACGAGCTCGTCTACAAGCAACACGACAAATTTATTAAAGTAAGGCTTATCTTTATAGCACTCGGAGTCAAGCTTGTATATGAATACGTCATTCTGCTTCCAAGGACACAAGAACGCTTTTATGACAGGAATTCTTTTGCGCTCCGGCTGCTTTCCAACAAGCTTTTCACGCAACTTTTCAAGAACTTTTCTGCGCATTTTCAATTCGCTTTTATTATCCTTAAATCGAAGCAAGTCCTCACCGCTGTTGATAAGTTCTACCGCAGTATTTTTGACATCTTCGGTAAGTCGCCCCATATCAGACATAATTGATGCCAAAGCGAACCAGAAATCAAATTTGTCATCGTCGTCCTCTGAGTATTCAATGCCATCAGCAAGAATTTCGTTTAGTGCATCAATGTCGGAAATTCCTGCTTTCAACTTGTTTTTATAATCATCCCGGATATCCTCAGAAATGTCATTTTGATATATGCCCGGTCCCCAATTCCCCATAAACACCTCCATAATTGCACTGAAGTGACTGTCACCACCAAAGTCACATATTTTCGGTGTAGCACAAAAGCTCATTATAAATTTTGTTTGTCAACAAGTCTTGTAATGCACCAAAATGTTTAGATTTGTTTTTGTTTTTAGGCGAAATGCCATTTATATCGTTGTTGCCATTCTCACTAAGCCAATTTCGCGTATGGTAATAAGCCATAAGAGTTTGCTCTGATGCACGTGATTGAGCATATGTCAAATGTTCAATTTTGCCACCACGTTCCAAAGTCGCATTTTTCTTCCTGCCTTTCTATATGCCGCCATTCGTTTTTCATAGTTCTTCGTTATACCGACATATCTAACAGTATTATCAGAACCATTAACCGGCGTATAAACGGAGTAAGGAGTTTCCCATTTAGAATTGATTTTTTTCAACAATGCTTTGTAATGAACCGATCATTTTTTCAACGATCATATCCATTGCTACGACCGCATAGTTTGGATCCGTTGCTGTAAATGCTGTTAGTTGCAGTTCAATAATAGAATATGTTATGATGATGTTAAACAACAAATCCAATAACGCATCATATAATTTCAATCCAATGGAAATAGCACATGCTGATGCTACGCATATTATATCGTGACCAAAAAGATTTTTGGTAAAGCGATCATAAAATAACGCTTCCGTGATATTAAGAGCGTTATTGGGTGCAGCGTAAAGCTGCTGCGTATGTACTTAAAAAGATTTTTTAAATAAGCCGTTAAAAACGACCGCACAGTTGCGTAACGCACTCCCGTATTTTTCGGTTTTTGCAAAGCAAAAATGAATTTCTCATATGGAAATTCAAGAAAAACCGGGGCGGAAACGAGCCAAGGAGAAGCCGTAAGGGCGACCGACGAAACCGTTTTCCTTTTGCAAAAACCGTCCTCGGCTTTGCCGAGGACGGTTTTTGCAAAAGATGTGGCACGCCAAGAGGGATTCGAACCCCCGACCTACTGGTTCGTAGCCAGTCACTCTATCCAGCTGAGCTATTGGCGCAATTCTTGTCCTTAATCGAACACTAATATATTATACTATTTTACTGTCAGGTTGTCAAGAGTTTTCAAATATTTTTTTATTGTGTGCTGTAGAGCTACAATAGATATTGGACAATCGAAAAAAAGATATTGAGAGAAAGC
>CAJTTE010000042.1 GCA_910579265.1 uncultured Ruminiclostridium sp. | reverse complement strand
TGGAAAACCATTAAAAGAAATCGAATCAAGATAATCCGTAGGTGAACCTTTTAATTATTCTATGAAAAATTAAAAGGTTCGGCAGAGTGGGTTCACTTCTTCCGGTGGCATCGGTTGCCCAGAAATCCGGAAAACAAAAAAAGCGAGGGCGGTAGGTTCGCATTTGAACCCACTAACCTCGCTTTTGGCTTTATATCAAGGGATTTTCATAGGGAATAATTAAAAAGTACGGTAGCAATTTGTATCATTGCTACCGTACCTTTGTGGTGGAGCATACGGGATTCGAACCCGTGACCTCCACACTGCCAGTGTGGCGCGCTCCCAACTGCGCTAATGCCCCTTTCAGGATTTATGAAAATTTGCTGAGACCGGCTTTCTGTTTTACCGGTATCCTTGTAGTGTGAATGTGAGTTTTAATGCGTAGAGCGAAGTATACGCTTACGGTATGTGATCAGGATAATTTATACGAACCGTACCGCTGCAACTCCGATACCGATAAATTATGTACCGGAATAAAAACCGACTTTAAAAAGCGTTCCGCGATTTTATCCGGCACGGTAAAACGAATCGGTAAAGTAGTGATCCGAAAAGGATTCCGTTTACTATTTGTAAAAATTATTCCGACTCAGCCGTGCAGAGCTTTCACAAACAAGGTGGAGCGGATTACGGGACTCGAACCCGCCCCTTCGGCTTGGGAAGCCGATGCTCTACCGGATGAGCTAAATCCGCCGCATTAACAGAATCATGATATATATTATATTACTTCCTTATGAAAATGTCAATGCCCTTACGAAAATTTGTTCGGATATTTTAAGGCGTCACCGCACAACTAACGTCCGACGGCTTTACCGCACTCCCGGCTGCGTTTTCGGGAAGCCGAAGGCTTATCATAGTGATCGTTTGCTACGATACTCCTTAAATACGTCGGTAGTTACCGTTTTAAAGGGGCTTTACTGCGTTTGATTTATGAAATCTGAGCAACCTGAATCGGCACGATTTCGAAGGATATTTGTCCCAAGCGGTTCGGGATTTACCGACAACAAAGCGGATATCAGGAAAACGGCCGGCGGCGCAGCCCCACACGGCAACAGCTCCGGAGCGTTGCATTAAGTTGCATTAAGAATATTTGCGTTTTCTTTTTGCTGTCAGAAGCACGACCGGTTAAACGGTGGGCGCTTTTTCGGCGGCAGCGGACAAATGGCATAAAACATGAATATTTATATCCTGTAAAACCCATCGTCATTTTCCTGTTGTCAGCGGGAATCAACAAGACGGAAGCCGTTTTGATCTTCGTGACCGATAGTGAAACAGAAACAGTCTTTATACGGCGAAGCTTCGGTGAAACAGGATAAGAGGGATGGATATCGCCTCTTTTATTCCGATAAATACATCCATCGTTTATTTGCTGTTCTTAAAAATCCTTACCGATATGATCCATGAAAGGATATAAATTATAATTGCGGCTGCCGTAAATATTACCGTGATTTCAGATATGCTTTGGGCAGTTTCGGGCGCAAGGCCGGGCAAAGCCTGCGTATCGCCGTCGCCTGCGGTATTGCTCAAAATGCCGCCTATTGCCGCACATGCTCCAACAACGATGTAATAGGCTATTCTTCCTTTTTCCACCCCGAATTTTAAGGCAAAGGGAAGACCTATAGCCGGAACGATACAGGAAACCGAAAATGAGGTTACAAAAAAAGTCATTATGGCCATAAAAGAGGTTCCCGTAAAGAATAAAACCGTCATAGACAAAACCGACATGATGACCTGAGCAATTAGCCCTATCATGTATTTTGACGAAACTATCTGCCTTCTTCCGTAGGGCAAAGAAAGGCTGTACTGACTCCATCCGCTTTTTTCATCGTAAGCAAGAAGCGTCATGGGAATCATCCCTCCGAATATCGGAAGAAAATACAGAAAGAAAATATTGCTTCTGTCCATCGCACCTGCCGCAAGAAAAAACACCGAAACCAACAGATATATTTTTAAATTTTTGATTATAACATACAGATCTTTTAATAATAAGCCTTTCATGCTCTTTCCTCCTCTTTTGCCATCTGAACGAAAAGCTCTTCGATGGAAACCGGTGCGATCGTGATTCCCGCCGGGATATCATTTCGGCTTACAAGAGCCTCTACGCCATAAGCGGATATTTTTTTATGCTTTACCGATTTCGGATCAAGCTCGGAAAGCTGTTTTTCCGTGCAGTGGATTATGCCGTATTTCTCCAATAAACGGTCCTTTTCTTCAAACAGAAGCAGTTTTCCCTTGTGCAAAAAAGCGATGTAGTCGCACAGCTTTTCAAGATCACTCACTATGTGAGAGGAAATAAGTACGGAATGATTTTCCTCGCGGGTAAAGTCATAAAGCATTTCCACCACCTGATCCCTTGCTACCGGATCAAGTCCGCTGGTTGCTTCGTCAAGAATAAGAAGCTTAGGATCATGGGAAAGCGCAACGGCGATGCCAAGCTTCATTTTCATTCCCCGGGAATATTCCTTAAAAGGTTTGTCGCTCGGAATGGATAGCTTGTGCAAAAGCCGGTTGTAATAATCATTGTCCCATTTTTTAAAAGTTCTTGCCATGATTTTTCCAACATGTTTTGTATTAAGGCATTCCGGAATCCCCACCTCGTCCATAACTATTCCGATCTCTTCCTTGACCGAGGGCAAGCCGCCGCAGTCCCTCTGACCCAATATTTCGATGCTGCCACCGTCTTTTTTTATCATGTCAGAAATAAGCTTGATCACGGTGCTTTTACCCGCCCCGTTTTCGCCTATAAGCCCCAATATACAGCCGCAAGGCAGATCAAAGCTTACATCGTCAAGTTTATAACCGGGGTATATTTTTGTTAGGTTCTTTATTTCGAGAGCATTCATTACCGTTCCTCCTCCAAAGAAAATTTTATCATTTCAATAAGTTCTTCGCCGCCGATATTACAGGTCGCGGCGAGCTGTACGATCTGTTCTATATGATCCTCGATCTTTTTCAGATTTTCTTCACGGTAAAGCTCTATATCTTTAGGCGCTACATAACAGCCCTTAGCCTGAACCGTATATATAAAGCCTTCCCGTTCAAGCTCCTCATAAGCCCTTTTAGTGGTGATAAAGCTGATTTTAAGATCCTTCGCCAAGCCTCTTATGGATGGAAGCATTTCATTTTCCTTAAGCTCTCCGCTTATAATCTGAGCTTTTATCTGGGTGTATATCTGATCGTAAATAGGCGTACCGCTGCGGTTGTCAATAAGGACGTTCAAATCATCACCTCCAACTGTATATATTTATTATATACAGTTATATCAGTTTTGTCAATAGGGCTTTTAAATTTTTTTGAATTTTGTTCCGTTTTATATCGACATCAGTGTTAATACTCGGTAAAGCGGCTTGTTATAATCCGCGTTCAAAGCATATTGGATCCCGTTTAGGGATGATTTGAATCTGATATTTATAATAAGCTTTCTACCCAGAGCACAGGTGATATTGAAGCTGTCGACCCGTACCAACGGGGCTGTATAAATTTCTTTAGCATATGGGACAACAGATCGCTTGATTTTATAAAGCAGGAGAGAAACAACCACGATTCGGATGATAGTTCAAATGCAAACAAAAGATAAACTGCGAACCCAAAATAAAGCCTCTCGGGAGGCATCTGCAAAAAAAATATATTAATGTCAAGCCATACTCGGTCGGAAAACGGAGAAAACGTACTTAAACGGAAAACGTTTAAGCGGCTTTCAAACCGTATTAAATTAAAAAATCTCCGCGGCATTTACGCAGAGATTATTTATTTAAGCCGTTAGAAACGAACGCATGATTTCGTAGCACACTCCCGTATTTTTCGGTTTTTGCGAAGCAAAAATGAATTTCCCCTATGGAAATTCAAGAAAAATCGGGACG
>CAJTTE010000041.1 GCA_910579265.1 uncultured Ruminiclostridium sp. | reverse complement strand
CTTTCTCTCAATATCTTTTTTTCGATTGTCCAATATCTATTGTAGCTCTACATCTTTGTTTACAGCGACTCAAATTTTGACTTGATTTTTGGTTCTGTTTATGCTATAATATCTACAGTACATCGTATCTTGACCACATATCTTGTTACCCGCCCCTCAATCGGTTGACCACATATCTGACCATAGACAGCTTCGGAGCACACGGAAACAGCGGATACAAGACTGCTAAAGAGGATATGTTGTGGAACGGAAACGGCTATAAAAAGCCAATTGCGGCGGAGAGGACATTAAATTCACTCTTTGGGAGCATAGAACCGTCGGAGCGCTTTGTAGAGCCGTTTTTTGCACATTTCCTTTCACACTACACGGTCACGGCGATTTCGTTTTGCGGAAATCTTGGTCGGAAATCCGTTTGACCACATATTTGACCACTTACGGAAAATTTTTGGAAAAATTTAATAAAATCGGGGTGTAGCGCAGTTGGTAGCGCGCGAAGTTTGGGATGTTGAGACCGCAGGTTCGAACCCTGTCACTCCGACCAAAAATCCTCTGAGATTGCTCAATTTCAGAGGATTTTTTCATGCTTTTCAAGCCTTTTCTTTGTCTACTGCGATGCAGATTTTGAGCGATCAAGCTGTTGTGTCATTGACAAAACATACTTTCTTGAATATAATATAAGCAAGCAAATCTAAATGCTTTTTTTCATTAGTGAAAAGATGATCGATAAATCCTTAGTTAAGCTGTTATAAGTATTGCCCCTTGAGGTTTCGGCAATAGGTTGCCCTATGTGTCGTTCAGAGTATTTACTTAATAAAAAAGGAGGTCAAATGCGGATTATACTTCTTAAGCACTTTAGAAAGAGGCACATTTAATTAACAATATCGTTGTAAAAAGATACAAATATATACAAAAAAGACAATTTTTTTTAAAAAAAGTGTTGACAAGGTATCTGTGTTGTGATATAATAATTAAGTCCTTGAAGCGGAACTGCTCTTGGATTTAATATGGCGGCATAGCTCAGCTGGCTAGAGCACTTGGTTCATACCCAGGGTGTCGTTGGTTCAAGTCCAATTGCCGCTACCATTTTCCGCATTTTAAGCGGATACCGGCCCGTTGGTCAAGCGGTTAAGACACCGCCCTTTCACGGCGGAAACATGGGTTCGATTCCCGTACGGGTCACCACACAATTAAAAAGGCTGTAGCAGATGCTACAGCCTTTTTAATTGTGACTTTAGCGCGAAAACTACTGGCTGAGCCGACGGAATAAAAAGCTTTAGCAAAATAACAGCCTCCGATATGGTATAATAACCTCAAACGAAATAAAGAGGAAGAATTTATTTTAATGTTTGAGAACATTGTACCTTTTTTGAGGAATCGCTCCGCTTTGCTGCGCTCTTTTTATGGTATAATAACCTCAAACGAAATAAAGAGGAAGAATTTATTTTAATGTTTGAGAACATTGTACCGTTTTAAAGGATGCGTTCGCTTCGCTCACTTTTCTTATGGTAAATAACCTCAGACGGCAGAAGGTATCAAATTTTGCAAATCAAAATTTTCTTTTTATGATATAAAATTAACGGTTTGGCAGCCGCATTACAATTACTTTAACATAAAGGATGTCATTAGCAGATGTAAAATGAAAAAAAATTCTCACAATCAACATACAGAGGATATAAGTGAGAATGCTTAGAAAACTGTGTGAAGAAAAGAAAGTAGAGATAAATAAATGCAAATGCGTGTCCCGACTATATTCACATGCTTGTAATAGTACCGTCATGCTTAAGGATAGCACGGTTTGCCGTATTTATTAAAGGGAAAAGCACATTGATTATATTTGACAGACATGCGAGTTTAAAATACAAATACGAAAATCGGCATTTTTGGTGTGGAGGATATTTTGTAGATACGATGGGACGGAACGAAAATGCAATAAAATATTCAAAATCAGCTGAAAGAGGATTATGGATATGATCATATGATCAAATGACATTGAAGGAATATGTTGACACGTTTACGGGTAGCAGGAATCAACGGACAAAAATAAACAGCCGCTTCGGCGGCTGTCTGTGACAGTAATGCTATGTCAGATCTTCAACTATATTCATTTTTATATTCACGCGATCGTACACGCTGTTAGGATGTTTAAATCCAATAAAAAGTGCTGACCGATATTCTAAGGCATATCTGAAACCACATGATAAAAATCATCGTAATACTCTTTAATATATCGATCGTTATAATGTGTCTTTGTATTTTTAAAAAATATCAGAAAAACCTAAGTTCAATCATCTAATGAAAAAATACCGTCATTCCGTAATTGATAAAGCTCCCTGTAAAGCCTTCCGACAGGAAGTCCCATAACATTATAATAATCTCCCTTTATTCCTTTTACCAACAGTGCTCCCATGCCCTGAATACCGTATCCGCCAGCTTTATCCATAGGCTCTCCGCTTTTTACATAACGGTCAATTTCCTCATCGGAAAGGCAATAAAATTCAACCTCCGTTTCTTCAGAAAACACCTTTACTATCTTTCCTGTTTGAGCGATCGCAACAGCTGTTATAACATTGTGAATTCTGCCGGAAAGCCGAGTCAACATTTTTCCCGCATCTGCTTCGTCCGCGGGCTTTCCCAATGCATCGCCTCCGCAAAATACTGTAGTATCCGCTCCGATAACCGTATACCCGGGATTTTTTTCAGAAACTTCCACCGCCTTCCGGCACGCTATTTTTTCTACTCTTTCCGCAGGTGAAAGCAAATCATCGGATACTTCCTCGCCGACGGCCGGAATAACGATAAATTTATCGGTTATCAGTTTTAAAAGCTCTTTGCGCCTCGGAGAAGCACTGGCAAGAATAATCTCCTTTTCCATTACTGACCGTCCCCGTATTTCTCCTGATAATTTTCAATGCACTGTCTGATAACCTCAACAGCCGCCTTTTGCCCCATAACCTCGTTGACCGCCGTATGCTTGTTTTCGAGCTGCTTATAAACGGTAAAGAAATGCTGCATTTCCTGAAAAATATGCTGGGGCAGCGCCTCTATGCTCCTGTATGAATTAAAAGTGGGGTCTTCAAAAGGAATTGCTATTATTTTTTCATCATTTTTATCATTGTCAACCATAGTGATAACCCCGATAGGATAACACTGTACCAGCACCATAGGCTGAATAGGTTCGTTGCACAAAACAAGCACGTCAAGCGGATCCCCGTCGTCAGCAAGAGTTTTGGGGATAAAACCGTAGTTTGCGGGATAATGGGTGGAGGTGTACAGAATACGGTCAAGAATTAGTATCCCGCTCTCCTTGTCCAGTTCGTACTTGTTCTTACTGCCCTTGGAGATCTCGATTATTGCGAGAAAATCCTGTGGTGTAATGCGGTCTGAATTAATGTCATGCCATACGTTCATTGTTTTGCTCCTTTTGGGCAACGCCCTTTTTATTTTTTGAAATCAAGAAAATCCTGTCCGAAAAGCCGCCGCGTCCCTTATGCTTTTTATCATAAATCTAAAACAATTCCTCTTTTGAATGTTTGTACGCTTCGTTCAATGCAAAAAGCATCTCCAAAACATCAGCCATTTCTTCAATATCCTTGTTTTCGCAATATTCGGTAATTTCTTCATCAAGCTTGAAGTTTAACTGATTTTTGTATACTTCTTCACTCAGTATTTTAAAAACGGGACATACCCCTGTCTTTGGATCATTTCGGAGATCCTGTCCCGAACCAACTTATTGTAATGCTTTTTTAATGCTTTAATTCCTCCTAAAATCGCTTAAAATCTGTCCCCGGATTAATTATTACATATCTGACAGCCAAAGCAGCTTAACAAAGCTCCGTGCTTAGGGCATTTCGGAAAATCAGATAGGACAGGGTCGGAAGCATCTGCCGCAGAAAGCCATTTATGCAGCGCCATAGGATCGATGTCAATGCACTCTAATGCGGAAATAAGCTTTGAAAATCTGTCAAGGCAGGGAAAAAGCAATTCTTCATTCGGTTGTAGAGCTACAATAGATATTGGACAATCGAAAAAAAGATATTGAGAGAAAGCC
>CAJTTE010000040.1 GCA_910579265.1 uncultured Ruminiclostridium sp. | reverse complement strand
CTCCTGTTGAATTTTTAAAAAATTTTGTCCAATATCATTGACAAACCTACATTTTAAAAAAATGCTTTTAAAAGCTTGTTATGCTTACTGCCGTATCGAATAAACGTATGCGTGATTTATTCGGACATAATTTGACCGGACAGTCTATGACAAACATTATCGGCCGATGGTGCCCCATACGCTTGAAGGACGTTTTTTGAATGATACGCCCTGCGGTCTTTGATTATATTTTCTTGGCATGACGAATTTTTCGGTTTTTTAGCATCAGGAGATGTAAGGATTATTGTTGATGCGCATTTGGTTTTGTTCTGTCAGTTTAAGGTATACAAATTCGCATATGTATATTATATCCGCTAAAGGCGTTTTATTGCTTTTATATTTTGCGGCATTCTTCAGGTGCGCTGTGTGCGCAACTGCTCCGCACGGTATGGACGATATTTCGGGCTGCATAGAAAAACGTGTAATTCTTCGGCTATCCCATGCCGTTAAATCAAACGTCGGCCGTTGACATATCAATATGTAGTTTAAATTCTAATAAAGCCCTACAAGTCGCTCTTGTTCCTTTGCTGTCTGCATATAAAGCTTTCGGGCTGTTTATATAAATAATTCCCATAAAACGCGGAATGCTGCGGCATATTCGAATGGCCTTCGGTGCGTTGGCAGCTGTATTTACATCCTTAAAACTTGATAACGGAAAAACTATTCCTTCTTCTCCGGAAATAAGCGTCTGACCGGTGCCTGAGAAAATGCTTTTATTGCCGCTTGTTTATCTGGATAATCAAAACGGTATGTGATTATTTGCTGTAAAGACGGTACGGTTTTATTTCGGCTGTGTATTTTATGCTTTAACCTTCCATTGACAATTCATACCTTTCAATATATAATATAAAACAGAAAAATCGACAAATATCAATAATCAGGTGAGAATATACTTTAAAAAATCATCCGAAAGGAACAGAAAATGAGAAGCTGCGGAATTTTAATGCATATAACAAGTCTTCCGTCCCCATATGGGATAGGGACCTTCGGAAACGCCGCCGAGCGTTTTGTGGACTGGTTGAAAAGTGCGGGACAGGGTTATTGGCAGGTTTTACCGTTAGGTCCCACAGGCTATGGAGACAGCCCCTATCAGTCTTTTTCTGCTTTTGCCGGAAACCCCCTTCTGATAGATCTTGATGATTTGGTGCAGCAGGGGCTTATTACCCGTGAAAGCTGCTATGCCGCCGATTTCGGCGCAGATCCCTCTTTTGTGGATTACGAAAAAGTTACCCGTACTAAAATGGCTTTGCTGAATGAGGCCTTCGCGCATTTTAACGAGGATGTGGGTTATCTTTCCTTTGTAAAAGAGGAAGCCGCATGGCTGGAGGACTATGCCCTCTTCATGGCGGTCAAGGAATCGAAAAACAACGAGCCCTTCTGGAAATGGGAAAAGGACTTGTGCAACCGCGACCCGGATGCCATGAATAAGGCGGCGGAACAGCATGTGGACCGTATAGCCTTCTGGAAATTCGTGCAGTACGAGTTTTATGTACAATGGTCGAAGCTTCGCCGCTACTCTAACCGTAACGGTATAAGGCTGATCGGAGATATGCCTTTTTACGTGGCGCTGGACAGTGCTGATGTATGGGCGCATCCGGATTTGTTCCAGCTTCGGAGTCCGGGAGTGCCTTCCGCGGTGGCTGGAGTCCCCCCCGACTATTTTTCCGCCACGGGACAGCTTTGGGGTAATCCGCTTTATGACTGGTATGCCATGAAAAAAGAGGATTATATCTGGTGGATTGCAAGATTGAAAAAATCCCTTGAAATGTATGATGTTCTCAGAATCGACCATTTCAGGGCATTTGACACCTATTGCTCGATTCCGGCGGGGGATTCGAATGCGGTGAACGGAAAATGGATGCAAGGTCCCGGGATTGATTTCTGGGATGAAGTAAAAAAACAGCTTGGGGAGCCTGATATAATAGCCGAGGATCTGGGCGAGGTGTTTGACAGCGTTAAAAAACTTCTTTCCGATACCGGCTTTCCCGGAATGCGCGTTATGCAGTTTGGCTTTAATCCCAAAAACGAGGATAACGATCACCTTGCGCATAATTATCCCGTTAATTCGGTGGCATATACGGGAACTCATGATAACGATACCTCCGTGGGGTGGGCAAGGTCGAACCGTTCCGCGGCGTCGGTAGCTAAACGGTATTGTAGAGCCGGCTGTTTTTTCGCACAGTTAAATAAGGCGATGATAAAAACTCTTTATGCCTCTTCGTCAAAACTTACGATAGTTCCGATGCAGGATGTTTTGGGATTGAGATCGGATGCTCGCATGAACACGCCTTCCGTTCTCGGCGGAAACTGGAAATGGCGTATTACCGGAAAGCAGCTGACTGCAAAAACGGCGGCATGGCTTGCGGAGCTTGTTAAAATTTATTGCAGGGATAAGCCGTAAGCATAAATAAGCATAAGGTAATAAACTTAAGGCAACACCGCACAATGACTGCCTGACGGCTTTGCATGCAACTTGCTTGCATATATTCCGTAATCTTACACAAATTCTCCTTGAAATACGCGCATATTTCAAGGGCTTCCGACGAAGTATTTAGGCAGCCGGGCAAGCAGAAATATTCAAGAGTTACTTGGGGGAACAATATTACAAGCGTATTATATGCCGGATTGAGCCGGGATCGTTTTTGATATTCGCAGAACCTTTATATTAGGGCTTGTTTGAAAAATCGGAAACATCGTCTTTTCGCCCCCATACGGTCATCTTCTGTGTCAAAAAGCCTCGTTAAACGACGGTTTGACTGCGTTTTTTTTGAAGCTGACCATTTGGAGTCAAAAATCCGTCATTTCCTCTATTTTCAAACAAGCCCTAACGTATTGAATGATAATCCTTATAATTGACCGGGAACCTGTTCAGCATCTCTCGTCATGCGTCTGCCTGCGTCTTTTGTGTGTTTTTTCCTTGATCTTTCTTGATGTAAGTCGGGTAAGTCTGCTAATGACCGCCCCGAAATACGCAGGATCTGCTGCGTGATCTACATGCTTCCTTATACTGAACAGGCTATGAGAAAACTGATATCTGCCCTTCGGTTTTAAAACGGCATTTATAACCTTTGAAAAACGAAAACGGTCATCCTTTCCTTAAAGGCTCGGATGACCGTATGTTGTTTTTTATGCGGTTTTGGTGTTCATGCTATACGCTTTTCGCATAGTATGCCGTTTAGTTTAAAGCGGCGGATCATTCAAGACCGAAGCTGACTGATAATGCGCCGTCGACTCTGTTCATGGCTTCGTTGTCAAGCTCGCCCATTCTCTCCTTTAGTCTTTTTTTGTCTAATGTACGAACCTGCTCCAACAGTACGATAGAATCCTTGGCAAGCCCATACCGTTCAGCATCTAAGGATATGTGAGTGGGAAGCTTGGATTTTTCCTTCTGACTGGTAATGGCTGCGGCTATGACCGTTGGCGAATGCCTGTTTCCCATATTGTTCTGTACGATGAGCACCGGGCGCACTCCGCCCTGCTCCGATCCGACTACCGGGCTTAAGTCGGCATAATATATTTCTCCGCGTTTTATGTTCATTTTGATTCGATCCTTTCTTTAAGACGTTGCCGGGATATTCCCGTCGGCGTTATCCGGCAGTCCTAATGTCTATATTCACAAGCTTGTATTTTTATTTTTAACCGCTTATGGAAAAATATTCAATGTTTATTCTATATTTTATGCAGGGGGAGGGCTTCCGGTTTAATCAGAGGGGATCTGAAAACAAAGCAAATTTGTACGATTACGTTAAGGCGGAGCTGTTTCAAGGAAAAAAGAGGATAATTATCTGCGTTCCTTGATGCGGAAGGCGTATTCTGTTAGAAGGGATCGCGTAATTTGCGGCTTTTCGGACAGCCCTTAGCGGCTGCGAAGTATCTTATTCTAAAGCAATAAGAGCAATAAGAAAATCTTTGGTTTTTATGTGGAAGGCCGGGGAATACTTTTCTTCGGATTTTTATTTCGTTTGATGCGTATACTGGTGAATTTTACTGTTGACTGATCTGAGATACTTTGGTATAATTGTAACAGTAAGCGGATTTGGTTTTTCGGAGTGTTTTGTTACACTGATTTCCGGAGCATGGTATTCTGTTCGGGAAAAACGGTGCAAAGCTTCCGTAAAAACGAAAGAATGATAAAAGAAAAAGGAGTAACGGAAAATGAAAAAATTAATAGCATTGATATTAACGTCTTCCATGCTGTTGTTGACCGCCTGTGATAACACGCGTAACGACTCGCCTTCGGGGACGGGTTCGGGAACAAACGCTCCCGATAAAACGGAAGCTGAGGGAAGCGGTCCTGCTCAAAGCGGTGATGCGTCCACGTCCGAAGAAAAAGAGCTTCCTCCCGAAGAAACTCAGGCTCCCCCTCCCTCCGGACTCGGTGAGGACGAACAGCGTCAGTATATGATAGATAACAGCCTGATGACTCTGGGCGATACTTCAAGAATGATAAGGGTACTGAAAAAAGCGGCGGCAGGTGAAGAGATAACCGTAGGCTATATAGGCGGCTCCATAACCGAGGGACTTACCGCCGGCGCCGAAAAATGCTGGGCAAAGCTTACTTATGACGCATTGTGTGAAATGTTTCCGGAAACGAAAATAAATTATGTTAATGCCGGTTTAAGCGGAACTCCTTCTGTTTTGGGCGTTGTAAGAGCCGAAAGGGATCTGTTTAAGGATAAAACCCCCGATATAGTGTTTATCGAGTTTGCCGTAAATGACGGCGGCGATCAGATATATAAGGACTGTTATGAAAGTCTTGTAAGAAAATCCTTGGATAAGGATAATGATCCTGCGGTAGTTCTTTTGTTTACCGTTTTAAAGAATCGGTACAGCTGCCAGTCGCATATGTCCGCTGTCGGAAGACATTATGATCTTCCCATGATAAGTGTGGGTAATGCGATTAATCCTATGTTTGACGCGGAGTATATGACATGGGAAAAATATTCCGATGACGAATCTCATCCGAATATATGGGGACATGAGCTGGTAAAGGATTTCATAATGAATTATTTTGAGCAGGTGAAAAAGCTTGCCGATGAAACGGATGCCGCTCCCGAGCTTACTCCTTTGCCTGATTCTGCTTTTTATACTGCGGAATATGCCGGAATGGAGTTCATAGGAAAAGACGCGCTTAAGGTACAGAATGTGGAAGGCTTTAAAGAAAACGATAACGTTATAGCTAATTTTGACGGCTGGATGTATAGGGGAAAAACAGGTGCGTCCATTACCTTTACGGCTGAATTCAAAACTCTGTTCCTTGTGTTCAGATGCAGTAATTCCGATAGTTATGCCGATGCCGAGGTAATTATAGACGGTGAATCGGTAAATACGGTTCCCTCAAATAAGCCCGGCGGCTGGGGAAATCCGGAAGCTGATCCCGCATGGTCCGGAGAAGGCGGGGAGCATACCGTAGAAATAAAGGTCGGCCCCTCGGATAAAGCGCTGCTCTATGGCTTTTTGGGCGTAGGCGTAGTTAAATAAACGTAAAATAAGTTGCTTCAGCGTCCAACATTCCCAACAGGTTGGGCGCTGAAAATATTACGGGGGGAAAAATGAAGCTTTCCGATTTGAAAAATATACGCAAGTCCGTTTGGATCACCGGGATAAGTCTTGCTCTGGTATCCTTTATAATACTTGCGTTAAGCCGAAGAAGCATAGGGTTTTCCGATTGGCTTTGTTTTAACGTATACCCGATTTTTTCGGGAATAGGCTCGAGGCTGTGGGGTATTTTTCCCTTTTCCGTTGCCGAGTTTTTCGTTGTTTTTTTTATTTTGGGGGCATTGGCGGGTGCTGTTTGTCTTGTGATCCGCGTAAAGCGAAAAAGGGGGAAAAGGCTCATAACCTTCATCAACGGATTTTCATGGGCGGTATTGGCGTCTGCCATTATATTTTTTATCGTGACTCTTAACTGCCTTGTAAACTATAACCGGACGCCTTTTTCAGAATACAGCGGTCTGAAGGTAAGGACATACGGCGCCGGTGAACTGAGGGAACTTACCGTATTTCTTATAGAACAGGTCAATAAGGCTGCCGAAGAGGTTGTCCTGGACGAAGAGGGACGGGCGGTAAAGCCTTCGGATTTCGGAACGCATGCCGTAGAAGCGATGGAAAGCCTGGCTGAAAAATATGATGTTCTGGACGCCTATTACCCTCAGCCGAAAGGGGTCGTCTGCTCGGATCTTATGTCCTGCCTCAACATTGCGGGAATATATTTTCCCGTAACCGTGGAAGCAAATTATAATTGTGCAATGCCCGTTTCCTCCCAGGGCTTTACGGCCTGTCATGAACTCAGCCACTTAAGCGGATTTATACGCGAGGATGAAGCGAATTTTATAGCATATCTTGCCTGCCGCGGAAGCGAAGACCCTTACTTTAGGTACAGCGGTTATCTTGAGGCGTTGACGTATTCTCTTAATGCTTATTATACGGTAGCCGACAGAGAAGATTATTCCCGGCTTTGCTCTATGCTGTCACAGACGGTTCTGGATGAATATGCGTGCCGCAGCGAATATTGGGCGCCTTATAGAAAAAAAGCGGTGTATCAGGTATCAACGGCCGTGAACGACGCTTACCTTAAGGCAAATAACCAGACTGACGGGACGGGAAGCTACGGAAGAGTGGTAAATCTTATGCTGGCTGAGTATCTGGACGGATCGGAATAAAAAGGTATTTCTGGTATGACGGTGGGCTGCAACCATACTGACCCCCGCGCAGGGTAACGGCTTGCCGGACTCTCGGTCAAAACAGACCGTACCGGGTATTATTTTCATGTGACAGATTCTGCCTTAAATCTTTTGGCGCTTATGGGATACATATCAACAAGCTCGTCATGGGAAGAAGGATCCTATCATAAGATTCGTAAAAGCGGCTTATACGATCCGGTGTAATTCCGAATCGATTTAAGGCAATACCGCACAGTGACCGCCTGACGGCTTTGCGTGCGGCTTGCTTGCATATTTTCCGACATCTTACACAAATTCTCCTTGAAATACGTCAGTATTCCTGCGCCGAATTTATGCAAGCTGACGAAAGATCCGACTGCGCGATTCACACGCGGTCATTGTGCGGCGTTGCCTTAAAAAAGCAAATGCAGACGGCGTCCTGTTATAGCGAAGCCATGATATTAAATGTCCGAATGCGGATTTTTCTAAAAATAAAGCCTCGTTTTTTAGAAACGGCATCAAGCCTTTGCTTTACGTTTGCCTTTAAAAATCTGTTCGGGCTCCGGACGGGTAAAAGCGCGTAAGCTTAAAGCTTCGTATTATTTTGTAATACATATCGTGATTGAAATTGATTGCGGCGATACAAAGCCTCAGACTATGCTTAAGACAAAAAGCCGCAAACACCCCTGCCCCTACCCTCTTTTCACCTGTTCCCCGGCTTTTCCGCATGTATTTCAGATGCCCCTTATATAACTCATAACACAATTTTACCTCCGCTTCGGCATAAAAACGAACCGCCGGAAATTGACCCGGAAATTGACCATCGAAAAACTTCCGAAAACCGTTACGGCTTGTCCCTGCCGTCCCGTTAAATGATCCCTTGTCCGCCTTTGCGGACAAAGCACCGCAAACACCCCTGCCCCTACCCTCTTTTCACCTGTCCCCCGGCTTTTCCGCATGTATTTCAGATGCCCCTTATAAACCCATAACACAATTTTACCTCCGCTTCGGCATAAAAACCAACCGCCGGAAATTGACCTTCGAAAAACTTCCGAAAACCGTTACGGCTTGTCCCTGCCGTCCCGTTAAA
>CAJTTE010000039.1 GCA_910579265.1 uncultured Ruminiclostridium sp. | reverse complement strand
GTTCTCAAACATTAAAATAAATTCTTCCTCTTTACTTTGTTTGAGGTTATTATACATAACGTAGATCGTTATTTTGCTAAAGCCTTTTATTCCGCCGGCTCAGCCGGTGTTTTTTTGCGCTAAAGCTCCGACAAAAAAGACTGCCGCTGTAAACACGGCAGTCTTTAAAAACAGTTTGTTAAAAAGCCCTTTTATATATTTCCAGAATTTCTTCAGGAGAGGTAGGACGCGGATTTCCACCCGTACAAACATCATTGAAGGCGGCAACGGAAAGATCCTTAAGATCCTCCTCCTTTACCCCGATTTCAGAAAGCTTCTGAGGGATTCCGATAGAAACAGACAGCTGACGGATAGCGTCAATAGCGGCGGATACACATTCGTCGTCGCTCATTTTTTTAGTATGCTTAACACCCATTGCCTTGGCAATTGCTTTAAATTTAGGCTTAGCAGGGCTTTCGGCGTTGTATTCAAGAACATAGGGCAACAGTAAAGCGTTCGCCACTCCGTGAGGGGTATCGTAAAATGCACCCAAAGGATGCGCCATCGAATGCACGATTCCCAGACCAACGTTGGAAAATCCCATACCTGCCACATACTGAGCGAGCGCCATGGTTTCCCTCGCTTTGGGATCTCCGTTCACACTGTCATATAAACTCTGATGTATGAGCTCTATCGCCTTCAGCTCTACCATGTCCGACATTTCCCATGCACCCGCCGTTATATATCCTTCTATTGCATGCGTGAGAGCGTCCATACCGGTAGACGCGCATAATCCCTTAGGCATACCCATCATAAGCTCGCTGTCAACAATTGCCACAACGGGAATATCATGAGGATCTACACAAACCATTTTCTTTTTGTTTGCCTCATCGGTAATAACATAATTTATAGTTACCTCGGCTGCGGTTCCGGATGTGGTGGGAAGCGCAATTAATGGAACGCTTTTGTTTTTTGTGGGAGCAACGCCTTCCAATGATACCACATCGGAAAACTCCGGATTAGCAACGATTATTCCAATACCCTTAGCGGTGTCCATTACCGAACCTCCGCCAACCGCCACCAAAGCATCAGCGCCGCAATCCTTAAATACCTTAACCCCGTCCTGAACATTTTTTACCGTAGGATTTGCCTTGATATCACAGTAGGTTTCATAAGGGATTCCCGCCTTATCCATAACCTCTGTCACCTTTCCCGCAACGCCGCATTCAAGAAGGACCTTATCGGTTACAAAAAGAATCTTCTTAAAACCTCTTGCCTTTATCTCATCAGCAAGATTCTCCCGCGCTCCGGCTCCAAAATAAGATGTTTCGTTAAGAATAAACCTGTTAGCCATACAGAACCTCCGTTAATTTTTTTAAATTGAGGCTATGTTATTTTTTTACAATAACCCGATTGTAATTATATCTTATTTGGAAAAAATAATCAAGGGGGATAAGCTAAATCATCAAAAAAATGTTTTCATACAATATAGTCGAAGAATTTTCTTTCTTCAAATTGTCTTAAGAGCAGCCTGAAAAACCGCAGATTTTACAAGTTACCCGTCCTCTTCAAAGGCTTAAGCATCATGAAAATCCGGTTCCTCCATATTCCGGCACATTTTCCACTGATACCGTCGGAACAGCTCAAATTAATTCTGATTTTAAACACTTCCTAATCAAAAACAAAAAAATATGATTTTTACGATTTAAAGAATAAATCTTTGTTGTTTTAAATTCTTTTTATATTAATAAACATTACTCGACGGCAATTCGTAAATATATGTCGAAAAATAAACTATTATTATCTCTTTTTTCGACCAATTCTGTCCAAATTATTGGTAAACTATTAGTAAACTCTTTTAGTAAAGGAGGACTAAATATGGTTGATTTTGGAAAAATTTTAAAAGAGTTAAGAAAAAGCGCAGGACTTAGTCAGCAAACATTAGCCGAAAAACTGGGAGTAACAAAGAGCCTTATATCCTACTATGAGCTTCAGGAACGCTCCCCTTCCCCTGAAATGCTCATAAAACTCACTAAGCTGTTTCATGTAAGTGCCGATTATCTTCTGGGAATCGATAACGACATTACAAAATCTCTTGACATATCTGACCTTAAAAACGAGGATGTGAGACTTTTGGAATACACTGCGGATGTTTTAAGGAAAAAGAACGAAAAAATGCAGACCGACTGAAGCCCTTATATTGTGCAATAAAAAAGCACCTCACAGAAAGGCCCTATACCTTGATCTTTCTGTAAAGTGCCGACAGGATAAATTCAAATCGCTATCTGTACATTATATTGTCTTAGCCAGTAGTCAAGCTGAATAAGATAAGCGAACATCTGAGGCGTTGCCATAAGCTGGCCGTACCAGTTTTTGCTGAACGCCCTTCCTTCACTGCGCTCCAGCTCAATGAGCTTATCCTTATCCATAAGCTCAAATAAACGGCAATCAGGTTTTTTCAGCAGTTCGCTGAAGCTGTCAAGCATGCGCTTCATATAATCGGGATTGTGAGTTTTCGGATACGGAGACTTTTTACGCCACGCAACATCCTTTGGAAGTATTTTTTCCGATGCAAGACGCACGATGCCTTTTTCCCTTCCATTCCAGAACTTTATTTCGGGAGGGATATTATAAGCATACTGAGCTATCCGATGATCGCAGAAAGGTACCCGCACCTCCAATCCATGCGCCATTGAGCATCTGTCCTTTCGGGTAAGAAGAGTCTGCATAAACCAATAGAAGTTCAGCATGAACATTTCACGCATTTTTCGCTGCTGCGGTGTATCCGTATCCAGACATGAGGCTTTTTTCGCAGTTTTCTGAGCAAGCTCTTCCGCATAGCTTACGGGAGATATGCTCCTGCAAAGATCATTACGAAGAAGAGCATAACGTTCTTCTGTGGATGTGGCCCACGGGAACCCTTTCCTGGCAAGCATCTCTTTATTTTGATACCAGGGATATCCTCCGAAGATCTCATCTGCACACTCCCCGCTTACGCCGACCCTGAATTTCTTTCTTATTTCTCCGCAAAAAAGATAAAGCGAACTGTCCACGTCAGCCATACCCGCCCCGTCTCTGGCTGATGTGCTTGCATAAAGCGCCTGTGCAAGCTGAGGAGTATCTATCACCACGTTACAGTGACGGCTTCCGATAAATTCGCTCATTTTTACTATCCATGGGGCGTCCTCATCCGGCTGAAAGAGCGATGCTTTAAAATTCTCACGGTTTCCCTTATAATCCACTGAGTATGTATCAAGTACTTTACCCTGCTTTTTATATTCATCTGCGGCTATGGCACTGATAATACTGCTGTCCAGACCGCCGGAAAGAAAGGTACATAAAGGAACATCGCTTATCAGCTGTCTTGTAACGCTGTCGCGAATAAGATAAGCCAAATGCTCTGCCGTTTCCTCAGGATTCTCCCTGTGCTCCTGAGCGATAGGCTGCCAATAACACTCAAGCGCGCATACGCCTTTTGTACAAACCATTTTGCAGCCCGGCGGCAGTTGTTTTATATCCCGGAAAATGCCGCTGTCAGGCTTCGCCGCCGGACCTAAAAGCATTATCTGGGCTATTCCCTCTTCATCTATCAAAGGTTTTATTCCCGGATGTAAAAGCATTGCCTTCGGCTCGGACGCAAAAACAACTCCTCCATCGACAAGTGCATAGTAAAGGGGCTTTACGCCTGCCCGGTCTCTTGCCATAAAAAGCTTTTTTCTGGCGCTGTCCCATACCGCAAAGGCAAATATACCGTTCAGATGCTCAAGACAATCATCTCCCCACTGCAAATAAGCGGTCAGAAGAACCTCCGTATCAGAATGACCTCCGAACGAATATCCCATATCCTCCAATTCCTTCTGAAGCTCACCTGTATTATAGATCTCTCCGTTGTAACAGATCGTATAATTGCCCTGTGTCATAGGCTGTTTACCGTTTTCCGGATCTATTACCGTAAGTCTTCGGTGAACGAGACAACAATGATTATCATAAAAGCTTCCGTGTTCGTCCGGACCTCTGGGTGCAAGGCTTTGACTCATTCTTTCCATTATTCCGGTTTCTTTTTTAATATTTCTGTTGAAATCTGCCCAGCCGGCAATTCCGCACATATAACCAGTCCTTTCTTTAATTTTATCGTTTTATTATATGCGTTGCGGAATGTAAAGGTGAAATCAAGACTTTTTTAAATTAAACCATCGGCTCGATCGGTGATTTTCCCCCAACCATCTGAGCACACAGCAGAGCCGTTTACGGCGGATTTCCTTTAACACTGCACTGTTACGGCGATTTTGTCTGGCGGAAATCTTGGTCAGAAATTCGTTTGACCACTTTACCCAGTTTGAGATTGTTATATCATAAGAAGAGTGAAAGAAGCGAACGCTTCCTTTAAAACGGTACAATGTTCTCAAACATCAAAATAATTTCTTCCTCTTTACTTTGTTTGAGGTTATTATACCATAAAAAGAGCTCAGCAAAGCGGAGCGATTCCACTGAAAAGGTACAATGTTCTCAAACATTAAAATAAATTCTTCCTCTTTACTTCGTTTGAGGTTATTATATCATAAAAAGAGCGCAGCAAAGCGGAGCGATTCCTCAAAAACGATACAATGTCCTCAGACATTAAAATAAATCCTTCCTCTTTCCTTTGTCTGAGGTTATTATATCATAAAAAGAGCTCAGCAAAGCGGAGCGATTCCACTGAAAAGGTACAATGTTCTCAAACATTAAAATAATTTCTTCCTCTTTACTTTGTTTGAGGTTATTATACCACTTATTATATTAATGCTTCTTATTCCGTCGGCTGAGCCGGTGGTTTTTTGCGCTTAAGCTACAAAAAAACTTCCGTTGGTTATTCAACGGAAGTTCCCTCTGTATTTAAAATAAAGTTCTTTATTAACTGCCTGTCACGAAAAAAAGTTCCAAGTCATGTAAAAACCAAAGCATAATAAACAAGGAGATTTCACATTAAGCATATCTGCATACCCCTGTAAACCACATCTCATATCATAAAAATTTCGGCTTTTATTACTTATACAAAAAGATAAACGAAATATCCGGCATAAAGCATCAGCATTATACTGCCGCCAAGTCGGCTTATTCTCTTGTTTTTAAGCGTCAGCAGCCAAAGTATCACCGCTGCGGCAATAGCGACACACGCGTCAATTATAAATGAATTACTGAATCCTATGGGGGATGGTGAAACCAAGGCCGAAATACCTACCACAAACAGAATGTTAAATATATTGCTGCCTATTATGTTCCCTATGGCGATATCGGCCTTCTGCTTTCTCGCTGCCTGTACACATGTAACAAGCTCGGGAAGCGATGTTCCGAAGGCAACCACCGTAAGCCCGATCACTCTGTCATCCAGACCGGCAATCTTTGCAATTTCCGTAGCTCCGCTCACTGTAAAATCACTTCCCAGAACGACCATAGCGAGACCGATTATAACAAACAATATCATCTTGGGTATGGAAGCGCTTTTATCTATTTCGGGAATATCATCTGCAAGAGAATTATCTCCGTTTTTCGAAAGACGAACCAGATAAACCATAAATACCGCGAAAAGAACGGCAAAAACTATACCGTCAATTCTGTCGAGACTGCCGCCCAATGCACCCAGTAAAAGCATTGCGGCCGTTATTATAACTACGAACGGTATCTCATATCTGAATGTGGTTTTTTTTACGGGCAAACGGCAGATAAGAGCCGAAATACCAAGAATAAGCAGTATATTCATGATATTGCTGCCCAAAACGTTTCCCACCGCAATACCCGCGTTGTTCTGAACGGCGGAAGTGATACTTATTGCCGCTTCGGGAGCACTTGTACCAAAAGCAACAATGGTAAGTCCTATTACAATAAGGGGAACGTTGAGCCTCGCAGCTATCTGAGACGCACTGTCTACAAAAATATCCGCACCCTTTATAAGTCCGAAAAAACCTATTATAAGAAAAAACATAGAAATAATGACGTTGACTGCCGTATTATTACCAAAAAGCTCAGTAAGAGAATTTAAGATCCAATCAGACATTTTATATTCCTTTTTGATTATGATTCCTTGTATATTATGCCCATGATACAGAAATGATTATCTGTCCGTATTTTTATGTTTGCGCCGTATTGCTCTGGCTGCATTTTTTCTTTCCCTCGCGAACTTTTCCGTCTTCCTGCGGTTAATTTTCTCTTCTTTTGTAACGCGTTTGGTTTTAATCTTTACCTTTCGCTTCGGACGGGAGGGTTTACTATCCGGAAACATATCGCCGTATCTTATCTTATAGGCTTTCTTTGCATCACGGGGAAGCTTTCTGTACATTCTCTTCTGGTTATATTCCCTTATAGCGGTGTCATATACGGCCAACAGCTTTTCTGCGATCGATCTGGTGCCGGATGAAACGATTGATTCCCTGGATTTTTCCTTTAAAATATCCAGCTCTTCCTTTGAAAGTGACTTCAGATATAGCATATGCTTGTACATTTCATCTGCATCACGGAATGAGAATCCGTTTACGCCTTCCTCTATCTGATCCATATTAAGCTCGTCTCTTATGGTCAGAACGGGCATGCCCGTAGCCTGGCCTTCCATCATCGATATTGAATGACATTCGGTAAGAGAAGCGGTTATATAACAATCACAAGCAGCATAGTAAGGCGGTATATCAATATGTTCAATTCTGTCGGTAAACTTAACGGTATCCGATATATTAAGGCGCTTCGTATCTTCACGGTATTCGTCAAGCTGGGGACCGCCGCCCATCAGTAAAAGCTTCATACCGTCATTTGCCTTAACGTTTTTTGCCCAATATTCAAGAAGCGTTCCTATATTCTTTTCCTGCCCCATACGTCCGCAAAAACAAAAAACAAGATCGCTTTCCTTAAAGCCATATTTTTCACGTACTGCGGCAACCTTTTTCTTTTCCACGGAATACCTGTTGAAGACGTCAGTTTCCACCGAATTAGGTATAACGGTAACGGGCTTATCAACACCGCAGCGGCGAAAATATTCCTCAACCTTTTTCGATGGACCTGTAACTGCCGAAGCGGCGGAGGCAAGTATCCGGGCATATTTATGAGAAGCCGATGTAAGCAGTTTTCTTGTAGATTCGTTATTCGCAACATAATAAACATAATCATCATACATCGTATGCATTGTATAAACCAAGGGTATTTTAAGGGAACGCGCTATAAGCACTCCGGAAAGTCCTATGCCGAATTCATTGTGTATATGGATAACATCCGGATTAAAATCCTTTAAAAGCTTAAGCCTGTCCGCGCTTATGGGAGAAGCCACATCATAACCGTATATTTTTTCAAGCCTGATGGCGGGGCAATATAAAATATCATCGGAGGCCTGTGTTTTCTTTACGTTTGAATCTGCGGTAACAATAATTGCTTTATGTCCTAAGAGCTCCAGGCCCTCCTTTAAAGTTTTGACGTGAGTAACAACTCCGTTTACTGCCGGAAGATATACCTCGGTAAATAATGCAACTCTCATTTTATATTCTTCCCCTTATTTTCATTTGTTTTCATTGTCGGCTATCTTAAAAGCCGCAAATCCCACGATTTCTACTGACTGCGGATGCTTTCCGCTTCAAAGAATGCCGATAATTATCCCAAGGAAACATCCTCGTATTTCTCCGCTTTTTCCTTGAATCGGCCGTGCTTTTAGAGCAATCGTATAAATTTGCTTTGTTTTCAGATATGCCCTAAGAAAATCTGTTTTAAATTAAAATCCCGTTTATACCATTTTACACCATTTTTTCAAAAATATCAAGTGGAGACGAATTTTTACTTATAGGATGATCATTTTTGGAATAAAAATTTATGATTGCAAAAAAATCCGTGCTTCAGGCGCCTCTTGAGCCAAAGCGTATTACTCCGTGCAGCTTAATGATAATGGTATTGCCCCCTTGTTTCTTTAATAACGTAAAGAATGTAAAAAAAGAAGTCGAAAATCCGAATATTTTACTCCGAAAAAAGCATTGACCTAAATAAACCTCCTCACTGACTTATTATAAAAAACTGCCGGCAAAAAATTGTCGGCAGTATTAATTGTTGCTTCAAGATTTATCGGCATAATATAAATATACTCTTTTAAAAAGCACCGGATATATTCCCTTTATAATGTTTTTATACTTTAAGAAGCGATTTAAAGGGACATATGCTTATCATATTTTCTAAGTATCATTTGGCTTTGAAATTTACATTACCACCGCAAGTCACGCTTCCGTTTATTTGAGTACAGGTTACGTCGTCACCCGCGCTTACGTCTCCGTCCACATCTTTGCAATGAACGCTGTCGCCGGCGCTGACGTTTCCCTTTACGTTTACGCAGTTTACCGCACCGCCGGCATCGGCATAACCTTCAACAGATCCGCAGTTTACTCCGCCGCCTGCATTAACATATCCGCCTACCGCACCGCAGTTTACGCATCCGCCCGCGTCAACATATGTTCCCACATCGCCGCAGTTCACTCCGGCTCCGGCATCGACGAATCCGCTTACATTTCCTTCTATATCCGCATCTCCCCATATTTCCAGGTTAATTACCTTTTCACCGTTTTCCGGGATAATGAGTGTAAATTTATTCTTTTTTGCATTAGAAACAAATTCCTTCTTATCGATAACCCTGTTTCCTATGCACTGAACGATTCTCGGCTTATCGTCGTCGGGAAGCCCGTGCAAAACATCACCATCTATGCCAAAAAAAAGCCCGTCCATTGACAATCCGAAGAAATCCGCTAATTTAGGCAATACGGTAATGTCAGGATAGCACATGCCCGTCTCCCACTTGCTTACCGCCTGTATCGTCACTCCGGTTTTTTCCGCCAAGGTCTCCTGGCTTATATTCATAAGCCGACGTTTGTTTCTGATAACTTCGCCTATTTTTATTTCCATTTTATTACGTTCCTTTCATTTTTTTCAAAAAAATCCCGATGTTTTATTATACCATAAGAAAAGTGAGCGAAGCGAACGCTTCCTTTAAAACGGTAAAA
>CAJTTE010000038.1 GCA_910579265.1 uncultured Ruminiclostridium sp. | reverse complement strand
GACTATATTCACATGCTTGTAATAGTACCGTCATGCTTAAGGATAGCACGGTTTGTCGTATTTATTAAAGGGAAAAGCATATTGATTATATTTGACAGAAATGCAAATTTAAAATACGGAAATCGGCATTTTTGGTGTGGAGGATATTTTACAGATACGGTGGAACGGAATGAAAATGCAATAAAACAATATATTCAAAATCAGCTGAAAGAGGATTATGGATATGATCATATGATCATATGACATTGAAGGAATATGTTGACACGTTTACGGGCAGCAGGAATCAACGGACAAAAATAAACAGCCGCTTCGGCGGCTGTCTTTGACAGTAATGATATTTCAGACCTTCAATGCCCCTTTAGGGGTCGAGCCTGTAATTCGCCATTTTATGGCGTGTGCAAACCACCACTGAAGCGGTGGTTTTTATCAACACTGATTTAGTTAGAATATGATATTTAAAGCAACCGCCGTACATTCTTGAATTAAAACACTATGGCTATCAACACATACCTGTTTTAACTTCAAAAAAAGCCTTCTGCTTTTTACATACGGGACAAACAAGTGGGGCTTCCTTACCGGTATGCAGGTGTCCGCAGTTACGGCATACCCATACTACCTCGCCATCCTTGGTAAACACCTTACCCTTATTAAGCTGCTCCAAAAAACAGTTGTATCTGGCTTCGTGATCCTTTTCTATTGCCGCAACCATATCAAACAATGCTGCAATATGATCGAATCCCTCATCACGGGCAGTTTTGGCAAAATCGGCATACATTTCAGTCCATTCGTAATGCTCGCCCCCTGCTGCATTTTCCAACGCCTTAGCCGTATCACCAGGAATCCCATCGCTCATTAGAGAAAGCCAAAGCTCCGCATGTGCGGCTTCATTGTGAGCAGTTTTGTCGAAAACATCTCCGATCTGCTCATAACCCTCCTTACGTGCGATTTTACCGTAAATATTATACTTGTTTCTCGCCTGGCTTTCCCCTATAAAAGCGGTCTTAAGATTGTCAAGAGTTTTTGAACCATCAAGCTGCATTATAAAACACCTTCCTTTCAGTAAAATTATTTGCAGAAATGATGTTTTTATTCCTTTTGACTGCAATCAGAGCTTCATACAACAAGAAACGGTATAATGATAAATTGACACAAAAGCCATATGCCAATTCAAGCTTAAAACTGTTGTTTAAATCTCCATATTATTTTCCCATCACCGCAAAAGCGCATTTTATTCCGTCAACAGCCGAAGAAACAATACCTCCGGCATAGCCCGCCCCCTCTCCACAGGGATAAAGTCCTTTTACAGATATGCTTTCGAGCGTATCTCCCCGAGTTATCCTAATCGGAGAGGAGCTTCGTGTCTCCGGTCCCGTTAAAACGGCTTCATAATCATTGAAGCATTTTATTTTTGACCCAAACATCGGTATGGACTGCTTTATGGAGGATACCGCATATTCTGGAAGATATTCCCTTGGATCTGCATAAGATACCCCCGGTCTATACGAAGGCTTGACCCTTCCGATCTCAAAAGTCGCCGTCTTTTCCAATAACATCCCGGCAGTTATACAGGGAGCTGTATAATTTCCCCCCGCCGCTTCAAATGCCGCACGTTCTACTTTTCTTTGAAGCTTTGCGCCCGCTAACGGATCACCGCTTTTAAAATCCTCAGGTGTTATTCCGACTAAAATTGCGCTGTTTGCATTTTCACCGTTTCTGCTGTAATAACTCATACCGTTCGTAACTATCGTATTTTTTTCCGATGCCGAAGCTACTACTTTTCCACCGGGACACATACAAAAGCTGTATACTCCCCTTCCGTCCGGAAGATGTACCGCAAGCCTGTAATCGGCAGGAGGAAGGAATTCAAACGGAGCGTTTTCACCATACATTGAACTGTTCAGATCTGACTGCAAATGCTCTATACGCATGCCTATGGAAAAAGCCTTCTGAGTTATCCGGACATTTTTTCTCAGCATGAGTTCAAATACATCCACCGCACTGTGACCAGCGGCCAATATAAGGGCATTCGTTTCAAGATCATGCTTCCCATTGCTCTTAATATAAGAAACGGAAGATAGACGGCCGTTTTTACAGTCGAAATCACAGAACTTAGCTCCAAAAATAATCTCCCCGCCTAATCGTTTTATCTCCTCACGTATATTTTTTACGGTAACAAGAAGCTTATCCGTACCTATATGCGGCTTAGCGGTATATAGTATTTCCTTAGGAGCGCCAAATCCGGAAAGATCTTTAAGAACTTGATATATAAACGGACTGTGAGTTCCGGTATTGAGCTTTCCATCCGAAAATGCACCTGCGCCGCCCTCCCCGAACTGAACATTGCATTCCTCATCAAGCTCTCCCCCCTGCCAAAACAAGTCGGTTTTCTTTTTTCTTGAATCAACATCTAAACCTCTTTCAAGCACAATCGGCTTTGTGCCGGAACGGGCGAGATAAAGCGCCGCAAAAATTCCCGCAGGGCCGAAGCCGACCACAACGGGACGCTTTTCAAGTTTAGAAGAAGGTATAAAAACGGGAGTCGGAGCAACGTATTTTTCTACCCCCTTCCTTTTGATCATAAGCTCGGCGTTTTTTACCTCAACCGCCAAAGATACCGTGTAGTGAATATCGGACTTTTTTCTCGCGTCAAGGGATTTTTTAAGCAAAACAATTTCACCTATGTCTTTGATCTCACAGCATAGTTTTTTTGACAATATCTCACTTAACTTTGTATCATCATACCCTATCGGCAGTATGACGCCGCTTAGCTTTATCATCATATCACTTTTCCTCAATATATCTTACTGCTTCCCTTCCTGCCTTTATTCCCGAAGCAAAGGCAAAGTGAAGATTATATCCTCCGCAGTCTCCCCAAATATCGATTATCTCTCCGGCGAAAAATAAACCGTTTATTTTTTTGGACATTAAACGAACGTCTATCTCCGAACCGCGAACGCCCCCTGCCGTTACCTGAGCGGAATTAAAATTTGCCCTGCCCTTTATTTTAAATTCTAAATTTTTTGAAACGGCCGCAAGTCTCTTTATACCGTCATAGTTGATCCTTGATGAAAATGTCGATAGAGGAATATCCGCCCTTTTAAGCAGACAAAGGACGAGCTTTCGGTTAAATATCCCGCTGAAAAGCTCGTCTGACAAATCTCTGCTGCGGCACCTTGAAGCGTTGAGAAGCATATGAAAGGCATTGTTAAACGTATAATCGGGCAGCAAATCAAGACTTACCGTCATATCTCCGTCGCTGTCCTTAAATGCGGCGGAAAGATTAAAAATACAGATTCCGGACAAGCCGTTTTTGGTAAACTGAATCTCTCCAAGCTCACTTTTTACCAATCCTCTGCTATTGACTAATGAAGCTAAGCACCTGCTTCGTACACCGTCAAGAGACTTTGTCCCATCAGCAAGCAAAGAGCACAGTGCGGGATAAGGAGAGGCAACATCTATACCCAGTCCCTTTACAAGAGCGAATCCGCTTCCGTCACTTCCCTGCACGGGAGCGGCACAGCCGCCGCAAGCAAGTATCACCGCCTTTGAAATTACATCGTCCTCTCCCGCTTTTATCAAAAATCCTTCCTTATGCCGTAATATGCTTCTACAGGATCTTTCTGTCAGGATTTGTATATTATCTTTTTCCTCTGCGGCAAACCTTAAAGCATCGGAAACTGAGGAAGCCGTATTTGAGAGAGGATATATTCTGCCCGAAGAATCGCAAACCGTATATAATCCCAATTTCTCAAAAAAAAGGCGTATATCGGGAAATTCATCCAAAATCGGATTTACATCAAAGCTTCCATGATAAAATTCCCCGGAGATATGACGGTTGCTAAGATTACAGCGCCCGTTGCCCGTTACCAACAGCTTCTTTCCCACTTTTGGCATACGGTCAAGAACCATTACGGAACAATCCGAGACCTGCGCTGCCGAAACCGCGCAGGCAAGTCCGGAAGCTCCCCCGCCTATTATCGATATGTCACATCTTTTTTTCATAGGCAAACCTTTCCAATACGGATTCAGCCCTGTCTTAAAAAATCACAAATTTTATGAAGACAGGTAAATCGACAATAGTATTATTGTATCATATAAAAATAGAAAAAGCAAATTTATACCGTCTTGCTGTTGTCGCCTGGAAATGATAAAATATAACCGAGGCGGATGTGCCATGTTCTTTTTAAGGGATTATCCTATTCGAAGCTTGAGGCATACCTTGCTGTTCCTTGAGCGGATTATATTTCATCAGTATGGCGAGCGGGAGCGTCTTAATAATAAGAAAGGGATTTTCCCCCTGCTTAACTTCGGATTTTTTTCGCAATTTTGAATGCTTATTTAAGCTTACGTTAATAAATCCTACCCAAAATTTAAATTTACCTTAATAAAAAAGCTCAACAAAACCAGGCGGCGGTCAAAACGGTAATATTTCCCTTAATAAAACAATAAAGCATGTTTCTTCCCAAAACTGCCGGCCTGCCGCAAATTAACCAAGGCCCCGCACCAAGTACGAAATTTCAGAAAGCAATCAAGGCATCACGCCTGACTTTTCAAGTGTTATGCCTTGATTTGATAGAGTTTTTTTAAAATGTGCCAAAATTTTAAAGTATATTTTAAATTCTAATATTTATATAATCCGCAAGCAGATTACGTCTCTAAGCGCGTAATTTTTCAGCGGTAAATTTTTTTACTATTAAACGGCTTGAAAAAGCCGAGTTTCGAGGCGTTTCCCCTGTTTTATGTTCCTGCCTTACGTATTTTCTCTTGTTTTGCCCTTACGAGCCGAAACAAAGGAAACTTTTCAGAGGATTTTATTAACACCCTGCAAATGACGTCAACCGCTTATAAAATCACAGTTTTCAAATTCCGTTTTATCTGCTCGCCGTGTTCCACCTTCCCGTAAAATAAAACACAAGAGCAAGGCAAGCGGAAATCCCCCAACCCACCGGCCAAGACCACCAAACTCCGTTTACTCCCATAAATCCCGAAAGAATATAAGCCAGTACTACTCTTAAAATTAAATCGGTAAATGTTGAGATCATAAAAAAAGTCATTTTTCCCGCACCCTTGAAGACATTATCTGCAATAAGCTTTGCACAAACGGTAAAATAAAAGGGCGAGATAATCCTCAAAAAACTCCTTCCCGTTTCGATTACCGTAGCGGTAGGATTGTCAACAAAAAGTCCGATAAGCTGATCTGGGAAGATAAAACAGATAAGTGACGCCGTAACTGCCACGATTTCACCTGTGAGCAAACCCGACTTAAAGCCGCTTTTTACTCTTTCAGGTTTGCCCGCACCTAAATTCTGCGCCGTAAAATTGCTTACTCCTCCTGCAAGGGTTGCAAACATAGTCACGGCAAAGGTATTAAGCTTTATAGCAGCAGTGTAGGCTGCGGTGACCGCCGTAATATTAAATCCGTTTACAAGGCTTTGAATAAACAGATTTCCCACCGATACAAAGCTCTGCTGAAAAATTCCGGGAACAGCAAGCCTTGAAATCTGCATCAGTATTTTTCGTGAAAATATTTTTGGCCTTCCGGAAGTATCTATTGTCTTAAGACGCTTAAAAAGTATCAAAGACGCAATAATACAAGCAAAACCCTGGGCAATAAGCGTAGCCAAAGCCAATGCCCCAACGCCCATATCAAAGCAAAGTACAAGCAGCAGATCCAAGCCCACATTACCTACAGAAGAGAATATTAAAAGTACAAGCGGTGTTTTTGAATCCCCTAAAGAGGAAAAAACGCATGTGGCAATATTATATACGAACAAAAACACAAGTCCCCATGTGTATATGTTCAGATAGCTTACCGAATCCTCCATAATATCGGAATGAGTGTTCAGCCCTTCTAACATAGGTCTGCAAAATATCAACCCGAATACAGTCAGAATAATGCTTAACGCACCTATGGAAATATAGGTGGTAAACACTGCCGTTTTCATATCGGTAAGTCTTTTCTCTCCGAACAGCCGGCTTATAATCACCGAAGCGCCCGCCGTCGAACCTAAGGCGATCGCCATAAATATCATTGTGATGGGATATGACGAACCCACCGCCGCCAACGCGTCCTCTCCGAGACATCGACCCGCTATTATAGTGTCGGCAATGTTGTAAAGCTGTTGAAATACCGCGCTAAGGAGCAAGGGAAAGCTGAAATTAAGCAATACACGCCAAGGCTTTCCTACGCTCATATCCGTTATCATTGAAATAGTCACCTCATTTTTCCTGAGATAATTATATCCTTTTTTTGAAAAACTGTAAATCCGAAAATACAACAAAAAAATCCCTCCAAGAGGGATTTTATTTGACACCTGCCGGAATATAGCGATATCCGGTTTAAGAGAGCATATAATGCCATAAAAAGCTAAAACCACCGGTATATGATCCAACGCATATTCAATGCAATAAAGCTTTATTTTGTTATTTACAATATGGACAAGCGTAGTAATTATAGCTCTTACTTTGACTTTGACGGATCATACATAGTACTCAAAGTCAGCTTGCCCGAATCGAAATAAGAATTAACCGGTACCTGAAAGAAAATCATAAACCGGACTTTTATTCTTCCCGCCGAACGTAAAAAAAATTAATAAACGAATCATGGCAAATCGAATGATGATATTGCGTATATATTACGCGGCAATATTCCGGAGCAGTAAAACATAACCGCAGCTTTTTGCATATCCGCCTTCATAATCATAGCCGTGCATAAATGATTTCATTTCCGTGCTCCTTTACAAGCCTCTCAACATCGGCAAAATCTATAAATACCGTAGCGGTATTTTCATTCGGATGCAGCGCAAAGTGCTTTTCACCTACTAAATCCTTGTCAAAAACCACCGTTACCGCTCTGTCATCATCGTTAAGCACGCAGAAGGCGGATATCGATCCTGGCTTTACCCTGAGATAACGGTCAAGACGCTTTTCGGAACCAAAGGACAGCCTAGTGGAACCTATTTCTTCCGCAAGCCTTTTTAAATCAGCTTTTTTCTCGAGACTTGTCACGACAAGATAATGCTTGTCCCCTTTTGAATTTCTTAAAAAAAGGTTCTTACTTACAGTATATCCTTCCCAGATGCTTTGATCGATTTTGTATCTGTCATCGGCAGAAAAAACAGCTTCATGCTCCTCCTTACGGTAGGCGATATTCATTTTGTCCAAGGTTTCGTATACTATTGGTTGTCCGGACATATTACGTTCTCCCTATTCTTAAAACTTATAAACAGAATAATTATGAGGTTTTTCGAACATATTTTTTGGCTGCAAAAAAACTTTACAGATTACCACCATTAAATAAAAATTTAATGTAGTTGACAAAAACCGTGCGCTCATTCTTAAACGGCATGTTCTTATTTTTTAATCCACTTCATGGAAATATCAAACGCCTTGACACTATGAGTAAGCGCCCCTAAACTGATAATATCCACACCGGTCTCCGCGATACTGCGAATAGTATCGAGAGTAACGTTGCCGCTGGCTTCAAGCTTGGCTCTGCCTTCCGTAAGCTCCGCCGCCTTTTTCATTTCCTCGCAGCTCATGTTGTCAAGCATTATCACATTTACCTTACAATCCAGAGCTTCTCTTACATCGTCAAGTGTGCGGGCTTCAACTTCTATTTGCAGCATGTGTCCCGCCTTTTTGCGAAGTTCGTTAACCGCCGCCGTTATGCCGCCGTAAGCGTCTATATGATTATCCTTAAGCATAGCGGCGTCGGTAAGATTATATCGGTGGTTTTTTCCTCCCCCTGCCACTACCGAATATTTCTGTAACGCACGAAGTCCCGGAAGAGTTTTTCTTGTATCGGTAACGGAAGCATTGGTGCCCTCCACCAAATCGACACATTTCCTTGTATATGTTGCTATACCGCTCATATGCTGTATAAGATTCAGAGCTGTACGCTCCGCTTTAAGCATTGCCGCCGTGTTTCCCTTAAATTCGGCGACAATATCGCCTTTATTTACCCTATCGCCGTCCTTGAACAAAAACTTAACTTCAATATTTTCGTCGAGAAGCTTAAATACACGGGCGGCTACCTCAACTCCCGCCAAAACGCCGCTGTCCTTTGCCATAAAATAAGCTTCGGAAATATCGTCCTCGGGTATAAGCAGATCTGTGGTGCTGTCAATATAGTTGATGTCCTCGGTGATCGCCGTTTTGATAATGTCGTCAATGTAAAATTGCTGTAGCTTCATTTTAGTCTCCTTTTGTAACTAATTCTATTTTTTGCTTATAATGCATCTGTTACTCCGCCTCTTTAAACCCTGTATTTTTCCCAAAGCTCCGAAAGCGGATATTCCATTAAACAGAATCTTAAGCAATGACAAATGCAAAACGCTTTATTTGCCTTATTCTGTACTGCTTTTCCGTCTTTTCTTTATCTCGGCCCGCACATCACCTTTAAGCTGCCCGCACCGTGCTATCGCATACTTACAGCCCTTGGGATCCTGCTTATATTGCTCCAACGCCTTTTCAAACAATAGGACAGCATCCTCCAAGCGCTCCTCATCGGACATTTTTATGCCCTCTCTCATATACCGATCGCCTTTAACTTGAAAAATACTCGAACCGTTTTCCTTGGCCAGCTGCTCTTCTATTTGATATGCGGCAAGGCTCTTTTCATTATCGCCCATATCGGAATAAAAGTTACCCAAGCCCCGATAAAACGAAATTGCGGCTTGAGCGGGAGAAGATTTGTCGGCATAAATGGGTTCAGCCTTTTTTAGCCACTCCTCGGCCCTGTCCCACTGTCCCAGCGCCCAGCAGCACCTCCCTGCCAACCTGTACTTCTCGCCAATTTCAAGAGAATCCGGCATATCCTGCTCCGTTTGATCCAGTATCTTTTCAATAAGCCTCAGGGCATGTGCAAAATCACAGCTCCTGCTGTTTTCATAAAACTCTTTTTTGAAAAGGGCTTCCAACTCCTCGACGCTGATTTGGGGAGAAAACACCAAAACCACGTCTTTATCATTGTATAGATCAATGCATAAAAACTTTCCCTCCTCCTCGTCATAGCAAATACACCGATAGGGTCTTGCGGTATCTATCATCAATTTTTTTAACAGAGGATCAGAGCGGTACTTGTATAAGACCGATTTTATCTCAATTGCATCTTCATAAACCTCCGGGTCCGCTTCATAAGCAAGATTGCCTGTAAATAAGCAGATCAGAAGATCCCTCAGATACAGATCCGATGCTCTAAAGCTCAATACTTCGGCGCCGTCCTCATTTTCGACTGCCATTCCTAAGGATATTGGAGGATCGTCCATACCGCAGTCGTCGGCAAATACTCCCGCATAAAGCTCCCCAATTTTACCGAGTATAAGCATATCCTTACACTCCGTCCCTGTATCAATTCCGACGATGCTTACGTCGTCCGGAAACCAGAAACGACTGTCCTTACCGTTTACTCCGAAAAAGCCGAATTTAAGCAAAAATTCCTTAAGTTTTGGAGGATAAATAAGACCTCTTTTGTTCTCATTCTTTATAAATTCGCCTTCCCATACCCCCAATTTCTCCCCGTCATAAAATATCTCCATCGCCTTCAAAGGATCTATATCGACATAAAATGACATTTTTCTTCTCCTTTTTGCATTTTGCCGCTTCGTTATTTCAAAACGGCAAGCTTACAATATTCAAAATCAAAATCCATAGCGGAAAAAACATTGCTCCTAAACTTTTCATAGGATATATTTGCAATATTAACGGCGGTCTGCTCATACCACCACTGACCCGTATCATAATCCGAAAACCGTCCGTTGTACATTATTCGTCCCTTTTGTCCGTCTTTAAGCAAAAAAGCGGTTTCGTTAAGAATATCCTTTCCATAAAAACCCGAAGAGATATTGTTATAATCTTTATTATGTCCCTTGCGGCAAGGTCTGCCGTTTAACTGCGGATCATAGGAAAACACAGCCTCAATCCCATTTTCGGTTACTGAAAAACTTACGTTTCTGACTTTAAGCTGTGAAAGCTTGACCGGCGGTTCATAAGCTCTTTGAGTAGTTAGTCTTGTATTGAATCCCATATGCCGTTCATACTCGTCAAGTGTATAGAATTTGTTTTTGCTCTGATAAATGTAGAGCTACAATAGATATTGGACAATCGAAAAAAAGATATTGAGAGAAAGCC
>CAJTTE010000037.1 GCA_910579265.1 uncultured Ruminiclostridium sp. | reverse complement strand
AACAGGCAATAATAATTCTTATATTCGCCCGTATTTTTACAAAGCTGCATTTTTTATTTTCATTTTCGTTTATATTTTACTTAGGGATCGCTTCCGAAAACATTAAACGGTCACTGTTTTGTTGTAAAAAAAGCAAAACACTCTGCGAATATATCATTTCATTAAGTTAACATCCACTAACTGAAACGGTAAAATGCGGGTTTGCGGGTTTCTCAAAAAATAAAAACGAAAAAATGACTTTCACAAAACCGCATAAAATCACTTTTTTTATTTTAAAAAATGCCTTTGGATTTAAGTTAGCTTATGGCAACTGCGCTTATTTGTTTTTTGGATTTTTTATGCAGTCAATACGGCTTATAAAACCGGAAAACAGGGTTTGCCGTCTTAGAGCTTTTTTGAAAAATCGGAAACGTCGTCTTTTCGTACCCAGACAGTCATATTCTGTGTCAAAAAGCCTCGTAAAACGACGGTTTGACTGCGTTTTTTCCTTGAAGCTAACCATTTGGAGTCAAATATTTGTCATTTCCTCTGTTTTCAAACAAGCCTTTGTACCGAAGATAAACCCAATTTCTGTATGTTCCGGTTATGAGTTTTCTTTCCCTGCGTCAAGGATGTTGCCGAACCTGAGCAATTACAGGTATTTTTTTAGCAGTAAGTCGTTTCCTTATTATGCGGTCCCCGATCAATAATGCAAAACCTATTTGCCGTAAGGCTCTCCTGTATCGGTCATATCTAAAATCTGCCGGTCTCTTTTTTCAAGACGTTACCGGAAAAGCGAAGATCCTATTTCTCCTGTTTTCATTCCATGTCTTACTCAAATCACGTTAAAGTAAATGGACCTTCCGCACTTAATGCAATTTCTGCGCCTATCGTACTGTTTTTTATAAGGCCGGCGATTCATAGCCTCATAAATTGCGTTCATAGATCCGACAGCTTGGCTTTCGTTTTCGGATGCTTTTTTTCGGGATCCGTAGGATAATTATAATATCTGATTTAACTGAGCGGATCAAAACAGGCTCTCCGCCGGCTGTTTACTACTGATTAGCAGTGCTGATATCCGTTGTATTTTCACGCTTCAGATTTTGATAATCTCTGATCATATCGTTTATCAGATCCATGATCCTTCCGGTAGGCCGTTCAAAAAAAAGATTGTCAACAAATATAATTCTGCCGTTGATAACGGCGTCCAGCTGTCCCAGAGTTTCATTTCCTGAAATATTATCCTTTGTGTATTTGTTGTTTACAATGATTACGTCAGGCTGGTTTTCCGACAGAAGTTCCGTATCAAATCCGTATCCATCCGAATCCTTTGCTATATTTGTGCCAAAACAGGATAAAACCGCACTTTCGAAGGTGTTTCCTCCTGCCGCCGTAAAGTTTTCGGTGATGTAAACGAATTTGCCTATATTAAGATTTTCGGTATTGCCTAAAAGCTTTGAAATAGCCGAAAATGTACTTTCACCTTTTTCCGTTCCGGTAAAAATCCCCTCAAAGACAAGTCCTAACGAAGTATATACCGAGGAAAAGCCTTCAAGCGTTGTCGGAGCAGGGATTATAAGGGTTTTTATGCCATCCTGTTCCAGTGCAAAAATATCCTTTGACGCAATGGGTGTTGAGGATATCACCAGGTCGGGTTTTAAGTTTTTTATCGCATCCATATCGGGATTGGCTGTGCTTCCCACATCTTTTATGAGTGAGATTTCAGAGGGAAAGTTGCAGTAGCTGCTTCTGGCGATAATTGTTTGGGCATATCCCAGTTCATAGATTATTTCGGCTAATGCGGGCGAAAGGCAAATTACTTTTTCCGGTTTTGACAAGATTTCTGTATTGTTAAGAGTAAATGGGTACGGAGTTGGTTCTTCCGTCATTGATTCCGTCGCGTCGGTTTTTATATCCCGGTCGGAGTTGTTGTCGCACCCTGCCGATAACAAAGAAAAGCATATAACGACGGTTAAAAAAAATAAAGTAATTTTCCTCATAATACACTCCTTAAAAATCAATAAGCCGAATACTGTAGCTTTATTCGGAGCTTAATCCTAAAGACAGTCTTGCCTCCAGCATATCCACATACTGTCTTGCTATACGGGGAGAGCGTCCGCCCCGCTTAAGTGCGAAACGCTCCAATCCTGCTTCGAACTTTTCTTTATCTACCTTGATCCCTCTATCCGAGGCGATTTTTTGGGCAATGTCGGTAAACTGCTCTTTATTAGGAGAGGAAAAGGTAATAAAAAGTCCGAATCTATCGGAAAGGGACATATTATCGTCAACCGCATCGCTTTTATGAACAAAGCTGTCAGCGCGGTTAGCTGCGGTTTCCTTGATTATATGACGCCTGTTTGTGGTAGCATATATTAACGCATTATCCGGCTTTGCCGCTATGGAGCCGTCAAGAGCCTGCTTTAATACAAAAAAACCGTCGTCATCTTCGGAAAAGCTCAGATCGTCTATAAAAATAATAAAGTGGAGCGGTATTTTCCGTATCATATCGTACAGCTTAAAAATAGATGATAGATTATTTTTGTCAAGCTGAATTATTCTGAGTGTCTTGTATTCGTTTAAAAGAGCCTTTACGGTGCTTGATTTTCCCGTACCCCTGTCGCCGTAAAGAAGAACGTTGCTTGCCGGTTTGTTGTTGATGAAGCACAGTGTGTTGTCTATGATCTGTCCCCTTTGTATTTCATAACGCTTTAAATCGGAAAGACGAACCGGGTCGGGGTGTTCAACCGGTATTATCTCCCTTTCAAAGGGTGATCTTTTATCGTCGCAGTATCTGAAGGCCTTGTATGACGCAAAAATACCGCTCCCGTTTTTCTTGCTTTGTTCTATGAAATATTCGGCGGTGTAGGGAAATGATCCGAGTCTGTATTCGGGGAGCGCCGAAAGATCGCTTCCTGTGGCGGCGGAAAGAGCTTTTTTTATATCCGATGCGGAAATACTGCATATTTTTTTTATTTTGTCAATATCATAACGCACTGCCGCCAATATATCCGGGTCGTTATTTTCAATATATTTTTGGATAAGAGGCTGCTCCGATGATATAAGCAAGTCGTGCATATATTCGCAAAACGTTTGTCCTTTAAGCTGTACCGTTTTAAACAAATCCGTATAGCTGTTTACGCTGAACGGGCGCAGACAGCATACGTTGCGGTATGCTGCCATAAAATCGCTTCTGTTTATTTCAAAGGTGAAAAAATTGTAAGTATCGGGAAGCCTAATATCTGTTTTATCCATAACGTGATCCACCGTTCCTTCAGCTGTTTTCTTGCAGCACGTGTTCCTTAAGCCTCAAAAAATCCTCGTATCTTGAAAGCGAGCCGCATAAATTACGGTAATGCGCCGCATTCTGTATTCCCTTTAAATACCATACCGCATGTTTTCGTGCTTCCCGAAGTCCAACCTTCTCTCCCTTAAGATTTACTATAAGCTTTATATGCTTTGTCAGTACTTCAAGCTTTTCGTCAAGGCTCTTTTCCGGCAAATACTTTCCGGTTTCAAAATAGTGTTTTATTTCCTCAAAAATCCAAGGTCTCCCATAGCTCCCCCTGCCTATCATTACAAGGTCGCAGCCTGTTTCCTTATACATTCTCTCACAGCTCGAAGGGTCGGTAACGTCGCCGTTTCCTATAACGGGAACACTCACCGCTTTTTTCACCTTGGAAATAAGCTCCCAATCAGCTTTTCCCGAATACATCTGTTTTTTTGTCCTTCCGTGGACCGAAATGGCAGCCGCCCCATTGTCCTCTGCAATTTTTGCCGCTTCAACGCAGTTTATGCTGTTTTCGTCCCAGCCTGCACGTATTTTAACGGTCACGGGAATTTCGACCGCGCTTTTAACGGCATGTACAAGCTCTCCTATAAGCTTCGGATTTTTCATAAGCGCAGATCCCGCGCCTGTGTTCACAACCTTCGGTACGGGACATCCGCAGTTTATATCGATAAAATCCGGCTTATATTTTTCCGCAATGCGCGCCGCTTTTGAGAAGAATTCAGGCTCGCTTCCGAAAAGCTGCACCGCCATAGGTCTTTCTTCATCGGTAACGGTAAGGAGCGATGCACTTTTTCTGTCGGTATAGCAAAGGCCCTTGCAGCTCACCATTTCGCTGCATACTGCGGCGGCGCCGTACTTCTTGGCCATAAGTCTGTATGCGGAGTCCGCCATTCCCGCCATCGGAGCAAGGACTGCGGTTTTCTCAATGCTTATTCCACCGATTTTTACATATTCCATTACTTCTTTTTCTTAGCCTGATCCTTGGCTCTCAGCTCATTGTTCAATATTCTCTTTCTTATACGGATATTTTTGGGGGTTACCTCCACAAGCTCGTCGTCGCTTATAAATTCAAGACTTTCTTCAAGGCTCATACGCTTGTAGGGAACAAGTCTCAGCGCTTCGTCGCTTCCGCTGGCACGGGTATTCGTCAGGTGTTTCTTTTTGCAGACATTTATATTGATATCTCCGGCCTTAGGCGAAACGCCTACCACCATACCCTCGTAAACATCGACTCCCGCATCAACGAAAAGCTGTCCTCTGTCCTGAACATTAAAAAGTGCATATGCGCTTGCCGTACCTGTTTCAAAGGCAACAAGAGAACCGGTGGTCCTGGTGGGGATATCCCCCATATAAGGCTGATAGCCTTCAAATACCGTGTTCATCACGCCTTCTCCTTTGGTATCGGTCAAAAACTCGCTTTTATAGCCGAACAGACCTCTTTCGGGGATGATAAATTCGATTCTTGTGCGGCTTCCCACAGGGTTCATAGATACCATCTCGCCCTTGCGGATTCCCATTTTGCTCATGACCGAGCCTACGGCATCGTTAGGCACGTCTACCAGCAGTCTTTCCATTGGTTCGCATTTAATTCCGTCTATTTCCTTGTACAATACTCGGGGGGTGCTTATTGCGAGCTCATACCCTTCTCGTCTCATTGTTTCGATAAGTATGGAAAGATGCATTTCGCCTCTGCCCGCCACGTCAAAGCTGTCTGTGGTGTCGCTGTCCTTGACCCTCAGAGAAACATCCTTCAGAAGCTCGCGGTGAAGACGCTCGCGGATTTGTCTTGAGGTTACGAATTTACCCTCTTTTCCCGCAAAGGGACTGTCATTTACTGAGAATGTCATTTCCACGGTAGGCTCTGATATTTTTACGAAGGGAAGAGGCTCCGGTGCGTTTACTGAACAAACCGTTTCGCCTATGGTGATATTTTCAATACCGCTGAAAGCCACTATGTCGCCTACCGTAGCCTCCTCAACGGGGAGCTTTCCGAGACCGTCGAACTGGTACAGGCTTACTATTTTTGATTTGTACGGAGCAACGCGGTTGTGATGATCGCAGACCATGACCTCCTGATTTACCCTGATTTTTCCTCTTTCGATTCTTCCCACCGCGATTCTTCCCACATAGTCGTTGTAATCTATGGAAGAAACAAGCAGTTGAAGCTCTCCCTCCTCGTCGCCTTCGGGAGCGGGAATATGCTCTACGATTTTATCAAAGAGCGGTATAAAGTTATCTCCCATATCATCGGGATTGTACGAGGAACAGCCCATTCTTCCCGAACAGAAAACCACCGGACTGTCCAACTGTTCTTCGGTTGCGTCCAGATCAAGAAGAAGCTCCAGAACTTCGTTTACCACTTCTTTGTTGCGTGCGTCGGGACGGTCCGTTTTATTTACGACCACTATTATTTTATGACCAAGCTCCAAAGCCTTCTGGAGTACAAAGCGGGTTTGGGGCATTGTGCCCTCAAAGCTGTCTACCAGCAGCAGGACTCCGTTTACCATTTTCAGTATGCGCTCTACTTCTCCGGAAAAGTCGGCATGCCCCGGAGTGTCAACAATGTTTATTTTAATATCCTTGTAGTATACGGAGGTGTTTTTGGCAAGAATTGTGATCCCTCTTTCCCGTTCCAGGTCATTGCTGTCCATTACACGGTCCACCACAGCCTGATTTTCGCGGTATACTCCTCCCTGCTTCAGCATTTCGTCGACCAGGGTGGTTTTTCCGTGATCGACATGGGCAATAATTGCAATGTTTCTTAAATCTTCTCTGGTCAAAATACTTCCTCTTTTCTTTTGTTATATTTCGTTTATATTTGGTACGTGAATGTCCGGACAACCGGATTCCGGGTGGTTGTAAGAATATTTGATTTAAGGCAATACCGCACAATGACCGCCTGACGGCTTTGCGTGCAGCTTGCTTGCATATATTCCGTCATCTTACACAAATTCTCCTTGAAATACGTCAGTATTCCTGCGTCGTATTTATGCAAGCTGAAGAAAAATCTGACTGCGCAATTCACACGCAATCATTGTGTGGTGTTGCCTTAAATTTTCCGTGTCGCAGGTTTTCATTTTTTTCTGTATTAAAGACTGCAAGTCGTGAAATTAAGGTTTTAAAGCTGCAAAGGATTGAGACAGTTTTTAAAGGGCGGTTCTTGATCAAAAAAATATTATAGGCAGATCTGTAATTTATTTGTCTTTATTACGTTTTTGCATTCAGCATTACGTCTTTGCATTCAGCGCATATGAATAATTTGTCCGTCAAGCTTTTAAATACAAACTGCAAATTTGCCCAAGGCTTGTCCTGAACAGATAAGATATTTGCGTTTCTGATTTTGTCTTCAGCCGGTAAGACGATACTCTAACTTTTACATTATACTCCTTTTTCCTACATTTATAAAGGGGATTTTTCAATAATCTTGTTTTTGCCTTTGTATCCGTAATTGGAAAAAATGCACAATGCTTGTACGTTTGCATATAATAAAACAATGGGAGAGTAATCCCTCCCACCGTTTCAGGAAATCAATCAGCAGCCGCAGCCACAGCCGTTTCCGCAGTTGTTGCCGCAATCGTTGTTGCATCCGCAGCCACCGTTGCATCCGCAACCGCCGTTGTTAGCAAATGCGTTGCCGCATCCGCAACCGTTATTGCCACCGCAGCAAGTGAATAAAAGAATAAGGATGATAATCCAGCAGCAGTTGTTACCCCACATAAAAATGTTCCTCCTTGATTAGATATTACTGAAACGTTTCATAATACAATATATGAATCCGGAGATTTTGTGTTACAGTTTTTTTATTTTTGTTCAAAGAAAGGAAAACGTTTTATGATTGAGTTCAGCGGATTTACGGAAAAGGCCAATAAAGCACTTAATAACTCAATAAATACCGCTTCTTCAATGGGACATACCTATGTGGGCAGCGAACATATACTTTGCGGCCTGCTTTATGATGAAACGGGCGTGGCCGGACATATTCTGTCAGTACAGGGAATAAGCAAGGACAGCGTTTTAAGTAAGCTGCAACAATCCGTGGGAAGCGGCATACCGACTCAATTGGGTATTAACGACTTTACGCCGCGGAGCAAGAGAATACTGGAAAATGCTCTTAATGAAGCAAGACGGGAGAATTCGGCCTTTGTGGGAACCGAACATATCCTGTATGCTATTCTTACGGACGAAGAGTGCTACGGAAGTGTTTTCCTTCGGGAAATGGGCGCGGATATTTCAGCGGGAATAAGGGATTGTACGGCGGGAAAAAAGGATGAAGGAACAAACTTTTCAAAGAAAAAAAGCATGGATCAGTCTATGCTTAAATACGGAAGAGATCTTACATCTCTGGCGGAAGCGGGGGAAATCGATCCTGTAATATGCCGGGATAAGGAGATCCAAAGAATGATACAGACGCTGTTAAGAAGAAGAAAAAACAACCCATGTCTTATAGGAGAGGGAGGCGTCGGTAAAACGGCCGTCGTAGAAGGTCTGGCTCAAAGAATATCGAAAGGCGATGTTCCTGAAATGCTTAAGTCAAAACGCATATTTATGCTTGATATTACATCCATGATAGCCGGAGCAAAGTACAGAGGTGATTTTGAAGAAAGAGTAAAGGCGGTTCTTGATCAGATAGTTAGGGATAAGGATATAATCCTTTTTATCGACGAGCTTCATAATATTGTGGGAGCAGGTTCCGCCGAAGGGGCAATAGATGCCGCCAATATACTGAAGCCGCTGCTTGCCAGGGGAGAGATACAGCTTATTGGAGCAACAACGGTTGACGAATACAGAAAGTATATTGAAAAAGACGGAGCACTGGAAAGAAGGTTTCAGCCGATAACGGTAGAAGAACCTGATGAGAATTCGGCGGAAAAGATCCTGTTTGGACTAAGGGACAAATATGAAGCTCATCATAAGGTCAAGATAAGCGATGACGCAATTAAGGAGTCCGTAAGATTGTCAGTAAGGTATATAAATGAAAGAAGGCTTCCGGATAAGGCTATAGATATTATAGACGAGGCTGCGGCAAGGGAAAGATTAAAAAGCTTTACCGACACGCCGGCAATGAAAAGCATTGAAGAGAGATTAAAACTTTGCCGTCTGGAAAAAAATAAAGCGATAGAAAATCAGGATTTTGAGAAAGCGGCACAATTAAGAGATGAGGAAAGACAGCTTGACGATCAGTTGAGTGCTGCAAAAAAAGAAATAACGGGCGGAGAGGGAAGCGGCAACATTGTTGATGCTCAAGCGGTTTGTGAAATCGTATCTCAATGGAGCGGCGTTCCGGTCGGAAAAATGTCCTCAGATGTTACAAAGGCATTATCCGGTCTTGACCAGGTTATCAAAAAGCAAGTGATAGGTCAGGACAAAGCCGTTGATAATATAGTTAAAGCCGTAAAGCGCGGGAGAGTAGGACTTAAGTCCCCTAACCGTCCGATAGGGTCGTTTATTTTTTTAGGCCCGACAGGGGTGGGAAAAACTCAGCTATGTAAAATATTGGCAAAGGAAATGTTCGGAAGCGAAAAATCGCTTATCAGGCTCGACATGTCAGAGTTTATGGAAAAGCATTCGGTATCCAAGCTCATAGGCTCTCCTCCGGGATATGTCGGCTTCGAACAGGGGGGAAAGTTTATACAGGAGGTTATAAAAAAGCCCTATTCTGTTATTCTTTTTGATGAAATAGAAAAAGCGCATTCTGATGTTTTCGATCTTCTTTTGCAGATTTTGGAGGACGGTATTCTGACGTCTTCCGAGGGCAGAACTGTAAGCTTTGCCAATACGATACTGATAATGACAGGGAATATCGGCGCTAAGGAGCTGGTGGAAAAGAAAGTAAGTATCGGATTCGGCAGCAGTGATGATGACAGTATAAGAAACGAGAAAGTTAAGAATGAATTAAAGAAATTTTTTAAGCCGGAGTTTCTTAACAGGATCGATGAAACAGTAATCTTCGAACCTCTTGATCAGGATGATATCAGGAAAATAAGCCGGATAATGCTGGACGATCTGTGTAAAAGAGCGGAAGAAGCGGGCGTAAAGCTATCTTATAGCGATGAAGCGGCAAATTATCTGGCAGAAAAAGGCTATGACAAAACATTTGGAGCAAGGCCTCTTCGCAGGCTTATTGTTTCTGAGGTCGAGGACAGAATCGCTGAACTGATGCTTAATGGGGTAGACGAAGTCAGGATCGAATATGACAATACAAATATTAAGACGGTGAAAATAAAATAAAATATCTGAAATGCAATGCTGATGTAAATAATTAAGGCGTATCTGAAAACAAGGCAACTATGTACAATTCAGCTGAAAACATGGTGATTTTAAAAAAACGGAGAAGTACGAGGAAATTTTGTAGTCAAACTATCGGCATTCTATGACGTGGAAAGTATATGCAGTTAGTTGAATTCATGCAATTTTCGAATTTTTGGATAGCCCTTAGACAAGTATCAGCCGATAAAATAAGATAAATGCATTCGATCGAATAGTACCCCGTTATGTTTTTGCATTTTAATTGTTCAAACATCTATAAAATCCCCTTTACAGGCAGAAGCCTTACTGCGGGATTTTATCGTATTACAGATAAAATGCAAAGGGTCCGGTATAAATATTACGGATATTTGGACTGCTTAGGTTTCATCATAGAATTTGATTGTCTGCGGTTGATATTAATCCGTTTGTTTTATGCATTTTCTTCAGATTTAATAAAATACGGAAATAGAATATGTTCGGTGTATTTGCAAATAAAAATCTTTGTCTGTTTATGTTTTTTAAATAAGGACAGTTGCATTTTTTATTTAACGGTGGTAAAATAAAACAAAAAAGTAAAGGTTTGGTATCGGAAAAAATGGAAACGAGAAACAGAGTGGGTTTTCTGGATGAGCTAAGGGGATTTGCAATTATTTGTATGGTAATATATCACCTTATGCATAATCTTAAGTTTATTTTCGGCATAGACATTCCCGTTTTTTTTGAAGATTGGTTTTATGTTATCAGAGATATTTTTGCGGGAACGTTTATTTGCATTTCCGGTATTGTGTGTAATTATTCCAGAAGTAATCTTAGAAGAGGCGTTCAGTGCTTTTTCATAGGGATGATATTTACTTTTGTTACTGCCTTTGTGATAAAGGGCTCGCCGGATAGCTTCGGCATATTGCATTTTCTTGGTATTTCCATGATGATTTATGGCTTGGGAGAGAAATTTTTTGCTAAGATACCTCCTTTTATCGGAATTGCATTAAGTGTTGTGCTTTTTATAATGAGCTTCAACGTAAAATACGGTTTTTTGGGAATAGGCGATCTCTTCAAAGTCAAACTTCCGGAATTTCTTTATTCAACCTCCGTTTTATTTCCCTTGGGTTTTCCGGATAATAATTTTTCTTCTCTTGATTATTTTCCTCTATTGCCGTGGCTGTTTTTATTTTTTGCGGGAGCATTTTACGGGGTTTATGTTAAGGAAAGAAGAGCTCCGAAGTTCTTCTATAAAACACATATTCCTTTTTTTGCAGCGGCCGGAAGATATTCATTATGGATATATGTTCTTCATCAGCCGATAATGTATACTACACTCTGTCTGATATTCGGCAGAAGCATATTTTAACGAATAATCGGATAAGAAGTAATACTTGTATTTCCGAAATCCGTTTTGCTGTGTCAATAAATTTCGTTTTTTATCACTTGGTATATCGATAGCCGATAAATTTATTGATAATGTGCAGAGGCATTGCATGAATATCCTGATAAGTACCTTTTTATTCGGACGCATACCACAATAAGATCATCCGGACTTGTAAAAGGGAGTCGATTTTAATGCATATCCGTTTTGTATTTTTTGATAAGTGCGGATATTGCGTAAATATTGTAAAAAGCTTTGTTTTTATACCGTGCGTGATTTGTTTGTAGGTTTGTCAATGATATTGGACAAAATTTTTTAAAAATTCAACAGGAG
>CAJTTE010000036.1 GCA_910579265.1 uncultured Ruminiclostridium sp. | reverse complement strand
TTTCTCCTGTGGAATTTTTAAAAAATTTTGTCCAATATCATTGACAAACCTACAATAGAATTTGTTTTTGCTCTGATAAAACCTGACATGATCAAAAACGCATTCATCATCTACCCCTGGCTTTCTTTCGATATTTGCAGTGTATGGGAATCTGCTGCGGACTTCGGAATTTTCTCCTCCCCTTTCGCTCTTATACCACACCGACACAATTTCCTGTACGACTAACATTTATACCAACCTTCTCGGAAGACCGTCAAACAACCCGTCCAGCTCATCATAAGACATTCCTCTTATCAGGCCCCAATTTCCCGAACTTGCAATAATATAAGGCCGGAGTCTTTTTATTGCCTCGTGATACTCCATCTGTCCGATAAGCCCTCCCATAGGTCGGGAAGTGCTGACCATTGTAATTATCCAATTGTCTATCCTCTTCCCCTCGATCGACCACTGCTCCTCAGGAGCAAAAGGAAAAATCGAATCACATCCCTCGGTCAGAGCAAAACCTATCAGAAGGCCTTCCTCTCCTTCTTTTTCATAAGACCTTGGATTCGCACGGTATGCATTTTCCCATTTGTTTTGAATTTCTTCCGGAGTAAAGCTTGTATTGCTGTTTGCTCCATTATGTTCATTTGACATTTTTGAAAATAATCCCATTTTAAGAATCCTTCCTATATTAAAAAACTGCTAAGGAACCGTGCGTTCATGGTTTTCTTAAAAATGTAGCTGTATCCTTCTGTTAAAGGTTGTTACCTTATAAATTTTACGTCCGCGTCCGGAATACCTGTTTCGTCTGAAATAAACCTTTCGACCTTCATATGAAGATCATATTTCACCCTCAAACGAATTATCGTTTTCATCATATCCGAAGAATGATGCGCATCGATAGATTTTTGATCCGTCCAACGGTCGATAAGCAAAACGGTTTCAGGGTCATTCATAGGAAAGAAATACTCATATCCCTCATTTCCCTTTTCGCTGCGAATGAGATCAGCCGTTCCGGTGTTTTCCATTTCTTTCGCAAATTTTCTTGCGTTTCCGTTTTTTCCGCTGTAAAATATATTGACAATAATACTCACTTTTTTCTCCTTAAAGTATTTTTTCGGTCATTGACGATCAAAACTCAAGGTATGATCATATACATCTTCTTTATTCAAAATTATGTCCGTAATAATATCAAAGAGTGTTCGACCTATACGTTCATTTGCAGCCCTGATATTTTCCGATACCATCTGCCTATTAGAGGGATGACATTTTTCAAGGATCTTCTCCCAATAAAGCACAGTTGCATCATATCCAAAATCGCATCTGCTCTTATCTGAATTTATCCAGTAAAAATCTATGTCCTCACCGTATTCATGTACACCGAAGCCACCCCGAAGCAGGTCGTGAAACGCATCCATATTATGCCCTGTTCTCCAGGTAAGATCTTTGGTTAATAATCTGTCGATCTCATCGTAAAAACCTTCTATTGAAGAAAAATGTGCTCCGTCAATAATTATTTTTCTTTTTTCCATATAAGATCTCCATAACCATAAAAACAACGTGATACTTGGCTATTCACCGGATTTTCCTTTTCCTCTCTCCACAACCTCGCCTAAAATAATAAACGCCACTGTGGCAAGCGATTTTGCTTCAATATAATCAGGCGTAAGCGCAAAACTGCTTTTATCCAGCATTTCCTTAATTTCCTTTACCCTTAAAAGCCCCTTTTCAGCCTCTTCATAATTAGGGACAACAAAATAAGCCTTCTGCATTATATGACGTATCTCCGTACGAATACCTTTAGGAAGATCATCGCCCTCCGGTGACCTGAAATCTGCCTCTATGGGAGCATAATCCTTTTCAGCAGGGGTTGTCAGATTTATCTGCTCGGCTATAAGACGGCTAAACACCAGTGCTTCCAAAAGAGAATTGGATGCGAGACGGTTTAAACCGTGAACTCCGGTATGAGCGCATTCTCCGGCAGCATAAAGTCCCTTTAGCGAAGTGGCACCGTTTCCGTCTACGTCAATGCCGCCCATAAGATAATGCTGACATGGATAAATTGGGATAGGCTCTTTTGTCATATCATATCCCTTTTCCAATACTCTCTTATAAATCATTGGAAAACGCTTTTTAACAAATTCAGGTTCTTTATAGGAAATATCCAGCCAGAATTCGTCGCTTCCCACCGCCTCCTGCTCCTTCATCATGCATTTTGAGACAACGTCTCTCGGAGCCAATTCCTTGCGTTCAGGCTCATACTTTTGCATAAATCTTTCTTTTTTGGCATTGAGCAGGTATGCTCCCTCACCCCTAACCGCCTCCGAAACCAAAAAACATTCTCGGTTCTTTCTGTCGGCATAGGCTGTGGGATGAAACTGAACATAGCTTAAATGCTTTATCCTCGCGCCAAGATTATATGCAAACTGTATACCGTCCCCGGTAGCAATGGCGGAGTTGGTGGTAAAATCGTAAACACGTCCTATTCCTCCTGTTGCCAAAACCACTGCTTTTGTGGTATAATAGTTGTGCTTGCCTGCCTTGTAAATATCGAGACGGAAATCATCACCCAGTTTTTCCAATCCCAAAAGATGGGAATTTTCCATAATGGTAAGGTTTTTCAGCTTTATGACCTGATCGATAAGAGCTGTGACTATCTCAAAGCCTGTGCTGTCCTTGTGATGAGCGATACGGTGGCGTGAATGTCCGCCTTCCAGCGTGAGATTTACCGAACCGTCCTCATTACGGTCAAAATCAACTCCGTATTTTATAAGATTTTTAACATCGGTCGGCCCCTGCTCCACAAGGATCTTGAGATTGTTCATATCATTTTTATATCCCCCTGCAACAAGGGTATCTCTGATATGAAGGGAATAATCGTCATCCTTGGGATTCATAACTGCCGCAACACCTCCCTGGGCCAATGCCGAGTTGCAAAGTGTGATCTCCTTTTTTGAGATCATCAGGATTTTAAGAGCGCGGTTAAGATTCAATGCGCAGTATAGTCCCGAAACCCCTGAGCCTACTATTATAACGTCGAATTTTTCAAATTGCATTGCAAGCATCTCCTTTTTGCCCTTATCAAGGCGAAAGTATAATTATAGGGATATTCCCTTAAGAAAGGACTGATTTAAAATGATCAATCATGACCGTAAAAGCAACTAAAGACTTTCAATACCAAAGGAGGAGATAAAAATGATTATCAAGTAACAGTAGAAACTTGTTCTCGCAGAATAAATGCTTGATTTTTAAAGCATAATTTTCCCGTGAGCATTTTTTAAAACCTAAAAAATTTCATCCTTTGGAGGTAATCATATGACTGAAAATAATAAAATAACAAGTGAAATAAAAAGCGAAAATTTGAGAGCAAGAGCTATCCTTGCCGCCGTTGACTGCGGCGAATATGATGCGGAAAGCTCGATTAACGAGCTTGAAGAGCTGGCAAAAACCGCAGGAGCCGAAGTACTGGCAACCGTTATACAAAAACGTCCCGCACCCGAACCCGCAACGGTTCTGGGAGAAGGAAAAATTGACGAGCTTAAAGATATGGTACAACGGCTTGACGCCGATCTCGCAATTTTCGACTGTGAGCTTACCGCGAGCCGTATACGCAATATAGAAGAAATAATAGGCATTCGCGTAATAGACCGTACTATGCTGATTTTGGACATCTTTGCCGGACGTGCCGTGACAAACGAAGGTAAATTACAGGTAGAACTGGCTCAGCTTAAATACCGCCTTCCCCGTCTGGCCGGAATAGGCGCTTCAATGTCAAGACTCGGCGGCGGAATAGGTACGCGAGGTCCGGGTGAAACTAAACTGGAAACGGACCGCCGTCATATCAGAAACCGCATAAACAAGCTTGAAGAAAATTTAAAGGAGCTTGAAAAGCGTAGAAGCTTTTCTCGTTCACGACGAAAAAAGGATAACATCCTTACCGCCGCGATAGTGGGATACACCAACGCCGGAAAATCCACTCTTCTGAACAATCTTACGGGTGCAGACGTTTTGGCAGAAGATAAGCTTTTCGCTACCCTTGATCTTACATCGAGAGGAGTTGTTCTTCCCGACGGAAGGACAATACTGCTAATTGATACCGTAGGACTGATCCGCCGTCTGCCGCACAATCTTGTCGAAGCCTTCAAATCAACACTTGAGGAGGCGGCAAGCGCCGATATTATACTTCATGTCTGCGATATAAGCGACGAAGAAGCTGCGGAAAAAGCTAAGACGACACAACAGCTTTTAAACGAACTGGGCTGCGGATCGATTCCTGTAATAAACGTTCTGAGTAAATGCGATTTAACAAAAAACAATATTCCGCAAACGAAGGATACCGTTAAAATCTGTGCAAAAAACGGCGAAGGATTTGACAGGCTTTTGAAAGCGATCTCCGAAAATCTTCCCGAAAGTACAAAACGTATAAAGCTTGTTATTCCCTATAATAAAGCGGGTCTAACTGCAAAAATAAGAGAAAGCGGAAAAATTTTTTCCGAAGAATACACCGAAACGGGAATTATTGTTGACGCTTTGGCGGATATATCTATCATGAATGAGTTTTCCGAATGTGAAGAAATCCAATAAAAACAACGCAGTAATCTGCCGCACACTCTGCAATTTGCAGAGTGTGCTTTTTTTAAAACTATTTTAAAAGCCTACGCAGAAAAACGGAAAAATACAAATATGCTCATAAGAAATTAAAAAACGATCTTAAAATAAAACGACAATTACGCCCTCTCAAAAAAACATATATCGTCACTAACGGATACTGTATTATCTGTTAGTGCTGAAATCAAGGCTTTCCTTATCTACTTCGCAGCCTCCGGTCTTCCTTATTCCGAGAACATGACAAGCCCCTCCGCCGAACACCTTTTCCATCTCCATCTTAAACTCTTTAAGAAGATCCGTCGGAACAAAGGCCTGAATCGTACCTGCAAACCCTCCGCCATGTACGCGTGAAGCACCTTTGCGATTTAAAACGCTCTCGGCAACATTAAGACCTATTCCTAACCCCTGATTTTTATAATCATTGACAGAAAAAACATTCTGCAAATACTTATATGAACTGTTTCCGCTTTCTCTTATAGAATCAAGAAAAGCGGGGAAATCCTTGTTTTTAAGAGCATATGCCAACTTGTCGACACGATCGTTCTCGTCAAAAAAGTGCAGAGAACGAAGCACCGCTCTGTCACCGAATTCATCCCTCAAAATCCCCATATTAAGCATAATGTCGGAACGGCAAAGCTGACGAAGATATTCAACTGAAAAATGTTTCGCAACCGCCTTCATTTCTTCGGGGATGGCCGCATAATCGGGAGTAAGGTCGGCATGATCTCCTTTTGTATCAATAATGCAAAGAGCATGACCGAAAGATGAGAAATCCAATTCGATCTTTTCTATAATAGGACTCTCAGTATCCCTGAAATCTATGGCAACAAAACCGCCCACCGAGGAAGCCATCTGATCCATCAGTCCGCTGGGCTTTCCGAAGTATTTATTTTCCGCATACTGAGCAATCTGAGCCAGCTTTATCGCACTTACGGATGCATTATTATAAAGAGAATTCAGAATATTGCCCACAAGTACTTCGAATGCGGCGGATGAACTTAATCCGCTTCCCTTAAGAACATTTGTAGTGGTATAGGCTTTGAATCCGCCTATATTATATCCGTTGTTCTTAAAACCCGCAACAACTCCTCTTATAAGGGCGTCCGCCGTATTTTTCTCGCTGTCCTTAACCTCAAGATCATTAATATCTATAACACTTTCATCAAAGCCTTCGCTTTTTAAAAGAATTTTAGGGATATCCAGAGTCTCTACGACTGCAATAACATCAAGATTGACACTTGCAGCCAAGACCTTTCCATGATTATGATCGGTATGATTTCCCCCTACCTCCGTTCTTCCCGGTGCAGAAAAAAGACGGAATCCTTCGCCCAATCCGCCGAAATATTTTTTGTACCCGTCGATCGCCTTATTATAACGATCGCATTGAAGCTTAAGCTCGTCGCTTTGATAAAGCTCGGCAATAGAAACACATTTCGCCATTTCATTCTTTCCTTTCTTTTTAAAAAATGCTTATAATAAATGAAATATGATTTTAATCAGAATATACCTAATCCTTTTCGGTATAAAACATATGATGCTTTCTCTCCCTGTGGCCATATACGCTCAATACAAGCCCTACAGCCAGATAAAGGGATACCGTGGACGTTCCGCCGGCGCTGATGAACGGCAAAGGGATGCCGATAACCGGCATTACGGCCAATACCATTCCGATATTTAAAATCGAGTGTATCAGTATCATCGAAAATACACCGACGCAAATAAGCTGCCCAAGCTTATCCTTAGCCTGAAGACTGTTAAGATATATTTTCATACAGATAAGAAGAAGAAGCGCTACCGTAGCGATACAGCCCACAAATCCGAGAGCATTTCCTATATACGCAAAAATAAAATCATTTTGAATAAATGAGGTATAAACATAATCTCCGCCGAAAAGTCCGGTGCCGGTCATTTTTCCGCTTCCCAGAGCGATCCTGCCCCAATATTGCTGATACCATATTCCGTTTATCTGCTCTTCCTGCATTAAAGGATCAAATAAAACAAGAATACGCGCTTTATGATGGGATTGCATAAGATAATTCCATGCAAAATATATTACGGCGGGAACCGCTGCACATCCCAGCAGGATATATCTTAAACCAAGTCCTGCTATTATCATCATTATTACGAATATAAACAGAAAAACAAGCGCCGTACCGTCGTCGCCGAGCTTTGCGATCAATGCCACAGGTATCATTCCGTGAAGACAAAGCAGCAAGAAATGAGGAAGGCGGTTAATATCCTTTCCCACCTTGTTCAAATGTGTGGCAAAAGTCATTATAAATGCGTCTTTAAGCAGCTCCGACGGCTGGATCGTAATAGGACCTACCCTGATCCAGTTTACATCATCCGCGCCTTCAACACCTTCGCCTATAACAAATAAAAGCAAAGTCAGTATTAAGGCGGCGGGAGCATATATAAACCAGATTTTTGATATGAACTTATAATTTATAGCCGCAACCGCAAGCATGGCACCAAAGCCTATGCAAAGCGCTGCGATCTGAGTTTGATAATATTTGGCGTCAACATTTGCAAAATCATTTGAATACATACTGTAAAGAAGAAGAATACCGAAAGAACTTGCCGCCGCACAAAGCAAAATAAGTATCTTGTCCAGTCTTTTTATATATTCAAAAGCGGTTTTAATAATTTTTTTAACCATCTGTTCCCTACTATGTCATTTTTATTTCTTTGTCTATTATATACTTTTCGCGCACTTTTTTCAATAGATGAAATGCTTTTAATTTTCCTGAAAATTTTAAAAAGCCGCAGCTGAGTTAATGCTTTGGCTTTCTAAAATTACTTTTTCCCTGCGGCTATACCTATTCCGTTTTCGGTAAAAAGCTGCTTTATAGCTATTTCATCAGAAGAAGCGGAAAGATAGCTTCCCTGAAATATATCGGCGGGATATTCCTTGACCGACTCAAACTGCTCCAATGTTTCGATATGCTTGATACAAACAATAAGACCGTTTTGATGCGCAAGAGAAAGAACGCTGCTTAAAGCGGCCTTATCCGATTCATCAGCATAACAAAACTGCTCGGCTCTTATTTTGATTATATCCGCCGAATTCTTTTTAAGTGCCGTCAAGGACATATACTCTCTTCCGAAATCATCGATAACAATCTTGACTCCGCTGCCCTTAAGCCTGTTCAGTATAAGAGAATTATCGCCGCCTATCCTGAGCTGCGCCCTTTCGGGAATTTCCACGGCTATATTTTCGCCTTTAAGCTCGTATCTTTCGATTGCAGCGCTTATTGTATTATGAACGGAAGATCTCTGCAACTCGTGAGAGGTCAGATTTATATTCAGCATAAGATCCCTGCGTCCCGTAATATCAATAATCTCACGTAAAAAACCGCAGGCATTGTTAATTACCCAGGAATCGATAAGCTCGTCGATACCTATGCTTTCAGCAAGCTTTATAACACGTCCGGCAGGTACCGAACCGTTTTCACGGTCACACCAGCAAACGCCCGCTTCTAAAGCAACTATTCTGCTTTCCGGATCAACGATAGGGAGATATCCGACGCTGAATCCGTCCATCTCGTTCAAAACCGCACGTCTTAATCTTTGTTCAGCATTAAAAGCCGCTCCCGCCGTTTCATCCTGCCTCTTTGAATAAAAAGCATAGAAATCCGAACCGTTTCCCGCCGCACTGTACATTGCAAGAGTGGAACAACGATATATTTCCTCGGAGCTTTCTGCATCATCCGGATAAAATGCGGCTCCGGCATTCATTTCAATAATATATTCCTCACCGTCGATTACCCATCCGCGAGAAAACCGCTCTGCCAAACCATCAAGAAAATCTTTTGCATCCTTTCTGCTGCAATTGTTAAGAAGAATCATAAGCACGCTTCCGCTGAAACGGTAAGTCCGTTTTCCGCTAAGCTTTATTTCTTCTATGTACTCACATATTTTTTTCAGAAGGTTATCCGATCTTATATGTCCGAAGGTCTCGTTAATGGTGCTTATATTGACCATCTTTAAAGAAATCACCGCCGTAGGGCGTTTATTGTCGATATTTTCCTGCAAATCTCTGTCAAGACAAGCTCGGTTTGATATTTCAAGAACCGGATCGGTAAACGCAAGCTTCTTTAACTGCTCATTCTGCTGTCTGAAAGCATCGTCCATGTTACAGCGTATAAGCATAGTGGAAATGATCTGAGAAATATTTCTAAGAAGTTTTTTGTCTGCGCTGCTCCATATTCTTTCCTGGCGGAGCGTCTCGTAAAAAATTATACCTACGAACCTTCCGTTTTCAGCCAATTGAGAAGCAACAAAGGATTTGATTCCGGTTCTCTCCATATCGTCAAGGCATCCATTCGAAAAGTAAGTGTCGCAATAATTAAGCTCCTCCATAAGCTGAGGATTATCCTTAACGGTAAAAGGAAATTTCATTTCGATCCCTTTGACATACCATTCCTTTTTAAGAGCCGAATACTCCGTTTCAGGATTAAAATCATACAATGCCACCCTATCCAGCTTCAGATATTCACCCACAAGCTGAATGACCATGTTGAGCGCCTCATCCGCGCTGTTTTGCTCCAAAATAATAGTATATATGTTATTAAGCAGTATCTGCTGTTCTATATTGCTTCCGAGCTGCTGATTTGCCGTTTTGGAGTTTTCCATTTCATTATAGAGCACAAGTATAGCATTGGCTATCTGAGAAACAGTTTCTGCCAGCACTTTAAGAAGAGGTTTCGTTCTGTCCAATGCTTCTCTGTCATCAGACGCAACAGTCCATACCGCCATCAACTGGTGGCTGCATCTGATTTCCTGACTTATTTTATATTTTGTCTTTTTCTGAGAAATAATTCTTCCATTTTCATCCGGAGGCGAAAGAATAAGCTTGCCGCTGCCATCATAAAACGCTGAAGAAATGCCGTGGGTAACGGTTAATGCTTGCTGAATCCTAAGGAGATAATCCTCGCCTAATATTTCCGTAAGAGAAGCGTCCTGAACATTTACCGCCGTATCGGGAGTAAAATCTCTTTTTTTTCTTACGGTGCCCCCGATTGCAAATTCGTTCTCCGAAGCGTCAAGATACTCTGAAACATCCATCATTATTCCCGTAAGATACTGAGAACGGTTAAAAGTATCCTTACGGGACGAACAGTTAAGACATACCCATCTGTAATCCTCACCCACTCTTACGCGGCAGTGAGCGTTAAGTGCGGTCTCTCTTCCGGAAACTATTTCGCTGAAAATATCCGCAAGGACCGGAAAATCTTCTGCATAAATAATTTCACGCAGACTCATTCTTCTGTCCTTTTTACTTAAATTATGATACTTATCAAGAAGAGTAATCGGAATATCTCTTGTAAGATCAATCCTTATATTAACACATTTTGTTTCTTTAAATGCGATATCAAGACCACTCATTTTTTTATTATCCTATGAAAGGCTTTCTCCTTTCTTTATGATATAAGCTGGATCATACGGCTTTAAAGAGATATTTAAACTTGCAAATCAGCTTTAAACCGCCATCCGTCAAAATCACAATCTATTAACATCAAATTATGTTTATCGAAATACCAAATACAAACCAAAATCAAAATACAGACTTCCGTTAAAAAAATCATGTCAAAAAACAACTACCTAATGTATGTTTCAAGCAGCCACACTATTCCAGTTTAAATATATTTTACCATATTTTTTCTGTTTTTGCAACTCCATTTGTCTAAAATCACATAAAAAATACATAAATATTTGGAGAAAATTATCGGAAATTTTGCAAATAAGCTTATACGTTTCTGTGGACATGTGATAAATCTATATCACATTAAACGTATTAAAAAAATGTTGTTTTTCCATAACGTTTAACTAAGGCATATCTGAAAACAAATGAAATTTATGCAATTATGCTAAAGCGCGGCGATTCCAAGGAAAAACGAAAAATTACGAAGGTATTTCATATCTATCCCTTTGTGATATCTATAGTCATTCTTTGATGTGAAAAGCCTCCAAGATCAGTAAAAATTCTGCAATTTGCAGCTTTTCAGATAGCCGATAAATACCTTTTGCTTTATGATGATAAAGCGGGTTGATTTTATTATTAAAATCAGCCTTATTTATAAAATGAAATTACCCGCAAAGCTATGCCGACATAATCAAAAACAATTATAAATCGACCTATCCTATAATGTTATTTTATGCTTATAATCATATCGGGATACTTTTTCAAAAAATAAATCGATTTGAAATATTGATAAAAAATTCATAAAATTCTCATACATACTTTTAATTTCATATCAATAGGCCCGCTATACGTTCAAATTTGTGATATAATGACCCTTAACCAAATAAAGCTGCAATAACAATAAGATCCGCTAAACAAACAGCGGATCTTTCTGACTATATACCTGATTTAATTTAACATATTCGAAGCAGAACTTAAAAAATCTTTTACGTTTTATGATCTGATTATGATACAAGCTTTATTTACTCTTTATCCCAGTTTAAGACTTGCAACGGCGTTAAGCGAGCTATCTGCGACATTTCCGTTTAAATACTCGTAATAACCCTGACTTCCTATCATAGCCGCATTATCTCCGCAAAGTGATATCGGCGGAATGTAAAGAGTCATTCCATGTGTCTGCGCCTGTTGTGCAAGAGCTTCTCTCAATCCGCTGTTTGCGGCTACCCCCCCGGCCAGAGCAATGGTTTTATACCCGAAGTCTGAAGCCGATTTGATAAACCTAGAAATCAGAATATTGCAGACGGTTTGCTGAAAGCTTGCGGCAAGATCATTTACATTTATTTTTTCACCTTTTTGTTCAGAATTGTGAACAAGGTTTACTACTGCGGTTTTTAATCCCGAAAAACTAAAATCATACGGGCATTCCGTTTTGGGAACGGGAAGCTTATATCTTGTGGGATCTCCTTGTTTTGCCACCTTATCAACATGTATCCCGCCGGGATAGGGAAATCCCATGGAGCGAGCCGCCTTGTCAAAGGCCTCACCCGCAGCATCGTCAAGCGTTCTTCCTACTGTTTCAAAATCGGTATAATCATTCACCTTTATAATATGGGAATGGCCGCCGCTGGCAACAAGACATAAATAAGGAGGTGTTAATTCCGGATGCGCTATATAGTTAGCGGCTATATGTCCCTTTATATGATGCACGGGAATAAGCGGCTTTCCTGATGCCAAAGCAAGGCTTTTTGCGAAATTTACACCTACCAGAAGAGCGCCTATAAGCCCGGGAGCATATGTTACGGCTATTGCGTCACATTCTCTTAGTGTTAATCCAGCCTTTGTAAGCGCCTCGTCACACACGGCTGTTATATTTTCACAATGCCTTCTGGAAGCTATTTCTGGAACAACTCCTCCATATAGCTTGTGTTCGTCTATCTGTGTGGCTACTATGCTTGATATTATTTTTCTCCCATTTTCTACCACAGCACAAGCCGTTTCATCACAGGATGATTCTATCGCCAAAATTTTCATATGATTTTCTCCGGATTTTTCTACTATTGTACAGCAAAACAACCAAAAAATCAACAGTAAAAATGATAAATTTGTAGGTTTGTCAATGATATTGGACAAAATTTTTTAAAAATTCCACAGGAGAAA
>CAJTTE010000035.1 GCA_910579265.1 uncultured Ruminiclostridium sp. | reverse complement strand
TCAAACATTAAAATAAATTCTTCCTCTTTACTTCGTTTGAGGTTATTATACCATATCAGAGGTCGTTATTTTGCTAAAGCTTTTTATTCCACCGGCTCAGCCGGTAGTTTTCGCGCTGAATACACAAAAATAACAGTCCGGTTGTATATCAACCGGACTGTTATTTTTTGAATAGTAAAAAATTTCATTACCCCTAAACCGCACTTTTGAGCGGATACATATCAAATCAAAAAAGGATATGGACAGGGCGCAGGCGATTATAAAATCGCACAAAAGAAAATTTAAAATTATTCGCCCTTCTGCTTGGCGAAGCACTCGCTGCAATATACGGGTCTGTCGTCACGGGGCTGGAAAGGAATTTTTGCTTCTCCACCGCAAGCAGCGCAAGTAGCCGTAAACATTTCCTTAGATCTTCCGGCACTCTTTCTTGCATCACGGCAAGCTTTGCAGCGCTGAGGTTCGTTTACGAAACCTTTTTCAGCATAAAATTCCTGCTCACCGGCTGTGAATACAAATTCAGCTCCGCAGTCCTTGCAAACAAGTGTTTTGTCTTCGTACATTTTGATTTACCTCGCTTAATATTTTTCCGACCTCGGACGGATTCGAACCGACACCTTTGATAAACAACGCTCTTGACTTAAGCTACCCGGTCATATAAAGGAGCGTTAAAGCTCCGTATTTTTAAAACAGTTCCTTAATTTTGCTTTGGCTCTTGTAATTGCATTATCAACAGATTTAGGAGATATATTCAGTTTCTCGGCAATCTGGTTATAGCTGTATGCTGACAAATAAAGATAAAACACTTCACGCTCACGTTCGGAAAGAAGCTCATCTACCTGTTTCAGCATTTCGTTGTTTTGCTCTTTCAATATTATCAAATCCTCTGTATTGGGATTTCCGTCGCTTATTTCTTCAATAGCGGATTCATCGAGAGACATTTTTAAAAAAGTATCGGATCCTTTTGTTACAGCCGACTTCATCTTATTTGAAATACAGACAGACGCTAAAGCGGAAAAAGACCCTTTTTCAGGATTATAAGATCGAATAGCGCTGAGTAATCCAAGAAATCCTTCGGAAATCAAATCGTCAGCTTCAACACATCGGTTTCTGAAGCAATTGGCTTTAGCTTTTATTAAAGGAATATATTTGGAAATAAGTAAAGCGGTATATTTGTTCTTTTCGGACATTATGCCGTTTTTTTCCGCATGAAAGGCTTTAGCCAAAAGTTGTTCATCGGTCATTCCGCTTCCCCTCGATTAACTGAATTATAACATTAAAAGCGTATATAAGTCAACAAAAAAAAGAAAACTTCTGAAAGTTTGTTACAATTATCACAAAATATACCTGAAAAACTATGTATTATTGTCTATATATTGTTGTTTTGAATATATTGGGCGGCCGCTTTTAAATATATTGCCGCCGTGGCAGTCTATAGCAACGATTAAAGGAAAGTCTTCTATATAAAGTTTTTTGACACTTTCACATCCGAGATCTTCAAATGCGATGATCTCACATTTTTTTATACATTTACATGCTAATGCTCCGGCACCGCCTATTGCACAAAAATAAACCGCCTTATTTTTTGTAATTGCTTCAACTACCTTACTATTTCTTTCTCCTTTTCCGATTATTCCCTTTAAACCCATATCAAGAAGATCGGGAGTATACGGATCCATTCTTCCGGAGGTAGTGGGACCGCAAGAACCTATGACCATGCCTTCCTTTGTTCCCGTAGGGCCGGCATAATATATAACCGAGTTTTTGACAGGGAAGGGCAGATCCTTATTTTCGGATATAAGTTGAGCAAATCTTTTATGGGCAGCATCTCGCCCTGTGTATATCCAACCGCTAAGCTCAACCTTATCGCCGGCTTTTAACAATTCAGTGAGCTCAGCGAGTTTTGAGATGTCAATTTTCATTTATTGGTATACTCCTTATTGAAAATGCATCCGGAAATCGATTTTTACTGTGTTTTTAACTCACAGCATTCCGGGAAAAGATGCATCGGTGCTCATATCGTCTTCATCGTCGGAATCAGCGGCAAGAAAAGAAAAATCAAATAGGTCATCCTCTTTTTTATCATTGTTTTGGGTTGAACTTTTTTCGGATGATTCTGAAACTTCATATTCCATTGAAGACGTATCGGTATGAATGTCAAATCCGATCGAATCTTCTTCGTCAGCCGGCGCAATGAAAAGATCTCCGAATTCCGCAAATTCGTTTTCTTCTTTTTCTTTAAGCATTTGGTTAAGATCGCCGTTTTGTTCGTTCCCGGGATTTATTACAATATCGGAAAGAAGTCCGGCGTCCAGATCGTCGCCTTTTATGGTTTTTGTGTCTTCTTCGGAAATAATGAAATCTTCATCAAAATCGTTGCCGCTAAAGTCTTCGGCAATCAGATCCGAAATATCGTCTTTATCTTCATTTTTGTCAGAATCGGCTCTTTTATCAGTATCGATCGTATCTTCAGCAAGCAATGCGCTTAAATCATCGTCTTCACTTATATTGGATGAAGCTCCGGATGTATATACGGCAGGTCCGGATTCAGCAAGAAGATCACTCAAGTCATCATCGCTTGAAAAATTGTCATATCCGCCGATTGCAGATTCATTATCAACATCCTTTTGACCTTCTTCAGAATTGGATGCTTCAGATTGGGTGCCAGGCTGATACAAATCGGTTTCGTCCATAGCGGAAGCGTTTAAGGAGACAGCAGGCTTTGGTGATTCCGCGGAAATATCGGCAATGATATCCTTAAGAGGGTCATCCTCCATATCGTCAAAAAAGATAGGCTCAGGAGCTTTTTGAGCCGAAGCATGTGAAGTTTTATCCTGTGGCTCCGCAGCTTTTTCAGAAGCTCTGCTTTTCTTTTTTGAAGCTTTTTCGTTGGAAATTGTCTGTGCGGGATTTACAGGATCGCTGTTGCTAACGGATTGATTCTGTATTAAAATTTCATTAATTTCGTCAGGCGCCTGAGAGTTTTCGGGGAAAGAATTTTCTGTTTCTTCCTCAAATTCGCCCTTCCATGTCATTTCTATATTTTGTAAAGTTTTTTGTACTATGCTCGAAATCGATCTCAGTTCAGATGTGAACTGAACATAGGCTTTTGCAGCGCGGGCATTCATTACACCGTCATCGCTGTTTTCCGATGTGGCGGCGGAAAGCTGTGCTTTAAGTGCTTCTATGACTTTTTCGTTTTCGCTTACTTTTTCTTCCAGCTCGTTGATCTGTCTTTGTTGCTGCTTCAGTATGGAATTACGTTCTTTAAGCTTATCGCCCCAGGCTCTTTCCATTTCGGCGCGTATCACATCACGTTCATGCTTTAAGGCGTCATTTGATGCGGTAGGATTTTCAAGTGCCTGTGTAAGTTTTTGTTCAAACTCTTCCTCCATGGATTTCATTTTTTTTCTGAGCGAAGCGATGTACATGGTTACATCATTTTTGTCAAAACCGAAAGCAACGGTTTTGAAACCGCCTGTGGAATCTGTACCGGCGTTACTGGTGTTATTTTTAGCTGGTGCCATATGTACCTCCGAATAGACTATTTCATTTTAATTATATCAGTATGTGAGAATAAAAGCAATAGTGATATTTCCTAAAAAAACGGATGTATTTTGTAACCATGCAACATAGAGAAATTAAAAAAAATAAAAAGGGGGGTTGTATCCGGGACAATTATAGTGTATAATGTAATAAAATATTGTTTTAAAACGGAATGATGAAATGCCGCATGTATCCTGTATATGCTGTTATTTTAACGGCTGGACTCGGGATATTTATACAATCAATCAGGAGGAAATCATAATGCACGAAAAAACAATGACTTTTTCAGTTCGTGATGAGCGTGAATCCGAAATGAAAGAAATACTTTGCACCGTTTATGAGGCTTTAAAGGAAAAGGGATACAACCCGATAAATCAACTTGTAGGATATATTCTTTCGGAAGATCCGACTTACATTACAACATATAAGAATGCCCGCAGTCTTATAAGACATATCGACAGGGATGAACTGCTTCAATCATTGGTAAGAAGTTATCTGGGAGAAGAGGAGTAGTTTTGAGAAACGGCTGTTGTCGTCGGATATCCGACGATTCGGTCGTTTTTATTTTATTTTTACGGAAATAATAGATCTGCAAATATAAAAGGTTATTATTTTTTATATTTTAAAGGCAAAGGACAATATTGAGGTAAAACAAGCTGTATTGGTATATCGGATCGCCCTGGTTAAAAAAGGAAACAGGTAAATATTTTTACATATTTTATGTTGAATAACAGGAGTTTTTTTCAGCAAAATAAAATCAAATGATATGCTGAAAGGAACCGGTATTATGAAAACAAAATATGTGTTGATTTCAATTCTTTCTTTAAGCAGCCTGATGGTGACAGGATGCAGTGAGAGAACCGAGGATAATAACATGGGGACGGGAACGTCAGAAACACAATATACAGAGGCCTCAGATAACAGCTATAATACTTCTGACGATATACAAGGCGATGAATCCGGGCTCGGTGAAATTCAGACCGCAGATGTTCAGGCAGCACGAATAGCAGTTACCTTCGAAAATGACAATACGCTTATAGGCTGGGGTCTCGGAAAAAACAAAGACAATTTGGGCCGTCCGCTCGATGCCGTAAACGCACAGAAAAAATACGGCAAATACTCGTCTCTTTTTATTGACGCATCTGAGAATGACACCATATATCTTACTTTTGACGAGGGCTATGAAAACGGTTATACAAATGAAATCCTGGATACCCTTAAAGCAACCGGAGTAAAGGCCGCATTTTTTGTGACCTATGATTACTGTAAAACCTCCCCGGAGCTTGTTGAACGTATGATATCAGAGGGTCATACGGTCGGTAATCACAGTTATTCCCATCCAAGTTTTCCAAAATGCAGCGAGTCTGAGGTAGTGTATGAAGTAATGATGCTTCATGAATATGTTAAAGAGCAATTCGGCTATGAAATGAGCTTATTTCGCTTTCCTATGGGAGAATTCAGTGAAAAAACTATGAGTCAGCTTCAAGATATGGGATACACCAGCGTTTTTTGGAGTTTCGCATATCAGGATTGGAACGCAGATAAACAACCTTCGGCCGATCAGGCATATGAGACTATAACTTCATCTTCACATTGCGGAGGAATTTATTTGCTCCATGCTATTTCAAAAGCTAATTCTGATTGTCTTGAAGACGTTATTCGGTATTGGCAAAGCAGCGGATTTGTTATCGGAGACTTAGAAAAGCTATCGTCCGGACTTTAATTTCTTTGTAAACTTTTTGCATGACGATATCTGATTTTGACGTTGCTGTTGATATCTGATCAGTATTATTCAATTTGTTTTTAAAAATACTTGTCGGCTATTGAACGGAAAGGTAATTTGCAAATGAAAAATGCGGTTGTTTACGCAGCTACTACCGAAGGGATAGATGACGGCGCTTTGGAAAAGGCGCTGTCAATGCTTCCTTTATGGCGGAGGGAATATGTTGAAAAAAAAATAACTCCGGAAAAAATAAACGGAGCTTTTTCTTATTTACTGCTTCAATTACTTTTAGAAAAGGAATTTGCGGCAACAGACACTGCTCCCTTTACATACGGTAAACAGGGTAAACCTTTTTTTTCAAAGCAAGATTTATTTTTCAGTATGAGTCATTGTAAAACAGCAGTGGGTGCGGCGGTTTGCGAATATGAAATCGGACTTGACCTTATGGATAGTCGTAAAATAAACGAAAATCTTGCTGCAAGAATATGTTCAATCGATGAATTAAAGAGCTTTGAGCTATCTGAAGATAAGCAGCTTTTTTTAAGGCAAATATGGTGCAAAAAGGAAAGCGCGGTTAAAATGACAGGATCAGGATTTACCAAGGGCTTTCGCAACGTTGATACAACCAAGCTTCATTTTAGCTTTTTTGAAAACGCTGATTATATTATGTCGGTATATATGAACAAAGCAAACTGCAATGTCACAACAAAGGAAATTGATTGGAAAACATTGATTTATAACGATATCCTATAATTGATACTTTGTTTTACAGTGATTATGACATTGCTGAAGATAAATAATTTCAAATAAGGCTTATTAGTTTAATTTAAATGTCATTAAAGAGCTAACCGAATAATAGAGAAAAGCATAACCACATTTAAGAGATCTGTTTTGTGATAATATCTGATTCAAGCGTTTTTATTCTTATGTCAGACCGGATTCGTCAGAAAGACATTCACCCATAAATTCACGCAATCTTAAGTATGTTTCTTCGCTTATAACATGCTCCACCTTGCATGCGTCTATTTCTGCCGTGGTTGGATTTACCTTAAGCTTTTTTACAAAAAACTCACGGATAAGAAGATGACGGGAGTATACTTCTTTTGCCCGCTTTTCTCCTGCTTTGGTCAGTTTTATCTGCCCGTCCGGAGCCATTATTATGTATCCGAGTTCCTTTAAAATGCTCATTCCTTTGCTGACGCTTGGTTTTGAGTAGTTCATTTCGGTGGCGATATCAATAGAACGCACGTAGCCTGTACGCTGATGAAGAATATATATAGTTTCCAAATAATCTTCGCCTGAACGCTGTATTTCCATTTTTCTAACGCTCCTTTGGGTAAAAAGATTTATGTTTTTTAAAAAACCGAGGTCCTAAATCATAAAATCAAGATTTATATAATTTTAACATATTTTTTTAAGTTTTGCAAGGATTTTGCATTAAATGTTATCAAATGTGGGGCGGCGTGGTTATAAATATCGTCCGATGTAATTATACCGTTGCGGCATATGTGTTTTAAACAGCAACCGTTCTTGATTTATTCGATCGGCAATGACAGATGATTTATGATGATGCAAAATTAAATATATTTATTCATATTGAGGAAAGGGATCTATACAAAATGTCCGAATCAAAAACAAACGCAATGCGCATACTTGAACAAAATAAGATAGAATACACCCCATATAGTTATTCTCACGGAAAGGTGCCTCCTGACGGAGAAACGGTAGCAAAGCTTTTGGGTCAGGATCCGGACACGGTTTTTAAAACTTTGGTGACAAAGGGCGGAAATAATTATTTTGTGTTTGTAGTTCCTGTTTTAAAAGAGCTTAATTTAAAAAAAGCCGCCAAGTCAGTGTCGGAAAAATCTGTTGAAATGATACCTGTTAAGGATATAAACAAAATAACCGGTTATGTGCGCGGCGGTTGTTCACCGATAGGAATGAAAAAGCAGTATAAAACTGTTTTTGCTTGTGAATGCAACAATTTTGAAAAAATTTTTGTAAGCGGGGGAAGGATCGGGTTGCAGATTGAAATCAAAGCGTCCGAACTGATAAAATTGGTGGGAGGAACTATATCAGATATTACTTTATGACGATTTAGAGCTGTCAAAGTTGTGCAATCTGTAAAAAAATGCTATTTTTCTAAATTTTTTTACAAGTACTCATTGACAAAATCGTGAAAAGCCGTTATAATGCAAATATATTACGTTTTACGGAGGATTTTAAAATGACTAAGGCAGAACTTGTATCAGCTATTGCTGAAAAGACCGAATTTACCAAGAAGGATTCCGAAGCTGCTCTTGCAGCTGTTCTCGAGAGCATTACCGATGCGTTAAAGAAGGGCGATAAGGTTGCTCTTGTAGGTTTCGGTACTTTTGAAGTAAGAGCTCGTGCAGCCAGAACAGGCATCAACCCTCAGACTAAAAAGAAGATTAAGATTCCTGCTGCTAAGGTTCCTGCATTTAAGGCAGGCAAGGCTCTTAAGGAAGCTGTTGCAAAGGTTAAGTAAGCCATTTTTAAAAAACAGGCTGTCAAAAAGACAGCCTGTTTTTTTGTAGCTTTAGCACAAAAAAACACCGGATTATTCGGTAAAATAAAAAATATTAGAAAAATAATAATATCCGATATGGTATAATAACCTCAGACTGGGGGAAGAGGAAGAATTGATTTTGATGTCTGAGAACATTTTGACGATTCAGGGAAATCGCTCCGCTTTGATCACTTTTCCTATGGTATATAACCACAGATTGATAAAAGAATAAGGATCTATTCGGATGTTTAAAAACATTGTATCGTTTTAACGAAAGCATTTACTTTGCTTTTCCATTATGTAAATGCCTTAGATATCGGAAAGAGCAGGAAGTAATTCTCCGGTCAATAACATATCCGTCTTTATGATTTTCCAACAGACCGTTTGTTTCGAAAGGTTGACTCATTTCGCATTATATGCTACAATTTAAAAAAAGATAAGGCGGAATAAAAATGAAAACATTAACGCTTGGTTCAACAGGCATTGTAACACCTCAAAATGCCTTCGGAGCATTGCCCATTCAAAGGGATGAAATTGATATATCCATACATATTTTAAGAAAAGCATATGAAGGTGGGATCACTTTTTTTGATACGGCCAGGGCGTATTCCGACAGTGAGAAAAAAATCGGTCTTGCCTTGTCGGATGTAAGAAATAATATATTTATTGCCACTAAGACGATGTCACAGAATCCAGAGCAAATGAAAAGTCAGCTGGAAACATCTCTTGAGATGCTCAAGACCGACTACATAGATATTTATCAGTTTCATTGTGCAGATCAATGCTACAAGCCCGGTGACGGTACGGGGATGTATGAGCTGATGGAGGATTTCAAGCGGCAGGGCCTTATCCGTCATATTGGGATTACTGCTCATAAAATCGGAGTCGCCGAGGAGTGTATAGAATCAGGTCTTTATGAAACGCTTCAGTTTCCGTTCAGTTATCTTTCTTCTGAAAGAGAATTGGCGTTGGCTGACAAATGCCGTGAAAAAAATATGGGCTTTATTGCCATGAAGGCATTAGCAGGAGGAATTATTACGGACTCATATGCGGCTTACTCCTTTATCGGTCAGTATGATAACGTTTTGCCTATTTGGGGCATCCAGCGGGAAAGCGAGCTTTTGCAGTGGCTTTCCTATATGGACAAAACTCCTGTAATGAATGAAGAAATACAAAGGATTATAGCCGAGGACAGAACGCAGCTTAGTTCTAATTTCTGCCGCGGCTGCGGATATTGTATGCCCTGTCCTGTGGGAATACAGATAAATAACTGTGCAAGAATGTCGCTGATGCTGAGAAGAGCCCCCTTGCAGGCGTGGCTTTCGGAGCAGTGGCAAAACAATATGAAGCAGATTGAAAACTGCCTTAACTGCGGTCAGTGCAGATCAAGATGTCCGTACGAACTGGATACTCCGAGACTTTTGAGAGAAAATTATGAGGATTATGTCAATGTTCTCAGCGGAAAGGTAAATGTTAAATAAAACAGAAAAGTCTGTAATCAACAAAAAGCTGCCGCGCTGTCATTATGCGGCAGCTTTTATTTTGAAAAAAATTTCCGTTGTCGGTTGATCTGGATGACTTTATCGTTGAATAAAAGTCACAAAGGGGTACAATTGAAAATTGGTTCAGAAATGCAAGCAATGAAAATTAAGAATGGTAAATATTAAATAAATGACAATGATAGTTTGGTATATGTGATAATGAGATTGAAAGTCCTAAATGTCATTGTCAATAGCATATCTGATAATATAAAGCAGAGGATATGAATCGATAGGTTATAGGATTCAAATCAGACGGAGTGATAATTTTTAGAGACAAGAGACTATTGCTTTTTATCGTTATGTTGAAGCATTTCGCTTATTTTAAACCTATTTCTCTTAAAACTTCATTTGTGGTTATGTCGGCACAATTATATTTAAGCTTATCTAAGCTGAAAGGCAACGGTGAAAAATCATGCAGTTTGATAAGAAGATAATTTGTTTTCAGTTTTTCCGAGCTTTCCGTAATGGAATTTTTTATTGAGGGTTTTTTTATTTTCTCAGAGTTAGTGATAATATTTTCGAGTGTTCCGAATTCTTTAAGCAATAAAGCTGCCGTTTTTGGACCTACTCTTTCGGCACCCTTTATATTGTCAGAAGCATCGCCTGTCAGCGATTTAAAATCCGCATATTGTGAAGGATTAATGCCGAATTTTTCTTTTATGTAGTCGGGAGTGCAGAAAACCATATTGCCTGCGCGGTAACGAAGCACCGTTATGTTATCAGTTATAAGTTGATAAAAGTCACTGTCGAGCGAAACAATAACGATTTCCATATCATCACCGTATTTGTACGCATATCCTGCTATCATATCATCAGCTTCGCAGACGACAGTCTCGGCGTAATTAATGCATAAGAAATCAAGCGCAAAGCATATATCCGGTAATTGTGAAAATGGCGTATCTTTTTCCGACACTTTTCCGTAGTCGATTCTGTTGGCTTTGTAATCCGGTTCAAGAGATGAACGACCGTTTTCATGCTCTCCGTCAAATAATACGATAATATGGGTGGGTTTTGTATTGCGAATGATTTTTAAAAGAGCGCCGACAAATCCGAGAACTCCTTGAATGCATTTTCCGTTTTTATTTACAATTCTTGAGGGCATACCGAAAAACATTTGAAATAACAGATTATGACCGTCGACAATCAGCAGTCGATTCATTATAAAACCTCCGTAAAATTTAAATTTTTATTTTACATGTTTAAGCAGCGGCTTATAACTGCCGAAGCTCATATGTACCGAATGATCGTTTAATTTATAAATCCAGCAATAAATCGCCGAGCTTCTGCGAAAAAAATATAAAAAGCCGCAAGTTCAGAGCAGCATAACCGTCAATTTGTAACCGGACGATGTCTTTTTATAATCAAAACGGTGGTTTATACTCGCCCTAAAACGTCGAAATACAGGTTAAAAGTCTGTGAGGCATTAATCGGCTTGACACGGCATTTAACGGCTGCCGCTAAAGCTGTATAAAAAAACGCCCGGAGTGTGCAAGAATACGTTTCCTATACAGCTCCGAGGCGTTTTTTATTTTTCAATATAAAATATTCATTCAGATCCGAAAAAATATTTTTAAAGTGATTTTAAAATTTCACCGTAGAGATTGGGTGCAGCTCCTACAGCATTGGATTCATCGGTGTCGATATGCATAGCGTCGGCAAAGTTTTCGCTGACTCTTATTACAACATCACCCAAAACGGCTTTCCTTTCGGGAGTGTCAATTCGTACCCAGACAATGTCTTTGTTTTTTACTCCGAGCTTTTCGGCGGTTTCGGGAACAAGGTGTATATGACGCTTGGCCACAATAACCCCTTCCTTGATCTCTACTTCGCCGCAGGGACCGATAAGTTTGCAGCCAGGGGTCCCGGCAATATCGCCGCTTTCTCTTATAGCGATGGGAAGTCCGATCGAACGGGCGTCGGTAGCGGAAAGTTCAACCTGGTCCGCACTGCGGCAGGGACCTAAAATAGATACGTTGGCCAGGGATTTTTTAGGTCCTTCAACAGTAACTCTTTCTTCGCAGGCAAATTGACCCGGTTGAGACAGATCCTTTTTCTTGGTAAGCTGTGCATCCTTTCCGAAAAGAATTTCGAGGGTTTCCTTTGTTACATGAACATGTCTTGCCGATGTTTCAACTAAAATCTGTGACATTTTATGCCTCCTGAATTTTTTATAATTGTTGGCATAAGTGAATTTTCACATATGCCGACTTAAGGGCGTCAAAATATAAATGATGAAAAAATATAACCGAGAAATATTGCCAGCGCAAGTACTACAGCACCGATTTTTATAGCGGTTTGCAATTTTTCTCTTGTTTTAAGTTTCATTTGACTACTCCGTCCTCTCTCGGTTTGACATAAATTATATCACAAATTCCGGTTAAATTCAATACCCGGCAGTCAATACTTGTTTTTTGTTTATAAAAACCGGATAATTATCGGATAAATGCAAAAGATAGAACGAGGTGATTTATTATGGAAAACTGCCAGAAAAGACTTTGGGATAAAACTGTTAAAATGCCTGTTTTTAATGAGCTTCACGGCGATGCACAAACAGACGTTCTTATTATAGGCGGAGGCGCGGCGGGATTATTGTGCGGTTATTTTTTGAAAAAACGCAATATTGATTATATGATACTTGAGGGAGACAGAATTTTATCGGGGACAACAGGATTGACAACTGCAAAAATAACTGTTCAGCACGGACTTATATTTAATAAGATCCTTAGTTCGCTGGGACGGGAAGCCGCGAGACTTTACATGGAGGCAAATTGTGAAGCGCTTGAATTTTATCGTGAACTTAGTAAGGCTTTTCCATGTGATTTTGAAGAAAAGGATTCGTTTGTTTATTTGACCGGCGGAAGAGACAGACTTGAAGCCGAGACGGCGGCGGTCAGAAAAATCGGATTTCCTGCGGTTATGACAAGTAAAACCGAATTACCGTTCAAAGTTGCCGGTGCCGTAAAGTTTCCGAATCAGGCTCAGTTTAATCCGGCAAAATTTTTTTCACAAATTGCAAACGGGCTCAATATTTATGAAAAAACTTTTGTAAGAGAGCTTATGCCAGGGTGTGCAGTTACAGATAAGGGTACGGTCAAAGCACATAAAATAATCGTGGCCACGCATTTTCCGATTCTTAACAAGCACGGGGCGTATTTTCTTAAGATGTTTCAAAGCAGGTCTTATGTAATTGCTCTTAAAAATGCTCAGAATATTGAGGGGATGTATGTTGACGGCAATAATAACGGGCTTTCCTTCCGAAATTACAAGGATCTTCTTTTATTGGGAGGCGGAGGACACAGGACCGGGAAAAAGGGCGGGAATTGGGAAGAGCTTAGAAAATTTGCCGAGAAATATTATCCCGATGCAGTTGAAGAATTTTTCTGGTCTGCACAGGATTGTATGACCCTGGACGGAATTCCTTATATAGGAAGATATTCAAAGGGATCAAGGGATATTTATACTGCAACGGGTTTCAATAAATGGGGAATGACATCGTCAATGGCCGCTGCCTTGATACTTGCGGATATAGTAGCGGGGGTGGATAATAAATACCAAAAATTGTTTTCGCCTTCAAGAATGATGCTAAAGCCTCAGCTTTTTATAAATGCAGGAGAAGCGGTTATAAATCTTATAGGATTCAGTAGAAAACGTTGTCCTCATATGGGATGCAGACTTAAATGGAACAGTGTTGAGCATAGCTGGGACTGTGCATGTCATGGATCAAGATTTTCAGAAAGCGGAAAGCTTTTGGATAACCCATCCAATGGTGATTTGTATTAAAAAAGACTATATTTCATCACTTTAGTGGTTTATTGCAAAAAGATAGGTTTTAAATTTATTAAAATATGCAGCGTGAAGCAGCGTGCTTGCTGCTGAAAACCGGGAGCATTTAAGAAGCATATGCGATATTTATTTATAATAATAACGGATCAACACCGGATCAACGTTTGATATTTTCCTTATTGACAATTATTACCTTGCTTTTTATTTCCGATCGATTTATTATATCGGACTTATATTTTATTTTGTCGGTCTTCTGTAAATGAAAAAAATTTTAAAAATGTAGGTTTGTCAATGATATTGGACAAAATTTTTTAAAAATTCAAC
>CAJTTE010000034.1 GCA_910579265.1 uncultured Ruminiclostridium sp. | reverse complement strand
TTTAAGAGGATTTTATCAATACCTTGTGGGCTGCTGCGGTGTAGAAGCGGGAGATAAAGGAGAAGGAAGTAAGGAGAAAAAGTGAATGAAGAGAAGGAGAAAAATAAAAGTTAAGAAGGGATAGGAAAATAGTAGTATTGAGAGAAGATAAGCAGTAGTAGAAAGAAGAGTTAGATAAAAAGGAAATGGGGAAATAAAAAAATATGAGAAGTAGAAAAGTAAGATAGCGGTAAGGGTAGGAATAGCAGGATATGGGGTATTGTGATTTTTAACAAGGCGGGGTAATGGGGTTGTGGATGGGGGTTGAGGGGATTTTTTCGGGGTGTTGGTATCTTATTTTTCGATTTTTTGGAGGGATTGTTGTGCAAAGTGTAAAATTTAGATATATTGTATTGACATTTGTATCTGAATATGATACTATATTGGTGACGAGGGGGTGTGGGAGGATTTTAGCAGTTGGTTTTGAGGGTGGGGTTATTTTTGCAGTTCTTTCTGAAAGAGGGTGTATATTTGCAGTTCTTTACTTAAAGCACGAAATATCCGCAATCGAGTTCCGTGAGCGATGCGGAGCATCGCTTACGGGGCTCGGATAGAACCAATGCGAAGCATTGGGGCGGTGCATAAGCGTCCGCTTTTGTGGCTCGGCATCCTTGCCGAGCTTTGGGCGGCCGCTTTACCGCTTCCTTGCGGGATATTTCTTATTTAGATAAATCGGCTTTCAGAAACGCTGCTGAAAAAGGAGTTATTTTCGCATTTGTTTTCTACGGGGTTCTAAGCTTGCGGTTTTTTCTGAAAATACTCAGGAATCAATTTCAGACCGCAACTATGATCTTTATTTGAGGAAGCCTTCAATAATCTTTTTCTCAGCTTCCTCCTCGGTGAGTCCTAATGTCCGAAGCTTAAGTATTTGTTCTCCCGCTATTTTACCTATCGCAGCTTCATGTATAAGCTGGGCGTCAGGATGAGCGGCAGTCAACTCCGGCGCGGCGTTTACCGTTGCATTATCCGCTATTATGGCATCACACTCGGAATGTCCCGTGCATGGCGCGTTTCCTATTATTTTTGAACGGTAATTCTGAACCGAGCAGCCCTTTGCAACAGAGCGGGAAATTAAATCCGCTCCCGAGTTTTCACCTTTAAGCTCCACCTCAAATTCGGTATCCGCCCTCTGTTTGTTATCGGTCATTATTGCTTCACGGATTATCAGTTTCGCGTTTTCCTCTATCACAGCCTTTGTTTTACGGAATGAAGAATCAACGCCCTTTATCTGGGTAGACTCTATTTCAAGCACCGCTCCTTCTTCCAGAAAAGCTTCAGTAACGGGATCGATCGTGCGGTTACCGTCACCGTCCCCCGTACCTATATGCTTTTCCCGATATACAACATGAGAATTTTTCCCCAGGAAAAAACGATGTATGCCGTTATGTCTTGCAGTTTCATGTGTGTCGGTGTGTACACCGCAGCCTGCTACTATCAAAACGTCCGCATCTTCGCCTATATAGAAATCGTTATAAACAAGATCGTCCACATCACCTTTAGTAACACAGGCCGGAATGGATACGGTCTCATTCTTTGTATGTGGTTTAATTTTAATGTCAATTCCCGGCTTGTCGGTTTTAGTCACTATGTCTATGTTTTCCGTTACAGCACGCCCCGCACAAAGACCGTTTTCTCTTATGTTGTATGCACCGGCAAATTTTCCGCTCCAATCGGAAACGGCACCGAGCAGCTTTTCTGTTATAAGCTCCATATTTCGTTACCTTTCTTTACCTGATCTTAGGACAAACGTCACATCTTTCCTCTTCCTCAAGAAGAGAGGGCAGAACCTTATCACGGCTTCCGTGTTCCTTAACCTTACCGCCGCTTATTACAACTATTTCATCCGCCACAGACAAAATCCTTTCCTGATGAGATATTATTACCAATGTTTTGTCCTGTTTTTTCCTAAGCTCTTCAAATACCGAAATAAGACTGCTGAAACTCCATAGATCTATACCCGCTTCCGGCTCGTCAAATACGGCAAGTCTTGAAGGACGTTCAAGAACGGTGGCTATTTCAATACGTTTTATCTCTCCCCCGGAAAGCGCGCCGCTTACCTCGCGGTCTATATACTCTCTGGCGCAAAGACCTACCTTGCTCAAAACCCCGCACAGCCTGTCCTCGGAAAGTCTTCCGCCTGCGGAAAGCTCTATAAGATCGCGAACGGTAAGCCCTTTAAATCTCACAGGCTGTTGAAAAGCATAGCTTATTCCTTTCAATGCCCGTTCCGTTACGTTTGCATCGGTTATATCCTCTCCGTCAAGCAGTATCCTTCCCGACTCGGGTTTTTCTATTCCGGCTATAAGCTTAGCTATCGTAGTTTTTCCGCCCCCGTTCGGTCCGGTTATTGCAACAAGACGATTATCGGGAACCACAAACGATACTCCCTTCAATATCTCATCACCGTCGGGGGTAGACCACTTTATGTTTTCAAGCTCAAGCATCTGGTCACTTCCTTTTCGTTTTTACAGCTATTTTTATTTTTATGCCGCTTTTAATATTATATACTTTTTTGGTAGAAATTGCAAGAGGTATCCTTTTCGTTTTTTACAATGATATATAATACCAAGTAGATCCGTCATCAGAAAAAGCCCGGTTTAAACTTCCATAACATTTTTTATGATATATGTAAATGAAAAAAGGTTTTCCGGTCCCTTCATTTTAAGGCTTTAACTGTAAATGCGGACCAAAATTTTACCTTCAATCCTTCGGCAGAGGCTTTTTTCAAAAGCAAGGCGACGCTGATGCAAAGCATAGCGTCGTCCGTATACTTTATTATAAAACCGCTTCTTTTAAGGCACAACACCGCACAATGATTTCGTGTGAATTAAGCAGTCAGATTTTTCGTCAGCTTGCATAAATTCCACGCAGGAATACTGACGTATTTCAAGGAGAATTTGTTTAAGATGACGGAATATATGCAAGCAAGCCGCATGTAAAGCCGTCAGGCGGTCATTGTGCGGTATTGCCTTAATACAAATTTTAAGTTTATCCTTCTCCTCTGAACCATTTTCTCATCCATGCTCCGGACTGGGACAGATCATTGGCGCTCCAGTTTCCGTTTGTTGAAGCGCTTTCCTTAAAAGCGGACGATGATTCGTTTTTATTGGCCAGATTCCAGTTTATATAGCTAATGCCGTATTTATCCAGAAGATCAAGCCACAGTTTTGTCTGACCAAAGTCATTGCCTCCGTTGCCGGACGCATCACAACAGCCAAATTCGGATACAAAAACGGGAAGCCCCTTGTTATAGCAAGCAGTCAGCCGCTGCCTCAGCCAATCGGTATGAGTCGCGGCATAGAAATGGAGCGCATAAAGAACATTCTTTTCTTTAAGAGGATTTGCAGCCGCCTTATCTATATCCTGACTCCATGTCGGAGTTCCTACAATTATTACCGAATCGGGTGAATTTTTTCTTATTACCGAAATTATTTCCTCGGCGTAGGGCTTTATGTCACGGTCCCAATCTGCGCCGCCGTTAGGTTCGTTACATATTTCATAAAGAACATTATCATAATTCTTGTATTTGGAGGACATTTCCTCAAAAAAGGCCTTTGCTTCTGCTTTATTTATCTGCGGATTGTTATCATGCAAAATGTGCCAGTCAATAATAACGTACATGCCGAGCTTTGTAGCCGCCTGTACCCCGTCATCGATAAGCGCCTTCAGCTTTTCCTTATTTCCTTCGCAATATCCGCCTTCGGCAGTATACATTGCGAGACGGATAACGTTTGTATTCCAATCGTCACGCAAGGTCTTAAACGCACTTTCGTTTACGAATCCCGGAAACCATTGTAATCCGTGAGTACTCATGCCTTTAAGCTGGAAATTCTTGCCGTATTTGTCAACCAACTGGGTCCCCTTAACGGAAAGCTTTCCATGATCCTTCACCAGGCCTATCACCGCCGGAGCGGGAAGCGGCTTTACCGGCTGCGGCGCCAAGGTCGCAGGCGGGTTATTATTGTTATTGCCCCCGTTGCTTCCGCCGTTGTTTGACGACGGTTTTCCGTTTACTACAACATTTCCGGGAGGAGTAAATTTTGAAGGAGAACGATAATTAAAGCCGAAGCTTATATTTGAACCAGCGGCAATATCAGCGTTATATTCCACATTGGAAATTGTCAGCGTAGTTCCGTTTATCGAAAAATTTCCGTTCCAGGAGGAAGTTATCTCAAACCCATTGGGTACAGTTATCTTTGCAGACCAACCGCTTACCGCCGTACCGTTATTGTTTGTGATAGTAAGCTCGCAGGAACCGCAGTACTTTCCGTTTTCCTCCCAGGTATTCGGGGAATTCCATTTAGTACCGAAGGAACCGCTTACCGGATTCGTCTGAGGCACATTTTCGGTTTTTTTGGTTGTAACCACAGGATCATGAGGTGCGGCAGGATTATTTTGCGGCGGAGCCGTCTCCGTCAATGCCGTACCTGAGGAATCGGAAGGGGATGACGTCACTGAGGATGTCTGATCCGACCCGGAAGTGCCGGCAGAGGTAATGTCACTCTCCGTCAATGTATCCGAAGTTATCGCCTCAGAAGGAACCGAGGCCGTCGGATCCTGATCCGTAATATCCGTTCCCTGACCGCCGCAGGAGCAGCCGGAAAGCAAAAGAACGGATGAAATAAAAAGAGCGGTTATTTTTTTAAGTTGCTTTTTCATTATGACCTCCAACTTTTGATTTTACAATAATATCAGAACGTATCTGAAACCAATCAATTTTGTGCGATTACACCGGGTATATGAGGATCTCAAAGGAAAAAAGCGGAGAAATATGGTAATATTCCGGGCATTTTTTACCTACAAGGCACCCGCAATCAGATGAATTTGCGGAGAAAATAAAGCTTTTCAGAATGACCATAAAACAAATGCACAGAGCAATACCGAGACAAGCCATTATTAACGCGTATGTTAAAGTAAAAGCTTAAAACGGAAGCTTCAATCACAAAACGGCTTATACCTCCGATTCAGAACGGCGACTCCAAAAACCCGGCAGATAAACCGATCGCTCACAGATAATCAAGCCTTGCCGTAAAGTCTTCCGCAAAATTACCCGAAATTTCGTAAATATCCGAGGGTATTTACCGGGTAATTGAGCTTAAGTAAAGCAATAAAAAAGGAGAAATGCCGCCTTCGGTTTTTATATAAGCCGCAGAGTTTAAATAAAAGACCGATCCGTAAATTACAAATAACAGAAGTAAACGCCGCAGGATCGAATATGTACCATTTCGGATACAGATCACCATATTCAGATTTTCGGATACGCCCGAAGCATTCAATCTACGGCATATCTGAAAAAAACAAAATGTACATTAACGCTGAAAAGCATGGAGAGTTTAAAAAAGCGGAGAAATACGATGGTATCCGGCAGTTATCTCTTTGAGATAAATACCGGAACCCTTTTATGCACAAAGCTTCCGCAGTCAGTAAAAACCCTGCTTTTTGCGGCTTTTCAGTTTACCCCAATATTCCATATTAATAATATATAGGTTTTCCCGGATTTTGTCAATAGGAGACATGTATAAATATGCCGTCCGTTATTTTATCTGTTTCGGACGGCATATATTTTTAATGTAGATTTATCAAAATCGATTCCGGTTTTGACTACTTTTCTCCGGAGCGCTCTTTTAATAAACAAAAGCATACAACCTGTATTTCACATTAACCATGTCTATTCCCTCCGGGATTTTAAGGATATAAAACAAATCTACACAACAAAAACATGAAATATGACATGTTTACCGAAAGAGCACAAGACAATGCCCAATTAAAAAACTTTTATCAGAAGGATCCTACGATAAAAACATATCTGACTTTATACGACCATCACTTCGTATAAATAATTATCTTGAGCCGCCCCAGACGCCGAGTCCGCTTTTTTCGATAAAGCTGGAGAAGGATTCGTATTTCTCTTTATATTCGGCATTAAACCTACTGTAATCCGCCATTTCGTAATAGTAGGACAGAGGTTTCGTATCGTCGAACGCATTGGTCTTTATAAACGGGAGAGCCAGATAACGAAGCATTTCTTCAGTACGTGCATCGGGAGAAATAAACAGTGCGGGAACTTTGTTCCAAAGTGCTATCACATTACCGTGGAACCGTCCTCCCATACTGAAATCAAAATCTTTAACAAATGCGCTCCAGCGTTCTACGTCAAAGAACATGCTTGTATTCCTGCTAAGCCATCCGCCGACATAATCAAAATATCTTGAATCCTTTACGTTTTCCAAGCGCAGCATTTGCTGCGTCTGTTCCAGAAATGAAAAACCGCGATTCGCACAATATGTGAGAAAATGCTTTTCGCTTCTGTTCAGTTCTCCGTATATAGTGCGGAAATTAACTACTACCTTCGCAGGTGTTTTATCGGGCTTTTCAAAAACAAAATCCTTTGATCCCCAAAAATACAGAGAAGGGCAGCCTATTATTTGCAGGTTATTTATTCCGTTTTTCTCCAATATCCTTGCGGTAAATTCCCCGCGTACCCCAAGAGTGCTTCTCTCCTGCATCATATTCAGCATTTTAAGCGCGGAAGCGTTAAGTTTAAAATCGCTGTCCATTGAGCCGGCCTGGATCCCGACACCCAAAGGAACCATTTTCTGATATTTCATCGATTCCATCTGATTTATCAGAAAATCATAATTTCCGTTTGCGGTTATCCAGATAAGATCGGTAGTAACAACAGGATTGTTCCTTAGCTCATCCTGGCGGCGCATATATTCGGCAAAGGGTATTTCCGCCACGCCAAGGTTTTTCTTTATTGACTCAAGAAATACCATATTTCCGGTATTCATGCCTAAAGAGGATACGGCACGCCCAAAGCTGCTGTTATCCGGCTTGTTTCTGAAAATCAGGGGACGGTCTTTCAGCTCATCCTTTAACGTATCAGAAGGCGCAGCGCTTTCACAATGACATGCTACAGATATACGGGTCGGTATAAAAGGCTTTTTATATTTCTCGCCGAACTCATCCCCGAATCTTTCGACAACATAAGCTGCTAAAGAATTGCTCTGCTGAAGCTCTTTATTAAAACAAAGTCTGTTTATTGAGCCGCTCCAAAATATTTTCGGTATGATTATTTTATTTTCCTTTATGATCTCAACAATCTCATCGTATCCGTTTTCATCAAGATCGAAGCCGTAGTCATTGGGATCATATCCTGCCGCAAGAATTTCCAATATGGTTCTGATGCATTTTTCGCATTTGCAGCAGTTAAAGCCTGTTCTTGTTTCCCAGCATACCCGCATATTTATTTTTTTATCGTGCTTTTTCGAAAATTCACATATTTTGTTTACCTTATCGTCCCTTGAATCTTCAAAGCCCTCATGCAGAGCACGACAACCGCAGAATCTCATATAATTATCTATTATCGGGGTAGAGGCGCATACATAATCCTCGGAGCTTTTGGCAGACGCAGTAGCAGATAAATAAATCCGGTTTATCCCGTAATAAAAGGCTATGGGAGCGGCATGAGAAATTATGGCAATACCATGCTGAAAACCATGCCACCAATTTTCGTGATTGGGTTTTGCAAAATCAGCGTTCAGTCTTTCGTAATTAAGCATTCTTCTGAACGAACTCTTTATCGTGGTATATGGCAATCCAAAAGTATTTGAGGTTACAGAGTTTTGCTTATCAACATTTTTCCAGCCTTCTTCATCGGAGAAAAAAATATCGCTTCCCCACAATGTAACAAGCAAAGGCTTTTCGCTAAGAACGCTTATAAGAGTGGACAGAGAATCCACTCCTCCCGAAAAGAACAGAAGACTTTTAAGCTGTTCCTTATCGTTTAAGGTTTTTACGCACTTATTTATATCCAGCGCGCCGTTCCACGGCAAAGCAGGATACATCAGAGTATAGCTTTCTTTTATATGATCAAGGCATTCAATAAAATCTTCGTCAAGCTCTTCTATAACAAGCCTTGCGTTCATTATCCACACCAGCGGAAGTATATTGCAGACAAAGGGAACGTTAAGAATCGATTCAGGTATCTGCTGCACCGAAAAAGCATACTCAATAAAAAATTCATTGGATGTCAAAAGATAATTTCCTATATCTCCTGTCACCTCATAACGGTAAATAACCTTATTTCTGTTTTTTACGGTTTCGATCAGTTTTATCGTATTTTCCATTTTATATTCCTTTCAAGTATGCCCGCAGCACCGCATACTAAGGTATGCGGAAAAAATCATCAGCCGGCGTTTTCTGACATGCGCTTTTTTGCGCTGGGAGAAGAATGTAATTACTTTATAATAACCTCAAACGAAGTAAAGAGGACGAATTTATTTTGATGTTTGAGAACATTTTTCCGTTTCAGTGGGATCGCTCCGCTTTGCTGCGCTCTTTTTATGGTATAATAACCTCAAATGAGCGGAAATCGGAAGAGTTTATCCCGTAATCTGAGAACATTTTATCATTCCGGTAAAGGCGCTTGCTTTTCTTACGGCACAATGCGAAACTAAAACAATTTTCAGTTTCTTATGCCGAATTCAACAGCCGCCGCAGAACCGAGGTCAAATAAATGCAAAAACATATATTTATTGTATCCTAAAAATCATAAAATGTCAATCAATGACAATGAAATTTTTTCCGTTTTTTTCAGATCCTGACATTGCAAAAAAGCGGAAAACACGTGATAATAAGGAATATCGCCATCTTAAGGCACTTTAAGCTAATTTAGCTAATAAACAGATATACCGAATAGCAAGTCATATAAAAATATACCGCACAACCGTTTCATTAATCATATGTGATATAAAATGCCGCCTAAACAGCTTGATTTTTTTGAAAATGCTGCGAAAAAAACTCCGGAAATATAAAAATCCGCCGGCATAACCGACGGATCCGCCTAAAGCATATAAAAGAAGCTTTCCCGGCAAGAGCCAAAAACTTAAGCTCTGTCCGCAAAACGTTTAATACCCTGACCGGAAAAGGTCATCCAAAATAAGCAAGCCTTTTCGCAGCTCTCCCCTACTTACACGGCATATCTTTTCACCCTTCCCTTCGCTTAGAGGCTGTTTAGCATCTCTCAGCATGCAGCTTGCTTGTAGCTTTTGCGTATTTCTTCGTTGATTTTTCTTGATGTACGTCAAGTACGCCTGCGAAAAATCGTATCGAAGTATGCAAAGCCTGCCGCGCAACCGTATACTTCCAGATACTAAACAGGTTATGATAAATAAAAAAACCGCCGTTCAAAAAATGCACAACAGCGGTTTAATTTATATATATTTTAATCAGCCGTCAGCCCGGCAAGGCATTACTTCATTATAAACGCCATGCCGCCTCCTTAAAAATCACTCTTCAAGGGCGTCCTTAAGCCATTGGCGGCAGCGCATCGCTTCACTTTCAATAACAGGCGATATCTTCTTATAATTTACGGGTTCATTGATTTTCGGGTTTGAAGTCAGCTCGGATATGCTTTCGATTTTACGATCGCCCACCCCAAGCAGGGTTATCAGGGTCTCAAACCTTGAACCGCCTCTGGAGCGATTGATGAGAACGGCAAACTCTTTTCGGAAAACAAGCGAAAAGCAGAAGCCATGATACGAATCGGTTATTATGTATTCGGCATTCATCAGATGATACATAAAATCATTGACATCCGCATCTCTTATAATTCCGCAATTTTTTAAAATATCCTTCTTCTGTTCGGGATTAAACTGTTTATCCGTAATCGAAACCACTTTTAAATTTTTCTTTTCGGCAAAACTCCTGATCGCCTTCGCTTTTTCTTCCGTAGGATCAAGCATATATGCAAAAAGGAACTTTTCTTCAGTACGGACTTTCGCCCTGTCAGCCAGCCTTTGCCAAGAATTGACGCCGCACAGAAAAACCGGATCCAATACAAGGGTAGCATGAACTCCGAATCTGTCTCTGCAAATATCGACGGCTTCAAGCTCCCTTACAGCTATGCTGTCAAAACGCGACATAAGATTCCTCGCCTTTTCCATTTCCTCCTTTGGGAAAAATCTGGCGGTATTTCCGAAGGAGGTAGAATAGGATATCTTCTTTTTGTCATCGCTTACAAAATCCAGAAGAAAGGTGTACCCGGCTTTTATAAAAGCGTCGTAGTACCATAAAACATCGGAACCGACTATAAAGGCATCGATATATTTATTATTCTCGGACATCTGTTCCATTGAATACTTCATGGTCATGCGGTATTCATTTTCAAGATTAAACTTTCCCGCACCCTTTCGGTTAAATCCCGGAGGAGAAACAAAGGTCACGGAATACCCCTCGTCCGATAAATACCTGTACAGTGCATAGCAGGTCAGCGTCGAACCGTAATTTGACCAAGGAGTTTCTATCCACCAGCCGAGAATACCTACATCCATAATAGATTTTTCCGCATAGCGCAGCGATTTCGAAAATGAATCTCCCTTTTCAATATGCTTAAAAAAGCATTTTCTCATCTCCGGTCCGTATGTCGGACGAACCAAAGCTGCATTAGCTTTGGTTGAAATTTCAATCACCGTTTCATAAGGAATCCGTTCTTTTCGTTCAATATTATCGGCCACGCTTTCAAACAGCTCAAGACCCTTACGGGAATTACAAAGCACCAGAGAGGTGCCTTTTCCGTCATTCCATCCGCCGTTGTATTTATCCACTCCCCAAAAATCGCCCAAGGTCATATCACCGACCCTGGACGGCCGGGAATACTGGCAGCCGAAGCAGGATTCACGCATGGACATACCTGACAAAAAGGCTTTAAAATACATTTCATTATGACGATCATAATGAACGGAGCCATCGGCAAACGTAACATTTATCAAAGTTCCCCAACCGTATTTTTTATCGCGAAAGTCTATGGACACTATTTCTTTTCCGCCGGATACCTCATCAAGAAACCTATTGTAGGCAAGGGGCGAGGGCACGCCGTGACACAGGATATCAACGGTATACAGACTATCGTAATCCCTTTTAAGGTAGGCCTTCAAACCGTCCGCCTGGCACGGGCAGCCGCTGAACAATACCGTTTCACCGTCATCAAGCTTATCCTTTATTTCGGAATATACTCCTCCGACCTCGCTCTGGACATACTTGGATTTATAAAGCCTCGGAAGATCCTTTTTCTCGGTTATACCAACAAATCTCAGCTTATGGAAGCCTTTTTCAAACGCCGGTCCGTAAACGGTTCCGCCCATGTCAAGAATGTGTTCGGCTACGCAGGCAAAAACACCGCCGCTGCTTCCCTTTTCCCTAAAGAGCGGCTTCGCCCATACGGCAAAGCATTCCGGCGTATTATGCAGATGAGGCTTTTTTGTCATCGAGGGACAGATCTCCGCACATCTGCCGCAATTAATGCAGGATCCGTTTATAACAGGAAACAGAAAGCCTTCCCCGTCAAATTTCATCTCTACCGCACCTGCGGGACAGATGTTATAACAGGCGGAACAGCCCGTACAATCGGATTTCAAAAGAGCGTCTATTTTCATAATTCTCCCTTTCATTCGCATAAATAATGAAAAACAATTATGTTTTTACAACCGGAAAGCGGTTTAAGACCATATGAGGACAGGTTATCAACCGGTATACTCAATCAAATCGGATGCCGCTTATCGGGGATCAGCTCTTTTTTTTGTGAAAAAACACCGAAGCGACCTTTTTCATGCGTTCTCTTTTTCTGCTTCCCTTGGGAAACCATCTGTTCACCTTATTGTAGAAGTTCATGAATACACCGTCCTGATATATATCCGAACTGCCGTTATACACGGATACAGACGGCAGGACATCGTGCACTCTTCTGTCAGAAAGCTGCCAATCCCAAAGGTTAAGCATATTTATTTCATTTTTGTCACCGAAATACTGATCCTCCAGGCGACAGCACCTGAAAAATGCCCTGTCGGAATATTTATCGGACATAAGAAGCTTCTCATACTGAAGTCCGGTATCCAGACTCTGAAAATAAAGCACGCTTTTATGCTCCCTTAAAAAGTCCGCAGCAGCAGAAGCGTAGTTTAAAGCGCCTCTCGATATTTCGTCAAGTATATATTTTTCAGCGGCAAGCGGAGCGGGTTTATCAAAAACGGGAACCGCTCCTCCGCTGCCGTTATCCTTATACCCTATGCATGAAGGATGATAATCGGAGAAAATAAACTCGTTTATAATTCCGGACATGGAGGGAGCAAAATCATAGAAGGTATATATATTGAAGTTCTCTTCCTCCGCACGCCGCATGGATTCAAATCCGTTATTGTGAACATAGTATCCGTCCACGGGAAATCCCAGAGCCTTAATGACCGCGACCTGAAGCTTACCGCTGTAGCCAAGGTCGAAAATCGCGTCTTTGGGGTCTATTTTAGACTTAAAATAAAGGCTGCACAGTCTGCGGCTTTCCTCCGCCTTTTCCGGGGAATATGAAATGGATTTCATCAGCTTTAAAAAGAATATGCATTCTTCCACGCTGGAAAAATTATCCCACATACTCACCCCCTGAGATTTATACTCGGACAATGCCGCTTCATCAAGAGGCTTAATAACAGAACGATAAGTGTCAAGTATGCTCATGGGCGACTGCTTGCTCCACGATATGCTGTCGATTATTCCCAGAATGTCCGAATAATTTTCTATTTCAAAGGGGATCATGGACTTGCGGCTTACATGGACATAATTCGATTCGGGAGCATCGGGATAACATTTTTCCCGGAGCATATCGTATATTTTTTTAAGGTAAAATCCGTCACGTGAGGTAAAGTGTATCTTTTTATAACCCTTTTTCTCCGAATGCTCCAGCATCCACACCGCTATACCGAACATATGCATTCCCACAGGAAAAGCGCCCATAAAATACGGATCGCAGTTATAATCCGAATCCGTTTTAAAAGGACAGAACGGATCGTCAAACATTTCATTGGCAGCTATCTCATATAAACAGCGCACCGGAAGCTTTTTCAGGTGAACGGTAAGATCTATGACGGAATTTCTGTTATCTACGGCATAGCCTACCGAATTGCCCGTATATCTGTCTCCCAGCGTATTGAACAAAATATCCTTAGTTTTCGGAAGAAAGCACGCCTTCATGTTTCTGGACCTGGGAACATTATAATCCGATTCCCAGTTGTCCCCTATGTGGAGAATATTTTCGGGGGACAGGTCTTTTTCGTCTTTTAGCGCCGCATCAAAGAGTCTTCCGGTCGCCTTAAGCTTCCGGCAGTCCGAAGAGAGATAAAGAGATTTGTGCTTAGTATATCCGTTATCCCTCAATATGCGTTCCACCGTTTCCTTTTCAAGGTACATATCGGAAATAAGGATGATATCCTTACCCATATATGCCGCCAATTCATAAAGCTCCTTACCTATTTTTCTCACATAGGCAAGATCGATTTCCAGCTTTTTTTCTGCTTCGTAAAGGATGGAGCATTCATCGTGCGGAACACAGAAGGATTTTTCCATAACACCGTATATTTCCGAAAGAGTTACATCCTGAATATTCGGATTCCCCATACTGCTCTCACGTCTCGCTTGTTTTTCGGCAAGAGCACGGATCGTATGAAAATGCCGCTTTATGCTTAACGGACGCTCCCACTGCATTATCTCAAAAATATCGTCCGGATAAAGCAAGGGCCTCAGGATCAACGTATCAAAAATATCAAATGATACTACCTTTATCTCATCCGAGGATATAAGCTTCTTCAGATCCTCCAGGCGGCTGTTCCACTGAGTGGATTCGCTTATGCAAAAGCTGTCCTCCTCACGGCAGTTTTCAAAATCCTTCTTGTCAAAATACTCCAGGAAAGTTCTTTTCAGCTCCGACTGTTCCTTATTGTTTTTTTCCAGAGTATTCTTTTTTACGTTTTCGGACCAAAATCTGAAATATCTGTCCTTCCATCCCTTGACATTATTAAGATATTTATTCCAAAGGCCGTTTTGTACTAAAAGATCTTTTATTATTTCAAAGGAATATATGATATCTGTAATATTCTTTTTTATTTTATTTAAATTGTTTTGCCCGGCACTTACCGTAGAGGATTCGGAATTACGGTAATAAAAATATCCGTCATGAGGAGAAAACGCCATTTTTTCGGCATAGTAAAACAATACGAAGGAAAAAGCTATATCCTCTGTCATAACAAAATGCTTATCGTATTTTTCAAGAAAAGGAAGCGCCTTCTCCCAAAGCTTCATCGCATAAAGCTTATCCCATACGGTATGAAGTCCGAAATACAAGCCCTCATCCTCGGCAAGGGAATCCAATATTTCACTTCCCGCAAGGCTTTTTCTGTTTTTACAATAGCTGCCGGTAATATTGTAAACGGTTTTTAAATCTTTTTCATCTACGGAGATAAACTGACCCATCGTAATGTCGGATTTCTCCTCCATGCTTTTTAAAACCAACAGCCTTATCCAATCCACGGTTATATAATCATCGGCATCGACAAATGTTACATAATCGGCTGAGGAAGCTTTAACGCCGGTAATCCTCGCCTGAAACAATCCCCTGTTCTTCTGATGGGTTTCTATTCTGACATTATCGTTTTCAGCGGCGTATTGTTCCATTATTTTTTTATTACCCGAGTTGGAGGCGTCGTCCACCAATATGATCTCAAGATTATGATAGGTCTGGTTCAAAATACTAAGGATACATTTTTCAAGCAATCCGTCGGAAATATTATAGACAGGAACAATAACGGAAACAAAGGGTTCGGACGATTTAAAACTGTTTTTTTCAATCATTTTACTTTCTCCCCGATAACATTTGTCAAAGAATTTGTATTTTTCGATATTGACAAGATACAATATAAAAAAATTATAACATATATAGAAGAAAAATGCAAGGGTAACATCGCAAAATTATGCTTTACAAATTGTAGAGCTACAATAGATATTGGACAATCGAAAAAAAAGATATTGAGAGAAA
>CAJTTE010000033.1 GCA_910579265.1 uncultured Ruminiclostridium sp. | reverse complement strand
TCTCCTGTTGAATTTTTAAAAAATTTTGTCCAATATCATTGACAAACCTACAATTATCCTTCACGCAAGATAAAAAGCACCTTATTTAAAATAAAAATACCCGTGACGGCATTACAAAGAGTCACGGGCAGCATCCGGTCGACAAAAAACCCATTAATGTGTGATAAAAAACAAACTCGGCATTAGGAGCTGCCTGAAAAATCACAATTTGCATAATTTCTACTAACCGAGAGCGCTTTCCGCGTGAAACAGCTCAAAATATTACCGCATTCTCCGCTTTTATCCTTGAAATCGTCGCTCAATCAGCGAGATCGTATAATATTGCTTGATTTTTGGGTACTCACTAATCTTTATCCGCTTTTTCACACGTATTTTCACATATAAAAATATCCCCTCCCGAAACTTCTTTCCAATCGTCAGGATTTCCGAACGACTTTATATAATGCGAACAAATCGCATCGTCGAAAGAACCGAAAAACTGAGAATCAAGCATTATCAATCCGCTTTCGGTATTAACGGCAATCAGATATGCGTTTAAAGAAAGCTCAATTATATAAACGGTTTCAGGTTTTTCCAAGACGGGATTTTTTTCACCGTGATTTAAATAATAATACCGGGAATCCCATTCTTCAATATTCTCCACGGTAAGCTTCGTCACCCAATACCGATTTATATCTGCGCCGGTCAATTCGTCATACATTTCAAAAAACTTTTTAAAAGCCCTTTTTTCATCACCGCCGCAGGCCTTCAAAATCACACTGCAAAAGCCTAAGCTAAGTTTATTTCCAAATATAAAATCCGCGTAACCGTTCATCATGTCATATCCGAGCGGCAAAAGCCCCTGTTTTTCCGTTTCCTTTATCGCGTAATCATATTCGGCCGCTTTATAGCCGCAAATAAACATAGACAAGGCTGTCAGGCTTTCCCTCCCCAAATACATTCCGGGTCTGGCCTTTATTCTTTCAATAACAGTATGGATACTCATATTTACCTCTTCTCCGTATTTCTTTCGGCTGACGCGCAATAAGCTTTAATCTCCATACTGCACAGATAAGTGGTAAAAGCGTTGTCACCGCCTTTTTTAAAAATATGTCCGAAGCTTTCAGGAATACACAGACGGATAACGTCGGTCTGGTTATATAGCATAAGCTGAACAGGACATTCCATAATACGGCTTTCTCCCGCTATTATCAGCACGCCCTGCTCCTCCTTGAGCTTTCCGCAGCTTCTGAGCTTATTACCCGATCTGTACACATCATCGATACACTCAGTCTGTCCGCCGCCCGCTGTCCCTCCTATTGCCACACGCTCCAAGCCGTCCTTAAAATCGCCGTCAATCACTGCCTGAGCCGCGTCCAGCATAAAATCATAGCCGTAACGCCACGTAGCCTGATAATCAGCAAAAAACCAGTGATTTTTCCTTTCTATTTTCCTTAACAGCATTCTTTCAATTTCCCTCCTTTCAATAATCAAGTATAACAGGTACTCTTTCATTTTCCGCAAACTCCGCCGCCCGCCACAGCACGGAAAAAGCGAATTTGGCAAGGGAGTGTGTGTCATAAACCTCAGTAACCTTTTTAATTTCCAACCTTCCGTTGTTAAATGAAGCGTCCTGAGGATATCCCTCGGTATTCGACCATCCAAGAATCGTATTCCTGTCCTCCTTCCATCCCAATTCATTAATTTTTATCAGCTCGGATTTCAACAGTGTCGTTGTACCGATATCTGCCGTAATGCCGTTGACCAAAGGATATTTAAACATAATGCTGTCATTTACGGGAATCCAGTGGTACACTCCCGAAAAAAGCGACAAACCGCCAAAGCTGCTTTTGCTTATTTTTCTCATAAGAGGATGAGAATTATAATCCATTCCCTTAGGATAGTCCTTAGGAGTCTTTTTATCAAGAAGCTTTGAAGCGGCATAAAGCGCAAGAGCACCAAAAGCGTCCCAGTCAGGCTTATCGGTATAATACGGTTTTTCGTTATTTTCCTCCCAGGGTTCCGCCGCCGGAACACCGGAATTGTGCAGAACCTCAACAAGCCGATTTTGCCAGATGTTTACGCCATCCATAATTTCCTCAACGGGATGAGGAGGCGAATTGTCCGTTCTTATTTGACGAAAAGCGATCCCGTTTTCTTCGCAGAACTTCTGTGAAGCGGTTTTCCAGTTACGTGCATAATATCTTGTAAAAGTACCTGCATATACGTCCATTCCCATAACAATAATCACTCCCGTCAAATGTTGTTGTCGAATATATCGGACGATGTATCTACGGTCAAATCACAGCGCTCCGAAATACGATAAGCATCAAAATATTTTTCCTCCAGCGGAATCCATCGTTTTTGAAATACCAAAGCCGCCTCATCACCGTTTCTTTTTTTTATCCGTTCAAGCTGTTCGCCCTGTACCACGCTTAAAAATACACGAAAATCATAATATTCCCACAGATCAGGATGACAGCTGTAAGAGCCTTCTACCACAGTCAAGGCATTAAAACCGACAGTTATCACTTCATCGCAAAGGCTCATACTTTTACAGTCAAATTTTCGGTATGAACAAGTTCCTTCACGCTTTAAGGGGACTAACACTTCATCTCTGATCCGCTCGTAATCAATATTGCCGCCCGCCTGTTCCAACCGCTGCCGTGTCCTTTGCTCCTTTCGCAGGAAAAAATGGTCGGCATGAATAACGTTACAGCCTGTTTTTTTCATTAATGCCTCAGTCAGAGTCGTTTTTCCGGAAGCACACCTTCCGTCTATTACAATAATAAAAGTCTTATTACCTACGGGAATTTTTATCCTCTCCAAAACGGAATCGGCTGCTTTTTCGGCTTTACTTATCATAACCTTTCCCCTTTAATTTTTTCGCAAGCTCCCACGAATTTTCAAAGTACATTTTATAAAATTTCGCTTTTTCCTCATTGCCGTAACAAAAGTTATCACGCAGGATCGCGTTTGCAATAAGCTCAGTAAGCTCCATTTGCCGTTGGATCGATTGCTCGTTAAACCGTCTTACCCTAAATTTTCCCGATTCCTCATAACGCAGCAGCTCTTCGTAAACGTCCGGAACCATCAACGCTTTTTCCACCGTTATCCTGTCAGTGCTGTAAAATATGCTTTCTCTTTCAGCACAGGCTTTTATGCCCGAAGCATCACAAGCACGGTACAGGTATCCGGAAACGCCCTTATAGAAAGTCTCAAGCTGATCCGGAAACTGTTCCTCATAATATGCCGTTTCATTCTTTACCCAAGCGGTTACATGCTTTTCCTTTCTGAGATTATTATGATTTCCGTCCCATATGTAAACCATCGCATAAGGAATGCTTCCGGTGAGATATACGACTTTTTTATCCGTCCCGTAAAGCGTTGAAAAAGGTTCTAAAACCGTTATCCCCCCGATATCCGAACCGTGAAACAAATCGGACAAATTTTCACCCCGTTTTTATTTTTTTAACCATTCGGCAGATTTTTTTACACCCTCCACTGTTTTTGTTTCCAACAACACACGGCAATTGTGATTTTGTGCCAAAGCCAGATATTCCGCAATATCTAGCTTGCCTTCCCCAAGCGGTAAATGATCCCCCTTATCCTTGCTGTGATCGTGCAGATGCATATGATAAAGCCGGTCGATATTGCGTTCTATCAGCGGAAACTGCTTAAACCCGCTTCCCGCATTATGTCCGGTATCAAATGTAAGTCCGAAAACAGGACTTTTAAGCAGTATCCCGATACCCTTCTCCACAAAATCCAGCATAAAGGAACGGGTATTTTCTATACATATCCTGATTTTCGAACCTCCTATTGCGGCATCACAGGTATTACGAAAAATCTTTAACATTTCCTCGTATTGGTTTTCGAACTGCTTTAATAAATAAGCCTTTTTGTCCGGCAGCGTAAAATAAACTCCTTCATGAAAGTGCATATTAAGAATGGGCGCAGAAAGCTGCTTTGCGATTTCAATCGTTTCCAGCACGGTCTCGGTATAAGCCTTTACTACTTTCCGGTTAAAATCGCATATTTTTAAGTTTTCATCCAAGTGTATTGTATAATAAATGCCGTACTTGTCCGCAATTTCTTTTAAACGAGACAGATCGATCCTTTCAGTCTGATAATCCGGCAAATTCATATTGAGCTCTATAAACCGAAGCCCCAGGCTATGACATAATACGGCAGCTTCTTCTATACAGCTGTTTTCGATCAGTGTCGGCATACCGAAATCCGTTTCAGTTTTCTTAATTATCTTGTCCATATTCGTTTTCATCAATGTCGTCTTTCTCTTTTTCTCAATAAGTCCTTCGAGAAGCGCCAGACTAATTCTTGCTTTGACTGTTCCGGCATTCCTTGCAATTATAAAACTCTGAACGATCTATTACAATTGACATAACCATGCCTAAGGTAAGCCAAAAAATCGCGTTCAATACTATTGATTCTTTGTCATCAATACTACACATTCGACGTGGGCGGTCCCTGAAAAGAGGTCAACCCCTCTTACCGTCTCACAGAGATACCCCAGCTCACAAAGCACTCCGCAGTCTCTCGCCGCAGTAGCCGGATTGCAGCTGATCATAACGATTCTGTCAGCTCCAAGCTCCGACAGCTCCTCCAAAACCCTCCTGTCACAGCCTCTTCGTGCAGGGTCAAGAACAATAACATCGGGATTTGCTCCCAACCTTTTTAAAATCTCCGCCCCGCTGTCGGCGTCCGCACAGTAAAATTCCGCATTGCCAAAGCCGTTAAGCTCGGCGTTTTCCTTGGCGTTTTCCACTGCGCTTTCAACTATCTCCACACCCACGATTCTCTTTGCTTCCTTAGCCATGGAAAGCCCGATAGTGCCTATTCCGCAGTAAATATCCGCAATGCATTTGCCTTCCGGTCGGGCAAATTCCTTTGCGATTCCGTAAAGCTTTTCCGCCATGGGAGTGTTGACCTGATAAAAGGACTTGGGTGAAATTTTAATGGTATTTCCGCACATAGTATCGGTAATTTCCTTAACCCCGGCCAAAACAGTTTCTTCCTCGCCGAAAATAACATTTGTGTCCTCTCTGTTTATGTTCAGAACTACACCCTTAACTGTGGGAAACTGCTGCATAAGAGCTTTTGCCAGTTTATGCATTTCGGGAATCTTTCTTTTAGCCACGATAACCACGCAGATTTCGCCGCTGTAATGACCCTGCCTTATGCAGATATGCCTTAAAACTCCCTTGTGTTCCGCTTCATTGTAAACGCTGAGCTTATTTTCACGTATAAAGCTCATCATAAAAGCCATAATCTCGAAAAAGATTTCAGGTTGAAGCATACAATCCTCACAAGGTACGATTCTGTGCGAATTAGGTGCGTAAAATCCGCAGACAGCCTGTCCTTCTTTATTTTTTCCCAATGGGTATTGGGCCTTGTTGCGGTATCGATAAAGGTTTTCGTTTTTTACTATAGGCAAAAACCGCGGTGAAAGCTTTCCTATTCTTGTAAAAGCGTCCTTTATAAAATTCTCCTTTGCCGCAAGCTCCGCCTCATAGCTTATATGCCTGAAGCAACAGCCGCCGCACTTTCCGAAAACAGAGCAATCGCTTTCTTTTCTGTTCCTTGAAGGAGTTATTACCTTTTCAATTTTTCCGTAGGCATAGCTGTTTTTAGCCTTAAGTATCCTGACCTTGCAGACGTCTCCCACCGCTGTCATAGGCACAAATACCACCATGCCCTCTTCGGTTCGAGCGACACCCGAACCATCGTTTGAAATTGAAGTTATTTCCAATATACATATATCGTTTTTATTCATATCCGTTCCTCCGGATTTATTTAGAGACTCTCTTTATATACTACCTCAAACTCCTCGCAAACCAACTTCATATCCTCCGAAAACTCTTTTCCGAATTCGTCGCACTCTTTAGTGAAAAACCTTTTATGAACCTTGCGCCAATATTCAAGGCTTCTGTCTCCTTCTCCCTCTTTGTATGCGTGTTCTTTTGAAATATTGTTAAACTGTTCGATATATACCTTATTGGTTCTTATCACGCAAACCGCTTCCTTTTTCGAATTCATAACAACACTGTATTCTCCCTCTTTAGGCAGCTCTTCTTCATATTCGTCATATGCGTCCAACGCGGAGCAGGTTGCGGTTTTAATTCCGTTTAAGGTAAGCTCCGCTAATCTGTCGGGATCGTCGCCAAAAATCCATGATTCGTATTCCACGTTTTTTAAACCGCTTGCCGCAATAAATTTGTTCCACATTTGTTCGGCATTCATAGCGTCAACTCCTTTTTTGTCATTTCCAGGGACGTTTTTTCCCCGTCCAGCCCTTTTCCTTCCAATATTTCACATCGGCTTCATTCCAGCCGTGCTTCTGCATTATACGCATAACGGAGAAAAAAGCCTTTGTCTTAAGGCCGGGCTTAACTCTTCCCTGCCTTGCCTTAATTTTTTCGGCAAGCGCGGAAAGCCTTTTGTCCACAGCCTTTTTTTCTTATCCTTGACTCTCTCCCAGGAGGTTTCGTTTACAGCAACAACGTATTTATAGATTTTCCCCACGCCCCACCAAAATACGCTGTCCGTCATGTCCCTATTGGTACTTTTCATACCTGCTCCCGCAGCGGTGGAAATACAAACAGCCTGCTTTGAAAACATCTTCTCTTCGGGGCGGTGTACCATCCACCGCCAGCCGTAATGGTCAAGCAGGACTTTCATTGCTCCGCTGGCGTGATATACATAAACGGGACTTGCCAAAATTATCACGTCGGCTTCGTCTATCGCCCTTGTAACGGAAGAGAGCTTTTCATAGTGAGGACATTTTGTTTCCGAATCCGTAAAGCAGGAGGTACAGCCTACGCAAAACTCGTTAAAATCCCTTGGAAGAAATATTTCCGTAATCCCGCCGCCTATTTTTTCCGCAAGGAAATGCGCTAAATGATAGGTAGAGCCTTTATGGCTCTGCCCGTGTATTAAGGTTATTTTCATATACGATCCTCTTTCCTTATGCGGTATTTCATGGGCGTATACCTGATGCCCTCCGTTTCCTGCTCCTCAGACAAAGGCTCAAAGCCCAAATGCAGATAAAAGGGCAGTCCGTAAGGTGAGGAATTTAAGGTTATCTCTTCAAGAGAAGGGTTTTCCTTCAGCAAATCTTCCTTCAAAAAATTAAAAATCGCTGTGGCAACCCCCTGACGGTGATACTCTTTTTTGGTAAAAGCAAGGTTTATATGGGTTTTATTGGAGCGCATGCCAATAATTCCGATTATTTTTCCCCTGTCATAAGCGGCATATATGGGGCATACTCCTCTTATGCACCTTTGTATAAACTCCTTATTTTCAACAATATCCCGCTTAAAGGTTTCTGTTCCCTCAGGCTTGTAAGCGGGGGCTTCAAACTGCATAAAAACCTCCAAAGCAAGGGCGAGAGCTTCTTCAACCTCTTCGCTTTGGATTTTCCGTATTGTATAGTTCATTCCGTCCTCCTTTCATCTGAGCGACTTCCCAAAAATATAACTGTTAAAACAAATATTCATATTGTACTTTTTAAAGCTGCTTTCCCTTATGACCTCAAACCCTAACTTTTTCAGCATTTCGCAGGAAGCCCTGTTGTCCTTTGCCGCTTCGGCGGTAACGACTTTCCCGCCGATTGACTTTATCCAATCCAGAAGCAGCAGAACGATTTCGCTGCCGTAACCCTGCCGCCAATAGGCTTTATGTACGCAGTACCCTATATCAAAAATCAGGTTATCTTCCCCGTCATAATTGGGGAAAGCGCAGCAGGAGCCTATTCGCTCCCCCGTATCAGGCGTCTCCGCAACAAAGTAGTACCCCAAAGGGCTGTCGTCTATTCCGTCAACAGCACTTTGGAATTTTTCGTCTATGTATTCTTTTTCGGGATCGCTTAAATATCTGCCGTTTTCCTTGTCGAACCACATTCCGCCGCAAAAATCAAGGTCGGATTTCTTATAGTCTCTGACAATTATTCTTTTTCCAAAAAGCCTTTTTTCTGATTTCATTTTATCCACCATTTCGGAGTAAGCTCTCCGAGAGTAATTATTTCACCCTTTTCATAGTCAAGCATTATTTCAATATTCTTATAATCCTTCGGCATAAGCTGAACCATAAGCTCGCGGCATGCGCCGCAGGGCGCGCCTGTTAAGCCGTTCCCCATAACGCAAAGCACCTTCGAAATTTTATCCTCACCGTTTGTGAGCATATTAAAAATCGCATTCCGCTCGGCGCAGATTCCGAGAGTACAGCAGGTGTCAACGCACACGCCCGTGTATATCTTTCCCGACGAGGACAGGATTGCCGCCGCCACACCGCCCGCGTCTATGTAATCGGAAATTTTTCTTTCGTTCTGTACCGATTTTGCCGCTTGGTACATTTCTTTCCATACAGTGTCCATATATTTCCTTTCTAATTCATAATTAAAAACTATGATCTGTCTATACTCGCATTATTCTTTTTTGCCAGCCGTCCAAAAGCAATGCAGGACAAAAATATCAACACCACAGTCCCGAAAAAGCATATGAAAAAGGATAGATCAAAAGCGGCAGATAATTCACTTAGAAAACCGTTATATTTCTTCATAAAGATACGGTAAAGAACCTTTGCGAGATAAAACGCTGCAAAAACAAACATTGGCATAAACGCAGCCAAAAGCACAAACCTCGGCTGCAACGACCATTTTCGGCAGCAAGCCTCCTTTGCGAGATATGCTCCTCCTCCAAAGCAAACAAGTATCGGAAGGATAACCACAACGGAATATCCCAGTGCGACCGCCCATAAAAGCCATATCCCGGCAGAGATCAGAAGAAGCGATACTGAACCGATAACAGCAGTTAATAAATATAACACAGCCTTAAAAAGCTTTTTTTTGCATCGTTCTTCTATACTTTCACTTGCGCAGGATATATCTTCAAATTTTTTATTCATATTGCCGCTTACTCCTATAACCGCTGCCAATATTCCCCGCCTCTTAAGCGGTGTGTTCCATCTCCCGGTTCAGCGGGGAATTAAAATCCCCCACCGGACCCCGAAATTGCTTCGTAATTCCGGCAGCTTGTTTAGGCTGCGCTTTAATCAAATCAAAGGATAAATCGGAAGCGGTCAGCTCAAATCAATCCAATATCTTTCGATCAACCGGCTTTTTTCCGGTTCATGTACCGTGCTTTCATATACTCCGCCGTTATTGATAATAGTCTTTCTGCTTCCTTCATTGTCTTTCAGACAGCAAATCAGCACATTATCAATTCCCAGTTTTTTACATACAGGCAGAACCGCCTTCAGCATTTGAGTAGCGTATCCTTTTCTTCGCTCACCGGGGCAGACGGAATAGCCGATATGACCGGCATATTTTTCAATATAATCGTTGAAGAAGTGGCGAATTTGAATAACGCCGACGACCTTGTTATCGCTCTCATTAACATAGATATACTGAGTCATAGGCACAAGATTCGGAGGGGTTGTTTCAATGCGCTTTAACTGCTCAACTTGATCAATCCAGTCCTGGATTTTATCGCATCGCCTTAGTGAACCGCAGCCGTCCATAGACCCGCCGTGGGATAAGAACTCCTGTCTGAATGCCTGAATCTCCGACTCGTATTCCATAGTAGGTTCGATCAATTTCATATTATGAACATCCCTTCATATTGAGAAGTATAATTGCAGCTTGTCTCTCCGTATCACAGCTCATTCCTGCTCTTAGCCGTAAGATAAGCATTGATAAATCCGTCGATATCCCCGTCCATAACCGCCTGAATATTGCCTGTTTCATGACCTGTGCGGTGATCCTTGGCAAGGGTATAGGGCATAAACACATATGAGCGTATCTGGCTTCCCCACTCGATCTTAAGCTGCTCGCCCTTGATATCGCTGACCTTCTCCAGATGCTCACGCTCTTTTATCTCGATAAGCTTTGATTTAAGCATACGCATTGCGTATTCTCTGTTCTGAAGCTGGCTTCTCTGGGTCTGGCAGGCGCAGACTATTCCCGTGGGCTTGTGTATAAGGCGCACCGCCGAGCTTGTCTTGTTGACCTTTTGTCCTCCTGCGCCGCTGGAACGGTACACCTCCATTTCAATGTCCTCGGGGCGTATGTCAACATTGGTATCCTCATCGATCTCGGGCATCACCTCAAGGCTTGCAAAGCTTGTATGTCTTCTTCCGGAGCTGTCAAAGGGGCTTACACGCACAAGCCTGTGCACTCCGTTCTCGGATTTCAAAAAGCCGTAGCTGTTTTCCCCCTTGATAAGAATAGAGGCACTTTTGATACCTGCTTCTTCACCGTCGAGATAGTCTAAAAGCTCCACCTTGAAGTTATGGCGCTCCGCCCATCTGTTATACATTCTGTAAAGCATTTCGACCCAATCCTGCGCCTCCGTGCCGCCGGCTCCCGCGTGGAAGGTGAGAATGGCGTTTTTGCTGTCATACTCGCCCGAGAGAAGGGTAATAAGCTTCTGCTCCTCCAACCCCGATTTTGCCGCCGCCGCCAGCTCCTTGATTTCGGGCAGCATCGAAGCGTCCTCCTCCTCGTTGGCAAGCTCGATCATGGTAAGTACATCGTCAAAGCTTTCCTTAAGCTTATTGAATGCGGAAATTTTGTTTTTCAGTGCGCCTATTCTCTGCATTATCTTCTGAGAGTTTTCGGCGTCGTTCCAGAAATCAGGCTGAGCGGATTTTTCCTCAAGCTCATTCGCTTCCTTTATAAGGGCTTCCATGTTCATAGCCGCTTCCAGCTCCTTAAGCTGAGGCTCTAAGCCCTCCATCTCAAGTCGTATTTCATCATATTCCAGCATAACTATAAATTCCTTTCTAATATAAACTTAAGGCAATACCGCACAATGGCTTTGCGTGCGACTTGCTTGCATATTTTCCGTCGGCTTACACAAATTCTCCTTGAAATACGTCAGTATTCCTGCGTCGAATTTATGCAAGCTGACGAAATATCTGACTGCACAATTCACACGCAATCATTGTGCGGTGTTGCCTCAAATAAATTTTTTGATAATTTTTAATCTAAAGCCCCGGATTCCCCGCCTTTTCAAACGAATATCCGCTTTGTGGCTTGACAACCTTGCCAAGCCCTTGGGCAAATACCGCTTATCCCTTAAAGCGGCAGAGTTTTTACCGGTATTTCAGTGGGGGAGCCGGTCTCCCACTGCCCCGGAGGGGCTTACGCCCCAGGTGTTCTCATAATCCGGGGTCATTGCCCTTCAATAAATATCAATCTGCAATTTTTACATTCAGGTACTCCTTTATATCTCCCACAAACTGACCACCGCAGCGGGCAAGCTCGCCCAAAACTCTGTCGATTCCCTCTTCGGTGGTAAACCAATTGTCTCTCGTTATTTCTCTCGCGTCAAAGGTGCAGACCTTAAGACGAGCTTTCGGAAAAGCCATCTGATACAGCATGAGACAGCGCCTCGCGTGAAATGATTTACAGACAATGATTCCGCTTTTTATTTCAAGTCCCCTTTCATCGGCGGTCTTTCTTGACAAAAAGGCGTTGTCACGGGTATGACCCGATTTGTCCTCACCGATTATTGCCGACTCGGGAACGCCGTTTTTTATAAGCACATCTGTTAGAAATTCGCAGTCGGAGCGATAATTTCCGTTGTAAACATTTTCTTTTCCCTCTTTGACCCCCTGCCATTTGCCAAATTTTACGCTTACTCCGCCGGAAGGCATAAGAAAGGGAGCATATCCCTTCCGGTAAAGCCGTGCCGCATATTCGCCCTGAGACGGAAAAGAACCGCCGGGAAGAAAAATAATATCGGATTTTTCAGGATTGTCGCTTATGAAAATAAAATCAGTTATGTCATCTATTATTTTGTTATACACTGCTTTGGTTCCTTTCATTTTTACCGCATATCCGGAAATTCCTTCAACTCAGTGAATATCAATTCGCTTTCAGCGGCGGCTCCGCAATACAGAAAATCAGTATCTTTTCCGATTTCAAGATAATGCTTTATCACGTATTTCGCACTATGCGGCATTTTCAAAGAAAGCGCTTCATCAAATTTTACCCATCTCAGCTTTCCCTCGTTACTCGTAAGTTCAACCTCATTGTCAAGGTCGGCAAAATAGTAATAATTTTGCCTGATTTCATTGTTTTTAAGCCTGACGGAAATATATCTTAGGGATAGATTTTTAATATCCTTTTCCGTAAGTCCCGTTTCCTCATAAAGCTCTCGAAGAATACAGGCTTTGGGTTCATTAAGCTCATCTTTTTCAAAATGTCCACCCGCTGTTCCCGTATAGCAGTCAGATATCACTCTTGAACCTATACGGTAAAGAAGTAAGAATTTATCGCCGTGTATAAGGTAAACGGAAGTCATATTTCTGAGAATAATATCGTTCATTTTTGATTATCATTTTTCCTTTTCAAAATTTCCGTAAGTTGTTCCATTTTCTTATATGTAAATGCTCACATTTGAAATATATAGCCTATCCCTACTCCATCTGTCAATATCGTTATCGTATCAATCGGGAAATATTCCCGCGTTTGCCGCTCTCTTCTAATTTCAAATCGGCATATAAAAGCTCGCGTTTATTAAATACCGCCGTTCAGAAAAAATTTCATTTTCCAGTTATTCAAAGGCGTGTCTGAAAACAAAGCAAATTAATACCATTTCGCTGAAAGCATGGCGATTTCAAATAAAAAAGCGGAGAAATACCAGGGTATTTCGCAGTTATCCCTTTGGGATAATTACCGGCATTCTTTGACGCGGAAAGGGGCCGCAATCAGTAGAAATTGTGCAACTTACGGCTTTAGAGATAGCCCCTAACCTAATCAAGACTATTATACACCAAAGGTAAAAATTTGTAAACAGCAAACGGACATTATATCTAAAAACAAAACCGGTGATTATAAAGAATTTAACCCTTTATAATCATCGGTTCCAACGTTCTGGCAAAAATCAGAAATTTTCCAGCAGCCCCTTATAAAATTCACAGTAATCGCTTCTACCGTCAGCCGTGAAATTCATCGCCTCACGCGGATGACGGTTAAGCTGGCCGGTAAAAAGATACTGAAGGTCATAACCCCAGACAACTCCGCTGTTCTTCAAGGGGATCATGTATCTCTCAATAAATTCCAAAAGACCGTACAGGCTGTATTTAGGATTCTTCAGAAAGCCCAGAAGAAGTTCGGATGCACAGTTCCCCGCACCGCGCCCCATACCCATAGCCGTGGCATCAAGATAGGAAACACCGTAGGAAAGCGTTTCAATAGTGTTTGCGAAGGCAAGATTCTGATTATTGTGACCATGAAAGCCTACTTTTTTGCCGTTTTTTTCCGCCGCTTCAAGATATACCTTTGCCAAATCGGCGGCGTTTTCAGGATATAAGGAGCCATAGCTGTCCACAAGGTAAATTACGTCGACAGACGATTCGACAATCATTTCAAGCGCCTCCTGAACCTGATTCAGATTAGCCTGAGAAATCGCCATGATATTACATGTGGTTTCATATCCCAATTCATGAAAGTAATCTATCATTTCTACCGCAGCAGGGATCTGGTGTATATAACAGGCTACCCGTATCATGTCTATAACGGATTCGCTTTTTGGCAGAAAGTCCGCTTTATAATCGCATCTTCCCACATCAGCCATAACCGCTATCTTCATATCGGAAACATTATCGCCCACTATGTTTCTTATATCCTCTTCATCGCAGAACTTCCATTTCCCGAAATCCGACGTTTTAAACAGATTCTTACTTGCCTTATATCCAAACTCCATATAATCTATACCGCTCTTAACATTAGCCTTATACAGCTCCGTTACAAATTCATCAGTAAAATCAAAATTGTTGCAGAGACCTCCGTCTCTTATTGTCGCGTCAAGAACCTTCACGTCCTTTCTGACGCTCATCAGGTTTCCTTTTCTCTGTGCCATTTCAGTTCTCCTTAAGCTGCCGCTTTAGCGATTTAAAGCAGATTAGTAATGCTTATATTATAACACAAAAAAAAATGAAGTCAAGAGTAAATTAAAAAATTTTACAGCTTTATCAAACCGTATTTCCAAAACAGACAGCTAATCCAGCAGGCATTATGCAAGCACAAAAGGGTCTTGACAAAGAACAAGCCGGACTTGTATAATTACATTGAGCAATCCGCATTTACGGACTGTTTTAACGTTATAACCGGAGGATGCTTATAATGAATTGCAAAGATGAAAATGAAATGCTGGCTATTCTCAATGAAGAGCTTATTCCCGCAATGGGGTGCACAGAGCCTATCGCGCTGGCTTATGCGTCCGCCAAGGGGCGATGCGAATTAGGCGGCGTTCCCGTCAGTATAACCGCCCGTTGCAGCGGAAATATGATAAAAAACGTTAGATGCGTATCTATTCCCAATTCGGGAGGATTGGTGGGGATCGAAGCCGCAGTGACACTTGGTGCCTTCGGCGGCAGCTGCGGGCTTGGCATGGAGGTGCTGGAAGCAGTCACTCCGACTGCTCTGGAGCAGACAAGAAATTTTCTTGAACAAGGCGGATGTAAGGTCGATTATCTTAATTCGGAAATCCCACTGCACTTCATTATCAATATGACAGACGGAACGGATACCGTCGAGATCGAAGTGCGCCATTCGCATATGAATATTGTCTCCGTGGTAAAAAACGGAAGAGAAATATATTCCGATGTAAAATCAAAGGAAAAGGCTTACGCCGACCGTTCAGGACTTAACATAGAAAACATCAAGGCATTTGCGGACGAAGTCGATATTGAAAAAATAAAGCCTCTTTTTGATCGTCAGATACGCTGCAATATGGATATCGCATATGAAGGCATGTCGGGTAGCTACGGACTCAATATCGGTAAAACAATTCGTGCATCATATGCCGAAGGAGTCGTTACCCGAATGAAGGCATATGCGGCTGCGGCTTCAGAGGCCCGGATGAGCGGCTGTGACATGCCGGTAATAATCAATTCGGGAAGCGGCAATCAAGGTATAGCTTCATCCGTTCCTCTTATCGTCTATGCAAGAGAAAAGGATATACCCCAGGAAAAGCTTTACAGAGCCCTCGCCTTCTCCGCACTTCTGACGATTCATCAGAAGGATAACATAGGTAAGCTCTCCGCATTCTGCGGAGCAGTCTCCGCTTCATGCGCCGCATGCGCCGCCGTCACTTATATCGCCGGCGGCACTATCGGGCAGATCAAAGCCACAATCGACAACACACTGGCAAATATTCCGGGAATACTCTGCGACGGAGCAAAAATATCATGCGCCGCCAAAATAGCAACGAGTATCGACGCCGGCATGATGGCCCATTTCCTTGCCATGAACGGAAAGGCTTACAAGGCCTTTACAGGGCTTCTTAAGGAAGACGCGGAGGAAACTATCAGCTGCGTCGGATACATAGGCAAGGTGGGAATGAGAGAAACCGACAGAGAGATCGTTAAACAGATGTTGACGGAACAAGAAGAAAATGCGTTTTACGGTGACTGTATCAAAGAAAAAACCTTATCGGCAAAGTAACGGACTTAATCCGGAAATCATACAAAAGGACCCGGAGCGAAAAACGGAGGGATTTTTAACCGATATCCCTCCGTATTAATTTATTCTTTTTCGGATGATCAGCCTTAATGGGTTAGTGCAAGCTAACCAAAAATAAAGTGAAAATCCGGGAAAAGAAGGAACGAAGGAATGAAGGTTTGCGGGGACGGTTAGGGTGGTAATTATGAGGGTAAGGAGCTGAAAGGGTGATTAAACCGTTTTGGTTAGTCAGCGTTAACCGCATGAATTGGACGGGGATGTGGAATTTTTGGGGGAAAAAGCTAAGATCGCGGGGGGTGGAGTGGTTTGGGGGGTGGAGGTGGTTGGGTGTTGGAGGTGGTGAGGGGGTGTTGAAGGTGGTGAGGGGGTGAAGATGTTGGGGTCTCATTAAAGAGACTATCCTAAAAATTCAAAAGTTTGAGGTGGCGGGAATGTTGAAGGTGTTGGGAGTGTTGGGAAGAAGTTTAAGGTTTTGTTAGGTGTTGTGGTAAATTTTATTTGGAATTGTAAGACGAAGGGGGTGGAAGAGAGGGCGGCAGATTAGACAGAAAGTAAAATATCGGTTTTAAGTAGTAATGATATTAGTGTTGTTATGGATGGGAGTATGGAAGTATCGGTGTGAGTATGGAAGTATCGGTGTGAGTATGGAAGTATAGGTGTGAGTATGGAAGTATAGGTGTGGTAGGATAAAAGGTTATAGTTAAAGATAAGGTGAAGAGAAAATAGGTGAGAAGCCTTTAAGAGTATTAATACCTTGTCGGCTGCCGTGGTGTAGAAGTAGGAGATAAAGGAGAAGGAGGGAGAAAAGTAAGATAGCGGTAAGGATAGGAATAGCATGATATGGGGTATTGTGATTTTTAACAAGGCGGGGTAATGGGGTTGTGGATGGGGTTTAAGAGGATTTTTTGGGGTGTTGGTATCTTATTTTTCGATTTTGAGGAGGGATTGTTGTGCAAAGTGTAAAATTCAGATATATTGTATTGACATTTGTATCTGAATATGATACTATATTGGTGACGAGGG
>CAJTTE010000032.1 GCA_910579265.1 uncultured Ruminiclostridium sp. | reverse complement strand
TCCTGCGGTCTTCTTCCTTGTCTTTCCACAGCCCTTCGGCGCACAAATTCTTCAATGGTTACTTGGTGGAGCAATAAAAATAACTTCGATAATATCTGACGTCAGCATAATTCAGAAAACCGATTAAAAACTATGAAAAACCTTATTTAGCGCATATCTGAAAAAAGCAAGCTTGTACGATAACGCTAAAGCATAATGATTTCGAAGAAAAAAGCGGCGAAATATGACGGTATTTCGTAGTTATACTTTTAGAATAACTATCGGTATTCATTGACGCGGATATCGCCCCGGTTAGTAATAATCGTGCATTTCGAGCTTTTCAGATAGTTCCTGATTAAGTAACAATAATTTTTAGAGTCGTCTTAACAAAAAATTATACTTCCGTGTTTACATCTATAAAATAAAACAGATTTACTGATTAAATAATAAAATAGGTATGTTAAAACAAACTTCCAAGAGATGTGGTCACGCTTGCTTCGTATAACACGACACTACTTCCCTCAAAAAAATTGTAAACGCTTGTCTGTACGGCCAAAGCATCCTCATGCTTATCATCGCCGACCGAAAATGCCAGCACCGTACCGCTGAAAATAACCAGAACTGCCGCCGTTATTACACATAAAAAAACCAGCTTATGTTTTTTTCCGTTAGACAAAATCATTTTCATTCTAAGCTTAAGTCCTGACTTTCCGTTAAAAAAATTAGATGAAACTGCCGGATTGCCGGACGGATATATTATAGCTTTATCTTCTCCGGTTTTTAACGCATTCAGTATGGATTGACAATACAGCTTTCTTGAAGCCGTACCCTCGCCTCTCATAACATCTTCATCACAATAGATCTCGCACTCCTGTTCAGCCCTTCGCATAAAAAAACCAATAAACGGATTGAACCAATGAACCGATTTTACAAATATCATAAAAGCCTTGAAATAAAGATCGCGGTGCTTAAAATGAATTAACTCATGCTTTAAAATAAGCCGAAGCTCATTGTTTGTCATATCTCTGACAGGCAATATAATCACCGGTTTAAAAAAACCGACTATCATAGGTGTAGCCACGGCTTCTGAGGATATCGCCCTTATATCCTCCCATATCATAAGCTCATCCGTTACCTCGTCCAGAATATTTATTATTTTGGCAGCAGCGGGAACTGCCGTCCGTGTTATGCTTCTCTTAAAGAATAACTGCTGAAAATATGCTTTTGAAAGGGAAGCAACGACGCCGCATACCCAAATTAAAAATACGGTGAAATAAATAGTTGTTATATTAAGGCAAAGGGCCTCCGTGCCGGTTTCAGCGGACGCGTTATTCAATAAACTGTCCGTGTCAATGCGAACCACCCCTTCACCGAAGGAGGGCTTAAAAACAATAAGATATCCGATAAAAACCAGGATCCATGAATAATATCTCCCTTTTGCGGATTGAATGCTTTTAAGGGGTCTGAAAAGCAGCATAAGAAAAAAAGATACCAGAGTCATCAGTAATGAACATGATACAAGATTCAAAATAAACTTTTCCATATATTAACTCCAAATATATTTTTGAGAACATTCACATTTCATCCAGCCATTCCTGAAGCTCTCTTATTTCCCTTTCCGATATTTTCTCTCCCCCGCTGAGAGCCTTGACAAGACCGGTAAATGAATTCCCCCTGAATCTTCCCCTAAGAATCTCAGTCTCTATATTCAGATATTCTTTTTCCGTGCATACGGAAAAGTACATTCTCTCTTTACCGTTTTTCTCAGATCTGAGAAAACCCTTTTTTTCAAGTCTGACAAGCATCGTCATAACGGTTTGCTGTTTCCAGTCGCGTTCGGGAAGCAGTATTTTCATTTTTTCCGTAAGCGACGATGAGGTAACAGGTTCTTCCGACTGCCAAACACCTTTCATTATTTCAAATTCCCCGTCGGGCAGCTTTTTAAAAATTTCGGACATAAGCAATCCTCCAAACTACAATTGTAGTGATTGATTATATTAAAGCATATAACCGGAGATTTGTCAAGAAGAATTTTATATTATGTTGTGGGTTTAGGCATATGCTGTTTAAAACAAATAAAAAATCGCTTCATGTGATTTTTTATTTTAAATGCTATGAAAAAAAGCGTTATTTTAAAGGCATAAAATCACATGATTGGATTTTTGGTGATCTTAAATATAATGATCATATTGTTTTTGTATAAATGCTACAATTGAATAAATGTAGCCATCTCTTTTTTTAATTTCCGGAAAATAATCCGTTCAATATATCAAAAAGAAAATCATTTTTTAAAAGTGTTTTTGTGCATTGTTCCCACTAAAAAAATACCCTTCTCCGATTTTTACACACAAATCAAAGAAGGATCAGGGGAAAAATAATCAGACTGCTAAAATCATCCTGCTAAAAGACTAAGCTGCTCGGACATTTCCTTTATACTTTTAACCATTGAATCAAGGGTATCGATATTTTTGCTGTTTTTCTTTATCGTATCGGAAACCGAAGAAACCGCCTTACAGTTTCCCACAATGTTGTCACTTACATCTGCCAGTCTGTTCGTCACTTCGTCGCCGCTTTGAGCCACATTTGATATTACATCCGCTATATATCCGACATTACTGTATATTTCTGTATTTGAATCGCTGATTTTCTCTGCCGATCCTTTCATCATTTCCATGTTTTCCATACCGTCACGGGTAAGAGAAAAGTTCTTTTCCATAGCCGATACAGCATTAGTAATATTGCTTGTTACCCTGGAAATAATATCTGCTATATCCTTTACCGATTCCTTTGTTTTGTCTGAAAGAACATGTATCTCATCGGCGACTATTGAAAAACCTTTTCCCGCCGCACCTGCATGAGCTGCTTCGATCGAAGCGTTTATGGCGAGAATATCCGTTTGAGTGGAAATATCCTCTATTACCTTTATAATATCGGATATTTGTTTTGATTGAGCGGATAATTCAGATATTACCCTCATGCTCTCATCGGTATAACTGTATATTTCCTTCATACTTTTTTCGGCAACAGCGAGTGAACGTTCATTTTCCTCCGTAACCTCTTCCGAATGCTTTAAAAGTCTTTGTATTTCATCGCTCATTTTAGCAAGGTTTTTCAGGTTTTCTGAAATTGTATTCATATTCTCACTTACCGACTGAATATGCCCGGAATTTGCCTCGCTGTCTCTAAGAATGATTTCTGACTGATCGGTTATTGTACGGTTCGATACCGCAGATTCCGCCGAAATAGCATTCATTTCATTTACCGCTTGTACAAGGGTTTTTGATATTTCGGATGATTTTGCCCTGAGCTGCTCCTGCTGTTCCGCACTCATAAGATTCCCCAGCAGCGACGCAGTGCGTTTACACAGCATAGTAAATATAAGTGAAATTGCAAACAAAATCATCGCCCGCGGAACTATTCCATACAGCACCACTCCTTTAAAATCCGTAAAATTTGCATCTTTATCACATGGTATGTAAAAGGAGATAAGCTGAGCCGCCGATACCATGACAATTGTAAATACTGTCGAACATATATTAAGCTTTCCGGAAAAATAAAGACTTGAAATGGCAATGGGATAAACGTACAGAAGTATGGTGTGTTTAGGCATGATGACCGTCAGTATTCCCGTAAAAACAATTGCACAAAAAACAATGGCATATTTTGAATATCCCTTATCGCTTTTTTTCATAACATTGACAAGAAGCGTAGGAAACATAAGCAGCATAGCGCCTGCAAAACATGAAATCATCATCTGCGTCATATCCACAATAAAAATACCAACAACATTAAGAATAAAAACTACGGCGAGTACTGCCGTACTTATACGCATAACTTTTGCTGCTGCAAGATTCGCGTTTTTTTCATTCTCCTTTAATAGTTTCAAAGGAAATTCCTCCTTAAATATATCCTTGATTTTTCCAAGCTGTAAAAGTCAATATATAAACCCGAATAAAATGATTATAAGGTTGAAATCTTTCGTTCATTTTACCCGGGATTTATCAATAATTTAACCGCTTTTAAAAAAAGCGATTCTTGAGATTTACATATACAGTGTAAGTTTAAAATGTAAATTTTATAGCTGATTAAAAAATCATCATTTATAAAAACCAAAATACGGCTAATGCTAAACCGGAGCCTCATCAATATAAAATGTCCGGAAAGCCGATGAATTTGAACTATAAATACTACACCTGGGGGAGCAAAGCTCCCCCGCCTCACCGTTTACAGAAAAGGCATTTAAAAAGTATCTCAGCACTTTTTAAACAGGTAATAGTATTACACCATCTATAAAACTTATCAGCGTTTTCTTCGATCAGCCCGTTTCGAGGGGAATAAACAGAGTACAGCTGCCGCCGTAATTGCAGGGATCACCGATAAAGCCATTCCTGTAGAAATATTTTTATCGTCATCGTCGCCCAAATCTATTTCTTTATAAATAATAGCATATGATGAAAATTTATCGGTCTCTATGGTAATTGTATCCGCATCTGTGTCCTGATCGCTAAGCATTGTACTCTCGCCGTCATGAACACGCATTATGGCAAATTCTCTGCCTTCAGCCTTAAGGAAATCAGGTATCTCTATACTTATTACGATCTTTTGGTATGTACTTGTTACTCTTTCTCTATTCTGACTGTTAATGATCTTGAACAAGCTTATATCAATATATTGACCTAATTTATAACCGTTCAAGGCATTTTCTATACTCTGCTTATCAGCGGAACTTATGCTTTGCGATGCATCGCTGACAGTAAGGATGATATCTATATTCGTACCGTTAATAATAGATAACAGTTCATCCGTGTCCAGGACAGCCTTTGCCAGTGTATTAGAATCATCCTTGAAATCTGCATTAGGGGCGTTGCTTCCTACCTCTGTAACTATTTTAAGATTGCCATTGTCAATCGGTATATTTAAATCTCCGGTGGTAGTAACATCAGGTTTATCTGTAACTACAGGTTCATCAGTAACCACAGGCTGATCAGTTACCACAGGCTCATCAGTAATCACGGGTTCATCAGTGATCACGGGTTCATCAGTAACCACAGGTCCATCAGTGATCACAGGCTCATCAGTAATCACAGGCTCATCAGTAATAACGGGTTCATCTGTAACCACAGGTTCATCAGTAACCACAGGTTCATCAGTAACCACAGGTTCATCAGTAACCACAGGTTCATCAGTAATCACAGGCTCATCAGTAATCACGGGTTCATCAGTAATCACAGGCTCATCAGTAACCACAGGTTCATCAGTAATCACGGGCTCATCAGTAATCACGGGCTCATCAGTAATCACAGGTCCATCAGTAATCACGGGTTCATCTGTAATCACAGGTTCATCAGTAATCACAGGCTCATCAGTAATCACGGGCTCTTCCGTATTTTCGGTATCACTCACTTCAGGCTTGGGAAGCATCACTGCCTTTTCCTTGCCGCATACGTCGCATTTATCTATTCTTTTACCGTCGTGATCAGCATCTGGTTCAACCACGATCTCTCCTTCTATCCAGCTATGTTCACCATGATCCTTTATATGAGGATTTCCAGGCATTGGCGAAGGATCCTCCCTTACACATATATGCCAATGATAATCGTCGTCACTGCTCCAGGCGTCGGACCATATATGACCTAATTTATCCGTTTTTTCGGTTCTGAAGTAACCGCAGTCACATGTAAGTTTTTTCTCCCCGTCTTCGGTACAAGTTGCTTTTTTGATTATCGATTCTGCTAAAACATGATCCTCTTTTTCATTTTCAGATTCACCGCAGCTGCATTCGTGCCAATGATACGTTTCATCATAAGCTAAATCACCGCTGTAATCATGTATATGAAGCTGTACGATTCCGTTTTTACTGTTAATTACCAGATACTTCTGATCACTCATAAAATTATTGCTGAAATCGTTTTTGTTTATACCGGTTATATCGATGTATCCGCCTATTTCAAGCGTTTCAGCCGAAGTAATATAGATTTTTGCATTATCGGATAAAGCCGCGGATATTGTAACGGATTTATTTTTGGGAAGATATAAGTTATTTAAATGAGCGGAACCGGGCGTATCGTTGACTCCGTTTCCGGAAATATTTACCGTTCCCTTTATTTCTAAGCTTCCGCCGTTATATATTCCCCCTCCGTTATTACTTGTGCAATTCATATTTGCGAAATTGCCCGTAACGCTTCCGTTTTCCATTTTTAAAATGCCGGTTGAATCATTATACACCGCGCCGCCGTTTCCGTATGCAAGATTTCCCGAAAGCGTGCAGCTATTCATTGTAAGACTGCCTTTATTGTATATTCCGCCGCCGTCTTCACCGGTATTTTTTTTCGTATAATTATCCTTGATAGAACAGGAGATAAGCTCAAATACTCCGCCGGCCTCATTATATATGCTGGCTCCGGCATTTCCTATACTGTTGGTAAAGTTGCAGCGGGTGGCCGTAAAGCTTCCCAAGTTATACACGTCCCCTCCGAGTCCTCCGGTGGTATTTTTGGGGAAAGTTATATCTTCGGCTATAATCGTTCCCGAATTATATATCGCGCCTCCTGATACACTTGCGGTGCAATCTTTAAATGAACCTCCGGTTATTTTAACTTTTCCTCCGTTCGCGTTGTATAAACCTGCGCCTTGTCCGCCGCCGCCGGTAATTAATCCTCCGATCATATTAAATATATTTTCGTTATATATGCCTCCGCCCGATTTACCGGTATTGTCTTTTATCGTTCCACCCTCTAAATTGAATGTGCCATTTTCATCGTTGAATATGCCGCCGCCTTGATCGTCGGCATTATTAAACGTAACAATACCCCCGGTCATTGTGAAAACGCCATGGTTATACACGCCGCCGCCGTATTTTGAAGTACTATGCGAATATGATCTTCCGTTTCCTTTTATTTCGCCGCCGTTAACGTTTAGTACTCCATCATTGGTTATTCCTCCGAAACAATCGCTGCTGTTTCTGTTCACCATACCGTCGTAAAGCGTAAAGACGCCTTTGCTGCCCACATATACTCCTCCGAGACTACAGCTGTTTCCATATACGGCACCGCCGTACATATTCAATGTTCCGTTGACGTTCACCGCACCATAATCCAATTTCGTATTATGACCGCCGGTTATCGCACCGCCGTATACTCGGTTGACAGAATCTATGGCTGCCGAACCGGAATGATCCATCGGAGGATCTTCCATATGATAAGCTCCGTTCGATGACTCCACAAACCAATTTTCCGTGTCCGTCCGACAGTCATATAAATTCAAAGTCGAGCCTTCGTTTATTTTAATTACGGTATCATCCGCTTTCTGATCGATAACCTTTCCGCCAAGACAAATGTTTACGACTCCTTCGGGAACCGTCCACACGCCTGTCAGCTCAACATTGTTCACAAGATAATAATTGCCTGCCGATGAAGGAAGGCTGTCGGTTGCGGTCCACTCGTCAAATATAATTGGATTACCCTGATTGTCATTATGTGAATGAGAGCCTGTTTGTTTTAATTTAAGGGCATTATTTGCATCATCATATATTAATTGGTAGCCTTGCTGAACAATTTTTTCGCTGAGAACAAACAAATTTTTATTCACATCGGTAACATTCTTTACCACATACCATCCGTCTTTTATTGTGGAAGAATTAATGCTTATCGTTACCGGATTACCGGAAAAACTTTTTGTTCCTTCCGCTGAAGCCGCTGTCAAGGGAGCTTCGCTCACATTTTCAGATGCATTAAGAGGCAATATTGCCTTATCAAAGACGGGACTGTCATAAATATAAAACTTTACACCCTTCTTTTCGGAATCATTTGTTTGTATGCTGTTTATAGTTACTTTTCCTCCGATTTCCACAACGGAGTTCTGATTATAAAACTGAATCGCTTCAATAGAAATATCTTTTGTCCCGTAAAGTTTTATGTCGTTGCAGTTTATTCGTCCTCTTTCGGTAATTGTACCCCCATACATTTCAAATTTCTTCGAATATGCATCCACATATAAATCCCCGTTTATTGTACCGTCTTTAATGATCAGATAAGAATTTAAAGCATCCAAAGCACGGTTATATCCGTTTAAAATTCCCCCGTCCACGGTAATAACGGAAGAATTATCTTGAAATTTACTGCCTTTGATCGCTCCGAGGAAATTGGATAAGCTTCCCCCGTAAATATTGATTTTTGCGTTCATACTTTCTCTTGCATCGATCAGATAAGAGGATGTACTAACACTAATCGTATTTTCACTGCCATCCGTTCCATGCATAATGAAGCTTATACTCACTTCTTCGGAGCTCATCGTTCCTCCGCCTGCACAGTCACATATCGTAAGGCTGCCGTTTGTGGCGAGATTTATTGAATGTGTATTAAAACCAATATATTGATTCTCAATATTATTGTCAATTTCAGGTTTTATTTTAAAAATCAAGGATCTGCCGTTAAGGCAAAGCGTTATTTCTTTATCGACGGTTGCGAAAATAAAATTATAACCTTCATAGGGATACTGCCATGTGGAATCCACAATAATATCATTTGATAAATAATATTTTCCTCCGGATTCCAATGCTTGCTTCAGTTCGTCTTTATCAGTCACAGCCGTAAACTCGGATTCTTCATGCGCCTCTTCATCCTGATGAGAGCAGTTTATACCGCAGTCGTAGTGAATGTGCCTGTCAACAAAAACGGAAGCCCCGTTGCTAATCCTGTCTTTGACCGGATTAGCATCTATGTCAGCAGTATCTGCATAACTTACGCCTTCTCCGAAAACAGGAAGTAAACCGAAAATGCCGGGCAATGTCAAAGCTGAGGCAGTAATTATCGGAATAAGCTTTTTTCTGATAAAGTTCATAATTTTCTCTCCTTCTTCACATCAGATTGCTTTAAATAGGAACTGAGATACGGACTTGCGTATTTATGACCACATATTCCGCTTTTCCCTTCTTTGCCGTAACTTTTCGTAAAATCCCCGTACCTGCAGAACCAGCATTTATTTGCGGGAGCAGGAAAATAACGCGGAGTAAAAAGCGGACAGAATCCATCAGGATCTATGATTTTGACACTTTCTGCTTGGTCAGCTGCGTTATTGGATATCATACAGGTATCTCCTTATTTTTTTCTTTTTAAGGCAACACCGCACAATGATTGCGAGTGAATTGCGCAGTCAGATATTTCGTAGGCTTGCATAAATTCGACGCAGGAATACTGACGTATTTCAAGGAGAATTTTTGTAAGCTGACGGAATATATGCAAGCAAGCCGCACGCAAAGCCGTCAGACGGTCATTGTGCGGTATTGCCTTAACACTGATCCCATTTTAAACTGACGTGATTCCCAAAGGTTAAAATGGGATTGGGTCCGAAAAACTAATACCACAGTTTTAAAAGGGATCAGTATTACACATTCGATCGTGCTTTTATTTTTTATGCAGAATATCCTTATCATAAAAATAACAAAAATCCATGCCTAAAACAAGGATTTTGCGTGAAAAGTATCATATTTTGCGTGAAATGAATATTTTGCTGTGTCAAAATAAAATCTTGTGTAAAAATAAATTAAAAATATACTTTTTATTATTCTATGCTAATTTTGAACAGTTTGGATTTTTTAATACATTCAATGGATTTTTCTAACCCTCCAGCGTTTACCGCAGCCATAAACCGTAAATATTTATCAATGCCTTAAATCAAATCCTTATATCAATTACAAAATATTACCGGTTATAGTAACACAAGTTCAAAAAAAACAGGAATGGATTTTCCCTTTAATAAAAACCCGTCACAAAAATTGATATTCCATATTTACAAAAGCGGAAAAAGTTGATATAATGGTAAAAATACAATATGCCCAAAAGAAAGGAAATTCAAAATGGATAACGAGCTTGTACTGGTAATTGATTTCGGAGGTCAGTATAATCAGCTTATTGCAAGAAGAGTGAGAGAACACAACATCTACTGTGAGGTCATTTCCTATAAGACACCTGTTTCGGAAATAAAGTCAAGAAACCCTAAGGGAATTATTTTTACGGGAGGCCCAAACAGTGTATATCTGGAAACCTCTCCTAAGATGTCAAAGGAAATTTTTGAAATAGGCGTGCCTATTTTGGGCATTTGCTATGGGGCGCAGTTTTTGGTCTACGGACTGGACGGCGTTATCGGAAAAGCCAATGAAAACGCTGCCGCCGAGTTTGGAAGAACCGAATGCGAGTTCAACACAGACAGTCCCGTATTTGATGGACTTAGGACGCGATCGGTGGTTTGGATGAGCCACAACGATTACATAGAAAAGCTCCCCGAGGGCTTTAAGGCGGCAGGACACAGCATTAAATGCCCCTATGCCGCCATAGAGAACAGGGAAAAGAAATTTTACGGCGTACAGTTTCACCCGGAAGTAAATCATACCGAGCAGGGTAAGGAAATTTTAGGTAACTTTCTGTACAAGGTCTGCGGCTGCAAGGGTGACTGGACCATGGAGAGCTACGCAAAGACCGCAATCGCTCAAATCCGCGAGAAGGTAGGAAGCGGCAAGGTGCTGTTGGCGCTGTCAGGCGGAGTGGACAGCTCGGTTGCCTGTGCATTGCTTTCTAAAGCAGTCGGAAAACAGCTTACCTGTGTTTTCGTAGACCACGGCTTTATGCGCAAAAATGAAGGTGACGAGGTGGAAGCGGCATTTAAGGACTGGGATATTAATTTCATCAGAGTTGACGCCTCCAACAGATTTATAGGCAAATTAGAAGGAGTTTCCGATCCCGAAACCAAGCGCAAGACCATAGGCGAAGAATTTATCAGGGTGTTTGAAGAGGAAGCAAAGAAGATCGGCAGAGTGGATTACCTTGTTCAGGGTACGATTTACCCCGACGTTATAGAGAGCGGATTGGGCGATGCGGCAGTTATTAAATCGCATCATAATGTCGGGGGACTTCCCGATTATGTTGACTTTAAGGAGATAATAGAACCACTCAGACTGCTGTTTAAGGACGAAGTGAGAAAACTGGGCGCCGAGCTTGGTCTTGCCGACTATCTTGTATGGCGTCAGCCCTTCCCCGGTCCGGGACTTGCCATAAGAATAATCGGAGAAATAACGAGGGAAAAGCTTCGCATATTGCAGGATGCAGACCTTATATTCAGAGAAGAGATTGCGAATGCGGGACTTGACCGCAGTATCAATCAGTATTTTGCTGTTCTTACAAACATGCGCTCGGTAGGCGTAATGGGAGACGGCAGAACCTATGATTACACATTGGCTTTAAGAGGAGTTACTACCACCGATTTTATGACCGCCGATTTTGCAAGAATACCATATGAGGTATTGGAAAAAGCAAGCGTAAGAATTGTCAACGAAGTTAAAAATATTAACAGAGTGGTCTATGATATAACCAGCAAGCCGCCGGCTACTATTGAGTGGGAATAATGGAAATGTGGGGTGTAGCGGTTGCTATGCCCTAATTTTATGGAGGAAAATTGAGATTGTAAATGGTATAATCAAATGGTCAATCGTGATATTGAGAAGATAAGATATGTGAAATAATTCAATAGAAGATATGGAAGGATTATAAATATGTCAAGGCAAATACGAACCTCTGCAAAAGCAGTTATAATTCAAAATGATAAATTGCTTGCAATAAAGCTGAATGATGGCAAGGAGGAATGGTACATTTTACCCGGCGGAGGTCAAGGCTGTGATGAAATGCTTCCTCAGACAGTTGAAAGGGAGGTTAGAGAAGAAGCAGGAATAGAAGTTAAATGTAAAGATTTGCTTTTTGTTATAGAGGGGGTTCACGGTGAGAGTTTTCACAGAATGGATTTAGTATTTTTATGTGATTACTTGGGTAATCTTCCAAACGCAACAATTCAAGGTGATACGAATCAAGTTGGGTTTGATTGGCTGGATTTGTCTGTATTGAATAAATTACCATTGTTCCCATCAAAACTTCGCCGTTCGATAATGAATTTTTATGAGGGAAAAGAATACATGAAATATCTTGGAAACGAGGAGATAGGTGATCCAGAATGTTTAGAATAGATGAATATATTGACAAATTAATGATTTTATTAAAAGACACTTTTGGTGAAAGGCTGATGTATATTGGATTACAGGGCAGTTATCTCCGTAACGAAGAAACTGAAAACAGTGATGTTGATATTATGGCAGTGATTGACAATCTTTCGGTTGAGGATTTGAAAATCTATCAAAAAGCACTTGTTTCTGTAGGAAATTTTGACAAGTCCTGTGGCTTTATTTGTGGCAAAGCTGATTTAAAACATTGGAATCCGTTAGAAATATGCCATTTATTGAACACAACTAAAGACTATTACGGAGAACTAAACAAACTTGTTCCTGCATATACCATTGAAGATGAAAGAAACTATGTAAAATTAAGTTTGAATAACCTATATCACGAAATTTGTCACCGCTATATACATGCCGACAGGGAGTATAATGTTATAAAGTTGCCGATAACATGTAAATCAGTATTTTTTATTATGCAACATTTGTATTATCTAAGTAGTGGTAATTTTATTCCAACAAAAAGGGAGTTGCTTAAATGCGTACAGGACGAAGATAAACTTGTTTTAGAATTAAGCATATCATTACAAGACCATACTGATTATGATTTCGATAGAGCCTTTTTAGCATTGTTTAATTGGTGTCAGAATGCATTATTAAAACTTTAAATGGCGGGTAGTGACAAGTTGATGTTGTGTCTGTTTATAATATATACATACATGGTGCTGGCACCATGTATTAAGGGTAGATACGGAGAAAAGATGTGTTGTGTTACGCAATACATATTTTAAAAGCCTTATTTTGCGAAAACTTTCTAATATAAAATGAACGTAGGAGATATTTTGTATTTTTATCATCAAAAATGGCTTTAACAGCGTAACATTTCAAAAATGGGTTGCCAAATTGCCGGGATTTGCTATAATAAATGCGTGGCAGCATTTTGGCAACAGAAAATCAGCAAGCCATTATAACTTATGTAATTGATGTAAAAATAGGCGTGTATTTGCACGAAGCTTAAACAAATATGGTTAATAACAACAAAGAACACGCCGAGTGGGAGTGATGAATTTTTTATATAGCAGGCATTTTTTTGCATTATCTGTTATATTTTGATTTATTCACATCGTTTGATATGAATAAAATAAATGTCTTTAATAAAATATAAAATCAAAATAACGATTTAAGTAAAGAGAGGCGCATGCTTAAATTGATAATAATTTTAAATATAGTACTATATAAATAGAATTGGAGGAATTGATTTAGATGAATAAATTAGAAAAAATGTGTATAGGGAAGAAGAAATGTTTTGGATTTTTAATATTAATATCACTTGTGTTTTGTATCACTGGATGTAGTTTTTTGAGCGAGGAAGACGAACAAAAGGCGAATCAATTAATTGAAGAATACTCAAACGAATTTAAAGAACAAGTTAAAAAGCAGTATGGAATTAACGCAAATGTAGAAGAAATTGATGCTCTGTTAAATGAAAGAGGTGCCCTATGGTATGAATTAACAGATAATTTGATAGGAACAGTAAAAATTAAAACCGAAACATTTTTAGCGATATATAATATTAATGAAAACAAAGTATTTCCACATTATACAAAAAATTTTGAAAAGATTCAAGAATCGGTTCCTGATTATTTTAAAGAAATTTTGGGGATAGATGTTTGTTATGGATGTATTTGGATTACTATGTATAAAAGCGAAAATAAATTTTTGCCGGAAGAAGTGAATACATACAAAGATTTAAAAGATATTAGAGATGTATCTGTTGCATTATATACCACAAGTGATATTAGTCAAATGAACACAAACACATTTCTTAATATAAAAGATAAAACTAATTCTGGGATAATTAGAATATATCAAATTGAAGATTCATCAAAAGCAAAGGAAATTTCCAAAAGTAAAGAAATCGATGACGCATCTTATTTAAGCTCTTTATCAGAAGAAGAACGGACAAGTTTAAGAAATATTGGAGTAATACGTGCAGTAGATAATAAAAATATAATAAAGCATAACGATCCTATTAAAATAGAAGAATTCTAATAACGAATAACCGTATTAAATCATGTAAACAGCAAGAAGGAAGAGTAAAATAAGGCTTGATAAGTAACGACAAATGCGTTACAATGAAAAAAAGGAGATGAGTTGATATGGAAAAGATGGCGACATTAAATTAAGAATAAATCCTACTGTAAAACAACGGACGGAAAATGAATTGACGAGAGTAGAAACCATTCTTTCTCAAAATGCGGAATGTTAATTAAGAATTAGATTTGATTAAATTGTTGGTTGTGGGAGGATTCTGATGGTAGTTGAAAATGCTAATATTGATGATGTTAATTTATTGACAGAATTAAGATTAGAATATTTGAAAGAGGATCATGGCAAATTAAGTGAAAGTGATATAGAGATAATCAGGCGAGATTTGCCGAATTATTTTAAAAAGAACCTTAATCAGAATATCTTTTGTTATTTAATAAGAGAGAAAGAAGAAATCGCTGCTTGCGCTTTTTTACTGGTGGTCGAAAAACCGATGAGTCCGGCATTTATAACCGGCAGAACCGGAACAGTTTTAAATGTTTATACAAAACCTCAATATCGGCATAAAGGGTATGCAAGGGGGATTATGAATAAGATTTTGTCTGATGCAGTGGAAAAAAATTTAAGTGTTGTGGAGCTTAAATCTACAGAAAATGGCTACCGTTTGTATCAATCTGTTGGTTTTGTAGATGAGGTTTCAAAGTATCATTCTATGAAATGGTACAATCAATAATTAAACTTTTAGATTTTTATCTGACAGACACAAGCATATAGTCAGATTAGAAATAGTTGTCGTAGATGTGGATTATAGAAATTCGCTATATTGAATCAACTGACAATAGAATAGAAATATAACCTTACGATTACTGTGGATTTATCATAACCTCCCATAAACTAATCGATATTCCAGCTTTTTTTGCAACACGAAAGAAGATAAATAAAATAATATATGGAAAAATGCCATTAAAATATCTGAAATGATAGGAAAACACACTAAAAATAGGGTGTGTATAATCGTAAAAGAGTGAGAATGATAAAAAACATAGGGTATGGTTGATAACAGGTTAATGCCTGATGCAAATAAGAATTACGCCTTAGAGAATTTGTATGTCTTATTATGCAAAACGTTTTATCGGCAAATTATATTTATATATATCCTGGAAAGCTTTTAATGTACAACGTTCCGAAACTGAGTCAGCTTTTTGTTGGGATAGGTGGTTATTCCGATTGAATAACGCCATGTCAATGTGCAGCAAATGATGTTTGCGGTAAAGTATTCCGGAAGTATATAGGCTATAATTTATAATCATTAAAAGGAGGATATAAATTATGGATTACATAGAAGGACTCAACCTGTCAATTGCATATATAGAAGATAATATGTTTGAAAATATTGATCATGAAATAGCCGCAAAAATAGCCGGAATGTCAAAAACGACTTATCAACGTTTCTTTTTATTAGTCGCTAATATGACATTGGATGAGTATATCAGAAAACGCAAGCTTCAATATGCAATAAGAGAATTAACAGATACTAAATATAAGGTCATCGATATCGCTATAAAGCACGGATATAATTCAGCATCGGCATTTTCGCGTGCAATGCGAAATTTTACGGGAAAAACGCCAAGTAAAATCAGAAAAGAAGGTTCTTCAAGCTTTTTTCCAAAGCTAAATTTCCAAGTCCGGATAAAAGAAAATGAGATTATTGTTAACGAAATTCCCATTGTAAAAATTGAAGAACACAAAAATGAAAAAGTTGTCTGTTTCATGGCAGATTGCGTTGATTCGGAAAAAAATGCATGGAGCCGGATGTCTGAATGGTGTAAACAGAATATACCTGATCGTACTGCCAGAAGGTATTTGGGAGTGGCACCCTTCGGTCACCATCCTAAGGGAGAAAAACATCAAAACGCATCGGAACATGTAAAACACCCTTACAAAGCAATGATGTACCTCATAGACGACGAATGCGATCGGGAAGAATTCTGCGGACTGAAAGTTGAGGACGCCCCTTCAGGATTGTTTCTGGTAAATGACGTAACACTTAATCAGTATGATGACAACGATAATATGGATATAGCACTCAGCATGATGAAGGCATCCGAGGCTTTTATAGAATTTATTAAAAAAACCGAAGGATATGAGTTTGATTGTTCGGCTGCCATCTTTTATGAAGAACATATTTTCTCAGAAAGATGGTTTCAAAACGGTGGTACTCCGGAGGGTTTTCGTATGTGGGTTCCAATCATAAAGAAGTAAGGAATACCAAACATTAAATGAATGTTCATTATATTTTTGTTTAACGGTGTAAAAAACAGCTCTGACACCTGTAATAAAAGCGGATAGGAAAAAAGCGGTATCAGCTGATGACATATTATACTCCATCTTCTCTAAATAACCTATTTTATAAAAAACACATAGGTGATTATTTCAAAAACGGGTTGTCAATTTGCGTAAGATTCACTATAATATATTCGTAGCAACAAAAAACAAGCCGCAATAAATGTTGTATTTGAAAAAAAATCGTGTAACTGTATCAAACCTAAACAAGAATAGCAGATATAATCAAAAAACACGCCAAGGGGTATTTTATGTACGAAAGAATGCTAAACAAAAAAGCAATACCTACAATAGAAGATATGACAGAATTTTGTGGCGAGAATTCGGAAAGGTTTTCTTTACTCAACGAATGGCTGTCATCTGCCTTCAACACAGAGCAAAAGATCGTTTTTCCTTATGGCAATAAATATGGCTGGGGTATTGCTCATAAAAAGAAAAGCAGATTTATATGTAATGTTTTTGCTGAAGATAATGCTTTTACCGTTATGATGAGGTTATCCGATAAGCAATATAAAACCGTCTATAATCAACTTCAAAAATATACTCAAGAATATATAGACAACAAGTATCCATGCGGCGACGGCGGATGGATTCATTATCGTGTTACATGTAAGAAACATTTGGATGACATAAAAATATTGTTATCTGTTAAATGCTCCTATTAATGGAAAAAGCGTAATTGCAACCGCCGGTTGACATATTTCCACGCTTGAATGGTGGCTTGGCAACCGATATTAATGTTACAATTATACCATAAAAAGTGAGCGAAGCGAACGCTTCCTTTAAAACGGTAAAATGTTCTCAGACATCAAAATAAATTCGTCCTCTTTCCTTTGTCTGAGGTCATTATACCATGAAAGAAAGGAGAAAATTTACAATGAATATGGCGGACAGAATACAATATTTAAGAAAAACAAAAGGCATATCTCAAGAGGAACTTGCCGATAAGGTAAGTGTTTCACGACAAGCTGTTTCTAAATGGGAAAGCGAACAAAGCACACCCGACTTGGAAAAAATAATTATAATGAGCGATTATTTTGGAGTCACCACAGATTACATTCTCAAGGGGATCGAACCGATTGAGGATAAAGAACAAAAAAGCAAAGAAATTGCAAGTAAGGTGCTTTATATCTCATCAACAGCCTTTGTCGCAATAGGTCTGTTTTGTGCATTTGGCAGCTGGTATGAAAAACAAACAATGGAAGCCGTATGGGGTTCAATGATTATTCAAGCGGTCGGGATCGCCGGATATTTCATCGGAAAATTATTGTCAACAGAAAAAGCTCCATTTTATGTCAACTGGCTTAATGTAGTAGGAATTTCCTTTATGCCCGTTTCCCTGCTGACCGGATTTATTTCAATACTTGTTTTTAAACAAGGGGCGATTGCGCCTTATCCGACCGGATTATTTCACGCATTAGCCTTTTGCCTGATATTCTTTATGGTTTGCATTGCAAGTTTTATATTTATAAAAAAGCGATCAAGGTAACCCTATTTCATACAACAAAAAACCGGTTTACAAAGCTGCTGATTTTAGTAAACCGGTTTTTTTGAAGTCTTTTTTCAAAGTGCATTTTTATTCTGATCAAATCTGTATGCCACTAAATAATTATATCCACAAAAATAGGACAATGTTGCGCAACGCTTAAGGCAATGCGAAGCCATATAATATAAATAATGCTTGATACTCCTCACTGTCTATCCAAATCAGATTATAAAAAGCTTTCTATTGTCAAATGGCTTGTAAAGGATCTGCATATTAAATGGGATGGCTACGGTCTTAAATTGGCGAACAACTATGCTAACTGCATGGCGATTACAAGGAAAAAAGCGGAGTAATACGGAAAGTATTTTACGGTTATCTTTTTGGGATAACCATCGGCATTCTTTCGTATGGAAAGCGTCCTCAGTTAGTACAAATCTTGCAATTTGCGGCTTTTCAGATAGCCGCTAAGCATAACCAATAAAAGTGAAGCGGAGCACTGCCGTATATATAGAGGTTATTATACCATATCGGAGGTCATTACTTTGCTAAAGCTTTTTATTCCACCGGCCGATCCGGTGGTTTTTGCGCTAAAGCTCCAATAAAAAGAGACGGCCAAATGCCGTCTCTAATTTTTACGTATTTAAGCCTCGTGAGAAATAACTTCCCTACCCTTGTAATAACCGCAGTTACCGCAAACCTTATGCGGTGCTTTAAGTTCTCCGCAGTTAGTGCAACGGGAAAAAGCAGGTGCTTCTAACTTCCATACCTGTCCGCGTCTCTTATCACGTCTCGCTCTCGATACTTTTCTCTTTGGAACTGCCATTATTTGCACCTCCCTCTGAATTTCAAAATTTTATGGTATTCAGTATAACTGAATTTTACAACGTGTTATAGTATACCACATCAATTCTGGTTTGTCAATACCCGAACTTGAAAAATTACAGATATTTTTTAATGGAATCAGGAAGTGCGTCCACATCTGCGGATATTGTAAATACAACATTTGTATTTTCGCTTATAGCAGCTATTCTGTCAAACATAGCGCCGACCTTGTCAAAATCTCTGCCGACGATTCTAAGAACACCGTCAACAAAAATATCGGTGCAGTCATAGTCAGATGCCAGTATGCCCGCTATAAAACCGTAAAGATCGTCATAATCTGAAATTTTAAAGTCTTCAATATTTATAAGGCGGATTTTGTGATAAATATCAATGTTAAGAGAAGATCCGATCTGAATCGCCACAACATTTCCATTACTGTCCTTTTCAGCCTGATGAATTGCGTCAATTAAAATTTTAGTCTTTCCTGAGCCTTTTTTTCCGGGAATAAGTCTGATCATAGTGATGTCCTCCGTGATTATATTTAGAGCGTGTCTTCATGATCCCCGCATGCGGCTGTTATGAAGACAAGATCCTGAAGGAGCGTCCGCTCCGGGTTGCCAAAAATTAACAAAAGCTTAAGAAAGCTTAGCCTCCAGTTCAGCCTTCTGCGCCTCATATCCGGGCTTACCCAAAAGCGCAAACATATTCTTTTTATAGCTTTCAACTCCCGGCTGATCAAAGGGATTAACACCCAGTATGTAGCCGGAAATGGCACATGCCTTTTCAAAGAAATAAATCATATAGCCAAGCTCAAATTCATTAAGTTGCGGAACCTCAAGCACCATGTTAGGAACGCCGCCTTCGGTATGCGCAAGAATGGTTCCCTCAAAAGCCTTACGATTGACCACAGACATATTCTGTCCTGACAGGAAGTTCAGACCGTCGTTGTTTTCCGGATCATCCTTGAGGAAAAAGTCCTTCTGAGGCTTTTCGAACTGTACCACTGTCTCAAACAATATTTTCGAACCGTCCTGTATAAACTGACCAAGTGAATGCAGATCTGTGGAAAAAGTTGCCGATGTAGGATAAATACCCTTTCTGTCCTTACCCTCGCTTTCACCGTAAAGCTGCTTAAACCATTCGTTCATCATAGCAAAACTGTTTTCATATGCAACAAGCATTTCCGCCTTATAGCCTTTACGGTAAAGAATATTTCTTATAGCCGCATATTTGTAGCAATCGTTTTTAGAAATGTCAGGATCGTTAAGCTCGTTCTGCGCGGCTCTCGCACCTGCCATAAGAGAATCGATATCACAGCCGGCGCAAGCAATAGGAAGTAACCCAACAGCAGTCAGAACGCTGTATCTTCCCCCTACATCATCGGGTATAACAAAGGTTTCATATCCGTTTCTGTCAGAAAGCTCCTTAAGCGTTCCCTTAGCCTTATCCGTGGTTGCATAAATCCTGTTTTTTGCTTCTTCAGTTCCGTATCTATCCTCCAGTATTTCACGGAATACACGGAAAGCCAGCGCCGGCTCGGTGGTAGTACCGGATTTTGATATAACATTTACGGAAAAATCCCTGCCCTCAACAAGTGAGATTACCTCGTTAAGATAAGTGGGACTGATGGAATTGCCAACAAAATATATTTCCGGAGTATCCTTACAAAGGGAGTTGTAAAGGGTGGACTTAAGTGCCTCTATTGCCGCCCTGGCACCGAGATAAGAACCACCTATTCCTATGACGATCAAAACCTTGCTGTCTTTTCTTATTTTCTCCGACGCCTTTTTGATTCTTTCGAATTCAGACTTGTCATAATCGGTAGGCAGAGTAACCCAACCTAAAAAATCATTACCCAACCCGTTTTTCTGAGAAAGAGTCTCATGAGCTGCCCTTACGGCAGAAGAGATTCCTTTATATTCATTCTCTTCTATAAATGAACCGAGATATTTATCATTCAGCTTAATTGCCATTATATTTCTTCCTTCCTTTTTGCAAAGTATGCGGATCTGGAAAAGACCCTTGTTTTTGTAATTTAATTATACCCTCTTTTGGGTTCTTTTTCAAGGCATTTCTTAGGTCAAACATCATTTTTGACAGGATTTACAAATTTTGAATTGAAAATTTAGTATAATTGTACCAAACCATTCAACATCCTATCAGACCTTTCCAGATGAACCAAAGACTTTTCCAGATTGTAAGCTCCTCCGTACCCTCTTTGACCGTAACGGGAACAACAAAAAGTGTTTCTTCATCCAGAAGCACGACTATTTTGCCCACTCTTTCACCTTTTTCTATAGGGGCATTGACGTTCTGCCTTATGTTATAAAGATAGGTTACGTTTCCGCTTTCTCCTTTAGGTATCAGACACTTAAGCCCATTCTGTGGTTCAACTGATATTTTCTTGTTTACTCCCTTGGAAACCGAAATATCGCCAAGCTGCTCGTGATCAAATTCCGGAATATATAGCTCAAATCCGTCAAAGCCGTAATCCAAAAGCTTTTCAGCTATTTCAAATCTTTCTTCATCGGTTTGCGCACCTAAAACCACTGCTACCAGTTCCATTCCGTTTCTCTTTGCAGTTGCGGTAAAACAATATCCCGCATTATCGGTAGTACCGGTTTTAAGCCCGGTTATTCCGTCATAATAAAGCAATCTGTTTGTATTCAGAAGCTGTGTTTCTCTTTCGGTCCCTTCCCTAACATACGTGAGTCTTGTCAGAAAAAATTCGTCAAAAAAATCGTACTTTCTAAGCTCTGCCGCCATTTTCGCAACATCCGCCGCGGATGAATAATGTCCTTGTGCATCTAAACCGGTGCAATTAACGAAGCGGGTGTTTTTCATATCAAGCTCTTCCGCCCTTTTATTCATAACATTGACAAAAGCCTCTTCACTGCCCGCTATATGCTCTCCAAGAGCTACGCAGGCATCGTTTGCGCTGCTTATGACAATTGAGCGGATAATATCATACATGCTCATTCTCTCTCCCTCGTTGAGCCATATGACCGAACCGTCCATTGAAAAAGCGTTATATGAAGCTACGACCTCATCCTCCATGGAAATTCTTCCGGCCTTCATCTCCTCTGCGGCAATAAGAAGAGTCATTATTTTTGTAACGCTGGCAATAGCCAACCTCTCGTCGGGATTCTGGGAATACAACACCTGTCCCGTAGCCGCTTCGGCAAGTATTACGGATTTTGCATTAAAGCCGTTTTTATCATCGTCTTCATTAGTATTTTCCTCAGCATATATCTTTACTCCGCCCGATAATAGACAAATTGCCGATAAAAACGAAACAAAACGTAAAATATATCTTTTCAAAGAATTCTCCCCTTTATTTTAACATTAATATCTGCTCTGAACAAGCTGTCACTTATAATTTATGTATATCGCTTATGTAAAATGCACAAGATAAATGCAAAACAAAGGAAAGGAAGAGAAAATTTGACAAGACCAAATTCACCGGCTTTGAGAGAAGTAATAAAGCTTTTCCTGCTTTTTCTTATGGGAGGTATGATTTACTTCGCCATTGAGCTTGCCTACAAGGGTGACAGCCATTTTTCAATGTTTATAACGGGAGGAGCTGCATTTCTCCTGATCGGAGGAATAAACAGCTATTTCGACAGAAATATGCCGCTTATAAAACAGATGCTTTTCAGCGCGGTAATCATAACTCTCCTTGAATTTACAAGCGGAGTCATAGTAAATATAGGCTTGAATCAGAATGTATGGGATTACAGTCATATCCCTTTTAACATCATGGGACAGATATGTCCCAGGTTTTTCGCGATCTGGTTTGCCCTGTCGCTTATCGGAATTTTTCTTGACGACTTTTTCAGATATAGAATGTTCGGAGAAGAAAAACCAAAATACGCCATATTAAAAAAGAAAACCGCATAAATTTTTTGTAAAAAATCCCTATGCATCCGCGCATATGGCAGGGTCATATCAACCGGCGCCCCATGGCCACATTTTTTTACAATATCCTTTCTAAAGAAAAAACATCGGATATGTTTTTTCTTATACACGGCATTTTAAACGGATACGATAAAATGCTTTCACGTCTTATAATTTCATTTATTGTCCTGATCCTGCATCTAACAAATACTTTTATACTTCAATTCTTGCTTTCTTTTTTGTTTTTATCCCGGAATCGATTTATACAAATCCCGGCGAACAATTTTTTGTGGATTTTTTAAAGCGGAATATGTCAGTTAAGAATAACTTAAGTCAACAACGCACAATGATTGCGTGTGATTTGCGCAGTCAGATTTTTCGTCAGCTTGCATAAATTGGGCGCAGGAATACTGACGTATT
>CAJTTE010000031.1 GCA_910579265.1 uncultured Ruminiclostridium sp. | reverse complement strand
CGGATAGGGGCAACGCAAGGCGTTGCCCCGGTGCGGATATTTCACATTTAAATAAATCTGGTTGCAGAAACGTTTTTGAGTGCGGATATTTCACATTTAGATAAATCGGCTTGCAGAAACCTTGCCGAATGAGGATCGATTTTGGCATCCCTTTTCAAAGAAAACAACATATGGCAAACAACTTTGACAAAACACCTTGCAATTTTTTTTAAAATGTCGTATAATATAAGCACACTACATTTCATCGGAGGAAACGACTATGGAAACCGGAATTCTTCTTGAAAGCGGAACCAATGAATTAGAGCTTTTGAAATTTTATGTGGGAACAAAGTGTTTCGGGATAAATATCGCAAAGGTAAGCGAGATGATGAGATATTCTACCGTCACACCTATGCCCGACGCACCCGATGCGGTCGAGGGAATTTTTATGCCTCGCGATACTCTTATCACCGTAGTAAATCTTCACAAGGTCCTTAAATCCCCCAAGCCCGAAGATACCGAGGGCATGATGATAATATGCGAGTTCAACGGTATGCATGTGGCTTTTCATGTTACTTCGGTAAACGGTATAGTTAAGCTTAGCTGGACCAATATAGAGAAGCCCCCTTCTGTTGCGCAGAATGAAAACGGAGGGCTTATTACAGGTGTTGCAAAGCTTGAAGACGGAATGATACTTGTTCTTGATTTTGAAAGGATCGTTGCTGATATAAACAGATCGGCAGGTCTTGATACCAGCGGCCTTGATAAAATATCAAAAATGGAATCCGTTGATTTTTCAAGTCATATCGTTATCGCCGAAGACAGTGCGCTTTTGAATAAAATGATAATGGATACTCTTCATACCTCGGGCTTTAAAAATGTAATGTCATTTACCAACGGACAGGACGCTTTCGATTACATAATGAGTTTTCATGAATTGGGTGATAATATCACAAGTGAAGTGGCGCTTGTCATATCCGATATTGAGATGCCTCAGATGGACGGTCATCATCTTACCAAAAGAATAAAGGAAGATCCGGTCCTCAAACAGATACCCGTATTTCTTTTCAGTTCGCTTATCAATGAACAGATGAGAATAAAGGGAGAGAGCATAGGTGCGGACGAACAATTTTCAAAGCCGCAGATCGGCATTCTGGTCGAAACTCTTTACAAGTATCTCAGCAAGAAAAAATAAAAACGCATAATTACTATACGGATAGTTGTTGCCCGTTTTAATGTGATAACAATAAAAGGGCTTTGCTGATATGCGTTTTATAACAAAAAATATTTTTTCTGCGGCGGTATGTTACATTAAAAAAATTTGTTCAGGTATTGACATCCGCCCGAAAAACATATATACTGGAATTACAAAGGGAGTAGCCGACACGGTTTTTACGTGTTTACTCAGCCGTCAGTACGATTTTATCTTAAAATCCGGCTTGTAATGAAATGGCGAGACTTTGCTGTATTAATAACGGCAGAGTCTCTTTTTTTGCGGTCTGCCGTATTTTTAGGAGGAGTACCGATGGATACGGTTTTACAGATTTTGATGTTGGCGGCGGGGCTTGTATTGTTGGTAAAGGGAGCGGATTTCTTTGTGGCAGGATCTTCGGAACTGGCGACAAAATTCGGGATATCGCAGTTAATAATAGGGTTGACGGTGGTGGCGATGGGAACGAGCCTGCCTGAGGCGGCAGTGAGTATTTCAGGTGTAATTAAGGGGAGCTCAGATATTACCGTCGGAAATGTACTCGGCAGTAATATTCTAAATGTTCTGATTATTCTAGGTCTTTCGTCGGTAATTGCGCCCCTGGCTGTAGGGGCGTCCACCGTCCGTCATGAGCTTCCCTTTTTGGCGGCCGTTACGGTTTTACTTCTTGTTCAGGGCTTGGACGGAGCCGTCGGTCCTGCAGACGCCGTTGTGTTGACTGTTCTTTTTGCTCTGTATCTTGTTTATTTGATCATAACCGCTAAAAGAAATCCGGAAAAAACAACGGTCTCTTCTTGCAAAACCGAAAACAGACCGAGATACATGCTGTTAAAAATATTTTTCGGCCTGGCAATGACAATAGCAGGAAGCAGTATTTCGGTGGATGCCGCTTCGGCCATTGCGTTGACAATGGGAATGAGTGAGAGATTTGTCGGCTTGACCGTAGTGGCGCTGGGCACTTCGCTTCCGGAGCTGTTTACTTCTTTGACCGCCGCAATAAGAAAAAAGTCGGATATTGCCGTGGGCAATATCGTAGGCAGCAATATTTTCAATATTTTATTTGTCATAGGGGTTTCCGCCCTGATCAAGCCCGTAACGTTTTCGGAAGGATTTGTATTCGACTGTGTTTTCGCTTTGATCTCGGTCCTTCTTCTGCTTTTATTCTGCATAAAAGGGAAAACTCTGGGAAGATTTAACGGAGCGGTGATGCTGGCAGGTTATGCGGTTTATTTCGCTTTAATTTTATAGAGCGCAAGTATACATATATGCTCGGGAAAATATGATATGAAGGTAGCCCGCGTGCTTTGGGCAAGCCTAAACCATTTATTGACTGGAAAGAAATTAATAAACCGGGGAAAATAAATGTACGGATTCAAAAGTTGAAGGGACGTAAGTGAAAGGAACGGTAATACAATGACTTTTGCGGATACTATAATGTTTGCGGTCAGGCTTCTGGCAGGAACAGGCGTTTTTTTGGTAGGCGTGCATCTTCTGACCGCAAACATAGAACAGCTTGCAACAGGACGGATAAAAAGTCTTTTCGGCAGGACGGCAGACAAGCGGATAGCCAATGTCGGCATAGGCGCCGCCGCTACGGCTATCATACAAAGCTCCGGTGTCAGCACTGTTCTTATCGTGGGATTCGTAAACGTAGGGATCGTTGATCTTTATCAGGCTGCGGCAATGATAATGGGCGCTAATATCGGAACTACCGTTACCGCCCAGATCGCCGCTCTCAGCGCTTTCCCTATAACCACGTATATTCAGGTGCTGGTTTTTATCGGGATAATGATGAGCATGATATGCAAAAGCGATAATCTTAAAAAAACGGGCATGATATTAACGGGTCTTGGACTTATTTTTATCGGACTGGCGCTGATGTCCGATTCCATGAAGACCAATCATGATATGATACAGGATGTTTTTGAAGCAGTCACGGATCCGTTTTTGCTTTTCCTTATCGGAATATTTCTTACCGCATTGGTGCAGTCAAGCTCGGCCACCACATCTGTGATAATAGCCATGTCGGTCGCCGGTCTTACCATCGGAACGGGCGGCAACGAGGTGCTGTATATTATTCTGGGGACAAATATAGGCTCCTGCGTCACCGCTCTTATGTCTTCCTTCACCGCAGGCGCAAATGCGAAAAGAACAAGCCTTATACATCTTATGTTCAACACCTTCGGTTCGGTTATATTTTTTATTCTGCTGATTTGCTGGCCCGGTTTTATGGACGCAACCTTCCGGCGCTGGTTTTCCTCGGAAGCTACTCAGATCGCAATGTTCCATACGTTTTTTAATCTTTCCTGCACCGTTATTTTCCTTCCGTTTTGCAGAGGGTTCGTTAAGATATCCGAATTACTGATCAAAGAAAAGAAGGCGGATAATGTTGTAACATATCTTGATGAAAGAATGCTTTCTTCGGCATCCCTTGCAATCTCACAACTTGAAAGGGAGACGGTTCTTTTATCAGATACGGCAATGAAAGCATTCCGCTTGGCATACCGCTCCTTTGACAAAAAGGATAAATCGCTTATTGATCCCGTTCACGAGCAGATCAACAACGCCAATTCAATTTATCATTCCATCGTAAATTACCTTATCAAGCTTTCCGCCCAGAGTAAGCTCTCAGACGAACAGAAGATCTCGGATATTCATAACAATGTGGGTGATATTATGAGAATAGCCGAAATTGCAGATAATTTTACCAAATATACAAGAAGGACCGTGGACAAAGAGCTGATTTTTTCGGAATCGGTCAAAAAGGAGCTCGACGCTATGGTGAATCGGGTAGAAGAGCTGTATGCCCTTGTCAGAAAAATCATGGAGGAAAAGGATAAAAGTCTTATGCCGCAAATAGAACAGGCGGAGAATGATATCGACGCCTTCCGGAAAAAGCTTATAGACGGTCATATAAAACGTATGAATTCCGGAGAGTGCCGGCCCGAGTGCAGCGGGGTGTATATCAATCTTGTTTCAAATCTCGAAAGACTGGGCGATCATCTGACTTATATTGCCTACACGGTCAAATAGGCGCTATTTGAGATCCGTATCAAATGTCGGCGGGAAAAGGGATACCGTGATTTCCGGTCGGCGTCCGAACGGGATATGTGCCGGAATTGTTTAAAAACAAAACGTTACTCTGTTATTGCTCCACCAAGTAAGTCTTGAAGAATTTGTGCGCCTAAGGGCTGTGGAAAGACAAGGAAGAAGACCGCAGAAATATGCGCATATTTCAAGGGCTTCTGACGAAGTATTTAGGCAGCCGGGCAAGCATAAAAGTTCAAGAGTTACTTGGGGGAGCAATATAATTCCTTACGGCCTTCTTTTAAGAAGCTCCGCAGGACAGGGTTTTTTTCAAACGTTTTTTCCGAATCGAAAAAGCGGGATAATTCATCAGAGCCTGTTTAGTATCTCAAAGTATGCAGCTCACGCAGCAGATCCCGGGTATTTCGAGGCGATTTTTCGCAGACGTACTTGCAGACGTACACTTGATGTACATCAAGAAAAATCAACGAAGAGATACGCAAAAGGCGAAAGCAAGACGCATGCCGAGAGATGCCAAACAGGCTCTTAGGATATTTACCGGTCATCACGCGCCGTAACAGAGAAAATCCCCTTACCTCATAAATCGACTTTATGCGGTAAGGGGGGACGGTCATATAAAAGGATCTGTAAATAAAAACGCATGTGAAGTTACAAATGAAGCCGGATCGTTTTTACGGCAGATCCTAAACGGTCTTACTTCTGATTCTCAAGCTGCTCAACCGCTGCCAGCTTGACCGAGGTACAGAATATCTCCATGGCTTTCCGGAGCTCGTCAACAGTAGGGAAGGTGGGGGCTATTCTTATGTTCCTGTCTCTCGGGTCTTTTCCGTAAGGGAAAGTGGCTCCGGCATCGGTAAGGACTACACCCGCATCCTTACATAGCTGTACGGTCCTTTTTGCCGTATAGTCAAGACCGTCAAAGGAGATGAAATAGCCTCCGTGAGGCTTATGCCATTCTCCTATATTAAGGGGTGCGATCTCCTCATCCAGCATCTTGAGAACCGTTTCAAATTTCGGAGCGATTATTTTTCTGTGTTTTTTCATGTGAGCCTGTACGCCTTCATAATCCTTAAAAAATCTTGCATGACGAAGCTGGTTCAGTTTATCATAGCCTATAGTCTGGTACGTCATCTGGTCCTTAATGAAATTTATATTCGCTTCACTTGCGGCAAGAACTGCCAGACCGCCGCCTGGGAAGCTGATTTTTGAAGTGGAGGTAAAGATATATACCATATTTTCGTTGCCGGTTTTTTTGCATTCGTCCAGAATGTTCAGCAGTCTGTCCGGCGTATCCGTAAGATGATGAACGCAATAGGCGTTATCCCAGAATATTCTGAAATCGTCGGCCTTCGGCTTGAGCGCCGCAAATCTTTTTACCACTTCGTCGGAGTAGGTGATACCGGTAGGATTCGAATACATAGGCACGCACCAAATACCTTTTATTTCCTCGTCCTTTTTAACCAGATCCTCTATCATGTCCATGTCGGGACCGTCGGCTCTATACGGTACGGTTATCATTTCAATCCCCATACTTTCGCAGATCGCAAAGTGCCTGTCATATCCGGGAGCCGGGCAGAGGAATTTTACGCGGTCGTTCTTGCTCCACGGCTTTTTGCCGCCGAGTACGCCCAAAAGCATGGCTCTTGCAATGCTGTCATACATCATGCAGAGACTCGAATTACCGCCTACGATGATCTCATATCTTCCCACTCCAAGCATAGGCATAAACAGACGCTTCGCTTCATAGATGCCGTCAAGAACCCCGTAGTTGCGGCAGTCTATCCCGTTTTCGCTTATAAATTCTCCGTCAAGGCAGTGAAGAAGCATATCCTCGGTGAGATCAAGCTGTTTCGGGGCGGGCTTTCCCCTCGACATATCCAGCTTGAGCCCCATGGCTTTATATTGGTCATATACAGACCGGATCTTCTCTTTTTCCCGAACAAGCTGTTCCTTTGACATATCCTTGTACATAATTCTTACCTTCCTTCTCAGATTTTTACAAAGCCGTTGCCTTAAAATGCGAAATTTATGCCGCCAAAGCCGTAAATTTAATGCGGTGCGAGTTATCCCCCGACCGGTGTGTATCTGAAAACAAAGCAAATTTGTACAATTGCGCTAAAAGCACGGAGATTTCAGGGAGAAAAGCGGAGAAACACCGGGTTATTCAGTAGTTATCTCTTTGGGATAACTGACGGCGTGCGCTTTGACGCGGAAAGCGTCCGCAATAGTAGAAATCGTGCAATTTGCGGCTTTTCAGATAGCCCCCAATGCTTTAAATAATCCGAAAAAACATAGATTTGCAAAGGAGGATATTTATTTAGTCTTTATGAGTTTCTTATAATATTTGAAAACGGCTTGGTAAAAATGTTTTCTCAGTCATATTATATTTCATATCCGAAAAAATTGCAAGTTATTTTTTTCATTCCTGCAAAAAGTAATATTAATTTGGCAAAATCGGCAGTAAAGAAATGTTGCAGATAAGGTTTTTTGGATAAAAACACCAAACAAAAATTACAAAATATATTCCTGACCGCAGTTCTTTTTACATAATACCGCAAAAAATGCTTAAAACCATTATTTTTCTCTTTACAAAGTCATTTTTTTATACTATAATAGGATAATAATCGGATGATTGTCTTTTATAAAAGGAAAGTCTCAATTAAGGAGCGTAATTTTGTATTCGGAAAAGGAAATGCCAAAAAAAACCGCGGGAAGCTCCGCCGTTGCGGTGGAGGAAAGATTACCTGAAAATATTTCGGCAGCGGGCGCCCCGGGCGCTGTCGCTCAAAAGACCGGGCCGGATAAGGCAAATTCGGTCTCTAAGCCTGTGTATGATCTTATTAAAAGGGCGTGTGATATTTTCTGTTCTTTTTTCGGTCTGATAGTGTTCAGTCCTATTTTCCTCGTGATATCCATTCTTGTTTTATCGGAACGCTCGGGAAAAAGGGTGTTTTTTAAGCAGAAGCGGTTGGGAAAAAACGGTAAGTGTATTTACATATATAAATTCAGAAGCATGGTAGACGACGCCGAAAATGTTGAAAGATGGCTTGACAAAAAACAGCTTCAGCAGTATTACAGCGAATATAAGGTAGAGGACGACCCGAGAGTGACAAGATTCGGAAAGCTTCTTCGCCGAACCGGCCTTGACGAGCTTCCTCAGCTTGTGAATATTCTTAAGGGTGATCTCAGTCTTGTTGGTCCGCGTCCGATCCAGGAATCCGAGACGGCCTTATATGGAGCAGACAAGGAGCTTCTTCTTTCGGTAAAACCCGGATTGACCGGATACTGGCAGGCCTATTGCTCGGGTGATACTACATATACAAACAGAAAAAGACAGAAAATGGAGATATTTTATGTGAAGCACCGTAATCTGGGCTGGGATCTGAAGATCTGTCTCGCAACCTTCGGCGCGATAGTACGAAAGTCAAAAAGAGGTCAGTAAAATGCATAGGGTAGTCTTAAATAACCCGGTATGTATCAAAATCCGGTAAATCGGGGAAAAGCGCCGAATGAGCGGAATTTTCGGAAAAAAGCGGGGTTTTTGTTTTGAACGATTTTAAGGTATTGCGGGTCGGCTGGCCGGGATTTTCGGGCTTGTTTGTTTTACGGAAAGGCGGCTGTGCGGCTGCGGTTCTTGCATGAGGAAAAATGTCGTTTTAAGCGGCGGTATAATAAGCCGTGCGGCACTGCTCCCAAAGGACATAAAATTATCGGATCATTTCTAAGCGCGGAGCAGGGGCTTTAGAGACTGTCTTTACTCAAGCGTTAAGCAAGCGCCCGTACCATTCCGACAAAGGGCGGCGTGAATGGTACGGGCGCTTTTTTAAAACCGGTTTTCCGGCAATCTTCGGGAGCATACGTTTTTATCATAGCTTTCGTCAGTTCAGGCGGGAAAAGAAATTCGGTATTCTTCAATGCGGCAGCGGTCAGCTCCAATAAGTAAACGGTTTGGATGCCGGCATCCGCTGCGGGATCCGGGATCTTGTGTGCGGGCATACGGTAGAGGATACCGGCAGCACCTGTCTTTACTGCGATCGGGGGTAAAGCCGATCGGAGCCTCGAATACCTGAATATCCGCAGGATAACCGCTTAATCTATATCATGAAGCTCTTCTTCTTCATCCGTATCGTCCAGATCGATTTCGGCGGTTCTTCTGTATTTTTTATATTTCAGCACAATAAAGGTTATGAGAGCGGCAAAAACAAGGGATTCTATTATTACTATCAGAACGCTGTGTTCGGTGCTTTCTTCCGGGTTTACCGTAACGGTGCATACCGCCTCAGCCTGACCTCCGTTAAGGGAAACGGTTATTACCGCTTCGCCCGGGGATTTGGCGGTAATAACTCCGTCGATCTGTCCCACCTGAGCCACAATAGTATTTGAACTGGAGTATTTTATTTCGGTTATTACCGCGTCCTTCGGCTCATATTGATATGTCAGCAGATCCACCTGCCCTACGGACAGGATGATGTTTTTAAATCTTGTATCGAAGGAAACGGAGCTTATGGGGAGACGTCCCGCCAGTTCGTCATATGACGACAGTCTTGTAAGACTACCCTTTTCGTAAAGAAGATATACGGTCATATCGCCGGTCACGCTTATATCACAGACGGCGTCTTTATCGTCGGAAAGCTTCAGGGTAAGCTCGCGCTGTTCCACCTTTTCGAAAGCAAAATATCCTCTGTTATCGGTTATAACGGTAAGATCTCCGATCATAATATGACTTCCGGACATTGGTTTTCCGTCGGTGCCGTAAAGATATCCGTCAAGTCTGGCAGTATCGTATTCAATATCCGACGATACGGTAACATGTACCGTTTCGGAAAGATTTCCTCCGCTTACGGTTATATATGCCTCTCCTTCCTTTAAGGCGGTTATCAGTCCGTTTTCGTCCACCGACGCCACCTCGGTATTTCCGGAGGAAAAAGACAGGGGATAATCCGCCGCGATCTCCTTTGGCAAAAGCTCGGCCTGTATCTGAGCCGTCGCCCCGGTTTTCAGGGTGAAGCTGTCCTGGGCGATAACAATGTATTCGGGCAGCACGGGAGGCTTTGTAACGATTATCGCCGCGGTTGCGGAAATATCGCCGAAATATGCGGTCACTTCGGCTCTGCCCTCTCCTACCGATATTATATATCCCGAATTATCCACTCTTACAACGGAGGTGTCGGAGCTGTAGAAGCCTATAACCGGGTTCTCCACCGGAGAGTTTATAACGGACGCCTTAAGTTGCAGTCCCTCTCCCGTTTTCAGATATGCCTCATAAACGTTAAGCTCTATGGACGGAAGTAAGGGCGGCGATTCCCCGGTGTTTTCCGTGGTTTCGGAAGTAATGTCGGTTACGGGCGGTTCCTCGGTCGAAACCTGAGTTTCACTTACGGAGGTCTCTTCTGTAACGGGGGGCGCTTCGGTGGTCACGGAGGTGTCATCGGTAAGGTCGGGATCCGTATAAGGGTCATTGTCGGCGTGAGCGGAACGATTAAAGAAAATAAAGACGGATATGAGACAAATTGTCAGAACCGTACACAGCGGCACCGGGTTTCCGGATATTTTTTTAAGGTCAAGCATAGTAATTTTTCCTTTACAGGCAGGTATAATTTATGAAAAAAATTTTAATGACGGCATCGGAATCATCCCATTTCAAGAACTTCCATATTCCGTATATCAAATATATGCAGGAGCGCGGATGCAGGGTTTTCACCGCGTCAAGAGGCGGGCCGGCTCTTGGCGGCGTTGAACATACGACGCTTAATTTCCGTAAGAAGCTGTTTCATGCGGGCAATATCGGCGTTTTATTAAAGCTGTCAAGGCTGATCCGGAAAAACGGATTCGACACGGTATACACAAATTCCACCCTTGCGGGTTTTATTGGGAGGGCGGCTGTGATACTGTCGCGCAGAAAGAGGACGAAAACCGTTCATATATGTCACGGATATCTTTTCAGCGACGACGGAAGCCTCCGCAGCAGGGTTTATCTTTTTTTTGAACGACTGGTAAGGAAGCGCACGGATATATTGGCGGTAATGAACCGGGAGGATATGGAAATTGCAGAAAAATATTCTCTCGGGAAAAGGATAGTATTTATTAATGGTATGGGAGTCGAGTCCCGAAAATTTCCCCGCGTTCAGGAGGAGGAGATCCGTAAAATGCAAAGCCGTCTCGGCCGAAGGGGGGATGAAACGCTTTTTCTTTGCGTGGGCGAATTTTCTCCCAGAAAGAATCAAAAGACCATTATCGAAGCCTGCGCAGGGCTCGAAGGCGATTACCGCATGGTGTTCGCGGGGGACGGCCGGGAACTGGAAGCTTGCAGGCAGCTATGCGAAAAGCTTGGCGTAACCGACAGAACCGTTTTTCTCGGTCACTTCGAAAATATGAACCTTCTTTACAGGAGCTGCCACTGTCTCATTTCCGCAAGCCGTTTCGAGGGACTTCCTTTTAATGTGATGGAGGCGCTGTACTGCGGCGAGGATATTATTGTAAGCGATGTCAAGGGGAACAATGACCTCGCCCGTGAACACGGGGGAATGATCTATCCGTATTCCGACGCCGCAGGTCTGACAGAGCTGATGAACGGTCAGCTTTTGAAGGGCGCGGAAAATGAAGCGCAGAGCAGACTGGCGGAAAAATATCTTTCAGATAAGGTATTGCCGGAAAATGTAAAATTTCTGGAAATAAACGGCAATTAACGGTTATATCCGAATCGGGCGCAGGCCGAAAAGACGAAAAATATTTTTTTACCGGTTCAGACGCTTTTCCATAAAATGCCCGAAACAGCTTCATATCACCGCGCTTTTTTCTTAAACGCCGCAGGTTTGCCGGGACCGCACGAAATCCCTTAGTTTTCGGATATCGTCTGATCCCCGCAATGAATATTATACACGAAAATGCACGGTTTGTCCAGTACGTAATTAAAAGCAGGCAGTCGTTAAAAAGTTTCACGTCAATATATACAAATTATTTTTCCGCACCCTGTTAAATTGTGATATAAATTTACAAATTTTAAAGGATTTTAATATTTGGGTATTGATAATCATAATCCCATATGCTATAATACAGACATCAAAAAGTTTGACAGCTCTCGGTCGATGTCACTTAACAGGATTGAAATAAAGCGTGTCAGGGGTAAGTAGATGCTTGTATACTTGATTAACATATTTTTAATTATGGTATGGGCGTTGATCTTCTGCACCGGCAAGCGGACAAGGCTTAAAAAAACGATGTTCGTTGGGATATGCTTTGCTCAGTGTTTTTTGATCTCGGCCTACAGATACGGCATAGGCGCTGACTATTCCCAGTATGCCGTGGGGTTCTTCAGCATGGCAAGAGACGGTTTTTCCGTAATGAGCTATGAGGACTGGGAAATAGGCTATATACTTCTTAATAAGATCATAGGTATTTTTACCGCTCAGCCTTCCGTATTTATAATGGTAACTTCGTTTATCATTCTTACGGGTCCGGCATATCTGATACTCAGGTATTCGGTTAATCCGTTTATGTCAGTCTTTTTGTATGTAAATCTTTACCTCTTCTATCTTGACATGAACTATTTGCGCCAGGCTATCGCAATGTCGATCCTATGCTTTGCATATGGTTTTCTGAGAGATAAAAGATTCTGGAGATTTCTTCTTATAGTGGCGGTTGCCGCATGCTTCCACCTTACGGTGCTTTACATGATACCCGTTTATCTGGTATCGCTTCTTAAGGTGAACACCCGGTCAATGACGCTTTACCTGTTCGGGCTGCTTTTTTACTATATATTGTCCGACGGAGTTCTGAATATCATACTTTCAAAATTCCATACGGAGTACAGCGGCTCAATATTTATCGAAAGCGGAATATATTTTTATTATGCTTTCTTCCCCCTTTTAATATGCGCAGGAATGGTCGCATTATCATATTTTGCCAAGAATAAGTCAAGATCGCTGGAGCTTCTTATGCATCTGACGCTTATGATGGGATTCTGGCAGATAGTTATGACCAAGCACGCGCTATTCGAACGCTTCTCTTACTATACCATGCTTTTTGTGGTGCTGGCGATACCGGAAGCTATAAATGCGTTCAGGGATCAGCTTAAAATAAATCTCAGAGAGAAGTACACAAAAGCTTATAAGGGCAAGGATAACGATGAGAATTCACGCGTTGCAGTCAGAATAGCGGACGGTAAGACGGCCGTGGCGGTTGCGCTGGTAACCGTAGGAGTTTTACTTCTCGCGTTCGCTTATAATATGATGGGACTTATAATCCCGGAAAACGGCGTACACGGAGTTCTTCCCTATCAGCTTCAGGGCGGTTCTCAGATACCGAGCATAGACAGTCTCTTTAAAAACTGAACGCCCGTTACTTATTCGTGAATAACTGCCTAAAGGGCGTTATTTAATAAAAAACAAAATTTTTTTAAAACATGGAGGATTAATTATGAAAAAGCGTATTCTCACATCTGCTATCGCTTTCGTAGCAGCTATGTCGCTTTCAGTTGCTGCTTTTGCTGCTGCTGAACCCGGCGCAACCAACGGCAAGGTAGAAGCTACTCAGAAGGATATCACTGCTGAAACACCTATCGATATCAAGTCTGATCTCGGTCTTACAATTGCCGGTGATGCCGGAACTTTCGCTGAAGGCGTAACAGAAGTTAAGATGGATGCTGATATCGCAGCTACAGATAACACCAAGGATGAGGCTGCTGCAAAGACCATCAACGAAGCAATCGAGAAGCTCGTTAAGGACGCTAAGGCTGATCTTCAGATCAACACCAAGCTTGCTATCTCCCTCTTCGACCAGGATGCTAAGGCTATCCAGCCCGCAGAAGGCAAGAAGCTTACCGTAACCGTTGCTTATGACGGCGTTTCCAACGCTATCGCTTATGTTGGCGACAAGAAGGTTGAGTTCATCAAGCTGAACGTATCCGAAGACAAGAAGACCGCTTCCTTCGACGTAACTCACTTCTCTGATTACTACATGGTAAAGGTTGCTGATTCCGTAGTTGCTGACCTCGAAGGCAAGTCTGCCGACGTTGGAACCGCAGGCGACACTAACAAGCCCACAGACGACAAGAACAAGCCTACCGGCGTAGTTCTCGCTATCGTTCCTGCTGCTGTTGCTGCTGCTGCTGTAGTAGTTTCCAAGAAGAGAAAGTAATTTTTCTTAAAAAAGAATAATACTCACTAACAACGGTGCAGTGCATAAAAGCACTGCACTGTTTTTTTGAAAAGAGAAATATGCAGATTACATATAATAATTCCACCATTAAAAAAAATACGACAATAGAATATGATCCTACGGTAAAACACATGACCGAAGAGGTGTTCGCGCCGGTTATGTGTGATTTCGTGGGTTGGGTCCTTAAATCGGCAGAGGCCAAAGGAATAAAACGTCTTTATTTTTTGGCAAGAGACGGTTGGATCATGTATAATACGGCGGTCATAATCGCCCGCAGATACGGCTTTACCGTGGAGCCGAGGTATCTTTACTGCTCCCGTATGTCTTTAAGAAACGCGGCTTTGTGTGATCTGGGCGATGAGGCCTACAGGTATCTTCTGGAGGGCGGATTTGCACTTACGCCGGAAGTGATCCTAGGAAGGCTCAGGCTTGATGCCGAGGAAAGAAAAGAGGTATACGAGGATATTGCCTTTGAGGGCAATGAGAAAACGGAAATGGGCAAGGCCGCCGCCGCCAACTTTTGCGGCAGGCTAAGAGGCAGCAAGGTGTACAATTCCTATGTGAAAAAGGTATGGGAAGCTTCGAAGCCTTCCGCAGAAGCATATCTGAGACAAGAGGGCTTGTTTTCCGACACGGCTTATGCCTTGGTGGACAGCGGATGGACAGGTTCTATGCAAAAAATGTTCCGGGTTCTTACGGGGAAAAAACAGACCGGATATTATTTCGGACTTTATTCAAGTCCGGATCCTGAGAACGGGGAATTTTATCCGTACCTTTTTGATAAGGATACGTCCCCTTTTATCGTATCAAGATTCAATAATCACCTTTTCGAAGCTCTTTGCGCCGCGCCTCACGGTATGACGGCGGGATATGAGGAGCGGGAGGGGGAAGGCGTTTTTCCGATCATGAACGGCGAGAAGAGTCTTAACAGCGAAAGCCCCCTGCTACGCGCTCAGGAAAATATTTTATATGATTATGCTGAAGCTTCTTATATGCTTCCGGAAAAAATTACGGACATCAGGGAAAGACAGAGCTTCGCCTTTCCGTTACTTGACCGGCTTATGTTCAGACCTGATAAAGATACGGCGCGGATATACGGGGATCTGAGGTTTTCGGATGATCCTTCGGAGCTTTACAGTTTTCCTCTTGCCTGCGGAGAAACGGAATCAAAAAGACTATACTTTATTCCGAGACTTGCGGAGAAATTTTTCCGCAAGGGACGCTTGAACCGTCCTCTCTACTGGGGATACGGGACCGCGTCGATATGCGGCAAGGGAAGATTTTGCAGAGCAAATCTCAGGCTCTGGGAGGTGCTGTGGCTGTTGAAGCGTTAGCAGCGGGTTTTTACGCCGCAATATATAATTTGTTTTATTGTAACGGGGCTTTTTTTAACGGAACAGGGGATTCTGATGCTTCACGGAATTACGGCGCCCCGCTCAATCGTGCAGACAGTTATCCTGTTTTGACCGTCCGAAAAACGAAACGGACAAAAGGCGTACATGCCGGAAAGCGGCGCCGATTTTAAAATGCATTTTCTTTAAGCCAATACCGCACAATGACCGCCTGACGGCTTTGCGTGCGGCTTGCTTGCATATATTCCGTCAGCTTACACAAATTCTCCTTGAAATACGTCAGTATTCCTGCGTCAAATTTATGCTAGCTTATGAAAAATCTGACCGCGCGATTCACATGCAATCATTGTGCGGTGCTGCCTTAATTCTATTCCCGGGAATCATACGGGGAATCGGCACGGGCTTAACGAAAATAAAAGAAGATTTGGAACCATATTTCACAAGTATGGTGGCAGGCGGTCAATATCCGCTTTTTCATACGGAAAAGGAGCGTAAAATGGATGACGATATTACGGTTTCCGTTATAATGCCGGTTTATAATCCCGAAGGTGATGAGCTCAGGCGCGCCGTAGCCTCAGTCCTGGACCAAAGCTTCAGGGATTTTGAGCTGGTGATCTGCGACGATCATTCAAAGGAATATGTAAAGGAAGTTATTGACGAATTTTCCGATCAAAGGATCGTTTATATAAGAAACGAAAAAAACAGCGGCTGCGCCTATTCACTTAACCGATGCATAGAGGCAGCCAGGGGCGAGCTCCTTATACGTCAGGATTCCGACGACTATTCGCTGCCGGGCAGATTTGAAAAAATCATTTCCGAATACAAAAAGGAAGGGAGGGACATCATCTCTTCAAATATAATCCTTTTTGACGAAAAGGGCGAATGGGGACACAGGGATTATCCGAAAACGCCGTTAAAAAAGGACTTTCTTTTTGCGGTACCGTTTATGCACGGAGCCTGTGCATTAAAAAAGACATCGGTGGTAAACGCCGGTATGTATCCGGTTTCGGATAAAACCGCCAGATGCGAGGAATATGCCCTTTTTATGACTATGTATTCGCTGGGAGCAAGGGGGATCAATATAGAGGACAGATTATATGCTTTTAATGAAAATCATGCGGCCGTAAAGAGAAGAAAATATTCTGATAAGATAAAAGAGGTAAAGGTCAAGGCTGAGGGCTTTAAGAAGCTTAAGCTTTATCCCGCAGGCTTCATTTACCTCGCCAAACCGCTTATAGTAGGGCTGATACCGTCCGGCGCACTGGCAAAATTAAAGGATCTGGTCTTCGGAAGGAGAAAATAATACATCTTATATTTGGTTAAAAAAAGGCAATTTTTCGATACGATCAGGGCGTATCTGAAAACAAAGTAAATTTGTACAGTTATGCTAAAGCGCGGCGATCTCAAGGAAAAAAAGGAGAAATACGAGTTATTCCGCAGTTTTCCCTTTGGGGCGGGACAACTATGGGCATTCCTTGACGCGGAAGGCATCCGCAGTTAGCAGAAGCCGTGTGACTTACGGCTTTTCAGACAGCCGCTGAGATAAATTCTTTTATATGGACATTGCCGTATCTAAAAGCCGCCGAATGTAAAAGTAAAATTTGACGGGGACGGCTGCGGCACCGCTCCTTTGCGGCAAAAGTACGGACGGTTCGGCGTCCGGAGAAGTATGGCTATATTCCGGCGGAACATGAAAAATTCGATATCAGGGCTGCGCGCGGTATCAGTCAAATGATTTTCCGATAATTTTGAACCGCAGCAGTATCCGGGCATAGATTCTTTCAGTTCAAAAACAGCGGCGCGCACAAATAAATGCGGAGCGCCGCCTTTAAAAGGGTGGAATCAACACAAATGAACATAAAGAAGAAAGCTTACGCGCTTCTGATCGAAAGGAAGGCGTCAATAAAAAAGGCATATTTAAAATATAATACCGAAGCAAGATCGCCGGTCAAGAAAGCTTTTTATATTTTAAGACTTAATTTTGCTTATTATATTTTGAGGGACAGAAGTTTGTCAAAATATAACGGAGGGAGCGGAAGACCGTACAGCAAGGGACCGGAATCCGCGCTGAGCCTAAGGGAAACCCCTGAGAAGCTTGCAAAAATGCTGTCGGAATATGACGCGGTGTCTTTCGATATTTTTGATACGCTTATTTTCAGACCTTTTTCGAAGCCGTCGGATCTGTTCCACATTGCGGGAGCAGAGGCGGGCTTATTGAATTTTGCTCAAACGAGGGAATACTGCGAAAGAAAAGCCCGCGAAAAAAAGTTTAAATCGGAAAAGACTTACGAGATAGATATTGACGATATCTATGAATATATGGGGGAATATGCCGGCACATCCTATTTGCAGGCCAAGGAAAAAGAGCTTGAGGCGGAAGCGGAGCTTTGCTATGCCAATCCTTATTTGAAAAGGGTATGGCAGCTTTTAAGAGAAACGGGAGTCAAAATTTATGTAATTTCCGACATGTATCTTAAACGGGAATTTCTGGAGGAAATTCTTAGAAAAAACGGATTTGAGGGTTATGAAAGACTTATCGTTTCCAACGAATGCAAAAGCTCGAAATTCGACGGAAAGCTGTATGAGATCGCAAAAACGTACATGGGCGAGGGAAAGCATGCGCATGTGGGGGACAATGAAAAAAGCGATGTGATCAACGGCAGGGCTCACGGTTTTTTTCCCTTCGGAGTGAAAAACATAAATTTGTCGGGAGGAAGCTTCCGTCCCGACGGTATGAGCAGGATAACGGGTTCGGCTTATGCGGGCATAGTAAACGGTAAATTTCACTGCGGCTTATATGGGCTTTCCCTGCCCTACGAGTATGGGTACGCTTACGGGGGCATATTTGTATTGGGCTACTGTAATTATATCAGGAAGATACAGATCTCTCTGGGAGCGGACAAGATACTGTTTCTGGCGAGGGACGGAGAGCTTTTAAAAAAAATCTATGATAAACTTTACCCGCAAGCGGATACGGAATATTTCCTGTGGTCCAGGCTTGCAGCCGGCAAGCTGTGTTTTGAAGAAAACACACTTGACTTTATGCGCCGTTTTGTTTATCATAAGAGTAACGGTAATTTAAAAGCGGAGGAAATCCTGGAGCAGGCGGATCTAAGTCAGCTTATACCCCAATGCCCTTTAAAAAACACTTTAGTAAACAAGAAGAATTATAAAATGCTTTCGGAGTATATTCTCATAAACAAAGACGGCATAATAAGGGCATATGAGAATCAGCGCAAAGGGGCGGAGATCTATTTTAACAAGAAGCTTTCAGGCAGCAGAAGGGTTTTGGCGGCGGACGCCGGCTGGGCGGGAAGCGGAGCGGCGGCAATAGGAACACTGGCGAAAAAGTGGGTCCCCGGAACAGAGGTTATCGGCGTCATAGCAGGTACCAACGACAGCTTTAACGAACAGCCGGACGCATCCGAGGCTCTGATGCAGAGCGGCAGGCTATATTCCTTCTGTTTTTCTCAGCGGCATAACAGGGACATATATCTCACACACAATTCCGCTTCGGGTCACAATATTTTTTTCGAAGCGCTTTTAGGATCGGAGCAGCCGTCTCTTAAGGGCTTTGACAAAAGCGGCGAACCGGTTTTTTGTGAAAATGAAAGAAACGGTGTGAATGTTTCGGAGATCCATAGGGGAGCAGAGGACTTTTGTGATGATTATATCAAAGCCTTTAAAAAATATCCTTATATGCTCGATATATCGGGCAGCGACGCTTACGGTCCTTTTCTATCCGCAATTCGGGATAAAAACAGATACTTCGGTACGGTTTTCGGAGGATACAGTTTTAATACGGGGGTAGGTACCGGCGAGTCGCCTATACGATCACAGATACATTAGGGCGTATTCACATTGGCTGCCAACGTCCGTCCTTCGACGTTTTTTCGCATAATTTTTTGAAAATTCCTGAAGTATATACGGCATATCTGTAAATTTTTGCCTCGTTATGCGAAAATTCGCACCTGAATCCGGGCATTTCGGTCAGGGCTATATTAAAAGCCGAAAATGCACGATTTCTACTAACTGCTGACGTTTAGCTTCGGAAGCTTTACAGGTCAAAGAATTCCGATAGTGATCCCGGAGGGCTAACTGCGAAATACCTCTTATTTCTCCTCTTTTTTCTTAAAGTCACCGCGCTTTAGCGTAATTTTGCAAATTTGCTTTGTTTTCAGATCCGCCCTAATGTGGATGAGCTCAAATTGAATTTATTCATAAAGCCCGACGTTCGGCTTATCGGTAAGCTTTGCCCATATTTCGCTAAATTTTTTGAAATACGCAAGTTTTCCTGCAAAAATTCACATCATCTACGGCAAAATTTTGCTCGAAAATCCGCATATCGTTTTTATGTAAACATACTAAAGGCAACACCGCACAATAATGACCGCCTGACGGCTTTGCGTGCGACTTGCTTGAATATTTTCGGTCATCTTACACAAATTCTCCTTGAAATACGTAAGTATTCCTGCGTAGAATTTATGCAAGCTGACGAAAAATCTGACTGCGCAATTCACATGCAATCATTGTGCGGTGTTGCCCTAAAAACAGATCAACGTAAAGGAATGGTCATAAAATGCTTAAGCTTGAAAATGAAATGAAATATTTTGAATTTCTTAAGGAGGTCGTAAAGCGCGATATCAAGAAGAAGTACTATAAATCTGCTCTGGGTGTTTTATGGACGATCCTCAATCCTCTTCTTTCGATGCTGGTCATGACCTTTGTTTTCTCAACGCTCTTTCAGAGAAACATACCCAATTATCCCATATATCTCTTATGCGGTCAGATAATATTCGGGTTTATCAACAGCGCCAGCAGACAGTCGCTTAGCAGTATAGTATCTAATGCAGGCTATATACGTTCTATTTATATACCGAAGTACTTCTTTGTTCTTTCGAGAGTTATCGAGGGCTTTGTGGATATGCTGTTTTCTCTTATCGCGCTGGTGCTGTTCATGATTTTTACGGGAGCGCCTTTTACCGTCAATCTTCTTATGCTTCCGTTATTGTTTATTCTGGTATTCATTTTTACGTTGGGGTTATCGTTTATCCTCGCTACCTATGGGACTTTTCTCAGGGATCTTCAGCATCTTTACGGAATATTCACGACCCTCTGGATGTGGCTGTCGGCTATATTTTATCCTGTCACCATCGTTCCGTCGGGATACAGATTCGTATTCGATCTTAATCCGGCAATCCACTATATAGGAATAATGCGTTCGATTTGTTACGAAGGAACTTTACCGTCGGAAAAGTCTCTTATAATCGCCACATGCTATGCGGTGCTGATGCTTATACTGGGAATTTCCGTATTTAAGTCAAAGGAGGACAGGTTCTTCCTTTATGTATGATTTTAAGAGCCTGTTTAATATCCCGAAGTATTTAGATCACGCAGCAGATGCAGGCAGGATGAATGCCGAGAGAAGCTAAACAGGCTATTCAGACGCTATAATTTGGGTATTTTAAAACGGAAAGGAATGGTTTTAAAATGAGTGATACCGCGATAAGGGCGGAAAATGTTTCCATGATGTTTAATCTTAGCCGTTACAGGGAGGAAAGGCTTAAGGAATATGTTATCAATCTTCTAAAGAAAAAACTATTTTTTGATGAATTCTGGGCTCTTCAGGATATTTCCTTCGAGGTAAAAAAGGGCGACAGCCTCGGTCTTGTGGGAACTAACGGATCGGGAAAGACCACGCTTTTAAAGCTTATAGCGGGAATTATGAAGCCAACTAAGGGCAGCGTGGTAACGGAAGGCTCAATAGCACCCCTTTTCGCAATGAGCAGCGGTTTTGACAGCTCCCTTTCCGCAAGGGAAAACATCTATTTAGTAGGAGCAATGCGGGGTTTTTCCAAGGAATATATGAGAAAGCGTTTCGATGAAATAATCGACTTTGCGGAGCTTGAGAATTTTGTGGATGTTCCGGTTAAAAATTTCTCGTCAGGTATGTCTTCCCGCCTGGCCTTTGCCATAGCGACTCTTGTTCGTACCGATATACTTATTGCGGACGAGGTCCTCGCCGTAGGCGACGCAAAATTCCGTAAAAAGAGCGAGGACAGAATGGCAAAAATGCGCGCCGACGGCACCACGGTTCTATTCGTATCCCACTCTGCGGGACAGGTTCAGAAGGTGTGTAAGAATGCGATCTGGCTCGATCACGGTAAGATGATGATGTCAGGAAGCTCCGCCGACGTCTGCAAGGCGTATGCGGAACACTGCAAGGCATAGTGCGGTTGCTGCGTCACCCGAACATAATGCCGGGCAATTAAAGAAATTCGTTTTAAAGTACAGACCGTTAAAACGAAAAGGCTTTTTAAGGTCATCGCCTCCCGAATATCCGCTTTTAATCAGGGACTGTCTGAAAAGCCGCATAAGCCACGGTTTTTATTAACCGAGGGCGTTTTTCGCGTCAAAGAATGCCGACAGCTATCCCAAAGGGACAGCTGTTAAGCACCCTCTTATTTCTATGACTTTTTCCTTGGAATCGTCTTGTTTTAGCGTAATTGTACAAATTTGTTTTGTTTTCAGATACGCTCCGGTATCAAGCGTTTTCTGCATCAAAAATGTCATATATCTTGGGACGCCGAAGTTTTTCCTGAAATACCTTTGTGTTCGGCATAATTGATTTGATTTCTACGGCTTTCGGATATGTTTTGACAAAAACCGGAAAAGGTGTGCGGAGAAATATTAAGATACAGTTTCCGGAAACGGTATCAAAACGAAAAAATATCTTTCCGTAAATCTCATACTGTGTCTGATGGGTCTTTGGCGTTTTCCTGTCTTTAAGAACCTGCCCGTATAAGAGTGTTCCCCCTCTTAACGGCATATTTTACCGATGACTTGCGTTAGGTCCTTTGCCTTGCTGTCAGCGCATCCTTGCGCCGGCTCCGGGTAAATGACAGAGCATATCGTGTGTTAAAGTTTTTGACTTATGCCAAGCAAGCCTTGGAAAATTTGCCTTACGGCAAATGAAATCTTTAAAAAAATCCGCGCACCGTTCCTATGCGGACGGATCCTGATCTCAGAAAATCCGATTTTTCATATGGATTTTGGGTCATTTACCGGTATGAGCATATCCGTATAATTGACGAAGCGGTAATACGATTACCGCTCTTCAGAGCGAAACCTTCGAAATGACTTTACAAAAACACAGCTTTGGTGTATACTATAAATTGAACGTCAAAAATTTTATGAACGGTTCGGAAAACATCTTGTTCGCAGACCGAAAGGAAACCAGATGAAAACAAAAAAAATTATTTCATATATTTTAACTATGGGTTTTTGCGCCGTTTTTTCCGCAGCTTCCGTCAATGCTGCCGGAAATAATGCCCATGGAGAGGCGGGTCGTTATGCCAACGAGGCGATAATGGCTATGGCTCCGGCGGCTCAGGAGGAGGGTGCTGAAATGACGGAAGAACCTCCTGCCACACAGGCATCCGAGGCTACGGAGACTTCTCCTGCCGTAACAGTTCCCGAAATAACGGAGGCTCCCCCCGTCGAAACTACACAAGAGGTTACCGCTCCTCCCCCGGTAGCATCCTCCCAGGCACAGGTGATCATAGTGACGGATCCTCCCGTATCCAAAACGACTCCGCCGCCTTTGACCACCCCTCCGGTCACTCAGCCGGCCGAAACCTCGGCAGAAGAAACCTCTACAAATACGGAAGAGATCACTACCTCCCCGGTATCGGAGACCACCCCTTTTGAGACAACGTCAGCGCCGGCAGCTTCCGCCGACGAAGGAGAGCTCCCCACCGATCCTATGGAGGGAGATCCCGGCGGAGATTTTTTCACCACAGTAATTCTTATTGCCGCAGCACTTATTGTTTTTATTCTTATTCTTATTGCGCCGCCTATAATACGTAAAATCAGGATAAGCATCATATATAAGTATGATTAACGGTTATACCGTATTTTCGGATATGCTTTTTTATATACGGTAAAATTTTATAAAGCCGTAAAGGTTTTTTAAAGGAGACAAGTAAGTATGAGTCTATATGATTTTATCGCAACCGATGACGGCAGATTTCCCCGGCTGCTCAGCTCCAAAAAGCATACCGCCGACGGGAGAGCCAAAAACCGTTTCGATTCATATGATGATCTGTATGAGCTTGAAATTTTAAAGGATGAAAATCCCTATAAAGACGTATTCTTTTATACGGGCCTTCCGTTCATATATTCAATCGACTGGAGCTATTCGCAGGAGAGATGCAGGACTCTATCGGAGCATTTAATGCGAAATCTTTCAAAGGGCTCAAGGTATGAAATACACCGTATTTTACTGGCTGATTCAAGATCGGCAAAGAGCTTCAGAAGGGATATCGATAACGGCCTTAAGGAAAGACGCGAGCATAAGCTTTCCGTTTCGGTAGGTCCGGACAGGTTTTCCGATGAGCTTTGCCGCCTCTTCGGCGAGGGAGAGATATTTTTTGTCAGGTTATACTGATGGCTGGATAAAAAGGAAGAGCCTTTCCGGCTCTTCTTTTTTATGATCAGATAACACAGACGCTTTTTCCTTTAATTCTGGCGTATTTTACATAGTCGTTCTTATTTCCGTCCTCTACTACGGCGAAAACGTTTCCGCACAGATCAAGGGTCCTATATCTTGCCTGAGCCAGAGCGTCTTTTGTATATCTCGTATTTACAAGCTCGGCGTCGGTAGCCTTTTCTATCACACTGTAATAAAGCTCATGGGCATCGGGATGCCATTTTACCGCTTGTTCCTCATACGGGAGCACGCAGTGCAGCTTAACTTCCTCGTCATCTTTCATAAGATAGGTTACTATCTCCGCAGCCCAAAGGTCTACTCCTTCCTGGCATACGGAATAAAATTCCCGTACTCCCGCTCTATACATATCATTTATGTATTGGGCCAGCTGTAGCTTAAGAGCAACGCATTTTGGATTGGTACAGTCATATCCGAAACTGAATTTGCTGATCCTTGAGCCGATAAAGGTGCAAGCAGTTTTGTTCATTTTCTTCACCCTTCCTTTCAATAAATAACTGAGTTGATAAATTGACGCTTTTTTGATTTTACCGTGATAAAATGCAAAATTTCGATATATAGTATCAATTTCCTATATTTTACCTCAACATTTTGTTTTTTTCAATAGATTTTACAAATAAAAGCCGATTTGCGTCAAAAAACCGCAAATCGGCTTATAATAGTGTTTTACAAGCATTTTTCCGCGTTTTACGCGAAAAGAATTATGCTATAAAATGGATTAAGATAGGATTTTTTAGTACCTTATGTCGAAAAAACTCATCTTCAGGATCGAACCGGCGTAACGGAAATTATAAAATTCCACATCATATAAAAAGGGAAAGAGTCAAGGTTTTTTCTATATATACGCTTATTCATACCAATCCCTTTTTAAACTGACGTAATACCCACAGTTTAAAAAGGGATTGCACCCAAAACACTAATTCAATCGTTTTAAAAGGGATTAGTATCAGATATAAAAATACAAGAACGATCCATAGATCAGGTTTTACGTTATATATGTGAAAACGAAGGGATGCTATGCAAAAGAAGAGGCGTAATTATATTAAAAAATGAAATAATATGCGGTATAGGGAGAAAACGGTTCCGACGGATAATGCCGACGTGTCGGAATCACGATCCTGTCAGCACATGACAATGCTTCAACAATATAAAGCTTTTATCTTTCCTCGGCGGATTTTATAACAAGAATGTCACCTTCGGTAAACTTTGTCCTCCCCCTCGGGATTATAACCTGCTCTCCTCTTTTTATGAGGACAACAAGATTTCCGTTGTCCGGGGGCAGCTCGGACAGCATCAGGCCGCAGTATACGCTTCCCTTGGTTACATATACCTCAGTCAGGTCAATGGCCACCCCGTCGCCTATTGCCGGCGCGCAGAGTACGGCAGTATCCCCGGACTTCAGCTGTGTAAAGCCTTTAGGGATGATCCGCTTGCTGCGCCTTACGATCAGGGCTATAAGAGTTTCCGGAGGCAGATCGAGATCCTTTATCTGCATACCGTTCCATCGGCTCTCTTCATGAATGCTGACCTTTATAAACTGCACCGGAAGCTCCTCGGAATAGTCGTTAAAGGTGGTCATGACATTATTGGTATTATCTATCATTTTAAGTTTCTTCGCCATAAACGGTATGAGAGACCCCTGAAATAAAAGAGAAAAAAGAACCGTCAGAAAAACCGTATGAAAAAGGTCGTATTCACGGAAATCCGAAGCAGCGGCCGCCATTATTGCAAAAACTATCGAGGCTACTCCCCTCAGTCCCGACCATGAGACAAGGAGCATCTGATTAAGCTTGCATCTAAAAGGAGCGAGTATTCCGAATACCGAAACCGGTCTCGCTATGAAGGTCATAAAAAGAGCTATCAGTATGCCCGGAAGAACAACCTCCGGCAGCTTTGAAGGGAACGCCAGTAATCCCAGCATAAAGAATACCATCATTTGGAGCAGTCCGGTCACTCCGTCAAAAAAATGTACAAGGTTTCTTTTTCCGCTTATTGAACAGTTACCCAAGAATATGCCGACAATGTATGCGCTAAGATAACCGTTTCCTCCCAACGAAGAGGGAGCGGCATAGGCGAGAAGCGCTACCGCTACCATAAAAACAGAATCGAGTCCGGCAATACTGAATTTAAATTTCTTCAATATAAGCCATGCGGCGGCAGCTATAAGAAAGCCCAACCCTTCGCCGTAAATCAGCTGTCTCGCAAGCATAAGCGCCGAGTCCCCGGCGGAACCGCCGCCTTCCATCACGGACAGGATGATCATGGTCATCATATAGGCAAAGGGATCGTTGCTTCCGCTTTCCAACTCCAGAAGAGATGCCGTGTTGTATTTCAGGTTGAGCTTTTTGCTTCTTAGTATTGAAAATACGGTGGCGGCATCGGTGGAACCGAGGCAGGCTCCTATAAGCATACCTCCCATAAGCTCCATACCCAGCGCAAAATGACAGAAAAGACCTGTCAGCAGAGCCGTTGCCGCAACGCCAAGAGACGAAAGCAGCATGGATTTTACCGCTACCGGCTTCGCTTTGTTCCAGTTAGTGCCGAATCCTCCGTAAAACATTATGAAAATCAGAGCAACGGAACAGCCCGTTTCCGCCAGGTCATAATTTTCAAAGGGTATTTTAAAAATCCCGTCCGAGCCGAAAAGCATTCCTATTCCTATAAATACCAGCAGCATCGGAATACCGAATTTTCCCGATATACGGTTGGCAAAAATACAAATGAGAATCACCGCGGCAATTATAAGTAAAACAGTTTCCAATAGGCATTTCTCCCGATATGTGATATTATTAATATACCATAAACCGGCATGATATGCAAGAGAAACTAAATCAAGACCAAGCCCGCCGGGAAATATAAGCCATGTGTAAATCCGATCAAGAACAAATGCTTTCGCGTTTCAAACACCCTAACGATCAGTGTTTTTAGTGACCGCTCCGCATTTATGCCAATCTTTAATCAAGCCTCAGATCCGAATAAAGACCGCGCCTTTATCCTGCTTCTGATCTTTTATTTTTTTCCGATAGAAAAATGCTCTACCAAATTTCTGAGCAGAACAGCCTGACTGTTGAGCTCCTGGGAAGCGGCCGCACTTTCTTCCGCAGTGGCGGAATTGGTCTGTATAACGGTGGAGATCTGATCTATACCGTCCGTGACCTGCTGTATGGCGTCAACCTGTGTATTGCTGGAATCGGCTACCTTATTGACGATCGTGATCACCTTATTTGCCGATTCCACCACCTTATTAAGTGTGGCGGCGGTTTCGTCAGCTATTTCTATGCCCTCTCTCACCGCATCGCTGGATTCTCTTATAAGTATGGAGGTGCTTTTCGCCGCATCCTGAGATTTGGCCGCAAGGTTTCCGACCTCGTCAGCTACAACCGCGAAGCCCTTTCCGGCAGCTCCGACTTTAGCCGCTTCAACCGCGGCGTTAAGTGCGAGTATGTTAGTCTGGAACGCAATATCCTCAATAGTTTTGATGATTTTTTCAATCTTATCGGACGTTGAACTGATTCTGCTCATTGCTTCGGTCATTTTCTGCATCTGATTATTGGCATCCTGCATAAGCGCGGCGCTTGAATTTACCGCATCCTTTGCAGCCCGGCATTCTTCAAGATTGTTCTGGGTCTGGGAAGCTACGCTGTTCATTGTGGTGGCAAGCTCTTCGATGGAAGACGCTTGCTCCGTTGTTCCCTGAGAAAGACTCTGAGCAGCACATGAAACCTGATCCGAGCCCGCAGACACCTGAGCGGCGGAGTCATCTATTCTCATTACGGCAGAGGTAAGATCTTTTTTTATCATATCGATCGAAAAAAGGATCGACGACAGGTCTCCCACATAGGTTTCGGAATTTATTGTGGAATCTACGTTGAGCTTTCCCTTTGCGATCGCGGAAAGTATTCTTTCTATATCGCTGATTATGCGGTTTAAAGTTCCCACAAGAACCGATGTGGAATGGGAAAGTACGCCCACCTCATCTTTGGAATTTGTCTTTACGGCGGGTGAGGTCAGGTCGCCTTCGGAAAGCTTTCTTATACGTTCGCTGCACGCTTTTACCGGTCTGACTATACCGTTGCTTATTACTGCCGCAATGATGACCGCAATAATACAGAAGCTTACCGTAAGGATCAATATGAGGATAATGGTATGCAGCGCACTGCTGAAATAATTGGAAATCGGTTCCTCGATAACAAGATGCCATCCGCTCACATCGGCATCTATGGGGGCATAGGCTATAAACCTTTCGCCCTGGTTCATATTGAATCTTTCAAAACCGGTATTGCCCTCTACTATTCTTGAATGAATATCCGCGAGAATCCGGACGCTCTCATCCGTTTTAGCAAGCTCTATCAGGGAGGTCTGAGCCTTTACGGTTTCGGGATCCTTATCCGCAATAACCGTTCCGTTTGGATTTATCATATATACCATAGCGTCGTTTCCGGGTTTTACGCTGTTCATTATGTCGATAAGGAAGGAGGCGGGAGGCGCAAAGTAAATACAGCCTGCCACACTGCTGCCTTCAACTCCGTTTTCCCATAAGGGAGCCGCTACTATGATGGCATATTCGTTTGTTATTTTTGAAAGAAGCGGGTCGCTTACGTAAGTTTCTCCCCGCATCGCCGCCCGGTAATACTCGCGTTCGGAAAAATCCTGACCGTCAAAAATGCTTAAGCCGTCGGCGCCGATAATGTTTCCTCTTTCAAAGCCCTGGGCCTCGGCCAGTCTTGTCAAGACCGTGCGTTTGTTTTCAGGAGAAACATCCGTATCGGAGAAATAAGGATTTGTTCCCGCGGTTTCGGCAACATTTATGTAGGATTCAAGCTGGTAGCTTATCCGATTAGCCTGGGTAGCCGTGATTTCCGTAAGGGTGTTTTCCGCCAATTCCATTGTAGACTGAAAAGTTGTAAGGGTCGAGGCGGCACCCAATGTAAGGGACGGGATTACGGCCATTAAGATAATTGACGTCAGTATCTTGGTTTTGATCGATTTCATGGGACTATCGGCTTCATGGCTTGAACCGAGAACATAAGATCCGTTTTTGGGTTATCTGAAAGGCCGCAAAACGCACGGTTTCAACTAACTGCTGACGCTTTCCGCTTCAAAGAATGCCGATAGTTGTCCCAAAGGGATAACTGCGAAATACCCTCGTATTTCTCCGCTTATTTCCCTTGAAATCGCCGCACTTTAGCGTAATTGTACAAATTTGCTTTGTTTTCAGATGCGCCTTAGTTCCGCAGATATGAAAATCAACCGCTTTGCAGGTTAAAGACCTTTTAAGGCGGAGAGGTTCATTTTAAACACACGGATCACGGTTTCAAATACAAGCCTATGGAAGACCATCCTCCTTTTACAGAAAAAATTGTATGCAAAGAGAATGTTTAACATATCTCTTCGTTTTGCTTAAGAGTTTGTTCAGCGTCCTTGGGTATGCACCTCGCTTGCTTCTTTTGTGCATTTTCCGGTTGATCTTTCTTGATGCACATCAAGTACGTCCGGGAAAAACCGCCTTAAAAAATGCAAAATCTGCCGCGTGAGCTACATACTCCGAGATAGTAAACAGGCTCTAAAACTCAGGGTAAATCACAGCCCTGATATCAGGTCCGGAATTTTCGGCTCGGAATAAAAACGGCCTGTTTTTCCGGACATTGATTATAAGTTTGATTCGGGTATATTTATTTAAACTATTATAGCATTTTTAACAAAAAAGCGCAAGCGCCAACTATAAATTTAGGCGAAATGTTTAAAATCAATGCCAAATTTTTGTATATATCGGTGAGTACAGACAAGGACCCTGATGAATGCGGGAAATAATGCGGCTTTTACCTATTGAAGACGTTTTTTGATCGAAAGCACTTCAAAACCGCGTTTTTTATTATTGCTCCCCCAAGTAACTCTTGAATTATTCTGCTTGCCCGGCTGCCTAA
>CAJTTE010000030.1 GCA_910579265.1 uncultured Ruminiclostridium sp. | reverse complement strand
CCGCATATTCTATCTGAGCTTTAAGATCAGCAGATCAAACCGGCATATTCGTCCGAACTGAGTTTCGCTGCAATTTTCTAAGAATGTGACAAATCCAAGTCGTTCATATAGCCGCCGTGCGTCTTTATTGTCGCATTCGACTCCGATAGTGAATTCAAAGATACCCCTCCTGACACACATAGCCGCCGCATATTTTAAAAGCGCGGTCCCTATGCCTCTTCTCTGGAATTCCGGAAGAACGCGAAGACCGAACAGATACATCCGTTTATTTGGAATAACTGCTACGGGTATATTGGAATTTTCGGTCATTATGCTAAGCTCGCCGACGAACCGTCCGTTTTCTTCCGCTACCACACACACTTCTCTGCAACTTTCCAGATTGCCCCTTCGGGTATCCTGAAAGCCTTCATACCGTGACATATCGTAAATGCCGTTAAGCTCGTCCAGCCGTTCGATCGGTAAAAGCTTGATCTCCATTTCTATCTCCCTTGCTGAAAAATCTGATGAATGATCGGGAATTTTTTATTTTTGGAGCAGCGGGGGGTTGCTTACTCGCCGTATATTCTCTTTATTACCACGGGTACGGTAGGCATATCGCTGAAATCGGTTTTGACCGCGGCAATTTCGTCTACCGTTTCGATCCCCTCAACGACTTTTCCGAAAGCGGCGTACTGACCGTCAAGATGAGGCGCGTCCTTATGCATTATAAAAAACTGACTGCCTGCTGAATCGGGATTCTTGGAACGAGCCATGGAGATAACGCCCCTGACATGCTTTATATCGTTTGGAACACCGTTTGCGGCGAATTCCCCTTTGATTTTCTCTTCCGGACCGCCTGTTCCGTCTCCCTTAGGACATCCTCCCTGAATCATAAATCCGCTGATGACTCTGTGAAAAGTAAGTCCGTCATAAAAGCCCTCCTTGACTAATTTTTCAAAGTTGGCAACGGTGATAGGCGCCTTATCCGGATAGAGCTCCAGCTTTATTGTTTTCCCGTTTTCCATTTCGATTACTATCATTTCTTTGTCCTTTCCTTCTTCTGCTTTTTGTTGTTATTGACTGCTATAATTACTCCTGCGCCGATGATAAGAATTCCTGCCAGACCTGTTATAAAGGGAACAATGCTCTTTTCTCCTTTATCTGAGTCATCATTGTTTTTAATGTTGCTTGTGCTCGGAGGAAAAGTATTGTCCGGTATAACATTATTATCCGTTGTTTCGCTTATCGTGTCCTCAGGCTCGCTCGTAGGCTCTTGCGTATCGCCTTTTTCAACGGCGTCAATGGCTTTTGAATAATGCCTTTCCTCGGCCTTGTCTACTCTGTGGTTAAGTGCGAAAGCGCTGCCGGAAATATCAAAGTATTTATCGTAGGTTATCCTTTCGCTTGTAACACCTTTTTCATAATCTCCGGCTCCTGACCAACAGGAGTCCGCATATACCCAGCGATTTTGCTTTTCGTACCAGAAAGCGCTGAATTCATGATTTTCTCCTCCGGTTGTGAGAGTTTCATAGGTTATCTCTCCGGCGATTGCCGCTCCTTTTAGATTCAGGGAACGGATGCCCGCCAGTTCAAGAAGGGCCGAATAGGTGTTTGCGAACCCGGCGCATGTAGTGCGCCGCTTTTCAAGCACATTGTGTATTGCAACCGTTTCGAGAGTGACCGAGGTTTCGGCTGCGTCATGGTCATAGTAAATATTGTCGGCTATCCAGCGGTTTAGGAGATATGCCTTTTTATAATCATCCGGCTCGTCGCCGCAAACCTCTTCAACAATTTTTTTAAGCTCGTCTATAGTGCTTTCTATTTCGTTCTTGTCGGCGTTTACGCTTATATAGTAGGCGGCGGCGATGTCCGGAGCTTCTGAGGCTTTTTCCACTCTTTGAGCGTTGATCGTTTCAAGTCCGTTGTCGGGAAAATACCAGCCGTTGTCGTACTTCATAAGGTAAGTGAGGTATACCCCGGATTCAAGATGAATATAAAAATCATAATAAGCGGAGACAGGAGGCTTGAAGCTGATTTCGGCGCGGTAGCTTCCGTCGCTTTCGGCGTGGAACTGCACGCTGGAGCGCACTCCGCTTATGCCTGCGCTGACAGGGCGGTCGTTTTTATATGTTCCTCTTGCGGAAAAGGTATCCCCGTTTGTTTCGATAACCGAATAATAATCGGGGTTGTTCGAAGTGACCAGCCTGCTTATATTTCCCGTTTCTTCAATGCCGGACGAGAAAACGAATGCGGGCAAAAAAACGGTGAGCGCTGTTAAGATAAACAAAACGCATGTTATTCGTGATAAACACAAAATATTTTTATTCATACCGGGCTCCCTTGATTCGGAAATAAAAAATCCGTACGATGTGAATATTATACACCAATTATATTTTTTTTGCAACAGATGGATATTGTTTTTTTCTTTCTTATAAATTTTTTCTGATCGCGGTATTTTCTCTTTTATTTCCGGCATTGTAAAGCGCCTTCGGTAAAACCGGATGCCTTAAGCTTTATAAGAGCCTGTTCAGCATCTCTCAGCATTCGTCTTGCTCGCACCCTTCGCGTATTTATTCCTTTATTGTTCTTGATGTACATCAAGGACGTCTGCGAAGATCGCCTCGAAATATGCAAAATCTGCCGCGTGATCTGCATGCTTCGAGATACTGAACAGGCTCTAACATCCTGCCGGTAAGCTTTTCTTGTACATTGCGGATCACCTTGCGAAACCGGGAAATTTCGGATTAAGTTTTTATAGAGCGGATACATCCCGTGATACTCTATGAAAGGGTTGATGCTTGATACGGTCATGTAAGCCGATTGCTTGTGATGCTGATATTATGCAGATACAGGAGCTGAAAATAAAAGCACGGTATTATGACCTCGGACTGCCGAAAGAGGAAAAATTTATTTATGGCAATTCAATAAATAATACGGCGCAAAGAAGGAAAGGGCGGGTCTCACGGATCGGGACAGAGGCCGTAGGCGGGCTGATTCCCGTGAAGGATATGTAATTTAAAGTGCTAAACGGTGTTGGATTTATTTATTGTATAGCTATAGATGCTTAATAATACTTTTGCCGTTTGTGGGGAACTCTTTGTGTCTCCGGTTTGATGTTGATACGATCGGGAGTATGCCGGAGACCCGTTTACGGATCAAAGGACAATAAAGCGATATCTTCTTCTGTTTTATGTGCGGTCGGCAAAAGGAAAAGACCGCTGCCGCGGTCCTTCATATCAGGTGCATGATTCTTTGTATCCCTTTGGTGACAAGCACTTTAGGGTCGTCCGCAAGACGGTTGTTTGACGGTGCCTTTTTCGAATAAAAACGGTATTATCGGTATGATTTTTCAAATATCTTAGTGCATTCCTCGTCAGACATCGGGCAGGGATTGGCAAGAAACAATCCGCCCATGGTTTCTCTTGCGTTTACGGCAAGCTGCATGCATTCGGATTTTTCTATTCCGTAATCGGACATTTTCAGATCCGCAACTCCGCATGCCCGCTGTAGATCCATTAAAGCGTCGATAAAGTCCTGCGGCTTGTCTGCGTCTTTAATTCCCATTGCTTTTGCCATTTTTACAAATTGCTCGTCACAGGCATGTTTGTCTATGAAGAATTGGGCGAATTCCCTTGAAATCATTATAAGTCCCGCACCGTGGGGAAGATTGTGATGATAAGCGCTCATTGCGTGTTCCATCGAATGCTGTGCGGTTGTGCAGGTCAACTGCATGGTGATTCCGGCGATCGTGCTTCCATAAGCCACCGCTTCTCTTGCCTGTAAGTCTTTGCCGTCCGCTACTGCCTTAGGAAGGTATTTGGCGATTTTTTCTATGGCGGAAAGGGCAATGGTCTCGCTGAGAATATTGACCCCGTTTGAAATCATAACCTCGGTATTGTGAAAGAGCGCGTCAAATCCCTGGTAAGCCGTATATTCGGGAGGCACTGTCTTCATCAGCTCCGGATCCACTATTGCCAGTACCGGGACCAGCTGCGGGTATCCGAAGCCTATCTTTTCATTGGTCTGATGGTTGGATATTACTCCCCAGCAGTTAATTTCCGAGCCTGTTCCTGATGATGTGGCAATAGTGACGACGGGCAGTCCGGGATTTACAAGAGCCTTGCCTTTTCCGGTGCCTCCGTTCACATAATCCCACAGATCGCCGGGATTTGTGGCCATGGCCGAAACTGCGACGGCGGCGTCAAGTACGGCTCCTCCTCCGAGGGCAACAATGAAATCGCAGCCGTTTTCCTTGGCGGCGGCAGCGGCGTCCATAACCACCTCCTTGGAGGGGTTTTCATGGATATTATCGCATACGAAAAATTCCGCTCCCGCTTTTTCCAATTGTTCTTTTACTCTGTCAAGAGTTCCGTATATCTTTACGGACTTACCGCTTGAAATAAGAAGCAGTGCTTTTTTACCGGGAAGCTTCTGGTTTCCGAGCTCGTTTAATTTGCCTGTTCCGAAAATAAGGTTTGTCGGATTGTTAAAATTGAAGCTCATTTTCATGATTAAGTACCTCCGTTTTTCAACCGGATTATTCCGTCAGGTCGGCGGAATAGTCCGTTTATAAGCTAAGATAATATAAAACGCGTGTTTATACGTGTTTGCAGGAAATTGATTCCGTTGCATCAAGGCTTTGATATTGCGGTATAAATAGGTCTGCGGTGTCGGCGGAAATGACTCGGCTGTCGGTAAGCGGCATAAGCCGGATTATAATCGGGTTTTTTTCAAAATATACGAACATACGTATTGATACGCCATAAAGATAAGCGGAGGCTGTAATTCGGGCATCATAAGCTTGAGCAGCACTCCCGTGATCATGTGCTTTTTCCCGTGCTTTCGCTTTATATATTTATTATACATTTGCGGGAACAAAAATGCAAATGCTTTAAATTATGATCCTGCCATGCCTTTAAGGCATATCTGATTTACTTCCCGGGGCAGGGATTTTCATGCGAAAAATACTGTTATCAGAATATAAATAAAATACTTTTTAACGTTTTTTACAATTGAAAGGATCGGATGCATATGTCTGCGTGAAATCCGTATTTGATTTATACCTAAAATCCGATGCGGGGTTTTATGCGGACATTCCGTAAAGTTTTACGGTTGACAATTTAAATAAAATATGGTACACTTTTTAACGGAATTGCATACACTTAATGTGTTGGATACATAAAGACTTTGAGCGGTCAGAGTAGCATGTTTACCGTTTTTAAGAGAGCCGGCGGCGGTGAGAGACCGGTATTCGGGGCATGCGAATGTGCGTCCGTGAGTCGGCGGGGGGAAAATGACGGGTCTGTTCGTCAGTATCTTCGCACGTACTTTCTGCGTTAAAGAAAGATCCGATTTGAGCGTAGAGGCTTTTGTTATGCTTTGATCGGGCTGAGCTTCTTTTTAAGGAGAAATCGAAGTGGAACCGTGACGTTGTCGCCTTCGCATATGCGTAGGGCGGCTTTTTTTAAAAATTACCGTAAAATATCGGGTGTTTTTAACGGACGGTTATCCGTCGATAGGAAAAATCGGTTTTTTATTTTTATGAAAACAGGAGAAGATATGTTCAATAACTTAAAATCGGAATTGGACTCCATTATTGAGCGTGATCCGGCGGCTAAGAGCAGGCTTGAGGTATTTTTGCTTTACCCGAGCTTTAAGGCAGTACGGGCATACCGAAGGGCTCATAAGCATTTTATTAAAGGGCATTTCTTTCGTGCCAGGGCTATTAGTCAGCGTGCTCTTCGTAAAACCGGCATAGAGATTCATCCGGGTGCGACTATCGGAAAAAATTTTTTCATCGATCACGGAAGCGGTGTAGTTATCGGAGAAACTGCTGAGATCGGTGATAACTGCACCATATATCAGGGCGTAACGCTCGGAGGAACGGGCAAGGAGACGGGGAAACGGCATCCTACTTTAGGGAACAACGTTATGGTGGGAGCCGGAGCAAGGGTCCTCGGCCCCTTTAAGGTGGGCGATAACAGTAAGATTGCCGCCAATGCGGTTGTTTTGAGCGAGGTGCCGCCAAACTGTACTGCCGTGGGAGTGCCGGCGAGAATTGTAAAACGTGACGGAATACGGATCGGAGATCTGGATCAGATACATTTTCCCGATCCGGTTTCTCAGGAAATGTGCGGTTTGAAAAGAGAGCTGGATAAGATCTTGGAGGAAATGGAAAAATAAGAGATATGCCGGTGCGCAGAGGAATACGGCTTCGGATAGTCTGCGGTTTTTGTTCTGTTCCCGGCCGGATCAAAATTTCTGAAAAGCTTTCGGTTTAAAATGTTGATTGTCAAGGAGACGATGCTGCTTTGTATGCTTGACTCGGCAAATGACAAATTGCATTATTGTTTAATAAGTCGTTTATTATACTGGCGGTATATTATTGGGATGATAAAATCTGTTTATCAGGAAAGGAAATATTATGCGTATCTATAACACAATGACCAGAAAAAAAGAAGAGTTTGTTCCTATCGACGGGAACAAAGTGAACATTTATGTCTGCGGTCCTACCGTCTATAATTTGATACATGTTGGAAATGCCCGTCAGCTGTGTGTTTTTGATGTTTTAAGAAGATATCTGAAGTACAGAGGCTATGACGTCAGGTATATTCAGAACTTTACCGATGTGGATGATAAGATCATAAGGATCGCGAATGAAAGAGGCATTTCCCCCTTTGAGCATTCGGAGGCAATGATAAAGGAGTATTTTAAAGACGCAAGGGGTCTTAATGTTGCCGACGCGGATCTGCATCCGAAGGCTACGGAAAGCATAGGCATAATACTTGATATGGTCAAAAAGCTTATAGATAAGGGATTCGCTTATCAGAGCGGGGGGGACGTTTATTTTTCCGCCAATAAGTACCCCGAATACGGAAAGCTGTCTCATATGCCTCTTGACGATCTTAGGGCGGGAGCAAGTGAACGTGTCGATATCGGAGAACAAAAGCGTGATCCGATGGATTTTGCCGTCTGGAAGGCAGCCAAAGAAGGCGAGCCCTATTGGGATTCTCCATATGGTAAGGGAAGGCCGGGCTGGCATATCGAGTGCAGTGCAATGTCAAGTCATTACGTAAGCGGCCCTCTTGATATTCACGGCGGAGGCGCAGACCTGATTTTCCCTCATCATGAAAACGAGATAGCACAGTCGGAATGCGCCAACGGATATGCTCTGGCGAATATATGGATGCATAACGGTATGCTTAATGTGGATAACCGCAAAATGAGTAAATCCAAAGGTAATTTCTTCCTTGTACGCGATCTTGCGGAAAAATTCGGATATGAGCCCGTAAGATTCATGCTTCTCCAGGCTCAGTACAGGGCGCAGCTTAACTATACGCCTGAAGTAATGGAGGGCGCGGTCGCTTCTCTGAGCCGTCTCAAAACCTGCAAAAAATCACTTGAAAAGTCAATGGCTTCGGCTAAAACCGGAAGCTGCTCGGATGAGATTAGAGCTATGGCTGAAAACAGAAGAAAACAGTTTATCGAAGCTATGGACGATGATTTGAATACTGCGGATGGGATTACGGCGGTTTTTGAATTGGTTCGTGAAATAAATACCGCTTTGTTGGATAAAAACGTTTCCGCAGGCTCTCTTGAATTGTTAAAGGAAGTGTTTGACGAGCTTACCGGAGTTCTTGGAATAATCTACGTTAAGGAAGAGGAAATACCCGAAGAGGTTATAAAGCTGGTTGAAAAGCGTAAGGAAGCCCGCAAAAATAAAGATTTTGCATTGGCGGACAGTATTCGTGAGGAAATTTATTCCAAAGGATATGCCGTGGAGGAAACGCGTCAGGGAACTGATATAAGGAAGCTTTGAGATAATATGTTTTCTTTTGAGATACAATATCGGTTAAAAGCGGGAATACGATGTGTATGAGCTTTGACATTTTCTTTTTTTAAAATGTAACCAAATTGTAACCGCAATATCTCTTGACTTTATGTCGGATAATCTATATAATATAAGAGGTTGCCCGTTATGCTTGGGTCGATGTGCCTTACGTCCTCAGGAAACGGTTTTTCTAAGGGCTTGCGAACCGCGTTTGGCATTACGCCGGGCTGGGGAATATCTGAAAAGCCGCTAAATGCACGATTTCTGCTAACAGCCGACGCTTTCCGCGTCAAAGAATGCCGCTGGTTATCCCAAAGGGACAACTACGAAATACACCGGTATTTCTCCGCATTCTTCCTTGAAAGAAATTGTACAAATTTGCTTTGTTTTCAGATGCGCCCCGATATGTTTGCTGATGCGCTTTGGCGCTTTGAATCCTGGGTTGACCGATATGGTGTTAAAAATAATGACGAACGGTAAGCGGCTTTTTCGGACTGTGTTTTAAAAGCCTTTTCAGGATCTTATAATGTTGTTTACCGTCATGAAAAAAAGGAAGGCGTTATTTTGAAGAAAAAGTTACTGATATTACCTGTTGCGGCATCGTTGCTGATTTGCAGCGGATGCTCCGCTTTATTCGGAGAACAGTTTAAGAGCCACGCTTTGAATTATGATTATTCACAAATGGAGTTTGTACAGCTTGAAGAGCCTGAAGAGGGACGTCTTTCGGCTGTCATACAAACTTCTTTGGGAGATTTGACCGTCGTACTTTATCCGGAATATGCTCCGAATACGGTGGATAATTTCGTAAATCGTGCCAAGGACGGTTATTACGACAACACGAATTTTTATGCGGTATATGAGAAATCATTTGCGGCGACAGGCTCTTCCAGCAAGGACGGTTCTTCCGGCGCATCCAATGACGGAAATCTTATCCCTCTTGAAAGCACTCCCAAGCTTTGGCCTTTCAAGGGCGCCCTTTGTTCGTATTCGCCTACCATGGGTTACGGCGACAGCAGATATGTGATCTGCAACACGATTGAATTTACCGATGAAGCCGTTGAACAGCTTAAAAGCTTTAAAAAAGGAGACCAGCAGCTTTTTCCTCAGGAATTGATAGATAAATGGCAGGAAAAGGGAGCGATTCCCATGATGAGCGGAGTTCTTACGGTGTTCGGCCAGGTTGTTGACGGAATGGACGTTTTTGAAAAAATAATCGATGCCGAGGTGGACAGTGAGACTCAGTCGCCCAAGGATGAAATAATAGTTAAGCATGTTGAAATAACCGAATTTCATAAATAACCTTACGGATATAGAATGGTGCGTTTTTCCGCACGGTCTTGAAAGGCTTTGATTTTATTACAATACAGAAGGAGTAACCGATGAGCAGGATAAGGAAAATCGTCGCAGTTTCCGCCGCCGTGCTTTGCCTCAGCTTTGCGGCAGGATGTTCCAATGAGCCGGGATTTATGGGAAATACCGGAGAGGTATCTCTTGAAGAAGGCGATGTTTTTGCCGTGATAAGCATAATGAATTATGGTGACATAACTGTCAAGCTGTTTCCCCAGGCGGCGCCAAATGCGGTAAAGCAGTTTATAAACAGTGTAAACGATAAGTATTATGACGGTCGGACTATTCACCGCGTAGTAAAGGATCAGCTTATACAGGGCGGCTCTCTTACCGGAACCGGGTTTGACGGCGATATTGCCCCCCAGGAATACTTTGCTACGGAAACGTCAAAATATATGTGTCATTATTACGGAGCCCTCTGTATGGCAAAAAACGCCAACGGAAATTATCGTCAGTTTTATATAGTCAGCAATAACGAGCCCGTAAATGTTGACGAGATAGCTGAAAAAATAACCAAAGACCTGGATAATGCCGAAATTGCGGATAAAATGCTTGAAGATGATAAGAAATTTTATCGTGAATACTGCAACAAGCTTAAAAACCTTCCTGCCGAGGTTAAGGAAAGATATGCCCGGGTTGGCGGCATTTACGATTATGACGGAGAGGATACGGTTTTCGGTCAGGTAGTTGACGGCGAAGACGTACTGAAGGCCATTAACGGTATAGAAACGATTTTAGGAAACAATTCCGATGATAAAAGTGAGATCGCTTCAAAGCCGATTGATGAGATAGTGATCGAAAAGATCGAGGTAATAAGAATTGCTCCGAGCGAAACGGTAAGCGAAGAAAAAACAAGAGCCACCAGAGCACCGTCTCCTTCTGTGACTACTGAGCAGATAATCGTTAATGACGGCAACGGTGAAATAAGTGATCAAAGCAGCGATGTTCCGGAGACTGTAGCTCCGGATAGCAGCTCCGGAGAAAGCGAAACCGTTCCGCAAACTGATGCGGAGCCTGCGGTCACCGCAACTGGAGCGGAGCAGACCCCTCAGAGCAGTCCGGAAGCGGAATAAATAGATCCATGTCCGTAATGTATTGTTGAGTTGATGTTTCCGGCGGAATAATTGTACATATTTTAGAAACATGCTTTTTTCTTTGATTTTATCTGATTTTTCCTCCGGAAATCTTTATTTGTAGAAGTATTGGAGACGGCATTTTACATTGTTCGATATATCTCTGTGCTTACTTTTCACCGTATGGAAAGAATTAACGTAAATGTAAAAATGTTTTGTCATATGAGCCGTTTGTTGTTCAAATTGTAGATTTTTGGGTTTTTCTATTTCTTTTTTAATGAGAATGTGATATAATTAACAATTGTGTGAACGGACAGTCGAATATCTTAATCATATTTTGAAATACTACTAACGTTTAGTGTTATGAAGATCTTTACAGGTTTTCGGATAAATGCGATCCTCAAAATTATAAAATAGGGGCAGGCTTGAAAAATTGGATAAATTTATTATAAACGGCGGAAAGAGACTTACGGGAACCGTTAATATAAGCGGCGCAAAAAATGCGGCAGTAGCCATTATTCCCGCAACAATACTTGCGGACGGTCCATGCATTCTTTACAATGTACCTGAGATAAACGACGTATCGATTGATCTCAGAATACTTACCGAAATGGGCGCTGAGGTTAAGATCATAAATAAAAACACGATAAGGATCGATGCGGCTCATATAAGGGATATGGTGGTACCCTATGAAATGGCGCGCTCCATGAGGGCAAGCTATTATTTTTTAAGCACGATGCTGAATCGCTTCGGAAGGGCAAGGGTCTCTATGCCCGGCGGGTGCGATCTTGGTGACAGACCTATAGACCAGCATCTTAAGTGCTTTAAGGCATTGGGCGCGGATTACACCATTGAGCATGGTATCGTTGATATTAAGGCGGACAAGCTTATCGGTACTCAGATATATTTTGATAGGGTTACCGTAGGCGCGACCATAAATGCTATTCTGGCCGCATGTAAGGCTGAGGGTCTTACAATTCTTGAAAACGCAGCTAAAGAACCTCATATTGTCGATCTTGCAAACTTCCTGAATTCCATGGGCGCGGATATCATGGGTGCCGGCACGGACGTGATAAAGATCCGCGGAGTTAATAAGCTTCACGGTACCGAATATACCGTGATTCCGGATCAGATAGAAGCAGGAACTTACATGATAGCGGCCGCTGCCACAAAGGGTAACGTTATCATAAACAATATAATACCCAAGCATCTGGAGCCTATCACCTCAAAGCTCAGGAAAATAGGCGTTGTTATAGAAGAGCATGATGATTATCTCAGGGTTATCGGTCAGGAACGTTATGAGAAAACCACGGTAAAAACAATGCCGCATCCCGGTTTTCCTACGGATATGCAGCCGCAGCTCACAGCTCTTTTGACTATGGCTAAGGGTACAAGCATCGTTACGGAAAGCATGTTTGACAACAGATTCCGTTATGTAGATGAATTGAGACGTATGGGCGCGGATATTTCCGTTGACGGGAAGGTAGCAATTATTGAAGGCGTTGAGCATTTAACGGGAGCTCCTGTTAAGGCATCGGATCTGCGGGCAGGTGCGGCTCTTATAATAGCAGGGCTTTCTACTGAGGGAATAACGGAAATAGAAGATATCTATCATATCGAAAGAGGATATGAGGATATGGAAATTAAGCTTCAGAATTTAGGCGCCGATATTGTTAAGCGTGTGTTTACCGACGGCATGAGAAAAGCTCTTTAAGTTTTGATAATACCTTTGAATGTAAAAGCTTTTTCGGAATCATTACAGAATAAATATAAATCCTTGAACCAAAACCGTCCGGGAAAGCATATTTATGATATAATAACCTCAGACAGAAGAAAGAGGTAGATTTGATTTTAATGTCTGAGAACATTGTATCGGTTCAGGAGAATCGCTCCGCTTTGCTTCGCTCTTTTTATGATATAATAACCTCAGACAGAAGAAAGAGGTAGATTTGATTTTAATGTCTGAGAACATTGTATCGGTTTAGGGGAATCGCTCCGCTTTGCTGCGCTCCTTTTATGATATAATAACCTCAGACAGCAGAAAGATGAAGAATTGATCTTGATGTCTGAGAACATTGTATCGGTTTAGGGGAATCGCTCCGCTTCGCTGTGCTCCTTTTATGATATAATAATTTTCGGCACACGAAATCGGGATGTTTTTTGAACGATCGCTGTTGGAAGAAGGATATGTAAAGAAAATAACGTACCTTTAAGGTACGTTTATTGTTTTACAAAGAAATTTAGCCAATTCCTTAAAACGTAAGCTTTTTAAACGCATAAGGCTTTGCAGTCAGATGTAAGTTTTGATATATTCAAAGTGATCCTTCGCCATATGAAAGCGTCGATTTACCTGTCATTAGATTTCGTACTTCGACAGGACGAAAAATTTTAAAATAATAAGGGTTGAGCCAGATTTTCTGTTTTGATAAATGTGGAGCAGATTGTAATAAAATCCACCTTGTGTTAATTTTGCCGAGCGGATATGCGGATATGGCGAAACAAGTGGATGCACCGGATTTGGGCAGCGTTATTAAAGTTTGACTTCTTTAGCAGAAAGTAAGGATATGACTAAAATGGAGCGTGTTATGTTAGCGAAAAACAGAAGCGGTTGGACATTGTTAGAATATTTAGATATTACTGAAAGTGATATCTGCAAATATAACAACATAACCGGTGCATACGTTATTTTGATGATCGGAGATAAGCTTGTTGTTGGATTCAATAGTTGGAGAAAACAATGGGAACTTCCGTCCGGGGGCATAGAAGAAGGGGAAACGGCAAGACAAGCGGCAATTAGAGAACTGTATGAAGAGACGCATCAAAATATTGAAGAACTTGATTTTAAAGGTTTAATCAAGGTTGAAGATCCTAAGGGATATACTAAATATCAAGCTGTCTTTGCGGGCTGTCAGAATGAATTATCTCCGTTTATTCATGCAGAAAACGACGAGATGGAAAAAATATATTTGTGGGATATGAAAGAGAATATAGGGTATGTAGACGAGTGTGATAAGAAAATAGTCGAGATAGTTTATCGATTATCTGATATCTGACCCGACAAGCTCTAATTGTTATTCGGGCAAAAATCGGCGGAGAATTTAATATGCGGGTATAGATGAACAGGCGGACGCACCGTGTTTGAGCAGGGTTACTGCTGTGGAGGTTTTTGATGACAAAGCAAATTGAAGATTACATAATGGAAAATCTTTTTGGAGAGAATCGGATAATAGCTTTAGAATATATTGATTTTTTAAGAAGCTTGGGCATTGAGTTTTACAAGGATGATGGAGATTGCTGGAAAAATAAAATATATTATTGGCTTAAATTCAAAGACGAGTGCGTTGCTTTTATTGCAATCAAAGATCCTGACGAGCCTGAAAACCTATGGACAGTATGGTCTGAGGGCAGCAAGGCGTTTGAAAGTGACATTCCGGAGTCGGAAATTAAAGAAATAGCCCGGAAATATATTGATTTCGGACATTGCGGCTCATGCAAAAAAATAATTTTCGGGAAAACTTTTGAGGGAGTGTGCGGTACCACATTTCGAATAGATAATCCCGGCAGGACTGAACTTCCGTTCCTAAAGAAAATGGTAGAAATATGTATTCATTATATTTCAGACAGGGGCGGCAGTTTTAGTTGTTAAAAAGGTGACTGTTTTTGTGAAATACTTGCGATTTCGTGGGATTTAAGGTATAATAACCTCAAACAAAATAAAGAGGAAGAATTTATATTAATGTTTGAGAACATTGTACCGATTTTGAGGAATCGCTCCGCTTCGCTTCGCTCTTTTTATGGTATAATAACCTCAAACAAAATAAAGAGGAAGAATTTATTTTAATGTTTGAGAACATTGTACCGATTTAAAGGAAGCGTTCGCTTCGCTCACTTTTCTAATGGTATAATGTGTCGCACCTGCGGCGAAATTGGCATGCGCAATAGATTTCGTTTGCGTTACTACAGTGTATTTAATTCCTGCGGCTGTCGGCAGGTAAAAATTTGACAGAAAATTTAATATGCGAGTATAGCAGAACTGGCAGACGCACCAGATTTATGTTGCGTTACTACAGTAAAATTTGGGTAAATAAAATAATGCTGATTGATAAATCTGAGGTGATTTTTAATATGAATTTAGCAGAACAATTTGTAATACTTGATGAAACTTATTTGCCACAGATGGCAGAATTATACAAAAGCGCTTTTGAACAAGAACCGTGGAATGATAACTGGAGTGACAACTGTCAGTTGACAGAATACATCAAAGAAATATCTGGTTCTTTTCATTCACTTAATTATGGACTTCTAATAAACGGGAAATTGTCTGCACTTTCAATTGGAATTATTCGTCATTGGTGGGAAGGAACAAATTATAATATCGAAGAGTTTTGTGTTTCCCCTGATGTTCAATGTAAAGGCATAGGTTCACGGTTCATGAAAATGATTGAAGCCGATATACAAAAACGTGGATTGTCAGGTATCTTCCTTCAAACAGATAATGATAAGCCGTCCTATCAGTTTTATCAAAAAAATGGATTTAACGAACTGGATTCTCATGTAAGCTTTTATAAGAGGCTAAGTGAATAAAACTTTTAATTTACATGAAGATCATAGAATAATAATTTTCCGAAAGTTCTGGTTTATACGTGAAAAAATTTAATATGCGGGTATGGCGGAACTGGCAGACGCACCAGATTTGGGCAGCGTTACTGCATCGGATTTTTTTCCTGTAACTGTTAATGAAAAAACAGAAAATCAGCAAATCTGAAAATGCACGAGGTTAAAGTATGGAGCATATAGCGCAATTAAGCGGAATCGTAACAGGCTTCAATATTACGAAGCAGTGTATTGATTGTATGTGCGGGAAAAATCTTGTGAAAATTGATAAATATTCCCGAAATATTATATGTCAAAAGGCAGTATTTGAGAAAGAAGGCTTATCACGAAAGCTGACTGCCGATGATGAACAGATATTTATATATGATTTTTGCACACTCTATGCCATTCGTCAAAGGGATTATGAGCTGCTTGGCAAATGGCAGTTAGGAAATGACCTGAGCTCCGATATATGCGGGATAGCGGTTGATAAGGATGTTGTTTATTGTTCCGTCAGAAACGGGAAAATCATTACCCTTGACAGGCGGTCATATTCGATAAAGGAGTATAATGTTTCTCAAAACAGTATGTGGAGCATACGACCTTATGGTTCATACTTAATTTGCGGTACGGTAGACGGGAAATTGCTGATATTGGATAAATCCACTCTTTCCGTTGAAAAAACACTCGTTTTAAGCAAAAAGAATATCGGCAGCTTGTATATTGACGGAGAAAGCTTATATGCCGCAAGCCATGACGGAAAACTTTTTAAAATCAGCGTGAAAAACTTTGAAATCCAGACTTCAATAAAGAATGCACACAAAAAAATGTTTGTTTGTGCCGGGATATGTGGGGATATGCTGGCAACGGTTTCCTACCCTTGCTCGGAAATTGCCCTTTGGAATAAAGATACATTGAAACCATTAAAAGTAATCAGCACTCCCTTACAGCTGTCAGGCTGCGCATATATAGAAGATAACTTTTTGTATATCTCTTCCCGCAATATTCAGGGCATAGACAGGATTACAATACATTAAATGAGCGGAGATTTTAGGTTTGCCGCTTAGTTAAAAACAGAAAAACAAATATGCGAGTATGGCGGAACCGGTAGGCCCACCAGATCTGGGCGGCGTTACTACAATTGTAAATCGACTTATTGAAAACGAACCGGGAAATAATGTTGGAAAGGATATTGTCTAAATGGAGCAGGGCAGAATTATCATAATTACCGGTTCGCCCGGAACAGGGAAAACAACAGCAGCATCTATCATTGCAAAAGAATCCGATATGGAGAAATCTGTTCATATGCACACAGATGACTTTTATCATTATCTTAGCAAGGGAGCAATACCACCGCATTTACCTGAATCCAACGAACAGAATTTGGTTGTGATCGAAGCTTTTTTAGAAGCCGCAAAGCGTTATGTTAAAGGTGGATATGATGTAATCGTAGATGGCATTGTAGGACCATGGTTTTTAAAACCATGGCAAGATGCTGCCAAAGAAGGTTATGAAGTACACTATATCATTTTAAGAAGCAGTAAAGATGAAACCATGAAACGAGCGGTTGAACGCTCTAAATTAAATAGGGAAGCAAATATCGAATTAGTAGAAACAATGTGGGAACAATTTAATGATTTGGGTGACTATGAGCAAAATGTTATAGACACAACAAATCTTTTGACAGGAGATACGGTTTTTGCGATAAAGAAGATAATCGCAGATAAAAGTGCTGTACTTCAATAAATTCCAAACTATTACCGCTTATCGGATCATGCCGGCATATGCATTTATATTTTTCATTATACTGAACAAATTTTGCTTAAAAGGCGGCAGCCTTTTGTCATCCGGTTTGTGCAATCTTAAGGCACGACCGCTTAAAAAATCTGCGGTATAGCCTCAAAGCTTCGATATATCCGGTGATATGACCGCAGCACCGGATTTTGTAAACGCAGATTAAACCGTATGAAAGCTGCGGCTCCGTTAAAGCATACGACGTTTATGCGCGGGAAAATACTGGACAATCAAGGAGAGAACAAAGGTGAAGCTTTTACCGATATGCAGCTCAAGCAAAGGCAATTCTACATATATAGGAACCAGTGAAAACGGAATAGCAGTGGACATGGGGTGCAGTTATAAAGCGTTTTGTGAAGGTCTGGGTGCCGTTGGTGCGGATATCGGATCGGTAAGAGCCGTTCTGATAACTCACGAGCATACGGATCATGTTAAGGGTCTTTTAACGCTGACGAAGAAAACACACATACCTATTTTCGCTTCGGAGCCTACGCTGAATTACCTTATCAATCATGGCCTTGTGGCTTCGGCTGCGGATCTACATACTGTCGAAGAGCTTTCCGAGATAAAATTTGACGCTTCTGTAAAATCATTTTCAACGCCCCATGACGCGGCGTTCAGCCTTGGATATAGATTTGACTTCATTGACAGCAGCATTGGCTTTTGTACCGATCTCGGATATGTAACGGATGAGGTTTCAAAAAGCCTGACGGGCTGCCGCACCGTATTTATAGAAGCTAATTATCAACCTGAGCTCCTTATGAGAAACGCGGCTTATCCCGAATATCTTAAACGCAGAATTGCCGGCGAAAACGGGCATTTATCAAATAATGATTCGGCTGACTTTTGCGGCAAGCTGGTAAACAGCGGAACGGTAAGTATTGTTCTGGGACATTTGAGCCAGGAAAACAATACCCCCGAAACTGCCTTTAATAAGGTCAGAGACCGTTTGGGCAGCCTGGGGGCGGCTTTTGAAAAGGATTATATGCTTAAAGTTGCACCTGTCCAAAATCTTGCCGGAGATTATGTAGTGTTTTGATGTAAATATTATGATAGAATAACCTCAGACAGCGGAAAGAGGAAAAAATGATTTTAATGTCTGAGGACATTTTATCGTTTTTAAGGAATCGCTCCGCTTTGCTTCGCTCTTTTTATGATATAATAACCTCAGACAGCGGAAAGAGGAAAAAAATATTTTAATGTCTGAGGACATTTTATCGTTTTTAAGGAATCGCTCCGCTTTGCTTCGCTCTTTTTATGATATAATAACCTCAGACAGCGGAAAGAGGAAAAAAATATTTTAATGTCTGAGGACATTTTATCGTTTTTAAGGAATCGCTCCGCTTCGCTTCGCTCTTTTTATGATATAATAACCTCAGACAGCGGAAAGAGGAAAAAATGATTTTAATGTCTGAGGACATTTTATCGTTTTTAAGGAATCGCTCCGTCTTGCTCCGCTCTTTTTATGATATAATAACCTCAGATTGGGGAAAGAGGAAGATTTTATTTTGATGCCTGAGAATATTGTATCATTTAAGTGAGAGCGCTTCGTTCTTTTTTTTGATAAAAAATACGATCATATAGGATGCTAAGCCGCTGCGGGATAAATATGCCGTTAATTTTATTGAAACGAATATTATGTTTTTTTCGGGCGGGAATTAAAAGCAGGGACCGACCGACAGAATCCGCCGGAAAGAAGGCATTGTGTTTATTGACAGCTGCCTTTCTCTATCCAGTCCTTCCATATTTTGGGGCAGTTTCCGACGGTTGCTTTTTTTCCGTTACGGACTATGGGGGTTTTAAACAGAGAGGGCATTTCAAGTATTTTTTCCATTTGTGCTTCGGGGAGGAGATATTTGACCTGTGCATATTCGTCCGTTTCTGTCTTGATCAGGTTTTCCGTCCCTCCTACCGCAGAACGTATCGAATTGAATTCACCTTTGCTCATTGATTTTTGCGTTAAGTCAATAAACTGAAACTTTATCCCGCGTTCTTTAAAAAAGCGTTGGGCTTTTTTTGTTTCGAAGCACTTTTTTGTGCCGAATATCTGAATGTTCATAAAATGATCCTTTCCTTTATTTTTGATCGATATAAGCTTTTACCGCCGCTATAAATTCATTACCGTATTGAGACAGCTTCATCTCGCCTACGCCGTTTACAGTAAGAAAGTCTTGAGATGTTAACGGCTTTTTTGCAGCCATATCCTCCAAAGAGGCGTTGCTGAAAATCATATATGCCGGAAGCCCGCGGCGCTTTGCTATGCTGAAGCGAAGTTCCTTAAGTATTTTAAATAATTCGGGATCGTATTCATCGGATGCATATGCCGAGGATACATTCACCATGACGCTGCCCTTAAAAGGCTCAAAAAGCGTTTCTTTTTTTATAAGCACTCTGGCGGTTATTCTCTCCCGATCTTTAATCGCCCTATGGCCTTTTTCGGTTATGTATATCATTCTGTATTCATCATCCGTGCGCTTCAGGTATCCTTCTTTTACCAACAAATCTATAAGTTCGTTTATTCGTTTTTTGTCATAATCTCTCATTATTCCAAAGGTAGATAAGGTGTTGAGCTTTCCTTCGCTGATCCTTTGATTCCTGCTGCCCTTCAATATATTGCAGATCATCGCCGAGCCGAAGCTTTGTCTCCGTTCCCTTAAACGGTATACGCAGCTTATAATGCGCTGGGCGGGATCGGTTATGTCTTCGTTTCTGAATTCCCCGTTGCAGTTCGAACATCCCGTGCAGTTTTCGCATTCTTCTCCGAAGTATCTTAAAAGATATTTTCTCAGGCATTCGGAGGATGTACAATACTCCACCATTGCGTTGAGGCGTTTTCTCTCCTGCTTTTTGACGGCGGCAAGCTGAGACGGAGTAAGACCCTCTCCCGTCATATTGTCTATAAAGTAAAGGGCTGTATTTATATCTGCGCCGCTGTACAAAAGGACACAGTCCGCCGCCGTTCCGTCGCGTCCCGCTCTTCCGGCCTCCTGATAATATGCTTCCGGGCTTTTTGGCATGCTGTAGTGTATCACAAAGCCTACGTTTGATTTGTCTATTCCCATGCCGAATGCGTTTGTTGCTACCATTACTTTCGCTCTGTCATAAATAAAATCTTCCTGGCTTTTCAGACGTACTTGGTCGGGCAGCCCCGCATGATACATTACGGTTTCCACCCCCTGCTCCGAACAGAAAGTAAATACCTGTTCCGTTTGTTTCCGTGTGGAGCAGTAGATTATTCCCGAACGGTCGGAAAACCGTTCAAGCAGTTTTTTTAAAGCTAACGGTTTAGTTTTGGGATCGGCTTTTATCACTTCAAAAAACAAATTCGGACGGTCAAATCCCGTTATTATTTCCATAGGCGCCGTAAGCTCAAGCTTTTCTTTTATATCTTCCCTGACCTTATCGGTTGCGGTCGCAGTAAATGCGCCGATCACCGGCCTTTTTGGCAAAGCCTTGATAAAATCGGCAATCCTAAGATAGCTTGGACGAAAATCCTGTCCCCACTGGCTCACGCAATGGGCTTCATCTATTGTGATCATCGATATATCGGCGTTGAACGCAAAATTCAAAAACGAATCGCTTTCAAGTCTTTCAGGCGCAACAAAAAGAATTTTATAAAAGCCGTTTTTTGCCAGCTTCAAGGTCATTCCGTATTCATACGGTGAAAGGGAACTGTTTATAAATGCGGCAGAAACTCCGTTCTGCGTCAAAGACATAGACTGATCCTTCATAAGAGATATTAAAGGAGATATAACTATCGTTATACCCTTTAGCATCAGGGCGGGAAGCTGGTAGCAAACGGATTTTCCGGCGCCGGTAGGCATTACCGCAAGAAGATCTTTTCCGTCAAGAAGGCAGTTTACGGCTTCTTCCTGCCCTTTGCGGAAATCCGAGTGGCCGAATATATCTTTTAGTATTTTGTATTTGTCCATTTTCCGGTTTCCTTTTTATTGCATATTTTCCGGTCTGTTTGTTTATCCGGCTGAACCGGGGCATGTCCGTTATGTGCGGAAGATTGTACGTTAAATAGCGGATAGCGCCAAGTTCAAACCGGACGCAATAACAGTCGTGCTTGTTTTCATAAGAATGCATTTTTTTGCGTGAATTCTGTATTGTCGGAATTTCATGCTCATAAATGAGTGCTCCTTATATGCAACCGTGTTTTTATGAAAACCGCATTTTGTTTTATGTGAATACGTTTTGGGATCTTAGGGATATGATTCCGTTACCTTCGGTAATTATTAGGAGCTTAGCCGTACAAAATAAGTATTCAGGAGCAGCGGGCCGCTTCTGGAGCTTGGTATCCGTTTTCTAAGGGAGAGTTATATGATCATTAATCATTGATATTGCGGCGTCCGTATCCGCAGTCGCTATTCTTGATTTTTTTAATTTTATCATATGTTCGCCGCAGGTGTCAAGGATACGCAATCTTTTATATCACGGTCAGGTAAAGGAAAAAAAGACGGAAGGAACAAAAGCGGCTATTCGGATTTACCATTCAGGTATCCCTGCGATCGTATAAGAGCGTGTTCACGTAAAATCCATATGCAGGCTTTCAAGCATGTTTTTGCCGCTTGCAGAGTGAAGCTTTGCAGCGATATCATAATTCTTTAAAAATTTTTGACGCAGCAAGCGGCAGGATTTGCCTAAAGGATATGTGCCTTGTTTTACTCGAACACGCCCTGATCCTAATTGCCCAAAAGTGAAAAACATTATTTTATTTTACCGTATAAAAGTCAATACCGCACAATGACCGCCTGACGGCTTTGCGTGCGGCCTGCTTGCATATATTCCGTCAGCTTACACAAATCCTCCTTGAAATACGTCAGTATTCCTGCGCCCGATTTATGCAAGCTGACGAAAAATCTGACTGCTTAATTCACACCCAATCATTGTGCGATGTTGCCAAAAAACAACAGCGGAAATCATGATGACGGTTTTTCTTGCAAAAAAAAATTTTTTGTGTTATACTGTAAAATGAATAGGAATAGATATTTTAAAAGCCGCATTTTTTGCGGATAAACATACCGGTTCTCATAAGCTTTTAACGGGTTGCGGACAATACCGGCTGCCGGGGGATCAGACGTCTTGGACTTTTGCCCGGAGGCATGATCATATCCGGATTTTTGTTTAAAGGCGGCCGTGAAGCGGAAGTAATTTTTTTGAAAGGAAAGGGTTTATGTGCGGAATAGTAGGATATGTAGGAGAAAAAGCCTGTGAAAGGATACTTGTCAATGCTCTTAAAAATCTTGAGTACAGAGGATATGACTCGGCGGGAATAGCGGTTTTTGAAGGCGATAAAATCAAAACAGTAAAGGCTAAAGGATCTATAGATTCGGGACTTTCGCTTAAGCTGGACAGAGAGCCTTCCCTTAAAGCCGTTGCGGGGATAGGTCACACCAGATGGGCTACTCACGGCGAGCCGTCCGATATCAACGCTCATCCCATAGGAAACGCAAGGATAAGCATTGTTCATAACGGTATAATTGAAAATTACCGTAAAATAAAAGCATTTCTTATAGATAAGGGATATTCCTTTGAAAGTCAGACAGATACCGAGGCGGTGGCAAAGCTGCTCGACTATAACTACAACGGAAATCCGACAGAAACCATAGCCCAGACAGTGGCGCAGTTAGAGGGAGCGTATTCCCTCGGAATAATTTTCCGCGAACATAAAAACAAGCTTTTTGCCGTTAGAAAGGAAAGTCCGCTCATTGTCGGGATCGGCAGGGGCGAAATGTATATCGCTTCGGATATGACCGCCATACTTGAGTACACGAAGGAATATTATCTTCCAGATGCGGGAGAAATTGCGGAGGTAACAAGAGACGGCGTTACGTTCTTCGATATTCACGGAAATGTTATCGAAAAGGAGATCAATATTGCGGAATGGGATGTGACAGCTGCTCAAAAGGGCGGTTATGAGCATTTTATGCTTAAAGAGATACATGAACAGCCTGCCGCGCTTAAAAACACTCTTACCCCCAGAATTTCCGACGGTATACCTTCTTTTGAGGAATGCGGACTGACTGACGAGATGCTTAGGAATTATAAAAATATTTATATCGTGGGCTGCGGTTCGGCCATGCATGCGGGAATGGTAGGCAAATATGTTATAGAAGATATCGCGCGTATTCCCGTTACGGTTGACATAGCTTCCGAATTCAAGTACAGAAAACCCCTTCTGACCAAAGACGATCTGCTGATTATCATTTCTCAGTCGGGGGAAACAGCAGATACGCTTTCAGCCCTGAAGCTGGGCAAGGAAATAGGAGCGGACACCCTTGCGGCGGTAAACGTTACGGGAAGCTCCATAGACCGCGAGGCGAAGATGTCCATGAAAACTCTGGCAGGTCCCGAAATAAGCGTATGTTCGACAAAGGCGTATATGGTCCAGTGCGCTTTTATGTATATGTTTGCCCTAAGACTGGCATATGCAAGGGGACGGCTCGATGAAGCAAAATGCAAGGAGTATACGTCAAAGCTTCTGGAGATCCCCGAGCTTATTCAGGAATGTATTGACCGTAAGGAACAGTATCAGCGAGTTGCATCCAAAATCATGAACGCTTCAAGTCTTCTTTATATCGGACGCGGACTCGATTATGCCCTCAGTATGGAGGGAAGCCTTAAGCTTAAGGAGATAAGCTACATACATTCGGAAAGCTATGCGGGAGGAGAGCTCAAGCATGGTACGATCTCCCTTATCGACGAGGAAATGCCTGTCATAGCCGTGGCAACTCAAACATATCTGTACTCCAAAACGTCAAGCAACGTTGAGCAGGTCAAATCCAGAGGAGCAAAAACCATAGTTATATGCCGTGACGGTGCGGACGTTAATTCCAACATCGCGGATTATGTTGTCAGGCTTCCCGAAACGGACGATCTTCTTATGCCGCTGGTTGCCGCTGTCCCGTTGCAGATGCTGGCTTATTATACCGCTCTTGACAGGCAGTGCTCCATAGATAAGCCGAGAAACCTGGCAAAATCGGTAACGGTTGAGTGAAAGGAAGATAAAATGGGATTTAAAAAGGCTTTCCAGAAATTTGAAGCAGATTATGAGGACGCTGAAACAGAGATGCTTGTATTGACGTCAGAATCCCTGGGAGGCGCGGGAATGTGGGAAAAGGGCATCTGGCAGCCAAGCGCCGAATTTCTCGCATGCGTCAATACGCAAAGCGGAGAATTTAAGGAAGAAAAGGGCGTTTTGCTATGGCTGGCAGAGGATAAGGACAGCGGGAAATGGATATTTAATCTGAAGCCCTTGACGATTTACAAAATAAAGTGCCGAAGGAGGCTGCAAAAAGCGGCGCGCGGTTGTTCCAACTACTATATGCTTACTAAAGTTTTAAGCAGGAATGCAAAGAATGAGCAGCTCAAAGCCGTTCGGGAAAGATACTGCCTTCCTGTCGAAATAAACGACTCACAATGCGGAAAATTTATTCTTGAACGCAGGTACAGCTGGTTTTCCGGAAGTGTAAGCCTGTCCGGCGGTGATTGCAGCGTTTATCTTGAATGTGATGAGGATGACGGAGATACGGCCGACAATGCTCTTCGTTATTTTAAAAAAATATACTCAAGCCGGAGCGAATGGGATAAACGTCTCAGAGCATTTGCCGCGGAAGAGCTTACAGAGCTGGCTAATGACTGGCAGGAGGATTCCGCCGAGGATGGCGATCCGATAAGCAGGGAAAGCTTTGCGGAAAGGATCATCTTATCTGAATTCAGTGTCGATCCGGAGGGAGGCTTTAACGCCACCTTCCTTGACGACGATATGTTTTTCGGGCACTGGATCGTGGTTTACGGCGATGTAAACGGCGGACCGGAAAGCGCGGATATTGAAGGATGACAGAGGGTAAAGATATGGAAGCTGAAAATAAAAAGATCAGCGTATGGCAAAGACTAAAAGAAACGGATAAGCCGATAGTTATGTACGGCATGGGCGACGGAGCCGAAAAAATAATGAATGTTATGGACGGCCTTGGTATAAAGCCCGCCGAATTTATGGCAAGCGACGAATTTGTAAGAGGACACAGTTTTCTGGGCTATCAGGTGCGAAGGTTGTCCGAAATCGAGGAAATGTACAAGGATTTTATTGTCGTTGTATGCTTCGGAAGCTGCCTTCCCGATGTGATGGAAAAAATCTATGCTCTGGCGCAGCGGTATGAGCTTTACGCGCCCGATGTACCGGTGGTTTCCGAGGGAGATATAACGGTTTTTGATGAGCAGTATGTCAATGCCAACGAAAAGAAAATAGACAGGGCCCGGCGGCTTCTGGCGGACGATTTTTCCAGAAAGGTATTTGACGGCATTATAGACTACAGAATCTCGGGAGATATAACCAGTCTCAGGGAATGCGAATCACCGGAATCCGAGGCGATTTCTCTTTTAAATATCGGATTTAACGAGACCTACGTGGATTTAGGAGCATACAACGGGGATACTGTGGAAAAGTTTTTACGCCTTACGGGAAAGCGGTTTAACGAAATATATGCTCTGGAGCCTGATTTTAAAAATTTTTCACGTATGGTAAGACGCAATTATGCTCTGGGCAGAGGAATTTTTCATCCGATACATGCGGCGGCGTGGAGCGAGCGTAAGGAGCTCGAATTCAGAAAAAGCGGAGGAAGGAACAGCTCCGCATGCAACCAGTACGGCAGAGGTCCTGTTGTTACCGTACAGGGCGTTACGGTGGACGAGATACTGGGGGATAAGATCCCCACCCTTATTAAGATCGATGTTGAAGGCGGGGAAAGAGAAGCCCTCTCAGGAGCTCATAAATCCGTTTCAAAATACAAGCCTAAGCTTATTCTTTCCGTTTATCACCGGACGGAAGACATTTTTGAGCTTCCGCTCAGGATAAAGGAAATGAACGGCGGTTATAAGCTTTATTTAAGGCATCATCCTTATATTCCCGCTTGGGATACAAATCTTTATTGTATTTGAGGTGTCAGTATGAAAAAAATTACCATTATATTGCTTATTATTCTTGTTCTGGGTATTCTGGCGGGGGTATTGTACTTTGCATATTCCGGAGGAGAGCTGACATATGTCAGCGATTATCAGGAGACCCTTAAATCCTCATATTCATCCTCCATGATAGCAAAAAGGCTGTACAGCTCAAATATCGACGAAAAAAGGATGGAGGAGCTTTCCAAAAGCCTTCTTACAACAGCTTTTACGGAGGACGAGCTTCTCGAGGCAGCACTTAAAAGCGGGAAACCCGAATTTTATCCTTGGTTTTCCTTTGAGGCAAAGAAACGACCTGAGGATAACAGCTTCTTCCTCGAAGGGAGATTCGGGCAGACGCTTTTTGAAGGTCAGAAAACTTCAAGGTTCACCGTAACCAATCTGAAAATGGAAATGACCAGTGACGGCGCCGCTATAAACTCGGCTCTCACAACGGTTTACGGTACGGATTCGCTGAAAACGGAGGTGCAGAAGATAACGCCCATTGTTGCCGAGGACGGCAGCAGCCTCGCTGTCCAGATAGGCAGCGGAGGGGCGTATGACGTGGTTTTTAACGGTACGTCGTCAACAATAATGGTGCAGTATACATATGACATTGTTCCTACGGACGGAATAATCAATCATGTGGTTCTGGAGAATCAGCTTATACAGGTGTTTGTCACGGTCACTACACAGGAGGACGGAACGCTTACCGCAAGTTATGAGATAATTGACGCATCCCAGGTCAGCGATCTTTATTAGGGGTTATCCGAAGGACCGCAGGCGGGTTTTTATAAATAAAACCTTTTTTCAAGGAAACAGCTTTTATTTCAGAAACGCTTTTAATCCTTATATCCTTGGTAAAGAAGAATGGAACCAAGGTATGCTTATTGAAAATGTTTTAACATCTCTTAAACGGATTTTTATATAAAAAGGTTATTTATCTTAAATTTACGCGTCGGTTATTAAACGCAGTTTTTTTGATCGGCATCGAAAAAAACACGCTTTAAAATTTTTTTATTTTTTTCGGTTTTGGCCATTGAAAGCCAGTCGGAAATATGATATAGTGTATTATGGAGAAACCGGAAGGACAAATACCGCCGGAAGAACATATAAAAAATCGACTTCATCGCTTTAAATATTTTGTGCATGGTTTGTTTAGCGCGGCATATTTAAAGCTGTGAAGTCATTTTATTATAGCTTCATTACAAAAAATCACCGTTTTAAGCAGTTAAATAAAAATCTTAAGATACAATCAGGAACGGATATCAAATGACTATAATGCAAGTTGGCTTGGTTATCACTTTATAGAAGCAACGGGAGTAAGACGGATGTCATTAATAGTTTAGCACTATACCGCTTTTTTGTGGTATTTGGGTGCGGATATTATGTGGTATTCACACTTGTAAATCGAATGTGACAATGGTCTTGTTTCGCTTTTCATTTGTTAATGATCTCTTTTATATTTTCATAGCGGTAATGCGGCTGTCAAATCTTTACTATTGTCCTATAAAGAAGTCAGCTAAGCGAACGTTTCAATTAAAACGGTAAAATGTTTTCATATATTCTCTAAAAATCTTCCTCTTTTGGCTGGGTGAGGTTATTATATTGTCGGAGGAGCGCAGTTAAGCGGAGCGGTTCCGCTGAAAGGGTACAATGTTTTCATAAATTGAAATAAAATCTTTCACTTTTGGCTGGGTGAGGTTATTATATTGTCGGAGGAGCGCAGTTAAGCGGAGCGGTTCCGCTGAAAGGGTACAATGTTTTTATAAATTGAAATGAAATTTTCCTCTTTTGGCTGTGCGAGGTTATTATATTGTCGGAGGGGCTCAGTTAAGCGGAGCGGTTTCGCTGAAAGGATACAATGTTTTCATAAATTGAAATGAAATTTTCCTCTTTTGACTGTGCGAGGTTATTATATTGTCGGAGATGCTCAGTTAAGCGGAGCGGTTCCGCTGAAAGGATATAATGTTTTCAGACATTTAAATAATTTTTCCTCTTTACTTTGTCTTAGGTTATTATAAATACCGTAGGACGTTATTTTGCCCAAGATTTTTATTCCGCGGGTTTAGACGGCGGTTTTTCGCCGAAGCATTAAACAAAAACAGACAGCCGCTTCAGCGGCCGTCTGTGATAGTAACGCTATGTCTAACCTAAAGGTTGAACTGTCAGTCGTATTTTCTTTTAAAGCGGGTGCAAATCGCCGCTTAAGTAATGGCTTTAATCATGCTTCAATCATGTACGCTTTACCATACTCTTTTAAGAGCGTTTGATAGCGGTTTGTAGATGACAAATGTAATAATCGAGTCCAAAAGCATTTTTATAAATGTAAACGGAGCGTTAAACCATATCAGAGCATCCCAAAGGTTTCCCACATTTGGATTTAAAGCCCTATAAGCTCCTAAGACGGCTTCTTCCGGGGCAAGAACCTGAAAATAAACAGGATAGCTGATAAAGTAATTTACAAATATGCTGAGAACAGCACTTATCACGCAGCCGCTCAGGCAGGCTATCAAAGCGCCGGTTCTCGTCTTCCTGTACTTGTAAATAAATCCGGCGGGCACTACCATCGCTATGCCTAAAAGGAAATTGCAAAGTTCTCCGACACCCGCAGAATTAGTTGTCGTCAGTTTAATTATGTTTTTTATAAGGCAGACGGGAATTCCGGCAACGGGGGATACCACAAAGGAAGCGATCAATGCGGGAAGCTCGGAGAAGTCAAGCTTAACGAACTCAGGTATGAATGCCGGAACGGGAATTTCAAGAAGCTGAATCACCGCAGCCAAGGCTGCCAGCATCGCCGTTACCGCAATTTTGCGGACGCTTGTGGGAACTCTTTTTTTTACGGTTGTTGTCATAAAATCACCTTTCCATAATCTGTGTGATTTTTGGGTCCATAAAACCCCCGTAATATGAGGACGCCGCCGTATTTATGCCGATCATGACTTTAAAATACAACGGCGCTCCCACATAAGCGGGGGCGCAAAAATGTTTAAGCTTTAATTCTTTGCCGGTTTATATACAAGCAAAGATCTCAGTTTATTAAACACCTCTGGTTCTTTCATCCGGACTATACCGTCGGTATCGGAATTTCACCGATTCAACCTTTAAATTCGCAGTTCGGCGAAATTTCAGGCTCGCAGACTTTACTGCCGGTGGAGAATTTCACTCCGCCCCGAAACAGATTATGTTTATATTATATTCCGATATTACGGATTTGTCAATACCGCAGAAAAAATTTATATAAGGCCCTGTTCGGCATCTCCCGGCATGCATTTTGCTTGCACCTTTTGCGTATTTTTCCGTTTATTTTTTTTGATTTACATCAAGTATGTCTGCGAAAAACTGCCCCGAAATACGCAAAGTCTGCTGCGCAATTACATGCTTCGGGATCCCAAACAGGCTCTAAGATTAGTATACACCTGAGAAGCCGCAGCTTGAAAAGTTTTAACCAAAATAAATGAACTTTATAAAAATGCACATACTGTCATGCATTTCTGCGTTTTTCCTTTAAGCCGTCATGCATTAAACGAAATTACGTTAATTTTTAAGTTTTTGACCGATATGTGTGACGAAAATATGTAGGTTTGTCAATGATATTGGACAAAATTTTTTAAAAATTCAACAGGAGAAA
>CAJTTE010000029.1:27523-31701 GCA_910579265.1 uncultured Ruminiclostridium sp. | reverse complement strand
AACCTCAAACGAAGTAAAGAGGAAGAATTTATTTTAATGTTTGAGAACATTGTACTGTTTTGGGGGAGTCGCTCCGCTTTGCTGCGCTCTTCTTATGGTATAATAACCTCAAACGAAGTAAAGAGGAAGAAATTATTTTTTTGCTCAAAGCAGATATCGAGAAAATAATCTACGGCATAATCCCACTGCAATACCTGTAAGGTATTGATTTAAATTATCGGGCATAAGTCAGGGTGAAGCAAATTACAATATGAAGGAATCGGTTTAAGGCTTAAAATGAATATTAATGGTTATTTTTATGATAATATAGATCATATCAGATGTAAACTCGGACATTTTTCGCCAAATTACAATACATAATCTGGTGAAATATATGAAAAATGGCAATTATACTTGAATTTTTTCTCAGTTTGTTATACAATAGGAATGTATACATTTTGTTGAAAGGAACGTCTGATGGATAAGGTATTAAAAATTTTGAAAAACAGGTGGTTTCTTCTTGGAGTATCCTTCCTGTCCTTTATATATGTTGTGCTGCTCGGTAAGATCGTTGTCAATACGTTTTCATGCTATCTGGAAATTAGTAATTTCAGTGCAATGATGGTGTTGTATATTTTCATAAACTTTATTTTCGGAACGCTGATGTTTTTTACACGTAAACAGATTCCGACCATTATTGCGGCACTAATAATACCGATAGAATCATTTTTTCTTATGATTGTAGGCTTCGGACAATGGTATCTCATTATTCCGCCGGTTATAGTCAGCGCTGTAATATTTTTATCCTGCGGGGTGGGTGAGGCGTGCAAAACGGTTATGGGTACGCTTTTACTTATAATGTTTGTGGTGGGAGCTCTTGTTTACAACATTATGACCTCATATTTCGGCATTAACGTTTATTATGTTGCAACAAATCTTTTTACAAATCAGGATCAGGATATAGATTTCTCCACCCGTAGTAAGGATTATCTCGTTTCATCGGATGGAAGCTATAGACTCGTGCGCTACATAGATAAAAAGAATGACGGTGAAGTTATAAGTTATTATGTGGAAGAGGCGTTTAAAGATGAAGAGTATCCGTTTGTTGTCTATCGAAAGGTATTTGGATGCAAAAGAGTATTGGTGACGGCATACAAGCGCGATGTATCTCCTAAGTGGATATCAGATACAAAGCTTAGCATTGACGGAATGACGATCGATGTAGTAGAGCTTCTTAAGAAAAAGGAACCTGAAAATGATACGGACACTACAACCGCTCAGACATCCCAGGCGCGGACTACGCCGGCAATATCCAATACTCCTTCGGTATCATCCGATACTGCCGGATAATCTGAAAGCCCGGTCGGCGGTTTTCGCAGTAACGTAAAAATCGGGCGCTGCCCCTTAAAATGCCGCAAAGCGGATAAATATAGCTGAAAAGAGATTTGTATGAACACAAATAATTCATGTGTATTGAACGTTGCGGGAAAAAATGCTAATGACACTTATACGGTAAATGTTCCCTCAAATTTGCTGGGCTTTTGCAGATATGACTTTTCCAAATTCATGGAGGAGTCTACCCGGCTTTGCCGTGAATGTATGGTAACCGGAGAATATCCTTTGGATAAGGTAACGGCATTAAGAAATTCCATATCCGGCTGCCACAGGTATTTTGAAAATAATATCAGGACCGTTTTTGATAAGATAGTTACCGACTGTTGGATAGAATATATTTGCCGCCAGGGGGAAATAAGCACTTCTACCCTTTGGAATAGTTTTATTGAGTGTGAAAATCCGTTTCAAAAGGCGATTTTTCAACGTTTGACAGAATATAGAAGCCACAGCGCGATCAATCAATGGATCAACCTTCTTAAAATACAGGAATATGCGGTAAAAAAACTTGACTTCGTTTTTGGCTGTAAGCTGAGCGGTCCGGATGCGGCGGCTAACAGACTTAATCTTTTTGATCTTATGTTCAGTGTCGCCGCCAACGAACAGGGGTATTCCCTTGACGCAATCGGTTCTGTAAGAGTTTACAAGCCCGGTCGGCTTACAAACGCTCCCTTTGTTTTCAGCGGTGTTTCAAAGGAAATAGTGAGAAACTTGTTTCAGGATGTGGAGTTCTCGGATAGCTTAAGCTATGCTTCCCGTGAAGAGGGAGCAATGTCTGACTGGGAGGCTATGGATTCCTTCGGTGTTATCAAGAACCACCTTCCTCAGCATTCGGACACGGTTGCAAAAATAATAATGAAATCGTTGGTAAAGGTGCCCGATACGGTTTATATACCTTCCACCTTCAAAGCGATGATCGATCTGGAAATAGATACGATTATCGATAAAGGCGGATATTTGCAGCGCTGCGCCAGATGCAAGGAGTTTTTCCTCCGAGACCGGAATTGTGCTTCTGATTTTTGCGATACGGTTCACCGTGACGGGTCGACCTGTCGTGAGATTATGGAAGGTCCGGTTGCCGAACCGCTTACGGATGAGGAACTCGAAGTGCTGACCGCAAAAGCTGAACAGATTTATATTGAAATGTCCGAAAACGTGAACCGTAATATAAGCCAGCGGGATTTTACCGAATGGTCAGGTTATTTTAACGTAATAAAAAACAATGTCATAAACGGAAGAGCTACTGCATCTGATTTTGACGATTTTATAGCATATTCCAAGCAGCTGGCGGCTCAAAAGCCGTCCAAGGCGAAGCAGGAGGTTATCGATACCGAAGAAGAGATACGCAGAGCTGACGGAACAAAGATGAAGGTTAAACCCTATCAGTTTGCAAGGGTTGACAGAAAAGAGCTTGAGAAGCAAGGCTTGCTTAAGCCTCAGGGGGGCGGTGAGGAAAAACTTCCGGTACAAGAACAGAAGGCCGTAACGGCTGCGCCTCCTCCTGTTGCAAAGATAATACGCGGTGCCCAACCTGTAAACAGCTATCAGGAGATTCCTGTAAGAATGTCAGATGATAAAGATAACCACTCTGTAGATCCTGTAAAAAAAGATGTTTTTTTCGGTGAAGATTTTTCAGGAGCTTTTGACGCCGATAATTCAAATAAAGGCTATCCCTCTGCGAAGGAAAATAATGTGAATAGAGCGGCGGAGGCTGCCAGAGCGGAAATATTGAATATTGCCGAAAACAGCAGAGCAGAGAATAAGTCGCATGAAAAAAGTGTCGGTGATACGATGCCGCCACAGAACGGGAGCAGGATAGAGGGTCTTGATCCGCCACCCCATGTCAGTGAACGAACATCTTCCCTTGATAAAAATTCTTATATTTTGCCGGATTTGGACGAATTTCCGGATGAGGCTGATTTTTCGGAATTTGATCAGCCTGAAGCCGATATCGGTGAAAAATCTGTAAAGCACGAGCCGCCTCGTGTTAAGCTTCCCAAATTTGAAAAAACAAATGGCAGGGAAGACGACTTTGTTACCTTAATAGATGAAAAGGAAAAGGAAGAAAGCCACGCTATAGTAAAACCTCCAAGACAGTCTCAGAAAAGAACCGGAGGAATGAATAAAGCTGCAAGGGTTGCGGGGGCATACCGTACAGTGGCTCAAATGAATAAGGAAAATGATGTTGCTGCAAACGAAGCGGGGAAGGAAAAAACTGACAGCATAGCTGATGATTTTGCAAAAATTCTTAACAGTATAGAAAGAAATGACGGTTTTGACGATGAGGATCTGCCGTTGGATCCCGAGGGCGTTCCGCTTTCTCATAAAACCAAGCATGTTATGAATGCAATTATGAAAAACAGCAGCGTTAGTCCTTCTTTAACCTATGGCAGACGGCAGGCAGCGGAAAAAAACGTAATTATTGATGAAGACTATGTGGAGAAAAATAAAAAATAGTATTTGGATTTAAGTCATTAAAAATATCTCAGACTTTAAGATCCCTTGTAAACACTGAACTTTTCGCCGGGTAAGACACTTTAAGCAGCAATATTTTTTTCTGTTTTGTCGCTCAAATGGCGTCTTGATTTCTTATGGCAATATAAAACTATATACTCAGATACAGGGAAATATTGTACTATTCGGTAGCGAAAGCACTAATTGCTTTCGCTATTTTGTTGTGGCTTCAGCGCAAAAAAACCACCGGCTTGGCCGATGGAATAAAAAGCTTTAGCAAAATAACGATCTACGGTATGTATAATAACCTCAAACGAAGTAAAGAGGAAGATTTTATTTTAATGTTTGAGAAC
>CAJTTE010000029.1:0-27514 GCA_910579265.1 uncultured Ruminiclostridium sp. | reverse complement strand
AGATATTATTTTGATGTTTGAGGGCGTTTTACCGTTTTTGAGGAATCGCTCCGCTTTGCTTCGCTCTTTTTATGGTATAATAACCTCAAACGAAGGAAAGAGGAAGATATTATTTTGATGTTTGAGAACATTTTACCGTTTTTGAGGAATCGCTCCGCTTCGCTGCGCTCTTTTTATGGTATAATAACCTCAAACGAAGGAAAAGGGAAGATATTATTTTGATGTTTGAGGGCGTTTTACCGTTTTTGAGGAATCGCTCCGCTTCGCTTCGCTCTTTTTATGGTATAATAACCTCAAACGAAGGAAAAGGGAAGATATTATTTTGATGTTTGAGAACATTTTACCGTTTTTGAGGAATCGCTCCGCTTCGCTGCGCTCTTTTTATGGTATAATAACCTCAAACGAAGGAAAGAGAAAGATATTATTTTGATGTTTGAGGGCGTTTTACCGTTTTTGAGGAATCGCTCCGCTTCGCTTCGCTCTTTTTATGGTATAATAACCTCAAACGAAGGAAAAGGGAAGATATTATTTTGATGTTTGAGAACATTTTACCGTTTTTGAGGAATCGCTCCGCTTCGCTTCGCTCTTTTTATGGTATAATAGTAACGGTTTGACGGCCGTATTACTATTACTTTAACATAAAGGATGTCATTAGCAGATGTAAAATGAAAAAAACATTCTCACACTCAACATACATATGCGAATATCAAATAGTATTCGCACCCAGATACCTCAGAAAAGAGATATGGGCAGCCAAGAGCGGAGGATATAAGTGGGAATGCTCAGAAAACTGTGTGAAGAAAAGAAAGTAGAGATAAATAAATACAAATACGCGTCCCGACCATATTCACATTCTTGTAATAGTACCGTCATGCTTAAGGATAGCACGGTTTGTCGTATTTATTAAAAGGAAAAGCACATTGATGATATTTGACAGACATGCAAATTTAAAATACAAATACGGAAACCGGCATTTTTGGTGTGGAGGATATTTTACAGATACAGTGGGAAGGAACGAAAACGCAATAAAACAATATATTCAAAATCAGCTGAAAGAAGATTATGAATTATTATCAAATGACATTGAAGGAATATGTTGACTCGTTTACTGGCGGTAAGAATCAAAGGACAAAAACAGACAGCCGCTTCAGCGGCTGTCTGTGACAGTAATGCTATGTCAGAGCTTTAACACCCCTTTAGGGGGTCAAGCCTGTTTAGGGCGTGTGCAACCGCCACTTCAGCGGTGGTTTGCATTTGCTCATTATTTGCTCATGACCTTGCTCAATTCTTCGCTGAATGCTACGGGATCTTCGATCGACATGCCTTCAATAAGCATTGCCTGAGCATACAGAAGATCAGCATAGGTGGACAGCATTTCCTTATCATTGTCAAAAAGGAACTGCAGTTTATCGAAAATAGCATGATTCGGGTTGATTTCAAGGACCTTGTCCGCTTTTGCCTTACGGTCGGTAGGCATGGAATTAAGAACCTTCTCCATTTCAACCGAAAGAGCGCCGTCGGCGGAGATACAAACGGGATGAGTTTTAAGCTTGTTTGTAAGACGAACATCGGCTACCTTATCGCCAAGCGCTTCCTTGATAGCTTCGCAAAGCTCCTTGCTGCTTTCGTTCTTTTCCTTAATCTCCTTTTTCTCTTCCTCGGTTTCAAGGTCAAGATCACCGCCCTGGACCGATTTAAATTTCTTTTCCTTGTAATCAACCATCATCTGGAGGCAGAATTCATCTACGTTGTCGGTAAGGTACAAAATCTCATAGCCCTTATCCTTAACACTTTCAACGATGGGAAGCGCGTCAATTCTTTCAACGCTTTCGCCTGAAGCATAATAAATACAGTCCTGTCCCTCTTTCATTCCCGTAACATATTCCTCAAGGGTAACAGGCTTTTTATCCTTGCCAGAAGTAAACAACAAAAGATCCTGTAAAAGCTCCTTATTCATCCCGTAGCCGTTGTAAATCCCGAACTTTATCTGAAGCCCGAAGGCCTTCCAGAATTCCTCATACTTCTCTCTGTCATTGCTCAGCATCTTTTTAAGCTCGTTCTTGATGGTTCTTTCGAGAGATTTGGCAATTATTTTCAGCTGACGGTCATGCTGGAGCATTTCGCGGCTTATGTTAAGCGATAGGTCCTCGCTGTCCACAAGGCCTTTTACAAAACTAAAGTGATCGGGAAGCAGATCCGCGCACTTATCCATTATAAGAACGCCGTTGGAATAAAGCTGGAGACCTTTTTCAAATTCCTTTGAATAATAATCGAACGGGGCTTTTTTAGGTATGAACAGCAATGCCGAATAGGTAGCGCTGCCTTCGGTCTTGCTGTGAATGTGTGCCAGAGGCTCGGAGTAATCAAAGAACTTCTCCTGATAAAAACTGTTATATTCCTCATCGGTAAGCTCGCTCTTGCTCTTCTTCCAAAGAGGTATCATACTGTTCAGAGTCTCGTCCTCGGTATGCTCCTCATACTTATCCTCTTCGGCCGCGTCTTCGGGAGCATCCTCTTTCAGATGACGGTGAGTTGACATCATTTTGATCGGATAGCGGATATAATCGGAATATTTTTTTACAAGGCTCCTAAGCTTGTAATCATGGAGAAATTCCTCATAATCCTCGTCCTCGGTGTTATCCTTCATATACAGGGTGATTTCGGTACCGTGGCCGTCCTTCTCGCATTCTTCGACAGTATAACCGTCAACGCCCTCGCTGCTCCACATATAAGCTGTATCCGCACCGTAAGCCTTGGATTTTACGGTTACTTTTTTTGCCGCCATAAATGCCGAATAAAATCCTACCCCGAATTGACCGATAACCGAAACATCCTCCGCCTTGTCCGCATTTTCTCCGGATTTTATATCCTCCTTGAATTTCAGGGAGCCTGACTGAGCGATTACGCCTAAATTGTTTTCTAACTCTTCCTGTGTCATGCCGATACCGTTATCGGAAATAGTAAGAGTTTTTGCTTCCTTATCGGGAGTGAGCCTGATATGAAAATCACTGCGGTCAAGACCAAGGTTTTCGTTAAGCGACTTAAAATACAGCTTGTCCATTGCGTCGCTGGCATTTGAAATAAGTTCGCGGATAAAAATTTCCTTATGGGTGTAAATAGAATTGATCATCATCTCAAGCAAACGCTTGGATTCCGCTTTAAAAGCTTTTTTCTCTGACATTTTTACCGTCTCCTTCTGTATATGAATTTTATGTTGAACTGATTTTAGCACTCTTCCTCTATGAGTGCTAAAATATATTATAGCACTTTTTTGGGGAATGTCAATAGTGAAATTTAAAAAAATAAAAGCTTCCCAAACTAAGGAAGCTTTTGAATCAAAAATCAAATATAACTATGCTCAAAACCATTTTAATTTTTTTTAAAGTGCTTATTCTTATGACGGTAAGAACTTGTTTATATTCAACAAAGAGAAAGCCGGTGCTCATAACGGTAATGCAAAAGAATCATAAAAGCAGCATTTTTTAGTTTTCTCATTCAGGGGCTATCTGAAAATACGCGAAATGCAGATTTCTTACTAACTGCGGACGCTTACCGCCTCTAAGAATACCTGTATTCCAAATGGATAACTACGAAATATCCCCGTATTTCTCCGACTTTTTTCTTGGGATCGTCACGTTTTAGCATAACTGTGCAAATTTGCTTTGTTTTCAGGTGCGCCATAACTGCGGGTGTCTTTCGCGTAAAAACGATAGAAATATTATAATACTTCTCTGCCTTTTTTTGAAATATCCACTCATCCGGTTAAATCTTACATATTCTTTTAGTTTTCAGATAAGCCATAAAAATTCCCCTTAATAAAATATCAATCTTGCTTTCTTACTGATACGCTGATACGGAATATACTTTGGTTATAATTGCTAAATCCATATCATCGGAGTTGAATAAAAATAACAAAAATCACTTATCGGTGTTGACAAATGTAATCGATTACGCTATAATTCAATCGTTGGATGTAATCGATTACTTTTTGATTTATATTTGGAAAGGACGCAATAAAATGAAAACCAAAAAAATAGCTGCTTTAGCTTTTTCCGCCGTATTAGCATTCTCATTCCTGGTAAGCGGATGCAACAACGGCGGCGGGGAAAATATCGGTACGGGTACAAACAAGCCGTCGGGAACAGGCACTATGCGGGATATGACATCCATGGAGCTTGTAAAGGAAATGAAAATCGGCTGGAATCTCGGTGATACTCTTGACGTTTGTCAGGCGGACCGTGACGGTGATGGAAAAGTTAATGAACATGTGGAAGAGGGAGAAGAGGTCGACGAAACTCTTTGGGGTAATGTTATGACCACCCCGGAGCTGTTTGACAAGCTTAAGGAGGACGGTGTAAACGCTGTGCGTATACCCGTTACCTGGAGAGATCATCTTGATGATGACGATAACATAAAGGAAAGCTGGATGAACCGGGTTCAGGAGGTGGTCGACTATGCCGTTGAAAGAGACTTTTACGTTATTATAAATATGCATCATGACGGCGGCGGAGATCCTAAGTTCGGAGCATGGGTAATAGAAAATGCCCAATCCGATTATGATAAATTCTATGCGCGTTACAGTAAAATGTGGAAGCAGATCGCCGAAAGATTTAAAAATTATTCGGATCATCTTATTTTCGAATCTCTGAACGAGGTAGGATTCGATAAAATCAAGAATTCCCAGGGAGAAGAGGAGGCATTCGCCCTTTTGAACCGAATAAATCAGGATTTTGTAGATATTATCCGTGAAAGCGGCGGAAATAACCAAAAGCGTCATTTGCTCATAGCCGGTTATTGGACGGATGTTGCCGAAACATGTAAGCCTTATTACAAAATGCCCCAGGATAAAACAGAAAATCGTCTTATTGTTTCCGTGCACTACTATACGCCTTATGAATTCTGCATTGTCGGGTCTCAAAAGACATGGGGAAGCGATTCCGATGTCAAGCTTATGACAGATAAAATGAATCTTATGAAAAAGCATTTTGTTGACAAAGGCTATCCCGTGATCATCGGTGAATATTCCGGCGGTGGTTCAAATAAAGAATTTATTTATTTCAGCGAATATCTTACAAAGCTTTGCAATGATATGGGTGCTGCATGTTTTCTTTGGGACAACGGGGGAAATCTTAACCGAAAAACTCTTAAATGGTCTGTGGACGGATTGATGGAGGCTCTGAGAAAAGCGACTTCGGGCGAGGATTATGAGGTTAAAAAGGGTGCTTGATTTATCCTGAAAAATATTTAAAAAGGATTGACGTTTTATGGCGTCAATCCTTTTTGCATAAATCGATAATGATCGATATATTGATTATATCACATACTGTTAAGACATCTGAATAATGATTTTGTTTAAAAGTAAATGAATGTCTCTTGATGTAAAAGTATATTGACAAATTTTCCATTATATGGTAAAATAAAAAACAGAAGCATTTTGTCTGTTATGATGAATTGTTTTAAATTATCATCAAGGAAAAATAAAATATAACAACTGTGAAAAAGTTTATTTCGGGTATTTTATCGGCGGCTTTGTTTGCAGGTTTTTTGGTTATGCCCGTGGATGCCGTTAGTAATTATACTGTCGCAACCCTGAAAAAATCCCGGGGGACTATAAGAACCTTTGTAGAAGTCGGGCAAACGGGAGCTAAGGCGGGTGATCTGGCTCTTGATCATAAATTCGATGCCAATGCTTCTTCCGTCGTTGCTTCACAATATGCTGTGAATGCACACTGTATAACGCTTGAATTAAGGCAATACCGCACAATGACCGCCTGAAGGCTTTGCGTGCGGCTTGCTTGCATATTTTCGGTCATCTTACACAAATTCTCCTTGAAATACGTCAGTATTCCTGCGTCGAATTTATGCAAGCTGACGAAAAATCTGGCTGCGCAATTCACACGCAATCATTGTGCGGTGTTGCCTTAAAAAGGACGGCGCACAAGGTTCTTTAAGTGTGGGAACGTCTTCCGTTTCGGTAAGTATTTCGAAAACAAGCTCCTCGATAGCAACCTTCACTACGCCAAAATATAATTCAAAGGAAGTTTAATTGGAAACATACAACAATAATGTCATACGTACAATTTGGGATAACGCCGCCACTCTGGCAAGTGGAGCTTTGACGGCGGGATTATCATATTTTATGGTAACGGGAATTGCCACTTCGCAGGCCACGATAGGTAGCCTGACATTCACAAATACCGCTGTTGTAACTTCTTATAATTGATTGGCATATTTTATTTAAATAAATTCAAGACTTTTGGATGGTATGAAAATGAAGAAAATATTTACATCCATTGCATTGGTAATCGCTTTATCAATACTTCTTTCCTCATGTAATTCAGGTAAGAACTCATTCTTTTCCGAGGTCTTATCAAAACAGCTTCCAAATAGATTATTTGTAGATTCTGTTTATCATAAGATAAATAATGTCGATCTTCACAGCACCTCATATATGAGTAAGATAAAAGGTTTAATGTATGAGGACTTTATTCCTCCTATGCGAAAGGAACAAAATTTATCTTCTTTTTCCCTGAATGAAGTTATAATGTTTAATGGCAGCGGTTTAAATATGTCTGCTGAAGAACGGCTGCTGTTCAAAGAATATATAGATTCTTTGGAGACGAAATGCGGTGTATTCGATTACGGCGAATATGAAACAGGAACGGATTCGTTTTTTTGGAGCTTGTTCGATACGATTGAGATGTTTAAATGCGCGGATCAATACGGTGTGGAAGTTAAAAAAAATACGGAGCTTAAGGAATATGTCAAGGAACAGGTCGGCAACTTTTCATTGAATGACAGTATAACGAAATTTTATGCTGTTTTTTATGCGGCGGATTATCTTGGCGTTTCTGCGGATACCGGCATTTTGAATGAATATATAAATAACATTTTTTCAAAGATAGACGATAGGGGAGCCGCTGATCTTTTTAATGATATTGACTATTATAATATTTCTCAAATAGTTGATCTGTATGGGTTGAACATAAAGTTGCCTCATAAAATAAAAGAGTACATTTTATCTGATCTGAATTTTTATTATAACAACATTGCATATTTGTATGCGTCTGTTGCCACCTTAAAGAATTTTAAGGAGCTGGGTGAAAATGAAAAAGCGGAAATAGAAAAGTATCTTAAGCTTATAGACGATGAATATAAATTGGAGGACGGAAACTACAGTACGATCCTTAATATAAGCTTTTCAATGATGGCAACCTGTAGCGCGGTATATATAAGCTATCTATTCGAAGAAGAACTGCCGGATAAGGAAATAATTAAGGAGTATGTAAAGCTCTGGTATGAAAACGAGGAATACAGGATATATAATTGTGAAGATCTGTATTATTACTATATGCTTTCGCTGGGTTTAGAATATGATACCGGAGAAAAAATAAGGGCTTATCTTCCTTCCTTTTTTTCACAGCATGATTTTGAAAAGGATTCGGTAAGGGAACTTTTTTACTGCGGCGAGCTGATAAAAAGCCTGGATTTAGAGGTTCCCGAAGCTCTGAGAAAAACATATTTAAAATATGCAGAGTTGTATAAATCAAGAGTGGAGGATTTCGGAGGTACTTTTGCGGATGTGGCAAGGTTGATAATTCTCAACGGTGAGGATTATTTTGATACTGGTCTTGATTTAACATATTATAATGAGTATATAGACGGATATAATTTCAATAACGGAACGATCGTGGACATATTTTACTACTGTGTTTTAGGTGAAAAATCAATTGTCAAAAATGCCTCGGTTACGGACGCTTTACTTGACGGATTCCGTAGGAAAAGGGGATTCCTTAATACAAGGCTTGATAAGGAATATAATATGTATCCTTCACTGCTTGGTTTGGAGGCCGAAGCGCTGCTTGAGGGGAAAGATATTGTGACAGTATATTAAGGCAATACCGCGCAATGACCGCCTTACGGCTTTGCGTGCGGCTTGCTTGCATATATTCCGACATCTTACACAAATTCTCCTTGAAATACGTCAGTATTCCTGCGTCGAATTTATGCAAGCTTACGAAAAATCTGACTGCGCGATTCACATGCAATCATTGTGGGGTGTTGCCTTAAGAAAGTTTCGTATAAAACCGGGGCAAAGGCTTTTTACATTTATGAATGTTCATGAAGTAATGATCGAGGGATTTCGGTGATCAGTGACGCTTAAATGCCAAAGCGATCCAGGAAAACCAAGTTATTGTTGCAGCATACATTGCGTCATAGGTATATGTATCTGTGACCCGGGTATGCGGCACACCGCGTACCGTTTTAATTATGAAAGGGAATTTTTAATGATAGAGCTGAAGGGTATTTGCCATAGATATATAGACGGGGGAAACGATGTAACTATACTGAATAATTTTTCGGAAAAAATCGAGGATAGCTCCTTCACCGTTGTTGCGGGTCCTTCAGGATGCGGTAAGACTACTCTTTTAAATATTATGGGAGGACTTTTAAAGCCTACGTCCGGAAGTGTTATGATTGACGGTACTGATTATTATAATATGTCAAGATCAGATCGGTCGGATTTTAGAAGCAGTAACATCGGGTATGTTTTTCAGGATTTTTATCTGGTAGAGGATTTTTCACTGGTAGATAATGTATTGTTGGCAATGCACAATATGAAGGAAAGCAAAAAGCATAAGTCGGAAATAGCCTGCGGACTTTTATCGGAGCTTGGATTAAAAGAAAGGCTTAAATGGAAAGTACCGAATCTGTCGGGAGGAGAGCGGCAGAGGATAGCCATAGCAAGAGCTCTGGCGAATGACAGAAAGTTTATTTTATGCGACGAACCTACGGGAAGTCTGGATGAGAAGTCGGCAGATGAAATTGTTGATATTCTCCTTGGTTTGAAGGCCAAAGGAAAAAGTGTCATTGTAGTTACACATAATACCAAGTACATACGATATGCGGATAAGGTCATAGACTTTTCCGCCCGCATTAAGGGGCAGGTATGAAGTTTTTAATTGAGATGGGAATAAAAAATGCCTTTAAATCTAAAATAAGGCTTATTTTTATTCCGCTTCTTATAGCCTGCGGATTGTTGGTTATAGGAATAAGCTTCAATGTATATAATACGGTCATACAAGATCTTAAGACGCTTGAGGAGGATGTTTCTTCCGCAATTAATATTACCGTATATAACGATAATAAGCCAATACCTATGGCTTCTGTAAAGAAAATGGAACAAATGGAAGGTATAGAAAGTATCAGTCTGGATCATTATTGTTCATGTTATCTGGGAGATAAAGAGCAGGATTCGGTATCCTTTTACCATATCATCGAGTTTGATTTCGAAGAGTATAAATTGATTGGCGCGGAGGATTACAGAGGGAAAAATGCTTCGGGTATAGTGCTGCCGGAATCCTATGATCTGTCTCAGCTCTCCGGAAGTACAAAGCTTTACTGTGATTATATGGAAGATGATAAGATAAAAACATATGTAACGGATATTGATATTCTCGGATATTATCGGTACAAAAGCGGCAACGGTGAAAGGGTAAATGACGCCTATATGAGCAGCGGGCTTTACAAAGAACTGATAAAAGCGGTGGGCGCAACCGAAAATCCGATAGGGCTGAAAATATATCTTTCGGGTGTTGAAAAAAAGGACGATATTATGTCTCAGATAAAAAATATGGGATATAGTGCTTTTTCGCAAGACAATTCATGGGATGATTATCTGTTGTTTATAAGCGGAGTACGCAATACGGGGTTTATATTCGGTCTTGTTCTTATAATTCTGTCGGTTATAATAGTTCTTCAGACACTGAACGCAAGTATAAGAAGGCGTGAAAAGACCATTGGCTTGATGAAAACCTTCGGATATAAGGATCGAAGTATTTTGCTTATGATATGCATGGAATTTTCCGTATATGCTGTTATTTCATTAATTATTACAACCGCGGTAAATATACTATTGTCTGAACCGCTATCGGAGCTTTTATCATTTGCCGCTATCAGCCGTGATTACAGCTATTCCTTTTCCCAATTTCTTGCTGAAGCGACTTCGATCCTTGTTTTAATGATTTTATCCGTAATAAGCCCATGGCGTAAATGTGTCGCTGTAGATCCGATAACGGTTTTGAAAAGCAGTAACTGAAAAAATATAAAGATTTTTATAAATTTGCATTTTTGTAGGATCGGTTTCGCCTTGCGGAAAAGACGCTAATTTTAATGCGGCTTTTAGTGCCTGCCTGAAAACAAAGCAATATGTACAATTATGCTAAAAGCACGGCGATTTCAAGGAAAAAACGGGGCAATGAGAGGGTATCTCGTAGTTACCCCTATTATGATTACTATCGGCATTGTTTGATGCGGAAAGCTCCCGCGGTTAGTAGAAATCGTGCAAATTGCGGCCTTTCAGACGACCCGTAGAAAAGGGTTTTTTATCAGAATAAAATCAGTATACCGGAATTTAACGGTTTGGTTTTATCGGATTTAAACCTATGGTGAATATTTGCCCGGAATAATAGAATAAAGATCGTTTATATCTTATGCCGTTAGTTTTATTATCGTTTTTTATTCTGTTATATTAAGGCATCGCCGCATAACCCCCTTACGGTTTTGCGTGCGGCTTGCTTGCATATATTCCGTCATCTTATACAAATTCTCCTTGAAATACGTCAGTATTCCTGCGCCCAATTTATGCAAGCTGAAGAAAAATCTGACTGTGCGATTCACACGCAATCATTGTGCGGTGTTGCCCTAATTAAAAACCTGACGGCGCAATATGCAGACAATCATTGTGTGATATTGTCTTAAAATGGCGTACATTTTAAAAATGTACGCCATAAATTTATTTTATTCCGATTCGCATTCTATAACAGAAGCTTACTTTGTTCACTCCGGGATTAAAGCTTTTGCATATCGCTTTCTTAAAGTTTATATAATCATTTTCAATAAGCTCCGGAGAAGTTTTTAAAATTGCCTGAAGTCCGCCCTGGCTCTGGGCGAGTGCCAAAAATCTTTGTATATCACATTCCTCCTTATTATCAAAAACAACCTCTCTGCAATATTTAAAATATCCGCTTTCAAGTATATTTTTCAAATGATTATTTTTATCCCAGCGGTGGAATGTTTTGCATATCTCTTTATTCTCTTCTTCTATAATTCTTACCTTATTGAATAGATTCATATAAGCGATTTCAGTGTCAGCATCGCAAACGGGAGGCCAATCGCAATCCACAGCGGCAAATATCCCTCCCTTTTTCAATATGCGGTCTGCTTCCTTAAGCGTATCCGCCGGATTCATCCAGTGAAAAGACTGAGAACAAAATACAACGTCTGTGCTTTTATCGGGCAATCCCGTATTATCCGAATATGCTTTTACAAAAGAAGCTTTTTTGCCCGATTTTGCCTTGGCAATATTCAGCATATCTTCGCTTGGCTCAATACCGGTAATCCAACCGCATTTGCCTTCCCATGCTCTTGTAGACAAGCCTGTTCCGCAGCCTAAGTCCACAACGGATTCAGGTGTTTTCCCCAAATAACCGGTTATTATTTCAATAGCATGAGCAGGAACCGCAGGACGGCTGTTTTCATATATATCAGCAAAACCGATAAATCTGTCGGCGTTTATTTCAGCCGCCGGCTCGTCTTTTTTCTGTTCTTCTGAAAGTAAACGGCTAAGAGAAACACCGAACATTTTGGAAATCTGTTTTAATGTATCCAAGTTAGGCGTAGTATCGCCGTTTTCCCAACGTGAAACAGCTTGCCTTGTTACATAAAGAGCCTGTGCCATTTCATCCTGAGTCATATTGACGTTATGACGAATCTCCTTTATTACATCACTTATCATTCAAACACCGCCTTGTTAAATTAATATATTGAAAAACGAATGCAGCCGGAACTTAAAATATTCATATCAGTACAAGTATTTAAATAGGGTCTTGCTCATTCCTTTGTTTGAGGTTATTATACCATAAGAAAAGTGAGCGAAGCGAACGCTTCCTTTAAAACGGTAAAATGTCCTCAAAAATCAAAATAAAATCTTCCTCTTTCCTTCGTTTGAGGTTATTATACCATAAGAAGAGCGCAGCGAAGCGGAGCGATTCCGCTAAATCGGTACAATGTTCTCAAACATTAAAATAAATCTTTCCTCTTTTCTTCGTTTGAGGTTATTATACCATAAGAAGAGCGCAGCGAAGCGGAGCGATTCCACTGAAACGGTAAAATGTCCTCAAACATCAAAATAAAATCTTTCCTCTTTTCTTCGTTTGAGGTTATTATACCATCAAAAGAGCGCAGCGAAGCGGAGCGACTCCACTGAAACGGTACAATGTTCTCAAACATTAAAATAAATCTTTCCTCTTTCCTTCGTTTGAGGTTATTATACCATCAAAAGAGCGCAGCGAAGCGGAGCGATTCCACTGAAACGGTACAATGTTCTCAAAAATCAAAATAAAATCTTCCTATTTACTTCGTTTGAGGTTATTATATCAAACAGACTGATCATAATCAAGCAACCGCTTGTTGCCATATTAAAAACCGTTTATAATCCCGAAAATAAAATTAAAGATAAACCTGTTTTTAATAAATATCTGTTTCAGTTTGAAACCTGCTGAACAAGAATAAAAAGATGTTTTTCGGTTTTTCGCCGAGATTATAAGCATTCGCATAGTTTTTTTGATTATATCTAAGACATCTCTTGAAATTACGTGCAATTTTAGGTATAATACATTCGAGGAGGTATATTACCATTATGCAAATACCACCGATTAAAGCTTTATAATCACAAAATGTCGTTAATTATTTGTTGACAATGCCCTGATATGTCCGATTTTTAAAAAAGTTATTAAAAAGCAGTTTGACTTTTCAATAATTAAAATTAATGCAAAGGAGAACTCAAATGCCGTACATTAAACTAAATGATTTAAATATGTTCTATGAGGAATTCGGCAGAGGAGAAGCCTTGCTGTTTTTACACAGCCATTTCAGCAGAGGTCTGCTTGCATTCTCGGGGCAAATCCTGCCTTTTTCGGGACGCTACCGCTGCCTGTATCCGGATTTTCGGGGTCACGGAAGGACAATGTGCAAAAGCTTGAATTGGAACAGCCGAATTATTGCGGACGATATGGCTGATTTTATTGGCTCCTTGGGTATAGAAGCTGTTCATTTGGTAGGATATAGCTGCGGGGCATATGTTGGTTGTTATATGGCGGCAAAATATCCGAAAAAAGTAAAAAGTCTTGTGACTATCGGAGGCGGAGCTTATCCCAGACCCGAAGGATCGGGGGATTTTCTGCCGGAAAAACTTGAAGAAAAAAACGAAACAGATTTTATCGAGGATATGAAGGAGCGTCATTATGATGCACATCAAGGAGATTGGCGCACTTTCCTCAGAATGACGGTTGCCGATTGGCAGGCTCATCCGAATCTTACCAATGAGGAATGGGCGGCTATAAAATGTCCCGCTTTTTTTATCAACGGTGAAAACGATCCGTTCGGCACATGTGATGAATTACGGGAAAAGGTTTCTGGTTCGGAAGTTTATGAGGTCAAGGGCAGCGGGCACAGACCGCATTTTGTCGGCGAACGGGCGGAGGAGATCAACACAAAAATTCTTGCCTTTTTATCCGATGTGGATAAAAGAATTTGAAAAAGAAATGAGTAAAATTACAGTATCATTATCTATCTTTCTTTTAACGGGAATTTCGAGGAAGCGATCAACGCTTATATCGACGCTGTTGGGAGAAAAAACTGTTTCTGTTGCACCGGGACAAAAATGCGAAAAACAAAAGCCTAATCGGAAAAATAATACATACAAATTCTTCGATTCAAATCTTGGCGGCTGCCGGAAATACCTTTTAAGCCGATGCTCCTAACAAAGCTGCAAAGCTGATGATACGCTCGGATAGGAAGTAAGATATGTCAAAGGTATCAGAGCGTGTTCACATAAAGCAGGGATAGAATTTTTTAGACAGATTTTGCTGTTTGCTGTGTTAAAATTTTTAAAATATTGTAATATTCCTGCTAAATTTTACTTTGCATGCGTCAAAGCTATGCTCGAAAATCTACATATTAATTTCATGTGAACATGCTTTAAAATACTCGAAGGGAGCGGAAAGATATTTTTTGAATTATCGCCGCATCCGAAACCGTAGTACAGAGAAACGGGAACAATCATGACCGACAAATCCGGATAATAAACTGCCCTGATACGAAAAAAGGGCGGGACAATAAATTGCACCGGATACTTTAAAGGAGGAAAATTATGGATTACAGCGAAAAAATTTCAGAACGTTTTTGGAATCAGTCAGGTAAAGGCGAGCTTGAAAGCCGCCGTGAGGAAACGTTTATTGACGACATTGTTCAGAAAAGTCATATCGAAAAAGAACTGCTTTCTCATTTAGACGGTATAAAGACCGTATTTGACGGGGGAGCGGGCAGCGGCAGATTTTCCATACTTCTTGCAAAGCATGGCTGCAAGGTTACGCATTTTGACATATCACAGCCTATGATAGATAAAGCCAAGGAGTTGGCTGAAAAAGAAGGCGTATTTGATAAAATAACTTTTGTAAAAGGAGCATTGGAGGATCTGGGCGATTTTGAAGATAATGCCTTTGATATGGTTATGTCATTTGACGCGCCTGTTTCATATACTTATCCCAATCAGGAAAGAGTTATAGGCGAATTGATCCGTATATGCCGCAGGCGTATTGTGATAAGCGTTACAAGCCGTTTAGGCGTTCTTCCGTATCTGGCAAATCCCATACAAAAAAATCAATTCATACTGGACGGGAAATGCGGCGATCCATTTGTCAATTGGTGTATTGACAATAAAACGAATGCGGTCGAAGCGTTCAGGTTCGGCAAGGAGCAGCCGGAAAAATTGCTGAAGGAAGGTCTGATGGGCGGTGAAAATGAAATTGCCGAATATGAAAACGGAGGCTCTCCTTGGTGCATCACATACGCCTTTATGCCCGATGAATTAGAGCGTATTTTAAAAGGGTTTGGAGTAAAGAACATTAAATTGGCAGGTCCGGGAGCATACGCAAGAACTATTCCCAATGAGTTACTTGTAAAGATAATGAATGATCCAAAGCAACGAGCCGAATTTCTGGATTTTTGTTATAATTATGATTCTATCCCCTTTGTGTGCGGCATGGGAAAGGACAATCTGTTGGCGGCCGGGGAGCTGTGACAGAAAAATGTTTGTCCGTCTTGTTATGAATAAATATGAATCTAAAAGTTTGAAAGGTCGAAAAAATGGGTAAGTATGACGCTTTATGGAATCATGTTAAGAAAAACGGAAGAGATCGTTTTTCGCTGACATTTGAAGAAATAGAGAAAATTGCGGGAAAACCGTTGGATCATTCTTTTTTGAAATATAAAAAGGAGCTTACCGAATATGGTTATTGTGTGGGAAAAATATCTATGAAAGAAAAAAAGGTTGTTTTTGAAAAAATAAGTGATAGCTTTACAATTAACATGGAAAACGGCTCATAGTTTTTTCATAGTCTAATAAGCCTTCCATAAATTATGAATTGGCATATCAATCCGGAAAATGCATAGCAAAATAAAACAGGAGCGAATAATGGGTGATATAATTAAATTTGTAAACAGAGATGAGTTCAGAAAATGGCTTAATGACAATTGTATGTCAGATACCGGTGTGTGGCTGTTATTCGGAAAAACGGGCGGGCCCAAGACGATAAAAGCATCGGAAGCGCTTGAAGAGGCTCTTTGTTTTGGTTGGATCGACGGACAGATGCAAAGCATTGATGATAAAAGCTATAAAAAATATTTTTCTGCGCGCAGAGATAAAAGCAAGTGGTCGGAAAAAAATAAGGCGCTGGCAGAAAGCCTTGAAAAGCGCGGGCTTATGACTGATTTCGGCAGAAGGAAAATAGAGGAAGCTAAAAAGAACGGTCAATGGTATGCTCAAAAAACCGCAGAGGTCACGGAAGAACAAATTGCCTTAATTTACGCACTGCTTGAAGGATACGAGCCTGCACATACAAATTTTGAAGCCATGTCATTATCGGTAAAGAAAACTTACACACGAGCATATTTGGACGCAAGGACAGATGCCGGACGTGAAAAGCGGTTCGCCTGGATGGTGGATAGGCTCAATAAAAATCTTAAGCCTATGTAACGTATAATAAAGTAAATAGGAAAAGTTCATTCCGAATACTGCGGAAAATGGAAGAATTTATTTTGACGCTTGAGAACATTGTACCTTTTCAGAGGAATCGCTGCGCTCTTTTATGGTATAATAACCTCAAATGAAGTAAAGAGGAAGAAATTATTTTGATGTTTGAGAACATTGTACCTTTTCAGTGGAATCGCTCCGCTTTGCTTCGCTCTTTTTATGGTATAATAACCTCAAATGAAGTAAAGAGGAAGAAATTATTTTGATGTTTGAGAACATTGTACCGATTTAAAGGAAGCGTTCGCTTTGCTCACTTTTCTTATGGTATAATAACCTCAAACGGAGGAAAGAGGAAAATATTATTTTAATGTATGAAAATATTTTGCATTTTTAATGGAAAAGTCTGCTTTATTTTGATCTTTTTATGGTATAGTAACTTATAAATTATTTTGGAATGATTCTGAGATATTATCGTTTTCAAACCGATATGACCGAGGAATAGCTGTTAAGACTTCCTTTGGCTTTGATATGGCGCTGATAGAAAATATTATTATTGAGTTTGAATGCTGCAAAAGGGCTAATGAATAACTTGATATTGTGGATAAAAAAGCATATAAAAAATTCCGCCGAAGGTTCGTATACAAAATACCTTATGCGGGATTTTTTTCGGAATATCTAAAAGTTTTTTTGGAATAGGATAAATTTATAATTACAGGTATTTTCATAAGGTTGTCATGCTTGGTAGCACCGTGTGATATACAGTGCTTCATATTCATAATCCTTTGAAAATAAACCGAAGATTTTATCACAACCTTAGGTTGGGTTAAAACGTTTTATCATAAACATACTTATAGTTGTTTTTCATTCGGGGGTAGGTTATAATTTTATTACAGCAGGATTGCGGGCATGCGGCAGACCTGCGGAAAAATCAAAGTAAATATTATAACGATATTAAAGGAGTATATGTATGTTTAATCAAGTTGATTTTGGAAAAAGGGTAAAATCCTTTAGAAACAGAAACAATTATTCACAAAAAGAATTGGCGCTCAGAATAGGCGTTTCCGAGCAGGCAGTGTCAAAGTGGGAAAACGGTGAGTGTCTTCCGGATGTTTATAATCTAAAATTACTGTCACAGATTCTGCGTGTTTCCGTTGACAGCTTATTGGATACCGAAATTCAAAAACCCGAAAAAGTTATTGAAACTATTACAATAGGCGAGGCACACTTTGAGATAGTTGAAAAACCGGAGACCATATTTGCGGGTAGGATCATTTACGCCAAGGATTTTCCGGATGCCGACCGCTTTAATTATGCGGTGGATTCGCTGTCCGAGGATGATAAACAAGAAGCATTCGATAAATTGAAAGAAACCGTATTGCCGATATATGACATAAATCTGAGCGTAAATTTCTGGCTGGATGAAAAGCAGCGCGCTTATGGATTTGTGAGACAGGTAATGACGGAGGATCAGCCGGATGACGTAGACGTTTATAAAATGCCTTCTTCGTTATTTATTAGGGCTTACACCGATCGAAAAACATCCTTGCTCGTAAGTAAGGAACAATGTGAAATATGGGAGCTATTCTCATATATCAGAGAATACTTCATGCCGGCACACGGTTTCAGGATGGCTGGCAACGGTGCTCAGGAATTAGAAGTTTTCGATACATCCGAGCATAAGACAGGTTATGCATATATGCCGATTGAGAGAATAACAGATTAATAATATCGAATCGGGAAATACCGATTTGTTTTGCCGCAATTCAAATCTGAAAATGAAAAAACAGTTGCCATGAGCTAATTTCACAAAAGTTAAATAGGCAGTATTCAATATGAGATCAACGGCAACGCGTTAATGCAATCAAATTTATTTATCCGTTTTGAGCTTCAAATATCCAAAACGCAGAAAAAGCACTGCGGCCGTAAGAGCAGTAACAGCTTCGGCACATGGATATGACATCCATACCCCTTCTATTCCGATTGTCTCGGATAAAACCATTGCGGTCGGGATTATCAGAATAAACCCTTTTAGAAGTGATACAAGCATTGCAGGAAAAGCCTTCTTGACCGAGGCAAAATAGTTTGACATAAGAATATTCAGACCTGCGAATAAAAGACCGAAAAAATAAATCCTTATACCATTGACGGCTGTTTTCTGAAGCTCAGCATTATTTTCTCCGTTAAACAATGATGCAATCGGCACGGCAAAAAGGAGAGCCGCCGAATAAAAAGCAATCGAAAGTATTATTGTTGCAATAAGTCCGTATTTAAGTGTCAGCATTATATTTTTGTAGTTACCCTCGCCGTAGCTTCTGCTGATTATAGGCTGTATCCCCTGTGAAATTCCGGACAGTATTGCTGTGGCAACTATAGCCGTATTGGTTATAACGCTGTATGCGGCAACTCCCGTATTGCCGTTTAACCTTAGTATAAGCATATTGAAGATAATGACGACAATTCCGTTGGCCAATTCGGTTATAAAGCCCGCCGTACCGATAGACATGCAGGAGAGGGCGATAAAAGGCCTGAACAGACTCAGTCTGAAATGAAAATCGTTTTGCTTTTTTATCAGGTGAAGGGATGAGACAAATATGCTTATAACGGGGGACATTACCGTAGCTAAAATTGCTCCGAATATACCCATATTTAAAGGAAAAATAAAAATATAGTCAAGCAGAACATTTGCGAGGCTTCCTGTAATTGTTGCAGCCATGGCTAGACGAGGGTTGTTGTCGTTGCGTATGAAGCTTACCATAATGTTATTCAGTAGAAATGCAGGTGCAAAACAAAGAAGCATATTTAAATATGTACCGGTCATTTCCAATACATCCTGATCCGCCCCCAGAATTTTGGCTATTTCCGTAGGGAAAAAGAGACCGGCTGCCATGTAAATAAAGGAAAAAATAATACTTAACCCTATTGTTGATGTAAATACGGAGTCGGCTTTTTCATTGTTTCCTTCTCCTTTTGCTATTGCGTATCTGGTAGCACCGCCTATTCCCAGCATAAGACCGGTGCCGTATATCAGACTGTATACCGGTATTGCGAGATTAAGTGCAGTAAGGCCGTTGCTCCCCATTCCGCGGGATATAAAAAGCGTGTCGGCTAAAATGTAGCAGGATACACCCACCGTACCCAGAACGTTCAGAAGGGTATATTTGATAAATTCCTTAAAGCATTCATTATTTTTCATAGTGATGTTCTCCATGTTATGTAAAATAAAAGCGTCAATCCTCTGTCTGCTAATGCCGATTAGGTTATCGGCATATGACCTGACGACAGAAGGCTTGACGCTTTTAATTCTACCCGGCGGCAAAAATCAAGCTCTGTTAAGTTTTTTTGAGGCAATAACGCACGGCTATTGCCGTGGGTCTATGCCGTAGATTGTTTTCTTGATATTCCCTTTGTTTGCGGCGAATCCCGCACCGCATTAGGAAAATATCCCGCGATATTATCATGCCGCGTCAGCTTACATAAATCCGACGCATCAGGTAAAACCGCTTTTAAAACCGGAATTATTGACGTATTTTAAATATGATCTGACTATGAGAAGTCTTAGTTATCCCGAAAAAAGCCCGGGCAAGCATGTGGTAAAGCCGTTATGCTTTAGTTGTGCGGTGTTACCTTAATTCGGTTCCCGGAAAATAAAAGCTTAGAATTTTTTTATAATCATATTTCCAGTATATTGCAAGATTATTCGCACCGTTTTGGCTCAGACCAACACCGTGACCGTAACCGTAGGTGGTAAATGTAAATTTATTGGTATCCGAACTGTATGATATTTCAAAGCATGAGGAGGGAAGCTTATAATTCATTATACGCTCGCGCATTATTTTTCCCGTTATTTCGATTTGTTTTCCGTCATCGTCAGCATATGAGGTTTTACCTCCTATACTCATACTGCCCACATATACGTTATCGGTGTGACCCTTTATTGCGAACCAATTACCCGGATCACCGTCAAGCTCTATGCCTGTTTCGCTTCTTACATAGCTTCTGATTTCGTTTGCCGTAAAGGTATATTTGGCTCCGTAATTCGGATCGTACAGAGCGTCAAGCTCACATTTCCTGCTTTGCAGATAAGGGTAGTCCACTCCCCATACGGTTTTCGAAGAAGCTGTGTAGCCGGCGGATGACGCACCGTAAACTGCCTGTATTAAATTGTCGCTGTAATAAAGGGCTTGTCCGAGAACTTCATTGACGCATTTTTTTACTTTGTCGCTGGGTGTTTTAATTGAAACATTAGGCGCATTCCCGTTCTTGTTGTAATATTTTATGTAGGTATATGCTGCGACGGCCTGCGCTTTTATTGCTTCTTCGTCAAATCCTCCGCCTATCTCCCCCATTACAACCTTAGCCAGAATTTCTGCCGCGTCACCCTCGACACTTCCGCCGCTTCCGGTATATCTTACGCTGAGAGTGTCGCCGCTTGGATTAGTGACCGGAGCGGTGGTATTCGCTTCCGATGATGATTCAGGCGATGTTTCGGCGGAGTAAGGAGTTGTTATGTCTATAACAAAGTCGGGTTCGAATACGGTCGTCACTTCATTTGTTTCCGTGGGATTTTTCTGAGTGCTGTCGGCCGTTGTTTCCGCTTCGGTTAAAATGTCTTCGTATCCTGATGGTAAAAGTACCGCCGAATTCATTTCAAAAGGCTTTATGTTATTTGAAATGTCAAGGGAAGAATAGGTGTGAAAAGTGATTTCCGCATTGTCCGCATCTTCAATTTGAGTTTTATCATCGGTTGTTTCCAAAGGCGGGGTATCGCCTTCCTCGGTGGATACTGTGGAGATTTCGCCAGCTTCTATGCTGTCAACTCTTTCGGTAATACCGAAGAGAAGAATATATCCTATGGCGATAACAAGTACGGTTGCAATTTTAATCGGCGAAAATCTGCCCATTATTTTTTCTCCTAAAGTCTATACGTTATAGTAGATACTAACCTTCAAAATCCTTTATCCAGGAAGTGTCCCATTTTCTTCCGCCCCATTCGCAATTATATGCGTAAATTGAATAAAAATCCTTGAACATTTTCCTTTTAAGATTTCCGTTTTCGTCAAAACCGCTGTTGTCAATAAATGTTTCCGGATCAAGAACGGGGCTTTCATCGTCTCTTACTTTTCTTGCGACCACCACAAGGCGCATGTCATATCTGAAATATGCGAAATCACAAGTAGAAAGCGTCAGTAATTCGTCGCCGTATTCTATGTCTATTCCGGTATAATAATAGCTTCTGTCAAGGCATTCGGCCACAAAGTTGTCAAATTCGCTTTTATTACTGAAAGAAACATAGTTTTGATAATTGAACACATCTCCTCTTGTCGGATCAAAGTTCGCCAGAAATACCGCAAAAATAAGGTACTGGTTCTTTTTGTAAATCGTATCATAATTTATGCGGTAGTTTTCCTTTAAGAAATCGATTCCGTTTTTTCTGTATTGGGAAAGCGGTTCAAACATATTCTTAGTTATAAGATTATGACCGTAAATAATAGTGTTGGCAGGTATGGAATCTGCGGTAATAGGTACTTCATAGTCGGCAAAAACCGTTCCGTTTTCTGTGGGCTGTTTATTAAAATTGTGTTTAAGATAAAATTCATTATCCTCCCCTTGAACTACAGGAGTTCTTACATGAGGATAAATTTCAACATATCCTACCATATCGCTGTTTTGCTCGCAGAATTTGGCGTATTCTTCCAGAACCTTTCGCTGGACCTTAACTTCTTCGCCGTTTGCATCGGTAACGTTTATTTCTATCGAAATAATATCGTTGCTTTTATCTCCGCGCAGATCGTTAAGCTTTTCCTGTTCGTTTTCAATAGCGTCTGAACGTATAAAATAAAAATATACTATTGAGACAGTTGCGCCTATCAAAACAAGAATTGCGGCAAGAAAGACTATCTTACGTATGATTTCACCCGTAGAGTCGTTTTTACACGGAAACAAGGATTGTGAAAAGGTCTGTTTCTTTTTATTTTTTTTATTGCTTTTTTTTACAGATTCAAATTCGGGCATTTTATTTTCACCTTCTTGATAGAATTATTTTTATCCAACCGTTACGGGCTCTTTTTCATCCAGACTGTCAATTTTATCGCTGTATTTGTCAAAGTCCTTTACAAGAGATAAATCCCAATTCCGTCCGGCCCATGATCCGCCTACCCTTCTGTAGTATTCGTCAAAAAATAACGGACTCGGATTAACCTTGATCTGATCAACGTCAACCTCTGGGCTTTCGCCATCGCGAACCTTGCGTGCAAACAATGCGAAGCGTGTATCCACGTCATTTCCGGTGGGATACCAGTAGCATGTGGACAATGTTATGATCTGATCTCCGTATTCTACGTCCACACCGGTATAGAATGTGCTTCTGTCCATTATATTGCCCATAAAATCCATAAATTCATATTCGCTTTTAAATTGTCTTTTACGATAATAGGGATAAGGATATCCGTCCTTTTCCTCGGTATTTATGAATATTCCGGCAAAAATTTTATACGTGCCTTCCTCATATAGAGTATCAAACTGCAAGGTAGGATATTTTTTATAATAATCTATAAATCCGTCCGCACGGGTCGAATACGGATTATAGAAAGTCAGAGTTGCGAAACGTTTTCCGGATGCCATATTGTGACCGTATATTACGAGATTGTTGGCATCGGAATACGGAATAATATGATTGTCGCAGAATATGGAACCCGGTCCTTTTTCCGTATACACTTCGTTAAAATCGCGGTACAGGTAATAATCCTGATTTTCAAGTCCCTCGCGCATCAGAACCGGATAATCTATGTAGTGACCTACTTTTATCCAGCCCACAAGATCTTTGTTTTGCGCGTAAAGATCGATGAATTTATCAAGTATTTTGGGTTGTTCTTCTCTGATTTCGTCAACCTTGCTCTGATCTATAGAAAACGTTCCCGAAGCATTAAGATCGACAATATCACGTATCTCCTCGTTCATTTTGTCATCGGCTTTTTGTGAGGCAAAGTCGGTCAGAATGAAAAGACCGCAGATAATAGCCACCACAAGCGCTATCAAAACGATGATTTTTCTTACGAACGCTCCTTTTGTGTCGTCGCTGTTAGGTATGAACAGTGCAACAAACGGATTCTTTTTCTTGTCAATAAGATGTTCGGCCATAATTTTTTCCTTTCCGATCATTTTTTCAGTAGCTCAGCAGCTTGCTGGTATCCCATAAACGCTTTGGATAAGCAGTAGCAAGCTTGTTATCAACTGCCTGCTGCCAGCTTTTCCAGTAATAGTTTCGTGTGACCGCGGAGGCGTCAACCTCAGGGCTTTCTCCTTCTCTGACCTTCCTTCCGAATACTGCGCAGCGGACGTTTTCATATTTTGGTCCGAAAGGAAAATAGCATGTGGAAAGACAGATTATTTCATCGCCGTAGGTAAGATCAACGTCCGTAAAAAGAACGCTTCTGTCCATGATATCCAAAATATAGTTGTTGAAATCGTCCTTATCTTCGAAAGCGCGTCCCCGTCTTAAATAATTATATACCTCTCCGTATTGCTCTTCGGTATTGAACAGGCATACTGCAAATATTTTATAGGTGCCCTCCTCGGCTAACGTATCAAAAGTAACCGTAGGATGTTTTTTTATATAGCTTGTGGTCCAGTCATCGTTTGGATCCGGATTATCCTTTTCATAATAATACCTTGTCAGTTTTGAAAACATTAACGATGATGTGGTGTTATGTCCGTAAAAGACAAGGAAATTAGGAGCGTCTCCGTTTTCGGAAAATTCGCAGCGGTAATCTACGAAAAGAGTACCTGATTTAAGGGGTTCGCCGTAAAAGTCAGTTACAAGATACTTATCGTTATTATCTGTCTGTACTACTGGATAGTCGATGATTTTATCGTTTCCTCCTAAGTTGAACCAACCCACGAGGTCATTGTTTTTGGCGTAAAGTCCCATAAGATCTTCACGTATATAGGGCTTTTCATTTTTTATTTTGTCGATCGTTTCCTGCGGGAGGTTGAGAGTGCCCTGCTTATCGGATTCGACTCTGTCCGTAACTATATACATCTGTTTCATTTCGCCGTAAATATCGTTTATTAAAGAGCCTCCTGTTATGGCAAAGGCTACTACGGCACCGATAAAAACAATTTTCCTTATAATTTCCGCTGCCGTGTCTCCTTTAAACGGAAATACGGATATAAGAAAACGCATAAAGGCGTTTTTTTGTTTTCCTTTGGCTCTTGCCATGGGCGGACGCACAGTATAATCTGCCATTTGACTAATCCTTTCATTTATACAATAAAATTGCCCTTTTCCGATTCTGTCACAGGGCGTTGAGTATTTCTTTTTCCAGAAGCTCCAGAGCTTTTAGAACAGATTGTTTTCTAATATATTCGCGTTTGGTGAGTTTTTCGGGGCAATCAGAGGCGTCAAATTTAAAGCAATGAGCAGTTGCACCGTTTTGACGGCTGCATATTCCTATCCAGACAGTTCCCACCGGTTTATCGGAAGTTCCTCCGCCGGGTCCCGCGATTCCCGTGGTCGAAACCGCAAAATCACTGTCGGATATTCGCATGGCGCCTTCTGCCATTGCCTTTGCCACCTGCTCCGATACTGCGCCGAAATTTTTAAGATGCTCTTCGGGAACGCCGAGTATTCTATGCTTTATTTGGTTCGAATAACTGCATATCCCAAAATCAAAAACTTCCGATGAACCGCTTACGGAGGTAATTGCCGCAGAAACAAGTCCTCCCGTACAGCTTTCGGCGGAAGAGATCTTCATTTTAACGCTGCGTAACAATTTTACTATATTTTGTGCTTGTTTGTCAATATTTTCTGTCATTTTATATTTCTCCAATTTCTTCATAATCGGAATTTGATTAAACGACGATACGGCTTAATTTTTCCCGCCGAGCTTAAAATCCTTTATTCTGGTATTGCTGACAGCTTTTTCTATAAGCGGAGCAAAATCAAAATTTTTTTCTTCTTTAATAACGTCTTCAAGTATTGGCTTGGTTTTCGGATGCTTGGGTGTAAATACGGTACAACAGTCTTCATACGGAAGTATGGAGGTTTCAAATGTTTCGATTTTTCTTGCGATTTCTACTATTTCTTTTTTATCCATCCCCACAAGCGGTCTTAATACAGGATATCCTGCCGCCTCATCGGTGCAGCCTATGGCCGCTAAGGTCTGACTGGCTACCTGACCGACGCTCTCTCCCGTTATCAATGCTCCGTAATGCTTAGCGGCACAGAAACGGTTTGCAATTTTCAGCATAAGGCGGCGCATTATGACGGTAAAGTAATCGCCGCTGCAATTATCCCGGAGAGCTTCCTGTATTTCCGTAAACGGTACACAGTAAAATCTTATGTCTCCGCAGTAATCGGTAAGCTTTTCGCAAAGGCTTTCTACCTTCATTAAAGCTCTTTCCGAAGTATACGGAGGGCTTTGAAAGTGTATTGCATCAACCCTAAGTCCTCTTTTTGCCATCATAAACGCCGCAACGGGGCTGTCTATACCTCCCGAAAGAAGCAAGAGCGCATTTCCGTTGCTTCCCACGGGCATACCGCCCGCCGCAGGTATTTTTTCCGCATTCAGATATGCTCCCTTATCGCGTATTTCGAGCAGAACGGTTATGTCCGGATTGTGAACGTCGGTTATAAGATGAGGATAAGCGTCGGAAAGCGCCCCGCCCAGTTCCTGCTGGATCTGGGGGCTTGTAAGAGGAAAGCTCTTGTCAGAGCGCTTTGCTTCGACCTTAAAGGTGCCTGCATTTTCTAAAGTGTTTTTTAAGTAAGGAATACCCAGTTTGATTATTTCATCCATTTTTTTCGGAAGTACTGCCGAACGCTGTACTGCCGCGATACCGAAAACCTTGCATAATTTATTTACCGCGATATCAAGGTCCACGTTTTCGGATAAAGGCTTAATAAATACCGTTGATTGCCGGCGGCTCACATCGAAATCACCCAGCGGAGCCAACCTTCGTTTTATATTGCGAACGAGAAGATCCTCAAAGCTGCTGCGGTTAAGACCTTTTAAGGCTATTTCTCCGTATTTTGCCATTATAACTTCCATTGTAAAAATTCCTTTCGGTTTTTGATAAGATCATTATTCTGTTTTTAACGTTTAAAGCGCTTTATTCCTTCCGAAAGGGCTTCGGTCAGTATTTCAAGCTCATTAGCCGTATTATTACGGCAAAAGCTCACCCTTACAGCGCTGTCGGCATTCTGAGCGGAAACGCCAAGCGCTTCCAGAACGGGACTGATTTTTCCTTTGGAGCAAGCGGAACCGCTGGATACATATATTCCCTTTTCCTCAAGAAAATGAAGCATTATTTCGCTTCGTATTCCTATTACGGAAAAATTCACTATATTATCGACGGAATTTTTACTGTTTACTATAATACCGTCCAACTGTTCCAAAAGTAGCATTAGCTTGTGACGTAATTCTGAAAATAAGGTGAAATTTTCGGGATAAGCCTTTATTGCAGCGTCAAATGCGGCTATAAGGTCGACCGGCTCTGTTCCGGAACGAAGTCCGAGCTGTTGTCCTCCGCCGTAAACGATAGGTAAAAGGCGAGTGTTTTTTGCTTTATATAATGCTCCTACGCCTTTTATTCCATGGATCTTATGGGAGGATAAGCTTATAAGATCGGCAGAAATAGGAACCTTGCAGAACCCTTGTACTCCGTCAACATGTATGACACAGGTTGGGTATTTACGCTTTACTGCCTTGTAAATCCGGTTTGAGTCCGTTATATAGCCCGTTTCATTATTTACCGACATAAAACTGAGCAGTATCGTTTTTTCGTTTACAGCGTCGATCAGCGCGTCTTCAAAAAGCTGTGGGGATTCATATTCGGAGGGCTTGATGCTTATTATTTCAAAACCGCGTCCGGCAAGTATCTTCATAGGCTCGGCAACGCTGGGATGTTCTATGGCGGTGGTGACTATTCTGTTACCTCTGCGCTTTAGTGCTTGTGCGGTTCCGAAAATTGCAAGATTATTGCTTTCCGTTGCTCCTGATGTAAAAAAAATCTCTCCCTCTTTATTTAAGCGGTTCAGAATAGTTTTTTTGGCTGAGGTTATAATTTTTTCAGCTTCTATTCCCATTTTGTGAAGGGAAGAAGGATTTCCGAAACAGCTGCGCATACATTTTGCGGCGGCTTCTATAGCTTCCTCGCAGGGTTTTGTGGTGGCGGCGTTGTCAAGATATATCATTGCTGTTTTCCTTATCTGTTTTGATTAAAATATAATTTATATCATTTATATTTGAGATGATGCTAACAATATCCGATCCATCGGTTGGACCGGGCATATTATAACAGTAAAATGTTTTTAAATATTAAATAATTTCTTCCACTTTACTTTGTCTGGGGTTATTATATCATAAGAAGAGCAAAGCTGAGAGATCCCACTGAAAGGATACAATGTTCTCAAACATTAAA
>CAJTTE010000028.1 GCA_910579265.1 uncultured Ruminiclostridium sp. | reverse complement strand
GGGCGAAGCCGATTTCCGGCTAAAAGCCGGAAATCCGAGCCTGCTGCGCAGTCTCGAAAATTTATTACGCTGCGAGAATGCAAGCATTCTCTCCGCTCCATAAATTTTGCGGCTTCGCCGCTCACTAACAACTACTCCTACAAAAAAACTGCAAACCCAAAACCCCTTAAGAAAAGAACTGCGAAAAGATCCTTTAATAAAACTACTGCATATATATTCTCTTTCAGGAAAGTATCATAAAAATATACTCACTTTTAAAAATAACTACGAGAATACGCCCTCTTTTAGAAAAAACTGCGTGAATGCACCCGCTCTAAGAAAAGAACAGCGAAAATAAAGCCGCCTTCAACAACAACTGCAAAAATAACCCCGCACTCAAAAACGTTTCTGCACCCCACCTTATTTAAATGTGAAATATCCGCACCGGGGCAACGCCTTGCGTTGCCCCTATCCGAGCCCCGTAAGCGATGCTCCGCATCGCTCACGGAACTCGATTGCGGATATTTCGTGCTTTCAGTAGAGAACAGCGAAAATATACCCGCTTTCAGAAAGAACTACAAAAATATACCCGCCTTCAAAAACAACTGCAAAATAACTCCCATACTAAAAATATTTCTTTAAACCTCCTGATTTAAAAAACTTTTTTCTCGGTTTTTATTTCACCTTCCTTTTCCCTTATAGACATATCGATTATTTTTCGGATCAGCTCGTTTACGGAATAGTTTCTTTCATCCGCGATCTTCTTAAGCTTTTTTATTTCTGTTTCCGTAAGTCTGAAACTGACTTTTATACCGTTCATAATAAATTCTCTCTCCTGTCACTTCTTACATATTCCCCTTTAAATTATACTACATTTATGTAGTTAAGTCAATACAACATATCTGTAGTAATATATAATAAACATGTAAGTGAGGTGAGCGTATATGAAAAAAGTAAACAGGATTTATCAGCGGCTAAGAGATTTAAGAGAGGATAAGGATCTTAGCCAATCCGATATTGCCCGGCTTTTGGGTCTTACTAACCAACAGGCGTATCAAAGATACGAAAGCGGAAAGCTCGAGCTTCCTATGAGGTATTTTATAAAGCTTGCGGAATTTTACGAAGTATCCTTGGATTATATAGCGGGTCTTACGAATGATAAAAGAAAATATTGGTGATTTTTTTCATTTTTTCATAACAAAATATCCATCCTGCGGATTCAGACCTTTATTTTTGGGATACTGTTTCTTGATCCTGTAATTAAACTATATCATATTTTTAACCGGCTTTCAATGGCCTATTTATAAAAAATCCATTATTTTTTTACCCTCGATTTTTATGATAACGATCGGTAAAATTCTGACCGTTAATAAGATTAAGAGCTTTTGATAAATAACCTTTTTTATGAATAATGTTTTATACCGATCCTATTTTAGACTGACGTGATATCGCAGTTTAAAATTTTATTGCAGCCGGAACATTGATCCTACAGTTTTAAGGAAACACCGCACAATGACCGCCCGATGGCTTTGCGTGCGGCTTGCCTGCATATATTCCGTCAGCTTACACAAATTCTCCTTAAAATACGTCAGTATTCCTGCGTCGAATTTACGCAAGCTTACGAAAAATCTGACTGCGCAATTCACACCCGATCATTGTGCGGTGTTGCCTTAAAGGAATTAGGGCGTTCTGTAAAACAAAGCAAATTGGTACAACTAAAGTAAAGCATTACGGCTTCAAGGAAAAAGCGGAGAAATACGAAGATATTTCATAGTTATCACAAAAAAACCATAGGTATTCTTTTACGCGAAAAGCGTTTGCAGTCAGTTGAAATTTTGAATTTTGCGGCTTTTCTGATATTAAGGCTTTTTTTGAAAAATCGGAGACATCGTTTTTTCGCCCCGGTCATCTTCTGTGTCAAAAAGCCTCGTCAAACGACGGTTTGATTGCATTTTTTCCTTAAAGCTGACCATTTGGAGTCAAAGATCCGTCATTTCCTCTGTTTTCAAACAAACCATAGAACACTTTTGACCGTATTACGATAAATTAAAGGAGCAGTTTTTAATACTGCTCCTTTAATTCTGATATTCTTGAATATATGCATCTTATTTTTTCTGCTGTTGAAGATAAATTATTCTTATCTTGGATTACTCCATGTAAAGATCATTGATCCGAAATTACCGGTAAAAACAGAATATATCTTAAAAAGATTCCGCTATATTTCATTGGAGATATTTTTGATAAGATCCTCAATTGTAGCGCGATAGTTTGGATCCTTCTTTATGATTGACTTTACTTTGTTTATGGCATAGACCACCGTAGAGTGATCCCTGTTTCCGAATTCGTTTCCTATGGCGGTATAGGAAAGCCCGGTTATCTGATTGATAAGATACATGGCCACCTGTCTTGCGGAGGATATCTGATTGTTTCTCCTTGGTCCTATCATCTCTTCCGGAGTTACCGAATAAATATGACCTACTTCGCTGATGATTCTTTCCACGGTAACGGGAATCGGCTGTTGATCGGTAAGAACATCCTTTATAACGTTCTGTGCCATTGAAATAGTGGGGGGAACGCTTGTAACAAGCGTAAGGGCATTCATTTTGATAATGGCTCCTTCGAGCTGTCTTATATTTTTCTTAAGCTTGTCCGCCATATATTCCATGACGTTTTTCGGAATATGCATGTTGAGAAGCTCCGCCTTGCGCTTTATAATGGCCAGTCTTGTCTCAAATTCCGGAGTTCCGATATCCGCCAGAAGTCCCCATTCAAAACGTCCCAGAAGTCTTTGTTCTATGTCATTTATTTCCTTGGGCGGACGGTCTGAGGTAAGGATTATTTGTTTGTTTTTCTGATGCAGCTCGTTAAAGGTATGGAAGAGCTCGGTCTGGCTTTCTTTTTTTCCGCTGAAGAACTGAACGTCGTCAACTAAAAGCATATCGCAGTTTCTGTATTTGTTTTTGAATTCGTCGTTAGTATTGTACTTAAGGGAATTTACAAACTCCGTGACAAAATTTTCCGCTGATACATAAAGAACCTTGAATCCGGGATTCTGCTGCTCGGCATAATTTTTTACGGCGCAGAGAAGGTGGGTTTTTCCGAGACCCGGTTCGCTGTAAATAAAAAGCGGATTATACTGTCCCGTTTGACCCTGAGCAATGGATTTACATGCGGAATAGGCAAGCCTGTTGCTGTCTCCTACGATAAACGTATCGAATGTATGATTATAATTGCTGTTGGCAAGAGTGCTTTCCAGCTTTTTGGTCATGTCCACATCGTCTTCAAGCTCGGGAATTGGATCACAGAACTTGACCCTCTGTTCGGGGGTAAGATCGTTTGGAGTAAGTATATCTATCTCTACCTCAAAGCCGAGTATCTCGTAGAACTGGGTTTTGAACATATTGATATAATTGTCGTTGATAATGGTTTTGTCATAGGGCGTACTTACATAAAGCACAACACGGTTATTGTTGAGCTTTATGGGTTTTATCGGGTCGATAAAAAGCTTTTTGGCAGTATCCGTAATTGGAAGATTCTGCTTCATTAGCTCAAAAATATCGGCAAAGGAATTCATAATTTTCAAGTTACCTTCTCTCTGAGGGGTTGATATTTTTGGCATTGACGGGCAGTATAAAAAATATTACTGTCGAAAAACCAAGTTCGATTTGGCTTTTCTTACAAAAACAAGCCGAAATCCAATATAATTTTAACACACCGCAGCCTTTTTTGCAATAACCGCTGATATAAAAATACATAGAATTTCGGCGCGGTTTTTTGTAGAAAATAGAGTAAAGTATTTTCAAATGATGAAACAATCTGTATATCTTGTACATAAGATTTTTTTATTAGCATATGTTGTATATCGTCTTTTTTAGCAGAAAGGAATAAACCTGACTTTGTAAAAAATCACAACAGGTACGAGTTAGTCAATACCAACTTATGTTAAAAATACCGAAATCTGAAAAAAAACAATAAAACCTGTTGACAAATAAAAAAACGGGATTTATAATTAAAGGTAGTTAGACTAAGCTAACTACTTCAAGGCTGTAAAACGAAAGGGATTGATTATGATGCCGTTGACATTGGCAAATATAGGGGAAGAAAATACGATAAAAAAAGTCGGGGGGAATCCCGAAACAAAGAAGCACCTGGAAAATTTAGGTTTTGTGGCCGGCGGTAACGTGACCGTTATAAATACTCTCGGAGGAAACGTAATAGTAAACGTAAAGGAATCGAGGGTCGCCATAAGTAAAGAAATGGCTCAGAAAATAATGATTTGATTTTTGAGTCTCTGTTTTAAGACTGCATATTGCAAATTTATCTGATTATATTAAAAATAGGCTGTTTATTCTGAAAAAATCCATGTTGTTTTATCATATGTATCAGATTTTTATAAAATAGAAAAGGAGCTATAGTCCATGAACACGTTAAAGCAGATAAAAATAGGAGATACGGCGAAGGTTGTTAAGCTTCACGGGGAAGGCGCCGTAAAGCGGAGGATTATGGATATGGGAATAACTAAAGGAGTGGAAATAAAGGTTCGTAAGGTCGCTCCTCTCGGGGATCCGATAGAAATAACCGTAAGAGGCTACGAACTTTCTATCCGGAAGGAAGATGCGGAAAAGATCGAGGTTGAATAGGATTTGATCGTGTTACATTTTTATTTGTAATATGATCTGATAGTACTTGATGTTTTAAAGGCGTAATATGAAAATAGGGGATATATCCCTTGTTTTTATCGATATGAGTTAGCCAAGGCTAATCAAAAATAAAAGAAAGGGGACTGTTGTGTAAGAACATTGGCGGGATAAAATGCTTTTTTGTTTTTACATGAGCAGAATAAAAAAATGTCAGTAACAATAGCGCTTGCGGGTAATCCGAACTGCGGTAAAACAACTCTCTTTAATTCTCTGACAGGATCGAATCAGTTTGTCGGAAACTGGCCGGGAGTAACCGTTGAAAAGAAAGAAGGTAAGCTGAAAAAACATGGATCGGTGATTGTTACCGATCTTCCCGGAATATATTCTCTTTCCCCGTATACTCTGGAAGAAGTGGTAGCCAGAAATTATCTGATAAACGAGCGTCCGGATGCAATTTTAAATATAGTTGACGGAACAAATCTTGAAAGAAATCTGTATCTCACCACTCAGCTTATGGAAATCGGTATCCCCGTTGTCGTTGCAATAAATATGATGGATGTTGTGGAAAAAAACGGGGATAAAATTAATACGGATGAACTGTCAAGGCAGTTGGGATGTAAGGTGATGACAATATCCGCCTTAAAAAACGACGGAATTATGGAGGCGGCCGAAGCGGCAATAGAAGCTGCTCAGGGAAAAAAAGCAGTACCGATGCACACCTTTTCCGGTGCGGTGGAGCATGCCTTGGCTCATATTGAGGAGGCGGCTGTTCACGATCTTCCCAAGGAGAGGCAGCGCTGGTATGCCATAAAGATATTTGAACGAGATGAAAAGGTTCTTGAACAGCTTAATATTCTGGAAAAAACCCTTGCTCACATTGAAGAAGATATAGCGGCGGCAGAAGAGGAAATGGATGACGATGCCGAAAGCATAATCACAAACGAGCGGTACATATACATTGCCTCGGTAATAAAAAGCTGCTACAAAAAAAAGAGCGCCGGTAAGCTTACCGTGTCGGATAAAATCGACAGGGTGGTTACGAACAGATTCGCGGCCCTTCCGATTTTTGCGGCGATTATGTTTATTGTGTATTACGTTTCCGTAACTACGATCGGAACGATATTTACCGATTGGGCAAACGACGGGGTTTTCGGAGACGGATGGCATTTATTCGGAATAGGCGGGGAAAAATACAATGAAGCCTGCGATGAATACGCTTCTGAAAATATTTTTACAGACGAGCTTGAGGCGATATTAAAAAACGCCTGCGCATATAATGAAAGTAAAGCGGAGGATGAGCCTGAAGCGATCGGAGCCGGAGCTTTACTTGAGGCGGTCGGATCCGGAAGCTTTGCGGATTTCGAAGAAGCCTACGATACTTATGGGGAGTCTATTGCAAAAGCCGGCTTTGATATTTCCGGAATGGTTGACGATCAGATTGACTCAATGGAGATTGATCCTTCCGAATATGGAATCTGGGTTCCCGGAATTCCGGTGCTTGCTGAAAAAGGACTTGATTCGGTAAATTGCGCCGATTGGCTTAAAAGCTTGATAATTGACGGTATTATAGGAGGTGTCGGAGCGGTTCTTGGCTTTATACCCCAGATGATAGTGCTTTTTATTTTTCTTGCATTTCTCGAATCCTGCGGTTATATGGCTCGTATAGCCTTTGTAATGGACAGGATATTCAGAAAATTCGGTCTTTCTGGCAAATCCTTTATTCCCATGCTGATAGGCACGGGCTGCGGTGTTCCCGGTATAATGGCATCGAGGACCATTGAGAACGAGCGCGACAGAAGAATGACTATTATGACCACCACATTTATTCCCTGTGGAGCGAAGCTTCCCATAATCGCTCTTATTTCCTCAGCTCTTTTCGGCGGCGCATGGTGGGTAGCTCCCAGCGCATATTTTGTGGGTGTTGCGGCAATTGTAGTTTCCGGAATAATCCTTAAAAAGACGAAGATGTTTGCGGGAGATCCCGCTCCCTTTGTAATGGAGCTTCCCGCATACCATCTTCCCACCGTAAGCAATGTTTTCCGCGCAATGTGGGAGAGAGCATGGTCATTCATTAAAAAAGCAGGAACGATTATTCTTCTTTCCTCGGTAATAATTTGGCTCGGAAACAGCTTCGGTACGTTTGTACAGGACGGTCAAACCGCTTTCGGATACTTAGGTGACGCAGAGGAGGCAAACAGTGTCCTCGGTATGATAGGAAGTGCAATAGCATGGATTTTCGCTCCTCTCGGCTTCGGTGACGCTACCGCTGCCGTGGCTACCATAATGGGCCTTGTGGCAAAGGAAGAAATTGTGGGAGTATTCGGAGTATTGGATTTTGCGGCAATGTCACAGCTTACGGGATATTCCTTCCTTATATTCAATCTTCTTTGCGCCCCCTGCTTTGCGGCAATCGGCGCGATCAGAAGAGAAATGAACAGCGCAAAATGGACATGGTTCGCAATCGGCTATCAATGCGGCTTTGCTTACATGATAAGTCTTATAGTTTATCAGCTGGGAAGTCTTTTTTCGGGAAGCGGAAATGCGATCGGAGTGATCTTTGCGGTGATTTTGCTTGCGGCAATGATATTTTTGCTTGCAAGACCCTATAAGGAACCCAAAACTCTTGATGTAAATACTAAGGTTCGGTAAAAATCAGAGGTAGCTTTTATGGATTTTATTTTAAACAATCTTGCGACAATAATAATATGCCTTGTTTTAGCGGGAATCGTGGGGCTTATACTTTACAAAACTGTTAAGGACAAAAAACAGGGTAAATCCGCCTGCGGGTGTAACTGCTCCTGCTGTCCCATGGGCGGAGCCTGTCATGGCGGAGGTAAGGATAAGGAAAATATTTAACCATATAAAATAGGAGCAATAAAAAGTTTCCGTCCACCCTTTTTAAAGTGCGGTAGAAAAGTTCACGGAACATGAACCAAGCTTGCCCGAAGCCGGCGAAAGGACGCGCCGATAACAAAACAAACTTTCAGGCGGCAGACACCGGGTTTGGAAAAGGTAAGCAAAACTAATTGTTAAAGCATATCGCATTATATACTTCAAAAAAAGCAGTGGTTGTCTCAATGACCCGTATCGGTTGGCATTATCCGCTGTAATAGCCAATACCCTGCCGCCGAGGCAGGGTATTGAGATTTAAGAAGTACACATGATTTTTGATGGTCTTTTTTAATACGCTGATTATTTATAAGGTTTGCTAATATATAAACGAACAGTATGTTTTAACAATACTTACATTACGATTATTGATCGTCGTCTGCATTTTCCCAAACAAAAGCAACTGCGTCCTTATAATTCATTTTATGCTTTATCGCATAAAACACCTTTGCATCAAGCATATTTTTAACATACAGCGAACGTCTGCCGGCAATGTTCAGCATTCGCTGAAAATCCTCTGCGGAAAGCCCCAAAAGCAAGCCTATACGAATCAGACAATCCCTCGTGGGAATGCGTGTTCCGTTCAATATCTGATACCCGTAGCTGCGGTCAAGGTCAAGAGCGGAAATGCAGTCCGCACGTGAAATTCCCGCATGCTCCATGCAGACGCTCAAAAAATCTCTCAAATCGGGACAAAGATTTTCCTTTATAAGATTTTCGTCAAATTTCCCGTCTTTTTCAAGCTTCTTTTCAATATCCGATGTAAGCACATTCGCACCTCCTATGCGTTTTCAATAACAACATGCTTTATGTTCATATTGTCACCGACAAATGAAAGCCCTCCGCATATTTTTGTCACGATATTTTTCGGGAGTATTACCGAAAATTCCGTGCATGACAAAACAGGACTTATGCCGAGGTTGTCGGTTCTTCCGATAAGCGGCGAGCCGTCCTCGCCGTAAGTCTGAACTATTTCGGCAAATTCAAATATATGATTTTGAATATGACCGAAGGTATGCATATACAGTATTTGATAGCTCTGATCGCCTTCCGATGATTTGGCCGAATATTCGGTTTGGAAAGTCAGTTTAATATCGCCGTCAAAGCATTCAAAGGCAGATTTGGGAATAAACCTTGTGTGATTTCCACCCCAATCCGAAGTGTAATATTTTTCAAGAACGGCTGAGATCTTAGTACCGTTATCACTAAACGCAACGCTGTATTCTGCGGCGCCGTTTTCGGGCAGACCGACGGTGCCGGCATTAAAGCCGTAGGACGCTTCCACCGCAGCTTCAAGCAGTACGGATTTTATGGCAACGTTATAGGTTTCAAAGCCGAATCCCCCGTTAAGCAATTTAATTCCCGCCTGCGTAAGTACAAAGGAGAACTCCCGTGCATCTTTTTCAATCGGAACGGCCCCCGTTATATCGGCTTCGGCGGAAGCCTTGTCTGTTGCGCAGTAGCTTATCATATTTGCACCGCCGCTGTCAACGGGATAAATCAGATAAACCTCGGGTATGTTATAAGTATAGTATACGGTCTCGATTTCAAGCGTTATTCTCACATCTCCGCCAAATTCTTCAAGAGTGTTTTTTGAGATTCTGCCCACATACTGACTGCTCATATTTTTTTTCAAAGCCGCCGAACTCTATTGTAACGGGAGGCTTTTTTTCCTGTATCTCAATGCTTTCGGAGTGAAAGCTGCTTATAATAACGGGGATAAAAAATGCGCTGCACAGCAGAACGCCGATACATAAGCCCCCAAGAAAACACCTCGTTTTCGGGGCGGACATTTTCCTATTGATTTTAAGAGGATTTTCCTCATAAAAATCCTCGCTTGAAAAAGTGATGGCTTCCCCTCGTATTTTCATATCGGACAGTGCGTTCATAAAATCCGCAGCATTGTCGAAACGCTCTGTGGAATTTATTGCCGCCGCCTTTTCGATCACCTTTTTGAAGCTCGCAGGTAAAATCCATAAACCATCGGCAAATTCTCTGTCGTTTTCCATTCGAGCAAAAACGTTTTTCGGCTGTTTTCCCGTCAGCGCATAAAACAACGTCATTCCCAATGCATAAATATCCGATTTTGCAGTAAGCTCTGTGCCGCCGGAATATTGTTCCACAGGAGTAAAGCCCGTTTTCATCATAACGGTAAGGGAGGTTTCCTCAGAAACCTTTCGAGCCGCTCCGAAATCAAGCAGCTTGATTTTGCCGTCTCCGCAAAGCATTACGTTATCGGGTGCAATATCACGGTGAAGAAGCCCCGAGCTATGTATCGCAACCAGCGCAAGCGCAAGCTTTTCCGCTAAATACACACATTGCTCCACATTTACCGCGCCGTAATTTTCAATGTATTTCTCAAGCGTGATTCCCGACAAATACTCCATAACATAATACGCAGTGTTGTTTTCGCAAAAGCACTCAAAAACGTTTACTATATTCGGATTTCCGTTAAACTGTGAAACACGGCCGCTTTCCTCGGAAAATCGCTCAAGACCGTCATTGTAAGCGTCCCTCTTTTTGTCGTTTATCGGCCGTACCGCAAGCCCTCTGCGTTCTCTGACGGCAATATCCGACGGAAAATATTCTTTTATTGCAAGTGTTTTATTGGCTTTTACATCAAAGGCAAGGTAAGTTATACCGAAACCGCCGCGTCCTATCACGCCGCCGACAGTATATTTGCCCGCAAGCCTTGCTCCCCGCGGCAGCGCTCCTGCATCTGACGGGGCAGTACTTTTGGAATATCCGCATTTTGGACACGGATCGGATTTTATCTCGCTGAAACAGTTTGCGCAGCGTTTTTTTCTGTTAATAAACGACAAGACTCCACCTTCTTTGCGTTTAATTATAATATATTTTCAAAAACTTGTCAATTATTTTGTCAATATCTATTTACACAATCACGCATTTTATCGAAAATATAATATGAAATAATGCGAATCTGCACACTCGTTAAAATTAAGCACTGCATCTTAGTTTGGTTTTACAACAAAATAATGCGGTTTTGCAAACCAAAGCCATTAGAATGTATGCTATAATGTAAAAAAAATTTTTTTACATTGTAAAGGCAAAAGGAGTATTATCTATGAAAAAGAAAGCATTTGCTGCGGCTACCGCCGCAGTCGTACTGTTTTTGGGGTGCAGTGAAAATTTCGGCAGCTTTGTAAACGCTCAGTCATTATCGGAGGAGGAAAAATACGCCAATGCTCCCGCACCGGTGCTTGCATCGGGGACAAGACCAGAGGACTATTCTACGGAACCTGTACCGTTCCAAACGGAAATCGATGAATTTTACAGGCAGGTCAAGGAAATGCCGATTCCCGATGAGGAAAAGGACGGTTACGACTATTGTACAGGCGAGGGATATTCGATAAGAAACCTGGAAATTGACGGAATACCGCTTTACGAGGCCAAGAAGGATGACGGAAAACTTAAACCGCTTGTAATTCAGATCCATGGCGGCGGCTGGCACAAAGATATGTGGACTGCGTTCGAAATGGCAGCGGAGAACGTCTGCGTTGTGTCCATAGACTGCGCAGGCAGCGGGGAATCTCAGGACGGTCCTCTTCAAGCACCTGCCGCATGGATGGAAACGGTTAAGGATATTGATGTTTTGATTGAGTATTACAACACCTTACCTGACGTTGATGCGAAAAATTTCGGGCTGACCGGTTTTTCCATGGGCGGAAATATTTCGGAATTTTACACGATTTACGGAAAGTATAAGCCCACGGCAATCTGTATCGAAAACGCAAGTGCGGACACTACGCACGAGGGGTCTTCCTGGGATTGCTTTAATAAGGGTCAAAATGGGCTGACACCGATATGGGTAGAGGAAGAGATGTGGGAATTTACATCGGCCATTGCGCCGATGAATCATCCCGAGTGCTTCAAAGATATCCTAATGTATATTTGCGTTGGAGACCTTGACGATGTACACTCTCCAGATAAAATGGAGGAATTCAAGAACGCCGTTGCGGCACTTGGAAACGATAAGATTGTGTTTCGCCGCTTCGAGGGAGTAGAACACGCAATAACGCAAAGCTGGATTGACAACGAACGGAAGGAATTCTTTGCAAAGATGCGCTCCCATGAAGACGATCCAGCTCCTGTTGTCTCAAATACGGAGAATGTTGCTCCTCCTGATCCCGCCGCTTCTGATTCGGAAGCCGCCGACACCTCTCCCGCCATGTCGGATACGAAATCCGACGTTACCGCCGATATAACCGACAATGCAGCGGGCGACGTTCAGAAGCCTACAGGCAATGATAAAAACACCCCCAATACAGGTGCCGCAGGCGTGACTGCCGTTGGCGGCATTGCCGTAATCGCGGCCGGCGCAGTATTTTTCAGCAGGAAGAGAAAGTGACCCCATTCCGTTCGCAGGGTGCGGTTATAAGTGATCGCTCTTTTAGGTTCAAGTGCGATATATTTTTGAAAGCTTAACATTTTTTAATAATGTGATATAAAATAATACGATTTGCGCACTTGTTAAAATTCAACATATCCTTTTTGTTTGGTATCACAATTCAATCTGAGGCAGCGCTACGGGTTTTCTAATAAACTCAGAGCGCTGCCTTTCGGTATTTCGGCGGAGGATTGTATACCCGCCGAAATACCTATAAGGAACCGGCCGTAGGGGTGCGGCGGATGATCTCTTAAAGAGTCGGTGGATTTTTGATTTAAAACGCGATTTCGAAAAAAAGAAGTCGTTATTTGTGTCATAGCAGAAAAATCTGCGGATCAAGAGTTAAAGCAGTGTTAAAGGAAAAAAATAAACAGCCGCTTCGGCGGCTGTCTGCGATAATAATGCTATATCAGAGCTTAAATATACCTTAAGGGACGGACCTGTGCTTGGAGCTTTTAGAGTCGGCGCAAACCATCGCTTAAGCGGCGGTTTTGTTTCATACCCTTTAAAAGGCGGACATATTCCGTTTTTATTTGTTTTCCTTAAGCTTTAAGACCGTTATGAACGTCTGGTTGTTGACTATTTCATATCCGTCGTCTTCAAAATCCCGAATCAGCGTTGAAAATTCCGTTTCATCGGCTCCCCTGCTGTCAAGTATCACATAGTCAAGTCCGGTAAGCTGTTTATTATATATGGGCGGATACATATAAACCTCTTTGCAGTCAAAAAGAAACGGCGTAAGATAGGTAGAGGCATATATCGTTTTATCCCTCGGTATTTCCGAGAGCACCTGACGGGCTGCTGCATAATAATCTCCGCCATTACCTGCAAGTCTGTCAATATAACGGTATTTCGGCATATTATGACCCACAAGGCAGATAGCCGAAGCCATAAATGCCGCGGCGGCGACTTTGGTTTTTGTTTTGCTGTATCGCAAATTCTTTACAAACAGGAAAATAAGGATGGCTCCGGTACCGAAAACATACTGATAACCGATGTCCGACTGATAGGTATAATCCGTGGCAAGATTTATAAGTATCAGCGGAGCAATAAGAAGCCAATCAGAAAGCCGTCTGCTTCTCATTGGGATGAACAGGAGAGGAAGGAACATCTGAAGGAGAAAAACAAGCTTGTTTTCATTGAGCAGCTTACTGAAAAAGAAAGCTGGATTTTTTATTACGTTTATAACCACATCCGTAAGCGAGCTTTGATTCCCGTAAAGGAAAATATCATACCTTGAAACCTTTATGCCTTCTCCGTAAGCATTTATAAATGCCGTAACCGAAATAAATCCGAATACTCCGGTTAGCAGAAGGCAGACGGCGTTGAATTTTCTGATCTTTTTATTGAACAAAGCATAAAGAGCGATAAAAATTATATAAAGACCTGCGTCCTCTTTAACACATAAAAGCAGTAATGCGCTGACGCACATTCCGATATTGCTGTTTTTTTCCGTAAAATACAAAAGCCAGAGTATCAGCGGAACAAGAAAGACATTTTCGTGAAAATCATAGAAGCATGCGCCCGTAAATGCCGGATAACAAAGAAAAACGGCGCTGATAAGAAGAGTCACACCTTCACGGTACTTCCAGCGTTTGCATAACAGTAAAACGGGTATGATACCCGAAAAGCAAACGGCCGCCTGAGCGGCAAAAAGAAATTCCGGACGGCGGAATATCATATAGAAAGGAAGAAGCAAATAATATATCGGTGAAAAGTGGACCGCGAAATGGGAAAGAAGCTCGTTTCTTTCAAGAGTGGTGTTCTGGGAAAAATCGGTAGCCATTGACTCATACATCTGGGCGAACAGTCCGAAATCAAAGGTGGAGGAATTGAATGTGTACATTCTGACTATATTTCCCATTGTCAGTATTGACGTCATGGCAGTTGTCATTATCAGAACCGTGATATATAGTCCCTTTCCCTTCAGAAAGTTTATTCTTCTGTCATGGAAGATCTCCTTGTAAACAAGAGTTGCTCCTATGACCGTTGCGGCAAGGACGATATAAAAATACGGATACTGACTTTTTACGTTCCATAGGCTCAGCATTGAAAAAATAAACAGCGACAGAGGGATCGAGCATCGGTAAACGCTTTTCCGCAATTTAAAAACGAGAAACAGCATCAGTGAAAATATCATCCAGAGTATAACAAGGAATACGGTTTTTATTTCACCTGCCGATTGGATATAAAAAATATTGCTGCCCGTATATGCGGCTGTATAAAGAGTAATGCCGGAAGCCAGAATAAATCCGCTTATAAAAGAATAAGCGGCATAAATTAGGTATTTTTTAAAGCTCATTGTTTTTCGCATAAACAAATAAAACCCCGCTTGTAAAACTTAGTTGAATTGTCTCACTCGGATTATTATAGCATTATATACTCCGAATTTCAATTACAATTCGGTTACAATTTGAATAAAAAAACTCAACCGGAAAAAAAACCGTTTAAACCGCCCAAATATTGGAAATTTATTTTGAGTTTTCACAAAACTTTCACAAAAGACCCCTTGACAAAAATCAAAAAGTATACTATTATTTACATTATAAAGAATTTCCTTGGCAAGCAAAAATCAATAATACAATGATTTTTGAAACACAAAATCAAATCAGAAAAAGGAGTATTAAAATGATGGTAGAAAGAGGCTATGGCAGAAAAACAAGAAACTTACTTGAGACCGATGATGTTGCACTGTCAATGTACTTTAACGACATTGCGAAAATGTTCAGTCTTACCGTAAGACGTGAGTCCGAGCAGAGAGGCCTGTCACAGGGTAATAGAAAAATACTTATGTGTCTTTCCATTGAAGACGGGATTTCGCAGCTTAATCTGGTAAGAAGAACTGGTCTTTCCGCTCCTACCGTTTCTGTTACATTAGCAAGAATGGAAGCTGACAATCTTATCCGCCGCGAGGCAAACCTTTCCGATCTGCGTCAGGTAAGAGTTTTCCTTACTGAAGAAGGAAAATCGCAGTATGCGTTTATTCTTGAACACTGCAACATGGTTGAAGAAAGAATGATGGACGGAATTTCCGCTAAGGAGCAGGCTGCTCTTAAGGAAACTCTTAAGAAGGTCCTCAGAAATCTTATTGAGCTTGAAAGCCAGTCCAGGTATTAATATCTGCCATATACATATTAATTATAATTTGTACGAATAAAAACTGCCGTGTGCCTATGCGGCAGTTTTCTTATGCAAAAAAATCAGAAAAAGACGGCTTATTCTGCTTTAAAAAACAAAAATCCGTCTGATAAAGCATCTAAGGATCGCTTGACCTTTATTAAAAAGCGACATTTAATATGTATCCTTAATATTTTACGGTGCCCTTTTAAGGTAAAGAGCAAAAAAAGTCGGGAAATACCGCCTAAAAAAGGTTAAAATATAAATGCAGTCAAGGAAATAAAGGAGTGGATTCGGTATGACAGGCTTAGTTGAAGGCATATCAAGAGCATTGGCGTATATTGAGGACAATATTACCCGGGAGCTTGATCCTAAGGAGATAGCCGCAAAAGCGTTTATCAGCGAATTTCATTTTCGCAGAATTTTTCATTCGCTTTGCGGCTATACCCTGGGTGAATATATTCGTTGCCGTCGGCTCAGTCTTGCGGGACAGGAGCTTTCCTTGGGAGAAAGCAAGGTGATAGACGTTGCCGTCAAGTACGGCTATGACAGCCCCGACAGCTTTGCGAAGGCCTTCGCCAAATTTCACGGAATTTCCCCTTCGGCCGCTAAGGAAAAGGGGCGAAAGCTTCAAACCTTTATGCCCTTAAAAATCAAATTAACATTGGAAGGTGGTACGGTTATGGAGTACAAAATAATTGAAAAGCCTGCGTTTACCGTTATGGGCAGGAAAAAAAGCTTTAGCTTTGAAACCTCCTATCAGGAGATCCCAAAGTTTTGGCAGGAGCACATGACCTTAAACAGCAAGGAGCTTATGGGCATGTACGGAATATGTTTGGGGACATACGGACAGGAAAGCTTCGACTATATTATTGCCGACAACTATATTCCCCAAAAGGGTATTCCCGAGGGTTTTATTACATGGACTGTCCCTGCGGGGACCTATGCGGCTTTTCCCTGTAAGGGAAAGCTGCCGGAGGCGCTGCAAAACGTCAATACGAAAATTTGGAACGAATGGATGCCCAATTGCAAGGATTACAGGCTTGCGGGAGATTATGACTTGGAGGTCTATCTTGACGAGGAGTACAGCGAGATATGGATACCTGTGGAGATGGTCTAAGCTATTGCCTTAAAAGTATTAAGAACAAAGGACTGCTGCGGTTGCAGCAGTCCTTTCGGTTGTCGAAAAACCTTTTTTAGGGGAATCTTAGACAAATTGATCATACGGTAGGCTTTGTTTATTGCATATCCAATAATTACGGCATTCCGATGATCTGACAAAAAGAAGGCAATTAAACTTGCACAGAGCGGGGTGAAGGTAATATGACTGCGAAACTATATGCAAGCTGGATTGCCGAAATATGGTGGATTGTTATTGGATCGCTGTATTTATTATACAGATCGTTTTTAAAAGCTCACGCTGTTTTCGTCGTGACGGCTTCCGCCTGTGGAACGGCCGGAGAAGCTGCACCCGCAGGAGGATCCGTTCCGTTTTTTTACTTTGCCGTTGTGTGGATCATAGATCTGATATTCCCGCTAAAACAGGTGATATTATTATTTTGAAGTTCTTGTTAAAATAAGATACATAAGTGTTATCTCAAATCCACGCGGAAATATCCGTCACAAAGGCATAAGGCTCGGCGCACATTTTATTAAGTGCTGAAGCAAGCAATGCCCTTGTATCTATAAGATAAGCATTTGCTTCGCCCAATTTTCCCTTGCGGATGTCCGGCTCCTCCAATATCCGTTCTATACGCTGAAATTCAGACCCCCAGCCGAAATCGTCATATCCCTTGTAAGTTCTGGCAATACCGTTTACGGTATACTCGGTATCGGAAGTTTTTCGTAAATAGGGAGGCTTGACTATATTTTCTATTCCGTGCATAAACGTGCAGGAGTTTAAGATGTCGCCGATAAAAAGCAGCTTACCCTTGAATTTCGGAAGCAGCATAAACGGAGAGTGAGGACCTACTGCCGTATCGTCCATAATATGACCCGCTGTCATGGTATGAGCAAGCCTTCCCCGGGCGCATACCGAATGTGTGGGATTAACGCTGCGCAAAACATCGGGCATTTTCCAAAAAACAAGGGGCAAAAGACCGATGCAGGGTTCCGTCCTGTCGCTGTCAAAAACCGGATTTTCGGGAGTAACGCTTTCATAGGTAAGGGCAGGCATTAAAAGCGTTCCCTCTTCCCCTAACGCTGACTGAATATCGTTTATTATTTCCTCCGGCCTTCTTTTTGTGCCCAACGCCTTCATAGAGGAATGAACCATTACAACATCGCCGTTTTGAAGTCCAAGCTCATGCAGCTCGTTTATGCACTTTTCACTTTCCGTCATTTTATTCCCCTCTTTTTTTAATGGGCATCAATAGATCCAGCTGTCCGTCAATGCCGTTTTCCGGCCAGCCCATATGGGAGGAATATACCCAGTTCAAATGCTCCTCAAGACAGCCGCCCATAATTTCAAAGCCCTGTTCGCTGTAATTCAGCTCGTAAATATCGTTGTTTTTTACCCAGGCTTCAAGATCTGCCCAGCGGTGAAAATCCGGGAACCTGATCGTAAGTGCGGCGTACAGACCTCCCTCAAAGCGCTTTTTTACCAACGGCGCGGGAACTTCCATATCGTCGGGGATCGTGACCCACACCTCATAGCCGTGAATGCCCTCCTCCAATACTCCGGGGTTGGGGTGGTTAAAGCCGAAAAGTCTTGAATCGGGCTTAATATTGTACAGTCCGCTTTCTCTTATGAATTTGTCAACAGGCTTGTCAACTACCGCCTCCGGATCTCTTCCGATATAGTGATTGGAGGCGACGGTAAATGGGGGAAGACGGATTATCCTTATGTCGCTGCTTATCCTTTCGACTGTTTCGCTCGCTTTTTCGAGACGGTCGAGCTTATTTGTTTTTTCTTGGTTCATGGAAATATTCTCCTTTAACAGATTATCTGAAGGATAAAGACCTTGAACGGCGGAAATCAGCTTAGCTTCAAGAAGATTGTTTATTCCTTCCCCGCCTTTGCTGACTATTTCGGATAGTATGTCTCGGATTACTTTAAGAGAGGATATTTCATCTTCAAGCTCATTGATCTTGTTGATCAGGATTGTGACGGTTTCGGATTTATCCGCGGAGTTCAGTATTATTCCTATCTGCTTTAAGGGGATGCGAAGCTTCCGCAGCAACAGTATCTGCCGCAGACGTCTTACGGCATTTTCGTCATAAATGCGGTATGCGTAATCTTCCCGCCTCTTGCTGGAAATAAGTCCCTCCTGCTCATAATATCTGAGCATTCGGGTAGAAACCCCGAAATCTTTTGAAACCTCGCTCACTGTCATATCGTTCATAGCGGTATTTCTCCTTTCGGGATAAGTATAAGGTACGACACGGTGTTCAAGTCAAGGGAAAATGAATTTTGAGTTTTTACAAGGACTGTCTGAAAAGCCGCAAATTTCACGATCCCTACTGACTGCGTACATTTTCCGCACCAGAAAATGCCGATAGATATCCCAAGGGATAACTACGAAATACTAAGGTTTTTCAACCCTTTTTTCTTGAAATCTTTATGCTTTAGCGTGATTGTACCGTTTGCGGATACGCTCTGATTTGAGGCGGATATATAAATTTTATTTTATAAGCTAAATTTTTTAGTTCACGGTCGATCACCTCATCGTTATAAAAATTTCCGGCTTCAACTTGGTTAACGGCCTTACCGGTCTCCTTCCCAAATTTATCCTTTATCGAATAATTAAAAACCGGGTTTTTATCAGTTATTTTTATATCAAGGGTATGGCTTGACGTAAAACTATTTGTGTTAAAAAGCTCCCGCCGCATTGGTCATAGGAATGGCCGAATTTTTATGTATTGCTTCCGCCGGTTCTTTTATTTCGGGTTATGTCCGAACGGATATGCTTGCCGTTCTTACCGTAATGCTTTTCTCCTGTTATTATTTAAGGCAGCACCGCACAATGATTGCATGTGAATTGCGCGGTCAGATTTTTCGTCAGCTTGCATAAATTCTACGTAGGAATACTGACGTATTTCAAGGAGAATTTGTGTAAGATAAAGGAAAATATGCAAGCAAGCCGCACGCAAAGCCGTCAGGCGGTCATTCTGCGGTATTGCCTTGATGGTCTGCTTTGCTTGCCCATACGGGTATAGGCAAATGCGGCTATTCATCTTAATGGTTTTTAACGCATTGTACGGCAAATTGAAAGCGAGTTCCGATACGCTTTTATCATTTTTTAACCGAAATAAAACAGCTCCTCAAACTTCTTATCCAGCGCAGTGCATAAAATGAGCGCCAGCTTTGCCGTAGGGCAAAACTGTCCCGTTTCTATTGAGCTTATGGTATTTCTGGAAACGCCCACTGTCTGCGCCAATTCGGACTGAGACATTTTCTTTTCCGTTCGCGCTTCCTTCAGGCGGTTTTTTAGTATTAATTTATCGTCCATCCTTCACCCGATGTATCCCAAAACAACCATTACGGCGGAATAAACAGCCATTATAATGTAAATCGACGCTATCATTATTTCATGCTTCTTTTTCAGCTTTACGGCTTTGTATATAAAAAGTCCTGCCGCTGCCGAAAAAATTATAAGAAAGTATCCGTAGTTTGTGCCGTTCTCCAATATGATGCGTTCCGTAAACATAAGAGTAAAAGCGGCTATAAGCCCGATAAGTCCGCCTATCCGCTGCCCTTTTCTGATTATTTCAATACCGTAGATATCTCTGTTTTGATTTTCGTTTCTGCTGGCTTTAAGTATTTCATCCTTATTCAAAATGCCTTCCTCCTTAATATTCCATAAAAAATCTTATTGCGGCGGTTATGCCTAATAATGCCGTACTTATGCCCATAAGGATATAAAACCTTTCCTTTGTTTTAATAAATCGGTAAATATGTCCTGCGGCAACCGAGCAGCATAACATAGAGCATATATCTGTTGTAGGCTGGTCATGAAAAGATTTGAAGATCATAAATATTCCCGCCGTAAATATCATGACAAGATATGTCCAGCGCATGGATTTATCAAGTATGAAGCTTTGCATTTCGTCCTTTTTTTCCGCTTGTGCCTTTGATAAAATTTCTTCCTTATTCATATATAACACCTCCGGATCGGTTGCCAAGTTTTCTTGTCATTATTATAACGCTGCCAAGTTTACTTGTCAATACCCTAAGCAAAATATTTCAAATTTTTCCAAAATCACGGTTGACGAATATTTCCGGCGGAATTACAAATAAATAACAGCAAAACCAAGGTAATATCTGTCTGAAAGGATCGATTGAAATATGAATGAAAGAAAAAAAACGGCAAGCAAGATAAATATTTTTTTTAAAATATCTTTAACGGCATTGGTGTTCTGCTTTTTACTTTCAGGTATCTCGAAAACGGTTACACTGCCGGTTTATTCTCAGCAGGGCTCACAAGGCACGGAGGTTGAAGAGATACAAAGAGTTTTGCAGGAATGGGGCTTGTTTAAAGGAGAAATAACCGGATATTTCGGAACGGCCACAGAGTCGGCTTTAAGGGCATACCAGAGAAGCAACAATCTTCCCGAAACCGGAATTGCCGATGAAGCTACTCTGAAGAAAATGGGAATTTCCATAGGCGCATTCCCTACCGCAACCGATGCTAATATAAATCTTTTGGCTCGTATAATTTCCGCCGAAGGCAGAGGAGAAAGCTATGTGGGTCAGGTAGCCATAGGCGCGGTCATATGTAATCGTATAGAGCATCCGTCCTTCCCGGACACATTGCAGGGTGTTATTTATCAAAACGGTGCTTTTACCGCAATAATAGACGGTCAGTTTAACGAGCCTGTTTCCGAATCCGCATATTACGCTGCGAGAGATGCCTTGTCCGGCTGGGATCCTACCGGCGGCTGCATTTATTATTTTAACCCGGATAAAACCGGTGACGAATATATGCACAGCCGCGAGGTCGTAAAGGTGATAGGAGATCATTATTTCTGTTTATAAAGGGTCTGCGGTATTATTTTAAACTTTGGACAAATGCTTTCTGACGGGTGAGGCTTGTTATGAAGCTGTGTTGATTATAAAATAAAAAACATGCGGATAAGATCATGCCGGTGTATCTGAAATTCAAGCAATTAAGAACAATTTCCATAAACGGGCTGATATTTAAAAAAAGCGCGGAAATGCATGGGTATCCCGGGCGTTTTTTAAGGCGAGGGCATCTTAAATTAGTGGAGATCGTATATATTGCGGAAGTTCGGATGACCTTTGGTCTTATCCGCGTTTTTTTGGGATACATTACCGTCTGCCGTGCTTTACATGTAAGAACCTGTCCGCATAGGAGCGGCGGGTGGATTTTTGAGCAAATTTTGCCGAAGTCAAGGCAAAGCTTCACAGGCCGGCTGGTGCGAAAAGCAAGTCATGAAATTTTAACTCAACCGTTGGCGGTTGGTAAAATATGCCTAAAAACCCATGATGATTCCTGTTTGGACAGATTGTGAGTTGCCGTAGCACCTACGGTTTTTGTATAGTTTTTCATACGCTTTTTCCTACCCGCCCGCCCTTGCTATATCCAAAGCATTTTGTCATCCAAGGCACAGACGGGAAAGCCGGGATATTCCCAATCCCTTTATAATCTCAAAAACGCGGCAAATATGCTGAACTTCCTGCAAGCCAACAGCATCATGGATATGACAAAGCTTGATGAAAAATTCAAGTCCATGATAGGGGGAACAACCGGATATCCAAGGCAAGCTGAAACCCGTTGAACGGCGGCTTGCCGCTCTGAAGAAGCACTTAGAGCAAGCCGACATTTATTTCAAGTACAAGGGAAAGAAGCCGCTGACCGAAGCCGAGCAAATCCTGTTCACGGCGGCGAAAGATTATCTCAAAGGTGTGATGAACGGCAAGACTGCCCTTCCAGTAAAAACATGGAAAGAAGAATACACCAAGCTGACCGCCGGGAGGAAAACACTCAATCAGCGGTATCTTGCATTGAAAGAGGAAGTAAAAGAAGCGGAGAAAATCAGAAAGAGCGTTTACAATATCTTGCGGCAGGAACAGAGAGAACAACAGCCCCGCAGGACGCAGGATATGGAGCGATAACGAACAGGGCGGCGGGCTATCCCGCCGCCCTGTTTTGGACTTTTATTTGACTGATAAACATGAAGTTGCTGTCACAGCAAAATTCAAGCATTTTCTGGAGTTTCACATGTTTCTAAATATTCAGACAATAAGGCTGAAGGAGGATTTAATCGCAATGCTCTGTTATACTCTGTGCCATCATCATCAGGTGGTGCTTGCTCTACATTAATAACCACACCTTCCCGTTCTTTCCCAGTTCCAAACAAACCAGAAGTGTCAAGCCGCTTCATGGCCTCTTCCATAAAATCAATTCGAGCAGTCCACTCGCTCTCATAAAGTTCATCATCTGATAGTTCGCTTGCTCTTTTATCTAACAATTCACTCACTTCTCCAAAAAATTCGTCATACCCATAAACAGCATAGGGAGAATCCGCGCTGTCCCATTTCCACCAGCTTTTTTTATCATCAGATATTTGTTGCTCAATAATTGATTTTTTCAAGGCTTCGTAAGACCATGCCGAAATATACGGATGCAGTCCCTCATCAAACACAAATACGTAAAAATAAAAATGTTCTTTCGTGGTTTCTTTTAAAGATAAGAAAGCAGCATTAGCAGCTCTGACAAGAGCCTCAATCAATTCCTCGTCGCTTTTTTTAATATCCATATTTTTTCACCCCGTTCTATAGATCCCGATTTATCGGTCTGCACCGGAAAAAATTATATCATACCCGATCACGAAAAACAATTCCCCGTTCTACGTCCGTTCCGCCTATCCGGACCGTCAATGGACGAGTAGTATTTTTTCGTAAAGTGCGCAAAAAATCTCCGCTCTTAAACCCTTGACTAAACCCTTGACCGTCTGGATTTTTGCCGTTGCCGTTTCTCTGACGAAAGCGGGGACAGGATTTTATAATCCTGTCCCCGCTTTCGCTTGCTTTATTCTAACGGCAAAACCGTCTGCATTCGGCAAAACCGTCTGCACTACTGCGGCTGCTGCCGGCAGGTTATGCGGCGGCTCTGTCTCCGCGCCCCCTGCCCCTCCCGAAGAACAGAAGAAATGTTACGCAATAGGGCTTGAAAAGGCTTGATTTTTAAGGTGTTTCAGACATGAAAACCCACCGGTCAAGGGTTTTACCATCCACCCGCGAAAGCGGCTTCTAAACGTTCACAGGCGCGTTTTGCGCCCCTTTTCCTGACCCGTTTTCCGCCGCTCTGAAAAGTTTTCTGTCAATAGCTCAAAAAAGCACTTGACAAAACGCTTCACGGGACTTTGCTCCAAACCCCGGTTTTTTTCTATGGCAAAAGGAACCGAAAAACAGAGCGGGCTTCGCCCCTTTTTTATTTATTATTTATTTTCCTCGCCCGGCTTGACCCTGACCTTGATATGCACTTCTCTGAGCTGCTGCTCCGTCACCTCGGTAGGCGCTCCCAAAAGCAGATCCTGAGCGTTGGAATTAAGCGGGAAGGCGATGACCTCTCTTATGCTCTCTTCTCCGAGCAGCATCATTATCATTCTGTCTATGCCGAAGGCCATACCCGCGTGAGGCGGCGCGCCATACTTGAATGCATTGTACAGTGAACCGAATTTAGCCTTAACGTCCTCCTCGGTGTAACCCGCAATTTCAAAGGATTTGACCATTACGTCCGTCTTATGGTTTCTTACGGCTCCCGAAACAAGCTCGATACCGTTGCAGACTAAGTCGTACTGGTAAGCCAACACATCCTCGGGCTTTTTGGTATTAAGGGCTTCAAGCTCGCCCTGAGGCATGGAGAAGGGGTTATGTGTAAAGACGGGCTTGCCCGTTTCTTCGTCCTCCTCATACATGGGGAAATCCACTATCCAGCATATCTCGAAGCGGGATTTGTCGATGATATCCATTCTCTCAGCAACCTCGCTGCGTATCTGTCCCGCAAACTTAGGCGCATTCTTCCTGCTGTCCGCAATAAAGTAAAGCACGTCCCCAACATTGAGCTTTGCCCTTTCCTTAAGCGCGGCACGGTTCTCATCGGTAAGGAATTTGTCGATGGGGCCTAAATACTTGAAGCTTTCGTCCACCTTGATATATCCCAGACCCTTCATGCCGATGGAAAGTGCGTATTCTTCCATCTTCTCAAAGAAGCTCTTGCTTTTTGAGGCCATTCCGGGAACGTTTATCGCCCTTACCGTCTTGCCTCTGAAGGGCTTGAAGTCACTTTCGGCAAATAAGTCGGAGATGTCGATGATTTCAAGAGGGTTTCTGAGATCGGGCTTATCCGTGCCGTATTTCAGCATGGCTTCCTCGTAAGGGATGCGTCTGAAGGGAGCGGGGGAAAATTCCTTGCTTGTGAATTTGCTCAGTATTGCGGGGAAGACCCTTTCCGCAACGTCGAAAACATCGTCCTGTGTCGCGAAGGCCATCTCGAAGTCGAGCTGATAAAACTCGCCCGCCGTTCTGTCCGCTCTTGCATCCTCATCTCTGAAGCAGGGGGCAAGCTGAAAATATCTGTCAAAGCCGCTAACCATATATAACTGCTTAAATATCTGAGGCGCCTGGGGCAATGCGTAGAACTTGCCGTGATGACGCCTGCTGGGTATAAGGAAATCTCTTGCGCCCTCTGGGGAGGAGGTGGAGAGAATGGGAGTCTGAAGCTCTAAAAATCCCTCTTCTATCATTTTTTCCCTCATAAACTGCATGATTTCCGAGCGAAAAACAATATTATTGTGCATTTTCCTGTTTCTTAAATCAAGAAAACGGTACTTTAAGCGGATATCCTCGTTGCTGTTTTTGGAGGAATCGACCTCAAAGGGCAGGGCCTCGTAAACGCTGCCCAGCACCTCTAACCTTTCCGCAACTATCTCGACCTTACCTGTAGTTATTTTGTCATTATAAGTAGACGGATCACGGTTTATGACCTTACCCTCCACTGAAATTACAAATTCCTTGTGTATACCCTCAAGAAGCTGTTCGTTCTGCTGCATTGTGATCTGTACGATGCCGTAGTGATCCCGTAGGTCGATAAACTTGATGCCTCCGTGGTCGCGGATATTCTCTACCCATCCCGCGACGCGGACAGTCCTGTCCAGGCAGTCCTCTCCGATCATTCCGGTGGTGTGGGTACGGTAGATGTTTTCTTTTATCATTGGTGTTGTTCCTTTCCGATTGTATTTATTATTTTTGAAAGACGTTTCATTTCTTCCTTTATTTCCTTCACAACTTCCGTATTTGAAATAATCTTTTTATTTTCCGATTTATGCGAATAAATATAAAAGACTTTTCCTCCGTATTCCTTTTGAAATTTTTCATGGGTCTTGCGCTGTATTTCGTATTCCTTGTAAATTTCGGGAATACTCGGAGCTTTTGAAACAGGCTTAATTTGCAGTCCTATATATTTTTCTCCAATCTTGATAAAAAAGTCCACGTTATACAATCTGTCCCATTTATCGGGTGCGGGAGAGATTTTTACTTCAAGAAGCTCCTGAAGCTGTCCGTAAATCGTATCGACTTCGCTGACATAGCCATCGTAGGTTCTGTCAATAACAAGAGCTTTAATATAATTGATGCAGTCTTCTTCGGTAATTTCTTCTATCTCGGCAGTCAACACTTCAGTTATCTTAACATAAAGCTTTTTTCCAAGCTCGTTAATATGCGCTTCCGCGCGGACATTTTCAAAATAGTAATTTCTCCACTCCTCAAGACTTTTGGGTTGACATTCCCGTATCGCTTCGGATGTAGCGCCGACATTTCTTTTAAAATTAAGTTGGAATCGGTTTGTGGCGCTGTTAAGTATCCATTCCTTAGGCATTTTTAATATCTTCCTTAAATTTATTCTTGTAAATATAATCAAGTCCCGTATCTAAGCTGACAAATCCGGTTCGAAGCAAATGCCTGTTTACAAATGTTTTGTTGTCGAGGTAAACATACGCCATAATATCATTGCCCTGCTGTAAGGTCTTGCTGTCAAGCTTTAAATACACTTTTCTTTTTTTGAATTTGTTTTTTAAAAAAGCGACAGCATCGCTGTAATGCTCTTGATTTGATTTTATTCCCAAAAGCCTTACTTTTTGGTTGTTTGAAAGCAAAATAAGCTCGGGTGATATAACGTCTTTAACCGAATACAAATCATTTGTTGTGATTTTGCTGCCGTCAATGCTTGAACCGAATTGACGTTTTTTAATATCTGTTTTTTTGTCTATCTTATGAGGATCGCAAAAAACGTAAGGCAGACTGTTTATATCAAGCTTTAAATCACTATCGTCCTCAATAAATTCAACCTCCGAGTCGGTTAAAAAAGACTGCTGTTTTTCGCATAATTTTTCGCTTATCAAGCTTTTAAAATCACGATTGATCTCATATCCTACGGAATTTCTGCCAAGATTTTTTGCCGCAAGCGAGGTAGTGCCGCTTCCCAAAAACGGGTCGAATATCGTTTCGCCCACAAAGGAAAACATTTTTATAAGCCTCTTTGGCAGCTCTTCCGGAAACATTGCAATATGACCGTTTTGTTTAACTCCGTTAAAATTCCAATGCGAGGAAAAGTATTTGTTCCATTCCTCCTTAGTCATCATTGACAGTTCTTTTTGCTCGTTTGAGGGTTTAGGTGAATTTCCGAGTTTTTTAAATATAAGAATAAATTCATAATCAATTTTTAAAATGCCGTTTCGAGGATAAGGAAAGCTTCCCATAACCGCTCCCCCTCCGGAAGTGTTCATTGTGGTGGTTTTTTGCCAAATAACGGCTCCCATATAATCCATTTTCAAGGCTTCGCAAAAACGAATAATTTCCGTTCTTATAGGAATTACCTTATATCTCCCGTAGTAAACCGAGCGTGCAAACTGATCTCCTATATTGATACACATGCGGCAGCCGTCTTTAAGCACTCTGTTGCATTCCCGCCATACAAAGTTAAGATTGTTTATATAATCTTCATAGCTGTCGTTAAAACCTATTTGATCATCTATTCCGTAATCCTTCAGCTGCCAGTAAGGAGGAGAAGTTACAATCAAATCCACGGATTTATCGTCAAGCTTATTCAGTTGTCTGCTATCCCCAAAAATAATTTTATGATTGGTCACGAAACAGTCAGCCTCCTTTAAAATAAAATCCAAAATTTTTTTGAAGGAGCATAATGGCAGTCGGCTATAAACTTAAACTTTCTTCACCCACTCCGTCACTCCGTCATAGGGAAAACCCTCTGCCGCTTTCCCGTCGTCAAACCTCAGATCCGACTGAACCCAGTTTATCATACAGTGCTGTCCCATTTCGAAGCCGTAGAATACCGAAGCTATCCCTCCGTCTCCGTTATAGACCCATTCCGGGAGAAACAGCTCCGTGTTTTTCATTGTCCGCAGCTTTTCAAGATAAGGTTCAACGCATTCCTCAAAGTCTGCCATCTCATCGTGTCTGCCGTGGGCGACAAGTATTTTTGTTTTACTCTCCGCAATTTTATCAAGCGCCGCACTGTCCGGAATATATCCCGAAGCAATGGGCATTGCCCCGTCAAAATAATCGGGGTATTCTTCAAGCAGCTTCCAAGTAAACGCTCCGCCGGAGGAAGCGCCCAAGATTATTTTACTTCCCGCATTATCCGGGTATTCGTTCATGACCCTGTCCCATATACCCTTAACGGGAATATGATACGGAATGTCAAAGTTGCTCCAAGCGCCCTCGATATTACCGTTTTCGTTTCTCTTTTCGTTTGCAACGGGAACAACGATATACGCTCCTCCCATTCTTTCCTGATACTCGGGTGAGGCAAACTGCTCCGCACCGCAGCACATTATGCAGTCAATACCCATCAGAGCGTTGCTTGCCCCGTGAAAAAACATAAGGACGGGATATTTTTTATCGGAAGGTTTTCCGTGTTTTACCGGATCGTAAACATAATACCTGATATCCCCCGTTTCCCCGCAATGAAAAACGTGCTCGTCAAACAGCTCATAGTATATCTTGCCCTTATAGGTGACGGAGTAGCTTATAAATTCTTCGGGCCTCATATATTTTGCCCAGTCGGGGATAACCGTTTTATCCTGAGTCATTTCTTTGAATTTCGGAAGCGCCATATTATTCTCTCTTTCTCACATCATCGGGCAAAGCATATAAAAATAAACACGGCGGCGATAAATGCCGCGATTGCTATTTCAAAAACTGCACCGCTTGTGCCTGTTTTTTCCTTGAAGGTGTTGTCGCTGTCATCGGCAGAGATGACTTTTTTGGTTATTACGCTGTTTTCACAGTCGACTATTCTGATCTGATCTATTTTTTTCAGCTTCGGGATTAGCCTCAAATTTCTTTAATATACCGGCAATCTCCGTTATATCCGCCTTGTCGGATGCTTTTAGCTCCTTTTTTTCCGTCCTCGGTTCGGTAAAAGGGAATGCGGCCGTATTAGTTGTCGTTAATTATCCCTTAAGCTTCCTCTCCAGTATCTCCTTGATAGCCGCAGGCGTAGCCGCTCCCTTAAGCTGCTTGTTAGCCTGCCCCATAAGGAATCCGAATACCTTCTGTTCACCGTTTCTGTACTGTTCCACCGGCTTCGGGTTATCGGCTATGATCTTATCGATAACCGCCTCCGCCTGACCAAGATCTTCTTTTATCCAAAGATTTTCATCGTCGCATATTTTGTCGGGGGTTTTTCCGCTTTCAAGCATTATGCGAAGAATGTTTTTGCCCTCGCTTTTGTTTATCTTGTCGGTGTCCATTATCTCAACAAGCCGTGCTAAATCCTCAGGCTTAAAGGGAAGCTTATCCATGTCCGCTTCTCCCGTGTTTATTCTTCGCATAAGCTCCACAAGAATAAACGAAGAAACGCTTTTTGGTTTGTTGTAGCTCTTTAACGCCTCCTCAAAGAAGAAGCAGACGGCTTTATTGTTTATAAGCGAATCCGCCTCGTTTTCCGCAATGCCGTATTCCTTTACATAACGCTCCCGGCGGCTTTCGGGCATTTCGGGAATGGAATTTTTGATATTCTCTAATTCCTCCTCGGTGAAAATAATGGGGGGAATGTCCGGGTCAGGAAAATAACGGTAATCCTGGGCGTCCTCCTTTGAACGCATGGCGACGGTTTCGCCGCTTTCAGTGAATCGTCTTGTTTCCTGAATGACCTTTCCTCCGCCCTCCAGAATTTCGGTCTGGCGGTAAATCTCGTATTCGATAGCTCTTCCGATTGCTCTTACCGAGTTTATGTTTTTCAGCTCCGCCCTTGTACCGAGCTCCTTTGCATCCTTCTCCGCAAGGGAGATGTTAACGTCGCAGCGAAGACTTCCCTGTTCCATTTTGCCGTCGCAGATTCCCGCATACTGCAACAAAAGGCGAATTTTCTCAACGAAGGCGGTAACGTCCGAGGCCGAGTGAAAATCGGGCTCGGTAACTATTTCGATAAGGGGAATGCCGCAGCGGTTATAGTCTGCCAGCGTCTGTTTCGTCTGATCGTCATGTATAAGCTTTCCCGCATCCTCCTCAAGATGTATTCTGTTGATGCGTATCCGCTTTGCTTCTCCCTCCGATACGATATCCACGTATCCGTTAAGACATACCGGGCGCGGCATCTGGCTGATCTGATAAGCCTTTGGAAGATCGGGATAAAAGTAGTTCTTTCTGTCCCATTTGGTAAAGCGGCTTATGTCACAGTTCATAACATATCCCGCTTTAATAATATACTCCACCGCTCTTTGGTTAAGCACGGGAAGCGTTCCGGGAAGTCCGCTGCATACGGGGCAGCACCGGGAATTGGGCTCTCCTCCGAATTCTGCCGAGCAGGTGCAGAAAACCTTTGATTGTGTCAAAAGCTCCGCATGTATTTCAAGTCCTATTGTTGGATAAAGCTTCATTGGTTGCCTCCAAAAAGTAAAAATATCGGGCGTCGAAGCCGCAGATGATTTATTCGCACCTTTTCTGCAAAAAGGCAAGCTTTTGTTAAGCCGCGTCATGCATGGTTTCGGTATATTACTCCGGAAATCAGGCCCGGTTTCCTTCCGGAGAGCGAAGAGAATGTATCTTTAAGGCAATACCGCACAAAGACCGCCTGACGGCTTTGCGTGCGATATATTCCGTCATCTTACACAAATTCTCCTTAAAATACATCAGTATTCCTGCGTCGAATTTATGCAAGCTGACGAAAAATCTGACTGCGCAATTCACACCCGATCATTGTGCGGTGTTGCCTTAAGAGGAAAGAATACGTTTACGATGATAAACGGTATCCTTGCAGAAGTCCTGCAAAGTAAAACTCCTTAATTACGTATGGGCCGTATGAAATTTTAGCTGTATATGGGATTGAATTCGCGCTCGAAAGCGTCCGCAAGCTGCAAAAGCGTACTTTCGTCGAACTTCCTGCCCGCAATGCTCATGCCTATGGGAAGCCCTTCTGCGCTGCTGCCGCAGTTTACCGATATTCCGGGAAGCCCCGCTATATTTACGGGTACGGTAAGGATATCCGCCGTATACATCTTAACTGGGTCGGTATCGTTAGATCCGATTTTATATGCTGCGGAGGGTGCGGTGGGAGTAAGGACCGCGTCGGCTGTGTCAAATATTGTGTTATATTCCGCAATTATCCTCTGCCTTAAAGCGCAGGCCTTTCTGTAATAAGCGTCAAAATACCCGCTGGACAATGCATAGTTCCCAAGAAGTATGCGTCTTTTGACCTCATCTCCGAAGCCTCTGTTGCGGCTGTCCAGGATCATTTCACGGTAATTTTTTCCTTCCCCTCTTAGACCGTACTTTATTCCGTCGTATCTCGAAAGGTTTGATGCGGCTTCCGCGCAGGCGATGAGGTAGTAGGCGGGAATGCCGTACTTAAGTGAGGGCATTTCGCAGCTTACCAGAACGGCTCCCTGTTTTTCCAGCGTCTTAGCGGCATTCATAACCGCTTCCTTTACTTCTGTATCCACAGCTTCCCCGTAAAATTCTTTAGGCAGCGCGATTTTTATTCCCTTGATGCTCCGACCTGTTTTTGCGTTGAAATCTTCCGGCGGAAGCTTTGCCGAGGTGGCGTCTCTAACGTCGTGTCCCGAAATAACATTAAGTATTTCTCCGCAGTCTGCCGCAGTATTGGCGATAGGTCCTATCTGATCGAGGGAACTTCCGAAAGCGACCAGTCCGTAGCGGCTCACCCGTCCGTAGGTAGGCTTGATTCCCGTCACGCCGCAGAAGGAAGCGGGCTGACGAATAGAACCGCCCGTATCCGATCCGAGAGCGGCAGGGACAAATCCTGCCGAAACAGCCGCCGCCGAGCCTCCCGAAGAGCCTCCCGGAACACAGTCGGTGTTCTTGGGATTGCGGGTGCGCTTAAAGTAAGAGGTTTGAGTAGCCCCTCCCATTGCAAATTCGTCCATATTGGTTTTGCCTATCAACACATAGTCCTGTTCCATGAGTTTTTCTATAACGGTGGCATTGTAAGGCGGAACGAAGTTCTCAAGCATTTTTGAAGCGCAAGTGGTTCTGATGCCGTCGGTACAGATATTATCCTTGATTGCAAGGGGAATACCGGTAAGAAATCCCGCTTCTCCGGCGTCGATCCTTTTCTGCGCCTTTTCCGCGTCCTTTTCGGCCTGCTCCGGAGTAAGCGTGATAAAAGCTCCAATGCGCTTTTCATCCTTATCCGTGCATTTATAGCATTCCTCATAAAGCTCCTTTACGCTGACTGCTTTGGAGTCAAGCATTTCCCTGAGCTTTTTCAGAGTGGTTTTAGTCATATCCATAATAGCATTCCTTTTCGTTGTATTGCTTTAGCATACTGCTTAGATTTTAATGTATTTTAGTTCTGTCTGAAAAGACGCAAATTGCACGATTTCTGCTGACCTCGGACGCTTTTTGCGTCAAAGGCTGCCGATAGCTGTCTAAAAGGGATAACTGCGGACCACCCTCGTATTTCTCCGCTTTTCCCTTAGAAACAGTCATGCTTTTAGCGTAATCGTATATTTTTTTTGTTTTCAGATCCGCCTTAGTATCCCCCGCCCTGTCGGGAAAGGCAAAATGCTCGTCATATCCGCCGAAGCCCTTCCGCTAAAATTACCTGCATAGCCGCCGGCGGGATAAGCTCCTGCTGCGAGTCCGCGTCTCTGTTTTTCAAAGCAAACCTTGCGGCATATTAGAATAACGCTTGCGCAGCGTTGTTTTCCGGATGCTAAAATACCTTATTCCATCATCTTAGGCAGCACATAGCAATTTCCGTCGCCGCCGGCTTCGGTATTTTGAAGCAGTTTTTCCGTAGCGAAGGACTCTTCCGCCCTGTCTTCACGCAGCATATCGTAAGCTATTTCGTTTTTATCCTTTGTGTCGTCATATTGAACGTCTATATCGCGAATGGTATCCATCAGGGTTATGATATCTCCCATCTGTTCCGCCATGATCTCCGATTCCTCATCGGTAAAGGAAAGCTTTGAAAGCTCTGCGATGTGGTCGAGGGTAGCTCTGTCTGTCTTACCCATAAAATCTCCTCCTTTAAAGGATATATACAAGTTATTTTACCATAAATCCCCTTTGTTTGCAATACTTTTTAAAAAAATGCTTTTAAAAGCTTGTAGAGCTACAATAGATATTGGACAATCGAAAAAAAGATATTGAGAGAAAGC
>CAJTTE010000027.1 GCA_910579265.1 uncultured Ruminiclostridium sp. | reverse complement strand
GCAAAGCGGAGCGATCCCACTTAAAAGGTACAATGTTCTCAAACATTAAAATAAATTCTTCCTCTTTCCGCAGTTTGAGGTTATTATACCATAAGAAGAGTGCAGCGAAGCGGAGCGATCCCTCTGAACCGGTACAATGTTCTCAAACATTAAAATAAAATCTTCCTCTTTCCGCAGTTTAAGGTTATTATACACAGCTAACCACTCCGATTCCTAAAAAAAATAAAAAGATCGATCCAAAACATGCGGTTAGTGCTGACTAACCAAAACGGTTTTATGCTGTTTGCAGCACCTTATCAACAAAATTATCTACATAACTGTCTCCGCAAACCCGCATCCTACCGTTGGATTTAGTCGGAAAAATGTAAATCGAGATCAGTTTACTTAAGCTAACTGACTTTTTGTACGTATTTATAAGAAACAGCCTTATAATCGCCTTTAACGGGATTATAAGCCTGTTCCAAAAAGTCAAATCAAAATTTTGTTTATTTCAAGACTGCTGAAAATTTAAACGATTACCGTTTCAAGAGCCTTTGCCGCATCAATACTGTCGCTGTCTCTTACAAGCAAAGAGATTTCGTCAACTCCCGTTGTAACGAGAAGGGGGATACAGCCCGCGTTTCTGAGAGCCGAGAATATCCGGGCAGCATATCCGGGGCAGTTGATCATTTTTTCCGATTTGATAATGAATTTGACGTTTCCGCAGTTGACGGCGGGAGTAGTGATACTTTCCGATTTAATAAGTGTCAGCAGCTTTGGAAGCTCTTCGTCGGGAAGCGTAAACCCAACGCTTAAAGTGTCGTTTATTGTAAGCTCCGCGGATATCATATCCAGATCGATTCCGTTTTCGCCTATTCTGTTAAATATTTCATAGGTGCTTATATGATCGGAGATTTTTTCGTTAAATACTACCGAAGTAACGCCTTCAAAAACTTTTATATCCGGCATACCGTTGATTGCTCCTTTTTAATGATCAGCGCAGCAGATCGGACATTTCGTAAAGACCTGCGGGCATATTGCTAAGGAATAAAGCCGCATTGACCGATCCGGCTGCAAAAACTTCTTTTGACTGTGCGGAGTGGGACAGCGTTATCACCTCGTCGTGACCTGCGAAAATGACGTCATGTTCCCCGACTATTGTACCGCCTCTTATTGAACTTATTCCGATCTCTTCTCTGTCTCTTGCTTTTCTGACATTGTGTCGATCATAGACATATTTCTTTTCGCCTTTGAATACTGAGTTTACAGCTTCCGCAAGCATTATCGCGGTTCCCGAAGGAGCATCCTTTTTAAGATTGTGATGCTTCTCCACTATCTCAATGTCAAACTGCGGTCCGAGAACCTCAGCAGCCCGCTTGGCAAGCTCCGACAACAGGTTTATGCCAAGAGACATGTTGAAGGTGAAAAATACGGGTATCTGCTGGGCGGCCAGTTTTATTTCGGATATTTGCTCGTCACTGTATCCTGTGGTAGCAATAACTATTGGAACGTTTTTCATTTTGCAGTATGTCAGCAGCTCTTCCAAAGCCGAAGGATGAGAAAAATCAATTATGACATCAGGTTTTTCGGAAAGATCAAAGACCTTTGTTACTACGGGAAAGTCGTCGTACTGCACAGGGCGTATATCTATTCCCGCACATACGCGGCAGTTCGCGCGTTCTTTTATAAGTGCTGCTATAACTCTGCCCATTTTTCCGCAGGCACCGGTAATCGCTATGTTGATCATTTGAACGTCCTCGCTGTTTTTATATTATTCCGGCCTCTTTCATTGCCTCTTTCAGTAATTCCGTCTTGCTCTGCTCCATTTTTATAAGCGGAAGGCGGCATTCACCCGTTTCCTTACCCATAAGGTTCAGGGCTTCCTTGACCGGTATGGGATTTACGTCGCAGAAAAGAGCTTTCATTATACCTAAATACTTGAGCTGCATTTCCGCCGCCTTTTTAAAATCTCCGTTTAATGCGAAAGCGGTCATGTCATGCATTTGCTTGGGGATAATATTTGAAGCGACCGATATAACGCCCTTGGCGCCTAAGGACATGATAGGTACGACCTGATCATCATTTCCCGAATAAATATCAAGATCGGTTTCGGCAGCTAATTGAGCAATAAAGCTGATATCCCCGCAGGCTTCCTTGGTGGCGATTATATTTCTATGCTTGGAAAGTTCCTTATAGGTGTTTATTTCAATTTTGCATCCGGTTCTTGAAGGCACATTGTACAGTATTACGGGTATATTTACCGCATCGGCAATGGCCGTGAAGTGAGCTGCAAGACCTCTTTGAGAGGTTTTGTTGTAATAAGGCGTTACTAAAAGCAATGCGTCTGCTCCCGCTTTTTCGGCATCCTTGGACATTTCGACAGCATAGGCGGTGTCGTTGCTTCCTGTTCCGGCGATAACGGGGATTCTTCCTGCTGTTTTCTCGACCGTAAACCTTATACATTCCAGATGCTCCTCGTCGGTTAAGGTCGAGGCTTCTCCTGTTGTGCCGCAGATAACGATCGCGTCTGTACTGCCGTTTATCTGGAATTCTATAAGCTCGGCGAGTTTTTCGTAATTAACCGAGCCGTCATTGTTCATAGGCGTTACTATAGCAACTGCCGCACCTGTAAAAATCGTATTACTCATCAGATATTCTCCTTATAAAGTGTAGGGGACCGAGCTTCAGTCAAAATACCCTTTGGCGGCATAAAGCTCCGCCATAAGCACTCCGCCGCCTGCCGCGCCTCTTAATGTATTGTGAGAGAGACAGACGAATTTATAGTCGTACTGGGTATCTTCTCTTAAACGTCCCACGCTTACCGCCATGCCGTTTTCAAGATTGCGGTGAAGCTTTGTCTGGGGCATATTGTCTTCTTCAAAATAATGTATAAACTGTTTAGGAGCGGACGGGAGCATCAGCTCCTGGGGAGCGCCCTTAAAATCCTTCCAGCATTGCAGTATTTCGTCTTTTGAAGGCTTTCTGTCAAAGCTTACGAATACTGCGGCAAAGTGTCCGTCGGTAACCGGAACCCGCAGACACTGAGTTGTGATTGAGGGGGAAAGCGCCTTTACTATCTTATTATTCTCGATATGCCCCCATACCTTCAAGGGCTCCTGTTCGGATTTTTCTTCCTCTCCTCCGATGTAAGGTATCAGATTATCGACCATCTCAGGCCATGTCTCAAAGTTTTTTCCGGCCCCGGAAATCGCCTGATATGTGCATGCGAGAACCTTGTTTATTCCGTATTGCCTTAAAGGACTTAGCGCCGGCACATAGCTTTGAATGGAACAGTTGGATTTAACAGATATAAAACCTCTTTTGGTGCCGAGCCGTTTTTTCTGAGCCTCGACGATGGCCATGTGTCCGTCGTTGATTTCCGGTATTATCATGGGAACGTCGTCGGTAAAACGGTTTGCGGAGTTATTGGACATAACCGGGCATTCGTGTTTAGCATAAGCTTCTTCCAACGCTTTTATCTCGTCCTTTTTCATATCCACGGCACAGAATACGAAATCAACCTCCGCGGCAATTTTTTCTATGTCGGCGGTGGCGTCCATGACCACAATGTCCTTCATGGCCTCAGGCATAGGCTTATCAAGAAGCCATCTGTTTCCCACGGCGTCTTTGTAGGTTTTTCCCGCCGAACGCGGAGAAGCGGCGAGTGCGGTGACTTTAAACCAAGGATGATTTTCCAGGAGAAGGGCAAAGCGCTGCCCGACCATACCCGTAGCGCCGATAATACCTACCTTATAATTTTTCATAGTTGTTTTTCCTTTCAGTTTTATAATGGCTGAGTCGACCGGCTCCTGCCGATAAAAAGCTTTTATTGACGGGAATCGGACGTCCTCATGTTATGTAAAGTGGTTTTATTAACGGTTTTGTCGTTGAAAAAAGCCGACACACTACGGTCGGCGGATACAAAGAATTATTGGCAGTTAAAAGCAAGACAGCGTTTAATGCCGATAGCTCTCCATCCGTCCCGTTATGGGAAACGATGACAGTCGCATCCTTGTTCAGAACTGCAACCAAAAGCAGGTCTGCCTGTAAACCGCTTTTTCGGCGGCGCTGCCTTTTCCTGCTGCAACGGACAGACCCGTTAGCACAGCAGGTACTTATCAGAACCGCACCTCTATCCTGCTCAATGATATCATAAAGCAAAGCATTTGTCAATAGCGGTACAAAATTTGATTGCAATTGGGCGGTGAATGTGATATACTATAAAGAACATTATATTCAGATCAAGGAAGTTTTCGGCTATGATGCTTAAATCGGATTTTTATTATGATCTTCCGGAGGAGCTGATCGCTCAGACTCCGATAGAGCCTCGCGACGGCTCAAGGCTTATGAAAATAGACAGAGAAAGCGGCAGCATTACCCATGACCGCTTTTTTAATATATGCAGCTATCTGAAAAAAGGAGACCTGTTGGTGCTTAATGATTCAAAGGTTTTTCCCGCCCGTATTTACGGAGTTAAAAGAAGCACCGGGGTAAATGTTGAATTCCTTTTGCTGAAGCATCTTGAGCTTGATAAGTGGGAGGTTATGGTAAGACCGGGGCGCAGACTTAAGGAAGGGGCGGTAGTGGATTTTTCGGAAAAACTTTCCGCCGAGGTGCTCGGTGTCGTTGAAGGCGGCAACAGAATAGTAAGATTCGACTGCGGCGGCATATTTTTTGACGAGCTTGATAAAATAGGTCAGATGCCTCTGCCTCCCTACATAAAAGAAAAATTAAAGGATAAGGACAGGTATAACACGGTTTATTGCCGTGAGGAAGGCTCGGCGGCTGCACCTACAGCAGGATTGCATTTTACCGGAAGGGTGTTTGAGTCCCTGAAGGAAAAAGGTGTGGATATATCCTATGTTACGCTTCATGTAGGGTTAGGCACATTCCGTCCGGTTAAAGAGGAAAATATACTTGATCATCATATGCATATTGAACATTATTCAATACCTTGGGAGACCGCTGATAAAATCAACGAATGCAAAAAAAAAGGAGGAAGAGTTATCGCCGTAGGGACTACGAGCTGCCGGACTTTGGAATCGGCGGCGGGGGCTGCGGATTATAACGGCGTCATTAAGGCTGTCAGTGCGGATACGGGAATTTTTATTTATCCCGGTTATGAATTTAAAGTAATAGACGGACTTATCACGAATTTCCATCTTCCCGAAAGCACTCTTATAATGCTGGTCAGTGCGTTTCTTGGAAGGGAAAAGACACTGGCGGCATATGAAGAAGCGATAAGGGAAAGATACAGGTTTTTCAGCTTCGGTGACTGCATGGCTATATTATAACCGCTGAGAGTCCTCCGTCTCTTTAGGCGATTATCCGCTTTGCGGCTTGATGTCCCTGCCGAGTCCCTGGGCGTATACCGCCGCATCCCTGCGCCGAAGGGTTTCGCCTCTCGCTTCGCCGGGGGAATGAAAATCCCCGCTCGGTCTCGGAAATGAAAAGCAATCCCGGCGGCTTGTTTAAGCTTCGTTTTAAGAAATCCGTAAAAAGGAAGGAATAAAAAATGGATACTTCATTTCAAACCTCGGACGGTGTATTTAATTATCGCGTCGGCGCAATAATTATTGACGGCACAAGGGTACTTATGTCGTTTGACATAAGACATGGGCAATATTTTTCGATTGGAGGAAGAGCACATTTCGGAGAGAGCTCGGAGCAGGCTGTTTTGCGTGAGATTTATGAGGAGCTTGGCGTAAAAGCGGAGGTTGAAAGATTAGGCTTTATACATGAGAATTTTTTTAAGATCGACGGCAAGCCTTTTCATGAAATTTCTTTTTTCTACTACATAAAACCCTTTGATTATGATAAAATTGATTTTGAAGCTATTTCGTGCGACGGAGAAGATCTGAAAGTTGAATGGGTTGATTTAACGGATGATTCATTTTTTGAGGATAAGGAATTTTATCCGTGGTTTTATAGAACGGAGCTTTTAAATCCTTCGATGGAGATAAAGCACATTATTACCTTCGAATAGCGGGAAAACGGAAAGGATATTGCAAATGGATGTGATCAGACCTGATCTTCCGCAGGATTGCCGTGTGATCTGCGTAAGTGATATTCACGCAAATTGCGGAGAGTTTAAAAGGCTGCTTGAAAAATGCAAATACAATAAGGATAATGATTATCTTTTTATACTGGGAGATATACTTGAGAAGGGCAGCTTCAACATAGATACGATTCGGTTTGTTATGGAGCTTTGCCGCGATCCAAAGGTTATCTGTATTAAAGGAAACAATGATACGATGTGTGACCGAATGGCCTTTCACGACAGCAAGGAAAGGTTTCTTGACAGAATAAAGGGCCGTCCGCACAACGCTTTTACGGAAATGGGAAAAGCCGTAGGCATCGAAAACTTTGAGGATGATTTTGAAAATAAGCGTCAAAAAGTCACGGACGCTTTCAAAGACGAACTGGAGTTTATGAAGTGCCTGCCTCTTGCTGTTGAAACAAAAGACTTTATCTTTATACATGCGGGAATAGAAAACAGAAAGGATTGGGAGAACACCGCCGAAAAATTCGCTTTGACGCAGCCTTGGTATTTAAGGCTTGAACATTGTTCACCAAAAACGGTGGTTTGCGGACATTATCCTGTATATAACTACAGAAGGGCAAACAATACCTGTCTTCCGATCATAGATTATAATAAACGCATGATAGACATTGACGGAGGCGCGTCGACCAAGTGGGCAAGCCAGCTGAATGCCTTTATAATAAGCTATTTTAACGGCAAATACAGCTGTGAAACGGTCTTTTATCCCATCGGGGAGGAAATGACGGTAAAAAAAGCCGTAAGATCGGATCGCAGCGTCGTTTATCTTGATTGGGAAAATTGGGATCTTACGATTATTGAAAGACAAAAGGATATTCTTTATGTCAGGATCAACCAGACGGGAGAAACGGGATTTATTCATGACAGGCATACGGGAGAGTGGGATGGAAAGCTTCACGGATGGATAAATCTGAACTGCTTTTTATCTGCGGACGGCGGAGATAAATTTTACCGTTGCGGCGAGACCGAGGAATATTTTTTCGGCATTGCTCAAAACGGGCAAATCGGTTTTTTGCCGAAGAACAGCTTATGATTTGAAAGGACAAAACGATGTTTAAACTCATAAAGACCGAGGGCTTGGCCCGCAGGGGAGAATTTATCACGCCTCACGGAGTGATACAAACTCCTTTTTTTATGAATGTGGGAACTGCCGCCGCAATCAAGGGCGGTATCTCATCTCCGGAATTGGCCGATCTTAAGTGTCAGGTCGAGCTTTGCAATACTTATCATCTGCATCTTCGCCCCGGAGACGATGTGATTTACAAAATGGGCGGGCTGCATAAGTTCATGAACTGGCATAAGCCCATTTTGACCGACAGCGGAGGATTTCAGGTCTTTTCTCTTGCCAAGCTGCGTAAAATCAAGGAGGAGGGCGTGTATTTCAGCAGCCATATCGACGGACGCAAAATCTTTATGGGTCCCGAGGAAAGCATGCAAATACAATCTCACCTTGCTTCCACTATTGCGATGGCATTTGACGAATGCATAGAGAACCCGGCGCCGAGAGAGTATGTGGTCGGCTCGATAAATCGTACCACAAGGTGGTTAAAGCGCTGTAAAGCGGAGATGGAAAGGCTGAATGCCCTTGAGGATACGATAAACAGGCATCAAATGCTTTTCGGTATAAACCAGGGAGGCACATATGACGATCTGCGAATTCAACATATGAAGGATATCTCCGAGCTTGATACGGACGGATATGCTGTCGGCGGGCTTGCTGTAGGCGAACCCACCGATATCATGTATCATATTCTCGATATAGTAACGGAGCATATGCCCGTTAATAAGCCGCGTTATCTTATGGGAGTGGGCACGCCTTCAAATATTATAGAGGGAGTGGCGAGAGGTATCGATATGTTTGACTGCGTTATGCCAAGCAGGAATGCCCGCCATGCTACCGTATTCACCTGGAACGGGATAACTCATATGACCAACAGCTGCTATGCTTTGGACGGCAAACCGCTTGACGAACAATGTGACTGTCCGACCTGCCGCAATTTTTCACGGTCGTACATAAGACATCTTTTTAAGAGCGGCGAGCAATTGGCGGGGCGGCTTGCCGTACAGCACAATCTTTATTTTTATAATACCTTGTTGGAAAAAATAAGAGAGAGCCTTGATTCCGGCACATTTGAGGCATTCAGGAGAGAGTATTCCCTTCGGCTGTCTCAAAAGGCTTGATCGCGGTTTTGTTTAAAGCAGATTTTTATGCAGAATGGATAATAGCCGCAGACGAAGGGACTCTTTTTAAATTATCAGTGGCTTTAGCCGGCGCAGCGGATGACTCGATTACTTCAAAAACTCATATTTGCGAGTATGCGGAATGCATTTTGTTTTAAAAAACTTTAAATAAGAAAGGTGCTGCAAAAAATGGGAATTGTGGAATTGCTGCTTCTGGCGGTGGGACTTGCCATGGACGCTTTTGCGGTTTCGATCGGCAACGGGCTTACTATGAAGAAGAGCAGCTTCAGGTCAGCTTTGGTCATTGCCTTTTCTTTCGGATTGTTTCAGGCGTTTATGCCCGTTGCCGGTTTTTTTCTCGGTTCTGCGTTTGAAAATGTTATCAAAGAGTTTGATCATTATATAGCACTTGTTTTTTTGGGTTTCATCGGCGGCAAGATGATTTTTGACGGTATAAAGGAAATCGGTGAAAGGAAAAAAGGGGAGGAAACCGAAGAAAAGATTTTTAAGCTGTCCTTCGGTACGCTTATTATTCAGGCTGTAGCCACCAGTATCGACGCGCTTATTGTGGGAGTAAGCTTTGCGGCGCTCCCCGATGTGAATATCTGGACGGCGGTGTCGTTTATTGGTGTTATCACTTTTGTCATAAGTCTTTTGGGTGTTTTTTTCGGAAAAAAGTTCGGCAGGCTTTTGGGGAGCAAAGCGGAGGTGTTCGGTGGGATCATACTCGTGGGAATAGGAGTTAAGGTATTTATTGAGCACATGTTTTTCGGGGGATAAAGCAAATATGAATAAGCCCGGACTGATAGTAACAGATCGGGACGGAACGTTATTACGCAATGACAAAACCGTTTTGGATTATACCATAAGAAAAGTGAGCGAAGCGAACGCTCCCTTTAAAACGGCAAAATCTTCTTAAACATTAAAATAACTTCTTCCTCTTCACTTCGTTTGAGGTTATTATACCATAAGAAAAGTGAGCATAGCGAACGCTTCCTTTAAAACGGTACAATGTTCTCAAACATTAAGATAATTTCTTCCACTTTCCTTCGGAGGTAAGGAAATATTTTTCAGCAGATGCTTTTCCGAATATGAAACGTCCGTAATAGTCAGAAAAGCCTTTGCGGTGCTTGGTGACGATTGTGAAATAACGATAGATACGGCGGACAGGCATTACTGGAATTATAAAAACGACCCGCAGCTCCTTTCGCCGGATTGATGGGGAAACGGAGTTTACCGATTATTCTGATTTTTGCGGAAGGACTCTTAAAATATGCATTCAGACCGATGATAAAAACAAGGCGGTGCAGATTGCCGGAGTAATTGATAACTGTGATCATGTAAAATTTTCCGACGGGGATTGGCATATGTTTACAAAATCCGGTGCTGATAAGCAGACTGCGTTGAGAATTGCTGCCGAAAGACTTAAGATTTCGCTCAGTGATGTTGCAGCCTTTGGAGGTGACTATGCGGATATGGGAATGATTAAACTTTGCGGTATCGGAGTCGCGGTCGGCAAGCGATTCAATCGTTCTGTCCCATCGCCCGAGCCAAAAGTATATGTATGACCTGCTTTTGTTGTACCGCCGTGAGGCTTTCGCCACGCTGTTTTTCTTCGCATAGCTTAAAACCGCTTGACGAAATTTCATTTCCTGTGTTATACTGTTACTTATTGAGAGATCGCCTTCTTTCTGTGGATTTTGTCTGATAACTTTATTCTATCAGTTTTTTGGCTTTCTCTCAATATCTTTTTTTCGATTGTCCAATATCTATTGTAGCTCTACATACGGAATTGTTTTTGTCAACGGATTGCGTTTATTGTCGGAGGTTGATCGGAAGGCAAATTATAAAAGAATTATGTGTTTTTCGGATGCGTCAAAGTTGATTTTTCCGTTGGGAAGTGATATAATTATTAGAACGTGTTCACATAAGATCAATTTGCAGATCTTCGAGCATTTTTTATCGCTTGCAAGGCAAAACCTTGCATGAATATTATAAAATTATATTTCAAAAATTTTAAGGCAACACCGCACGCAAAGCCGTCAGGCGGTCATTGTGCGGTATTGCCTTAAAACGGCAAGCGGCGTGATTTGCATAAAACAAGCGTGCCTTTCTTTATGTGAACCCGCTAAATGCATTACAGGCATACTGATCATACGATTTTGACGGAGGTGTTCGTTTGAAACTGGTGGACATAGGATTCGGAAATATGATCAATTCTGACAGAATAATAGCTGTTATAGGTGCTGAAGCGGCTCCCACTAAAAGAATAATCACCGCTGCTAAAGAAAAGAACCTGGCCGTAGACGCAACCTGCGGTAAGAAAACCAGGTCGGTCATTATTATGGACAGCGGACATATTATTCTTTCGGCCAAAGGACTGGACAGGCTTGAAAAAATGTCAGCAAAGGATGATAATAAATAGAACTCGAAAGGATTATTTACCATGGGAAGAGGAATTTTGTTTGTTGTTTCCGCTCCGGCGGGGTGCGGCAAGGATACTATACTTGAAAAGGCTCTGGCCAAGGATATAAATCTGTGCTACTCGGTTTCTGCCACGACCCGCACGATGCGTCCGGGAGAAACTGACGGCATAAGCTATTATTTCAAATCAAGAAAAGAGTTCGAGCAAATGATAGCCGACGGCGAGCTTCTGGAGCATACCGAATACTGCGGAAATTATTACGGTACACCGAAGGATACGGTGGAGGAAACTCTTAATGGCGGAAAAAACGTAGTGTTAAAAATCGAGATCGAAGGGGCGGGAAACATAAAAAAACTTATTCCCGAATCAGTTCTTATATTTATACTTCCTCCTTCCATGGAGGAACTCAGCAGACGGCTTCATAAAAGAGGGACCGAGGATGAGGAAACGATCTGCAAAAGGCTTAAGCAGGCGGAAACCGAGATCGCTTGCGCGGAAAAATATGATTATGTTATAGTAAACGGCGACATTGACGAGGCTGTTGAAAATTTTGTTTCCGTTATTAAAGCCGAAAGTTTTAAGACAGTTCGTAACAAGGATTTGATTTTAAAAATAAAAGCCAATAACATGTAACGGATGCTTCGGTGTTTTCCTTACGCTGTATTAAATACCAATATTTTTTTGCCCAAGCCCGAAGAAAAAGGTTTTTTCAGTATCGTGTGCGGGAATGCTTTTAACGGTTCTCTTGACGATATGGTTTTAAAATGACTTTACTGAATTGAAAGGAGTGACAGAGCATAAACGTAGAAAATATTGCCGATAACGTTTTAGTTGCATCGGTAGCTGTGGATAAGTGTCTGTACCCTTTCGATTTTTTTTACGACTATTGGATTCCGGATATGTACTCGGACAAGGTCGCGGTAGGGCAGCTTGTGATGGTTCCTTTCGGCAAGGGCAATAAAAAACGAGTGGCATTGGTTTATCGGATAGAAAGAAAGCAATGCGACAGGTCAAAGCTTAAGCCGTTGTCCGGAATAGCGGATAATGCTTCTATCCTGAATTCCGAGCAGCTCCGGCTGTCGGTATGGCTTAAGGAGAATACTTTTTGTACTTATTTTGATGCCGTAAGGACTATTCTCCCCCCCGGTCTTAATTTCAGTATACGCGCAGGCTATAGTCTTACAGGGAAAAAGACGGGTGCGGAAAAGCTTACGGAAAAAGAACAGGCCGTGCTTGCTGAGCTTGGTAATGCAAAGACCGAAAAAATGCTTTCCCTTATTATAGGGGGGATCACCGACCCGGATAAGAAGGATATCGTGGGCGGATTGATCAAAAAGGGATTTATTAAGCGCTGTGACGAAATGAAGAGGCATGTCGGGGATGAAACCGAGCAAATGGTAAGACTTGCGCAGGATTTTGAGCAGAACGACAGGATGGCGAAGCTTACGCCAAAGCAGAAGTCGGTTATTGATACCCTTGCAGAGTATGAGGCGGCTTCCGTAAGGGAGCTTTGCTATATATGCGGAATTACTTCTGCGGTTATAAAGAATCTGGTGAGATACAGCTTGCTGGAGGAATATACTTATACCGTTTCACGCGCGGAAACGGCTGAGGCAGCGGGTACTCCGGAAGACATAATGCTTTCATCCGAACAGCAGAAATGTTTTGACAGTCTTTTGACGCTTATGGACGGAGAAAAACCGAGCTGCGCTTTACTTCAGGGCGTTACAGGCAGCGGTAAGACTTCCGTTTTTATAAAGCTTATAGACCGGGCGATCAAAATGGGTCGTACAGCTCTTATGCTTGTTCCGGAAATATCACTTACGCCTCAGACTGTTGGAAATTTTCAAAGAATTTTTGGAAATACGGTAGCTATTGTTCACAGCAATCTTTCGATGGGACGAAGGGCGGACGAATACAAAAGGATAGAAAACGGTGAGGCAAAGATCGTTATAGGTACCAGAAGCGCTGTTTTTGCCCCTCTTGATAATATCGGGATTATTGTAATCGACGAAGAGGGAGAGCATACCTATAAGTCAGACCGCACGCCCCGTTATCAGGCAAAAAATGTGGCAAAACAGAGGTGCTTCAGACATAATTCTCTTCTTCTCCTCGCATCGGCAACTCCTTCTCTTGAGAGCAGATATAATGCCCAGACGGGTAAATATGCTCTGGTAAAGCTTACGGAGAGATATAACCGTTCGGAGCTTCCGGAGGTTTATATCGTTGATATGAAGGCGGAGTATGAAAACGGCAACCGTGGGAATTTCAGTCAGGCCCTGCTTCATGAAATAGAAATAAATCTTCAGAGGGGTGAACAAACCCTTCTGCTTCTTAACAGACGTGGTTATCATACTCATATGAGCTGCATAAAGTGCGGCGAGGTAATGGAATGTCCTAATTGTAATCTGCCGTTGACCTATCATAAAGCGAATGAGAGCTTATGCTGCCATTACTGTGGATATACGCAGAAGATGCCCGACAGCTGTCCAAAATGCAAAAGCAGATATATAACACAGTCCGGAACGGGAACTCAGCGTATTGAGGATGAAATATCCCAGTATTTTCCGAGTGCAAGGATATTAAGAATGGACGCTGATACAACCATGACCAGGAATGCATTTTCAAGCCGATTTGCCCAATTCGGAAGAGGCGAATACGATATTATGGTCGGTACTCAGATGATAGCCAAAGGATTGGATTTTGAAAACGTTACGCTGGTGGGAGTATTGTCCGTGGATAAGTCTTTATATGCGGGCGACTATCTGGGGTATGAAAGAACGTTTTCACTGATAACTCAGGTCGTGGGTCGTTCGGGACGCGGAAGCAAGACCGGACGCGCTTATTTGCAGACGTTTTCGCCTGATCATTATGTGCTTCAATTGGCGGCACGCCAGGATTACGATGAATTTTACCGTCAGGAGATAGAAATAAGAGAGGCGCTTTTGTTTCCACCTTTTTGTGATATTTGTCTGGTCGGTTTTTCATCGCTTTTGCAGTCGCCGTGCTTGCAGGCGGCGAACCGATTCCTGGAATTACTTAGGTGCGGCGTCCAGGCGGAAAAGGAAAAAATCCCTATACGTGTTTTAGGTCCAACAAAAATGGGAACCGGACGGCTCGGAGGACGTTTCCGGTACAAGCTGGTAATTAAATGCAGGTTTAACATGACTTTCAGAAAGCTTCTCAAGGAAGCGCTGCTATCTGCATATAAGGATAAAGCTTTTATAAATGTTAATATCTTCGTTGATATAAACGGTGAAATAATGTAGAATATTTTGAAAGGAAAAAGAAATGGCAAAAAGAAATATTGTAAAATTCGGAGATGAGATCCTCAGAAAAAAGTGTCGTGAGGTAACGGTTTTTGACGACAGGCTCTGGGTCCTTCTGGATGATATGTATGAGACGATGCGCGAGGCTAACGGAGTAGGTCTGGCTGCGCCTCAGGTAGGAATACTGAAGCGCGTGGTGGTCATAGACGTAGGCGAAGGAAAAATCGAGCTTATAAATCCCGTCGTGACATCGGCGAAGGGAAAGCAGAGGGACAAGGAAGGTTGCTTGTCCGCTCCGGATGTCTGGGGGTATGTGGAGAGACCGGCAAAGGTAAAGGTCACGGCGAAGAACCGCTATGGCAAGGAGGTGAAGCTTGAGGGCAAGGATCTTCTTGCAAGAGCATTCTGCCATGAAATCGACCATCTGAACGGCATTATTTTTACCGATCTTGCCGATGAGATGATCGATAATGACGAAGAATAAAGAATAGTCTGTGGTTTTATCCGACACTTCGCTTCCGGAACAGTCGATGCTGTATTATCAGATAAACAAATTGGATTTTGATCGTGAGAGGATAGGAACAGGTGAATGTAACTATTGAATCTATATCAGTTGAACAGAAATCTGTATTTGTTCAAATGATGGAATTATACAATTATGATTTTTCAGAGTTTTCCGGTGCTGATCTTAATGAATTCGGATATTTCGGATATTCGCATATAGATGATTATTGGAATGAAGAAGGAAGATTCCCGTTTTTTATAAGGGCGGACGGAAAACTCGCGGGATTGGTATTGGTTAGATCTTGCAGTGAATATAACGACTTGCGTGATCCTCATAACATAGCGGAATTTTTTGTAATGAAAAAGTATAGAAAAAAGGGAATTGGAAAAAAAGCTGCAAAGGAGATATTTGACAGATTCGCCGGAGGCTGGGAGATTTCAATCTGGCGGAATAACAATGTTGCTAAAGAATTTTGGAAAAGTGTTGTTCATGAATATACCGAAGGAAAATATACAAAATTCTCATCTTCGGATAATAAAACCGAGGGGTTTACTTTTTATAATGTATAGATCGGTTCATTCCTTCTGGAGCTCCGTTTGCGGGGAAAGCGGAGAAAAATTATCGTTATGCTTTAGGGCGTGTATACATTAACGCTCAACGCCTGTCTTTCGACTGATTTTCCGCATAACTTCGTTGAAAATTATTGAAGTATGTATCTTTTGATTTTTGCCTTGTTCTGTGAAAAAAACTCCTTTAAATACAAACATTTCGGTTAATGTGAACACACCCTCGCAGGGGAAATGTTTATTTGATAAGGGTTAATGATATCCGCGCTTTTTGGCGTCATCATAAAAAACGGAGGCATGTTGCACAATATGAGCGACTGCGTGTTTTCTTACATGTTATAATACGTGGGTGACAGCATCCTGTTGATAAGGCAGACAAAGGGTAATTGACGACTCTGATAATTTTGATAGGAAAAAACAACAGCCGTTTTTGGATAAGATAAATAACAGATACTTTAGGACTAAAAAACTGTACAAGCTTTTCTGTAAGGAGTTTAAGTTTATTCAAATGCTGTTTAAATTTACGGATGTGTATTTATAAAACCGACGATGATCCGGGATTAAAGGGATATGATAAATTCGGAATAAACTTTACCTAATCAGGGGGCGTCCTAAAACAAAGCATATATACATTTAGTCGATTTCAAAGAAAAAGCGGAGAAATACGAGGGCATTTCATAGTTATTCCTTTGGGATAACTATCGGAATCATTTGGCGCGGAGAAAGCATTCGCAATTAGTGGCAACCGTACAATTCACGGCTTTTCAGGTGCCCCCCGAATAAAGGGACGAAATAATGATAGCATAAATCAGATAAGCGTAAGAGATGACGATCGTAGCTCGAATGACGAAAGAAGGAATATCGTTTTTTTGAATTTTATTTTGCTTTTACAGCGGTACTATACGCATTAAATATATATGATGGCTTTTAAAATAAGCGGCAAAGAGATTTTTTATGATCCTGTGTTGGAAATCAGGAAAAATATTTCTAAGACATGAGCCTTTTTTCGCAAGCGGTTTTATTTGTTGAAAGCGGCTTGCTTTAAGTGTTTATATACAGGCGTATTTCGGAAAAGCTTTGAGCAGAAATAAGGGCTTTATATGATAAGACAGTGATCCGTATGAGGAACAGGATCGACTTAAAAAGACATTGCTTGTTAAAAGAAAGGAATGATTGGAATGAATATAGTTTTTATGGGTACGCCCGTTTTTTCCGTCCCTTGTCTTGAGGCGCTGATAAATGCCGGGCATAATGTACGGGCTGTTTTTACTCAGCCGGATAAACCTAAGAACCGCGGTCATAAGATGCAGATGACGCCTGTTAAGGAGTTTGCTGTCCAAAGGGGAATTACGGTTTATCAACCCGTTTCGCTGCGTAAGGGAGAAGAGGGTTTAAGATCGTTGAAGATACTTGAGGAAATTGCTCCCGAATGTATTGTCGTAGTTGCATACGGTCAGATATTGACAAAGGACGTTTTGAGTATTCCGAAATACGGATGCATAAACGTGCATGCATCTCTGCTTCCCGGATACAGAGGGGCAGCTCCTATACAAAGAGCCGTTATGAACGGTGAGACGGTTTCGGGAGTGACAACTATGTATATGGCCGAAGGAGTCGATACGGGTGATATGATTCTTAGATCACGGACGGAGATAACATCCGATATGACGGGTGAACAGCTTCATGATCGGCTTTCCGTAATGGGAGCCGAACTCATTACAGCTACTCTTGAGCAGGTCGAAAAGGGCGTTGCGCCAAGGGAAGCGCAAAACGAAGATGAAGCATGTTATGCGAAAATGATAGGAAAAGATGATTGCAGAATAGATTTCGATAAACCGGCAGATTCCGTATATAATCAGATAAGGGGGCTTTCTTCCAGTCCGGGTGCTTTTACCTTTCTTGACGGAAAACGTCTTAAGGTGTTATTTGCCGAAAAGCTTGACAGGAAAGCATCCGAGCCGTCAGGTACCGTTGTCAAGGGTGAGGGGCTGTGTGTGGCCTGCGGCGGAGAAGTGCTCAGACTTTCTGATATTCAACCTGAGGGCGGCAAAAGAATGAAGGATACGGATTATCTCAGAGGAAGAAAAATCGAGGAAGGGGCAAGACTTGGCTGATACGGCGCCTGTTTTTTTGAATACAACGAAAAAAATAGCAGAGAATTGTCGATATATGGTTTTAGTATGGGATATAAATGCGGTTTTTTCGGCGGTGGTCAAAAAAATTCGAGTAGAAAAATTTTTTGATTTTTTCAGTTCTTCCATTGAAAGCGGACTGCCGGTTGTGGTATAGTTATTAAAGAGAAAACAACGGATAAATTATCCGAATCAAGAAAAACTAATTTTATTCAGCGGCTATCTGAAAAGCCGCAAGCTGCACAATTACTGCTAACAGCGAAAGCTATCCAAGTCAATGAATGCCGATAGTAACTATGAAACAACCCCGTCCTTCTCCCATTTTTTCCTTGGAACCGCCATGCTTTTAGCCGAATTGTACTAATTTGCTTTGTTTTCAGATATGCCCTAATTAAAAAAACAGGAATAAAAAGTGTTTCCCGAATTTTGATTAAGAAAGTTTTTGTCAGTAAGGGACTGTGATACGGTCAGGCCTGTTGTATAAGGCAGAGAGACAACCCGTTTTCAACCGCGATCAACCTATGTTACACAGCCGAGGATATTCAGGGGGTTATTTATCCTGGATAATAAGGGGGTTTTATGTTAGTTTACGATTTTTTTGTTCATAATGAAGCGGCCGCTTATATGCTGGTCATAGCAGTTGTGATTTTTTCTTATTTTATTCAGTTCAGACTTCAGTCTACGTTTAAAAAATACAGCCAGGTGTACGGAAGAGGCAATGTTCCTGCTCATGTAGTTGCAAGACAGATACTTGACAGCTACGGACTTTACGGCGTTACGGTCATGCGTACCCAAGGGCGGCTGACAGATCACTATGATCCGAGAACAAATACCGTTTCATTATCCGAATCGACTTTTTTCAGCACTTCGGTGGCGGCGATAGGTGTTGCCGCACATGAAGTCGGGCATGCGGTTCAGTATAATAAAAATTACTTGCCCATAAAGCTACGGGCGGTTTTTGTTCCCATAGCACAGATAGGCTCTAAGTCATGGATACTGTTTTTCTTTTTGGGATTCTTTATGGGGATACCGGTTTTACTGGATATCGGAGTCGTGCTTTTTGCTTTTGTTGTGCTGTTTCAGCTTCTCACGCTTCCGGTTGAATTTAATGCGAGCCGTCGGGCTTTAAATGTGATAAGAAGTCAAAATATCCTTGAAGCCGATGAAATAGTAGGAGCGCAAAGGACATTGTCCGCAGCAGCTATGACATATGTGGCAGGACTTATGGTCGCGGTGGCTCAGCTGCTCCGTCTTATTGCAATGGCTAACCGCAGAAGGGATTAGATCTGCATAGTATATTGCGCAACTTTCAGTCAACAAATAGCCGCCGTATAAGCTGCTTCAAACTTGGGCGGATTCCTGTAGCAAGCCGGGCTTTTCCTTTCATTGCGTTAATCCTGCGGCAAGATAAAAAAGCCGCAGAGGATGATGGTTTTTTCGGCGCGGGCAGATGACTTATCAGCCGGCGTTACGGTAAATCTCAGTAAATAACGTTCAATACGAATTAAAAATGCATCGTGATGTCGTTTCGCTTCTGTTGTTTTTTAAATTCGACAGTACGGGAGTATGATCACGGCGGCCGAGGGAGCAGCACGGCAAATTTTTTCGTCCGGTGAAAGCGGCTTGTGCTGCAATAATTGCAATAAATAAAGCGGTTGATTTAATACGAATAATCAGGGCGCATTAACGCGTCATAAAACAGGAAGGACATATTACATATATGAAAAGCGCAAGGCAAACAGTTTTGGATCTGCTTATAAAAATGCACAGGAACGGTGCTTATTCCAATATCGTTCTGGATAATACGTTTTCCACGGAAAAACTTTCAAACAGGGACAGGGCGTTTGCCACCATGTTGTTTTACGGCGTTATTGAGAGAAAAATGACCTTGGATTACATAATACGTCTTTATTCGTCAGTCGAATTTGATAAAATAGATACCGATGTTTTACAGCTGCTCAGGATGGGTCTTTATCAGCTTCTTTATACAAGCGTACCGGAAAGCGCAGCCGTAAACGAATCGGTAGGATTGGCGGCTCCGGCGCGAAGAGGATTTATTAACGGAATATTGCGCAGCTTTCTGAGGGACGGTAAAAATATAGATTATAAGGATCTTGACGGCGTAGCAAAAATGTCCGTGGAATATTCCTGCCCCAAATGGCTGATAAAAAAATGGACGGAAATGCTCGGTGAAGAAAAGACCGTAGAGATTTTAAAAGACAGTTTCGGACGTCCTCCGCTTTTTGTAAAGGTAAATACTCTCAGATGTACGGCGGATCAGCTTATATCCGAATTTTCAAAGGAGAAAATAGAGGCCAAAAAAAATCCGCTGCTCGACGATTGTCTTGAAATTGGGAACGTTCATCAGATTGAAGCCACAAATGCTTACAGAAAGGGCCTGTTCCATGTTCAGGATATATCGTCTCAGTTATGCTGCCGCGTGGCAAAGCCTATGTTCAATGATACGGTCATAGACGTATGCGCGGCTCCCGGCGGAAAAACCTTCACAATGGCCGAAATGATGGCCAACCGAGGAAAAATTCTCAGCTTTGATCTTTACGACGGTAAGATATCGATGATACGAAAGGGCGCGAAAAGACTCGGCATTTCGATCGTATCGGCACAGGTTCATGACGCCACGCAGTTCGACAATAATATCCCGCTCGCCGATAAAGTGCTTTGTGATACGGTGTGCTCCGGGCTTGGGGTCATCCGGCGCAAGCCTGAGATCAAATACAAGGAAATGAAGAATATAGAACAGCTCCCTTTGGTCCAGAAGCATATACTTTCTACCGCTTCAAGGTATGTCAAAATGGGAGGGACATTGATATATTCAACCTGCACTCTTAACACCGAGGAAAACGAAAAAGTTGTGGAACAATTTCTTTCGGAAAACAGGGGCTTTTCTCCGGTTGTGGTTCCTATCGGAATAAGCGGGGTGGAGGACGCCTGCATGAGAACGTTCCTTCCTTCGGTTACAGGCGGAGACGGATTTTTTGCGGCCACGCTCAGGCGTGTAAAATAATTGATCAGCGGGTGACGTATTATGACTGATTACGATGAATTATGGAATAAATACGCGTCCGGGTTCAATGATAAGCTCAAGGCCGAAAACGGCGGCGTCCGGATGAGACCGAGCAGGAAATCGTCGCGCTCCGGAAGCTTGCGGCGGATGTTTACAGCAACGGGTTTGAAGAGTTTTTCCTTAATTGGGGGTACGAATGTTATTCGTATGCAATGCGCGGTATAAACCGGATCTCCAAAGCCTGCAACGGACTTAAAAGGATAATGTGTATAGGCATTTTGACACGGCATATACAAAGGTTTTTGCGAGATCTGAAAACGACGGCAGAATAAAATCTGACGGAGATATCCCCCGGTTTTTAACACAGGAGGACGAGAAAATTCTTGAAGAGACTTTTGATTTGTTTTATAAGAAGCCCGGCGTACTGTTATGCGAAAGGGCATATGAATTTTACTGCATATCTCTGAAGAAAACGCTTTGATCATGTAATAAGGAGTAGATATATGGCTGATTATGTTGATTTATGGGATAAATACTCAATAGAGTTCTGTAAAAAGCTGGAATACAATTATAACGGGGATTGGAATCAGCTTGATCAGGATGAACGGGAGATAGCGGCTCTCTGGAAGCTGGTGGCAGATATAAATAACGGCGGGTTTGAACCGTTTTTCTGCAATTGGGGTTATGAGTGCTACTGGTACGCAATGTGCGGTATAAAGCGCGTAGGAGACAATAATTTACTGGAGATGCTTCATAATACATATGTCAAGGTTTTTGACAAATTCAGGGAGGACGATCGGCTCACCTATTATTCGGATATCCATAAGTATCTGACGGATGAGGATCAGGATATCCTGAGGGACACGGATATCGGATTTTGGGAAAGCGAGGGCGAAATCATATGCAGGATGGCATATGATTTCTATTGTGTAAAGCTTAACAAGAGGGTGTAAACAATTAATGGATGTTACGACAGAGGATAAAACGGATATTTTGTCCGTTGAACTACATGAGCTTCAGGAGAAATTATTACAAATTGGTGAAAAAAAATACCGCGGGGCGCAGGTATTTCAATGGCTTCATGATAAAAAAGCGGTAAATTTTGACGAAATGAGCAATATTTCTGCACAAACGAAAGCTCTTCTTGAGAAGAATTTTTATATAAACTCACTAAAAATTCAAAAAAGGCTTGTATCGGACCTTGACAATACTGTAAAATATCTTTATGTACTACCCGACGGTAATAAGATTGAAACCGTTTTGATGGAATACCGTCACGGGAACAGCATATGTCTTTCAACACAGGTTGGTTGTAAGATGGGCTGTAAATTCTGCGCTTCTACCAAAGCGGGATTTGTGCGTAACCTTGAGCCGTCCGAGATGCTTCTTCAAATATATGAGTCGGAAAGGGACAGCGGCAGGAAAATCGATTCGGTAGTTCTTATGGGAATAGGAGAGCCGCTTGACAATTTTGACAATGTGATCAAATTTCTGAAGATCGTGTCTGATAAAAACGGCAGAAATATGAGTCTCAGGCATATTTCGCTTTCTACCTGCGGCTTGGTCGATAAAATATACAGCCTTGCGGAGCAGCGGCTTGGTCTGACTCTGTCGGTTTCGCTTCATGCGCCCACCGATGAGAAAAGAGACCGTATAATGCCGGTCAATAAAAAATATCCGGTAAAAGAGCTTATTAAAGCTTGTGATAATTATTTTAAAGTCACAGGACGCCGAATAAGCTTTGAATTCGCGCTTATAAGAGGGGTAAACGACGACGCGGAAACGGCTGAGCAGCTTATTGAGCTTTTAAAGCCTTTGGGCGTCTGTCATATAAATCTTATACCCGTAAACGAAATAAGAGAGGGCGAATATAAAAAGAGCGGTTTTGTCAGAGACTTTCAAAAGTCACTTTGCGACGCAGGATTAAACGCTACGGTACGACGTACTCTTGGGGCTGATATTGAAGCGGCTTGCGGTCAGCTCAGAAGAGATAATATGTGACGGCGGTTTCGGGTTCCGGCCGCAAAATCTTCAATCGGGTACCGGAGCGGGCGGAAGCATAGGGTTTGATCGTTTCGGCGGTTTAGCCTGCAAAAGTATGATCATAAACGATATATTAAATATATAATTTCTCGAAGGAGAATAAATCAATTGAAATATTATTCAAAAACGGATATAGGACTTAAGCGCAACGAGAATCAGGACAGGGTGTGGGTCAGCGCGCTGGGTGACAATGAAGAAGCGGTTGCGCTGGTGGTATGTGACGGTATGGGAGGCGAAAACGCCGGAAGCTGTGCCAGTCAGATGACGCTCGATCTTATGCGTGAACGTATAACCAACGGGTTCAGACTGAGCAATAACAGAAATTTTATACGGAATTTGCTTATAACTTCCGTCACCGCAGCTAACAGCCTTGTTTTTGACAGGGCAAGAGCCGAGTCGGACAAAAGAGGAATGGGAACCACATGTGTGGCCGCAATAGTTTACGGGGAAAGAGCTTACATTATAAATGTGGGTGACAGTCGATGTTATCACATATTCGGAGAAAATATGCAGCAGATAACAAAAGATCATACCGAAATACGAAGACTTATCGAAAAAGGAGAAATCACGGAGGAGGAAAGCAAGACCCATCCGCGCAGAAATTGTATAACCCGTGCGGTAGGCGCGGCAAGGGATATTACCCCTGATTATTTTGAAATAGATCTTGAGGAGGGGCACAGCCTTCTGCTTTGCTCTGACGGGCTGCATTCCTACGGGGACGATGCGGAGATAGCGGGTATAATGGTAAATAACCCCATAGGAAAATGCTGTGATCTGCTTATTGATTATGCACTTGCCAACGGAGGCAAGGATAATGTTACGGCAGCGGTGGTTAAATGCTGATACATAACCGTTATATATAAATAAAAAATATTTTCGACCACGCCGGAAATATTTATGCGGTAAAAAGTCCAATGCGTGGAGAAATGGCGGATAGTGATATGGATAATAACATTGGTAAGAAGCTTGACGGCAGATACGAGCTGTTGGAGCTTATCGGTGTTGGGGGAATGGCAGATATATATAAGGCCAAGGATATTACGGAGGACAGAACGGTCGCCGTTAAAATCCTTAAAAATGAGTTTGTGGGCAGCGAGGACTTTATACGCAGATTCAGAAATGAGTCAAAGGCCATAGCTTTGCTTTCTCATCCGAATATCGTTAAAATATTCGATGTAGGCTTTACGGAAAAGCTTCAGTTCATAGTTATGGAATATATAGACGGTATCACACTTACCGATTATATTGCCAAACAGGGCGTTTTAAAATGGCGGGATGTGGTACATTTTACAATGCAGATACTTAAGGCGTTGCAGCATGCGCATGACAGAGGGATCGTTCACCGCGACATAAAGCCTCAGAACGTAATGCTGTTGGCTGACGGGACTATAAAGGTCATGGATTTCGGCATTGCCCGATTTAACCGGGAGACCGATAAGACCGTTTCGGAAAAAGCCATAGGTTCGGTTCATTATATAAGCCCCGAGCAGGCAAGAGGAGAAGTCACCGACGAGAGAAGCGATATTTATTCCATAGGCGTTATGATGTATGAAATGCTTACGGGGAAAAAGCCTTTCGACGGAGACAGCCCGGTTGCAATAGCGCTTATGCATATGCAGTCTCAGGCAAAGAAGATGTCGGATATAAATAATGCCATTCCGGAGGGACTTGAGGAGATTACGGAAAAGGCGATGCAGAAGGAACCTTCAAAAAGATATCAGACTGCCGGAGAGATGATGAAGGATATCGAGGAATTCAAACAGAATCCGAGCATCGTCTTTGAATACAAATATTTTTCTACCGACGGTACTACCAAGTATTTTGATAAGGTCGCTCCCGAAGGAAAGGCTTCCGGTTCCGAGCCCAGAGAAGGCGAGCAGAAAAAAGGCTATCTTGTTGAGGCGGAAGAAGAGGAAGAAGAGGATGAGGATTTCGATGATGAGGTAGCGCCGAGAAGATCGCCTTTGCTTTCGATTCTATTTGCGGTCACCGCGGTTTTTGTCATTGTTGCGGCATTGGTGGTCTATAAGCTTGTTTCTGATACGATCCCACCAGAAGAAAATAATGATATAGAGGACGTAGTAGTTCCGCGTTTTGTTGGCATTACCGAGGATGAGCTAAAAACTCTGTACGGAGAACGCTTCAGAATAAGGATAACCAGCGAAAACAGTCAGGCTCCGAAGGGAGAGGTCATTTACCAGAGCATAGGCGAAGGAACATCCATAAAATCGACGCAACAGATAATCGTAACGGTAAGCTTGGGTCCAAAGCTGGAGGAAATAGACGAATTTGCTTCCAGACCCGTAAACGAAGCTGTAACACAGCTTAAGAACCAGGGCTTTGAAACCGAGATAATACGAAAAAACGATGAAACCATTCCTTCAGGCTATGTTATAAGTACCGACCCTCCGGCCAGAACAAGAGCGGAGATCGGAACAAAGGTAACTATTTTTGTCAGTCAGGGACCTTCGCCCACTCTTACGGTGGTTCCGGATTTCAGGAATCAGATGGAGTATACCGCTCAGGAAAACGCAAAGCGTAACGATATAGTTCTTATAGTGGATTATCAGCCCAGTCCGGACGGAAGTATCGAAAAGGGCAGAGTTATCAGTCAGAGCATAGAACCCAATGAAAAAGTGGAGAAAAACACCGTCGTTACAATCGTTGTATCTAACGGGGAGGTCGCAGCCTCCGAAAGGGAAGATAGTATCAAGCTGGAATTCGGCAGCAGCGTTTCCGGAGAATTTGTATTCAGATATTATATTGACGGAAAACTCATGCAGGATCTTATCGAGACACGCGACCTGTCTTTGAATAAGAGGATAGTATGGGATATCAAGGGCACCGGCGTTCATGAATATGCGATTACCGTAGAAAATCCCAAGACCGGCGCAAGGCAGACGCTGTTAAGGATCGAGGTGGATTTTGATACCGATCCTCCTACACAAAAGCAGATAACGTTTAACGAACAGGTGTTTAAAGAGCTTACGGCCGAAACGACCGAAGCGCCTCAGACAACACCTCCGGAAACGACCACGGGTGCTCCGGTAACCACGCCGGCCGTTACCGATCCGGCAGCCGAAGCCGGCGAAAGAATCGGTCAACTGTAATTTTCATTGTTTGATTACTGACGGCTGTGAAAACAGCCGTCAGTGCTTTATGAAATTCCATGAAAAGAGATGAATTTTTGGACACGTCGAAAAAAAGGATAATAGGGGTTTCCGGCGGGCTTTATTTTGTCGAAACGGATGACGGGATAATCAACGCACGTTCACGCGGCATTTTCAGACAGAAGGGTATTAAACCGGTTACGGGGGATTATGTAGAGCTTTGCTGTGTGGATAACTGCGAAGCCGTGATAACGGATATTTATGATAGAAGGAACGTTATTGTCCGTCCTCCGTTGGCAAACCTTGATATTGTTATTCTTGTGGTTTCGTCTTGTGAACCGGCGCCGAATGCCTTTGTACTGGATAAGCTTACGGCCGTTTTCGAAAGTAAGGGAATCGAGACGGTTTTTGCTTTCACCAAGATAGATAAGGCAGTCGCGGATGAATTTGCGGCCGTTTATGAGAAAATAGGCTATCGCACCTTTATGACGGATAATACCACGGGGCAGGGCGCAGACGACATTGCTGCCTATATAAAAGGGAAAACGGCAGCCCTTATCGGAAACACGGGAGTGGGTAAATCAAGCCTTATGAATTATATCGCGCCGGCCGCAGAGCATAAAACTTCGGAAATAAGCCGAAAACTCGGCCGCGGACGGCATACTACCCGGGAAGTAAAGCTTTACCGTCTCGATGAAAACACATATATAGGAGATACTCCCGGGTTTTCCACGGTGGAGGTCAGCCGATACGGAAATATTTCCTCCAAGGAAACGGCGCAGTGCTTCAGGGAAATTTCTGAATATTCGGATAAATGCAGATTTAAAGACTGCGCTCATATCAAGGAGGACAGCTGCGCTGTAAGAGAGGCTTTAGCAATCGGGAAAATCGCTTTGTCAAGATATGAGAGCTTTTGCCGGATGTATTCCGAAGCGGTCAAGAGGGAGAACGAATATAAGTGAGCAAAGCGGGCTCGGTACGATCTTAGCCACGGCTGCGGAAGTGCGTTTTTCAAATTATATTTTCGCCGGATCTTAACATAGGTAAATATTCGTGGTGCCTTTATAATACGATCATTTCAGCTTCTTTATATCACCTTTGATAATAACGGCGGAAAGTCTCACACGGAATTATAATGCCGGCAGATCATTTCTTTTTTACCTTCTTCTTCCGGCATTTTTATGTTGTTCATGTTTTTTTAAAAATGAAAATGTTTAACAGTTATGTTTTCGGCTTGTATCTGTATAAACCCGTTTAAGGACATGCTTAGTATCTCGAAGTATGTAGGCCGAACAGCAGATCTTGCATATTTCGAGGCGATTTTTCTCAGGCGCACTTGACGCACGTCAAGAAAAAGCAACGAAAAGATTTACGAAAGGTGCATGCAAGTCGCACGCAAAGCCGTCAGAAGGTCATTGTGCGGTATTGCCTTAAATGTATTTATTTTATTATGCCGTTCAGGAGGAGAATATAAAGCATTTTGCCGTTGGTCACGGCATATTTAATAAAATTGACGATATATATTAAAAGCAGCCGTTTTACGGCTGCTTTTAATATAATTATCCGGCATTGGATTATTTCTTTTTTAAATAGCAGGTGAATCGTTGGAGTCGTTTTAAATAAAAAGATCATTTAGGGTATATTTCTTCTTCGGTAAGCGTGATCTCCCCGTTTTCCTTTTCATAGCTCTGAATAGCTTTTTTAAGAAGAGTTTCTATCATATTTGCCATTGAACGATTTTCTTCACGGGCCATTTTCTTAATTTTAGCCTGAACGATCAAATCAAGTCTTAGAGTAAATTGATTTTTAAAGTCTGCCATAAGTTTTCACCTCTGTTTTTATCTATATGATACCATATCGATTTAAAATGATACCACATAAAGCTTTTTTGTTATACATTCTTACAGACTACTTTAGACTTGATTAGAATATATTGACTTACAACAGAATGTATGTTATTATAATATAAAATAACGTAAATGTCGGTATGGTTAATATTAGGAGATATCTGAAAAGCCGCAAGGTGTACTTTTTTACTGAATGCGGACGCTTTACGCGTTAAAGAAAGCCGATAGTTATCCTAAAGGACAGCTATGAAATACCCTCGTATTTCTCTGCTTTTTTCCTTAAAGTCGTCATGTTTTAGCGTGACTGTACATATTTGCTTTGTTTTCAGATACGCCCTAATTTCTTTTTTAATTATGGGAACGGTGTTTGGGGTGAAATCACATTCTGACCTGTGGTCATCACGTCAGTTAAAAATGGGTTTGGTATAAGTAATATTTCATTTATATCAAGAAACTCAGCAGAATCGGTAGAAGGAACGGTAATAATTATGTACATGGATTCGGTTTGCTTGGTGGGGCATACGGAAATTGCAGGCAAAAGAGAAATTATTAAAAAAAAGCTTTTGACGGTGCTTAATTTTCTGATCGATAACGGCTTTACCGAATTTTATCTGGGCGGTGCAAACGATTGGGAAACCATATGTGCCATAACGATACTCGGCCTTAAGGAAACGAATCAGAATATTCACCTCAACTACGTACTTCCTTATAAGAACGAGATATATACTTGCAAATGGAGTCAAAGCAAACGCCGTATGCTTCTTGAATTTATCGGTAAGGCGGATTCGGTCGAGTATGTGTCCGAGCGAAGGGGCAGACACTGTCTGATGAGGCGTGACGCAAGGCTTGTGGAATTGGGCGACGTATGTGTTTGCTATTATGATGAAAGAAGACGGATAAGACCAACAGAAAGAATAATGAAAATGGTTATGGAAAAGGGAATATATATTTTCAATGTTTTTGAAAAGGATATCTAAAGTTATAGGACATACGGTACAAGCTGTCCGGAATACTGAAAAAAACCTTTAAGGCAACAACGCACAATGATTGCGCAATTCACACGCAATCATTGTGCGGTGTTGCCTTAAATTTTATCAATGTTATTGCAAAAAAACCAAAAATATGGTAAAATATTTGAAAAGATAAATATACCGTTTGGGGATACGCTTTAAGGAGGCGCTATGGCAAGAGATTACAATAGCTATGAAAGTCCGCTCTGCACCAGATATGCAAGCGAGGAGATGCAGTTTATTTTTTCACAGCAGAAGAAATTCAGTACCTTCCGCAGGCTCTGGGTAGCTCTGGCAAGGGCTGAAATGAAGCTTGGACTGGATATTACCCAGGAACAGGTGGATCAGCTTGAGGCCAATATTGATAATATAGATTTTAAAACTGCCGAGGACAGAGAGAAGGAAGTAAGACATGACGTAATGTCTCATGTTTATGCTTACGGAAAGGTTTGCCCGGATGCGGCGGGCATTATTCACTGGGGTGCCACATCCTGTTATGTGGGCGACAATACAGATATTATCATAATGCGGGATGCAATGAGGGTGATACACCGAAAGCTTGTAAATGTTCTGGCTAACTTGGCGGGATTTGCGGAAAAATATAAGTCGATGCCGTGTCTCGCTTATACTCATTTGCAGCCCGCTCAGCTTACTACCGTGGGTAAGAGAGCTACGCTATGGATGAATGAGCTGATTATGGATCTGGAGGATCTGGAGTACCGTATGAACGGTCTTAAGCTGCTGGGTCAAAAGGGGACCACCGGAACTCAGGCGAGTTTTGTCGAGTTGTTTGACGGCGACGGTGACAAGATAGACAAGCTCGAACAGATGATCGCCGAGGAAATGGGCTTTGAAAAATGCGTGCCGGTAAGCGGTCAGACATATTCCCGCAAGGTAGATACCGCCGTAGTATCGGTTCTTTCCGGAATTGCCGCCAGCTGCTCAAAATTCAGTAACGATCTTCGCATTCTGGCGAGCTTTAAGGAAATGGAGGAGCCTTTTGAGAAAAATCAGATAGGCTCTTCGGCAATGCCCTATAAGAGAAATCCGATGAGAGCGGAAAGAATAACATCCTTAGCACGGTATGTAATGATAGATTATTTAAATCCCGCTTTTACCAGCGCTACGCAATGGTTCGAACGGACCCTGGATGACAGCGCAAACAAGAGAATAGCCGTGGCTGAAGCCTTTCTTGCAACGGACGCAATCCTGAATATTATGATAAACGTGACCGACGGGCTGGTAGTTTATGAAAAGTCCATACGGGCAAGAGTTATGAAGGAGCTTCCCTTTATGGCAACGGAAAACATTATGATGCAGGCAGTTAAAAAGGGCGGAAACCGTCAGGAGCTCCATGAGGAGCTGAGACGTCACAGCATAGAGGCGGCGAGAGTAGTAAAGGAAGAGGGCGGAGAAAACGATCTTGTGGATCGGATCGCAGGGGATCCTATGTTTATGATAAGCAAGGATGAGATAATGGCCGTGCTGAAGCCTGAAAACTATATCGGAAGATGTCCTCAGCAGGTGGACAAATTCATCAGCGAATGCGTAAATCCGTTGCTTGAGGCCAATAAAGACGTGCTCGGAGAAAAGGCGGAGCTGTCGGTTTAAGCTTTAACGGCGGTTTAACCAAAAACATGATTATCGGCTTTAGCTTTTTACAAAATGCCGTAAGATCAAAAGCCGGATTCACGGAGACTGATGACTCTTATTGAAAAATAACTGAAAAATGGACAAAACTTATTGACTTATTGCGGGAAATCTAATATAATAGATTAGGTTTGTTTTAAATAACGGTTTTCCTCGCGGAAATCTTAGTAAATACACAACAGCATAAATCAGGAACGGAGTGAAATTTAATTGAAGAGAGTTAAAAAACCCGTTTTCTTTGTGGTGGCATGCGCTATCTGTGTGTTCGCAGTACTGGCGACGATAGGCATTCATACTCATTACGGAGATATTACCACTACTTGGATCAGGGGATTGACGGATATTCGCTGGGGCATTGATATAAGGGGAGGCGTTGACGTGACTTTTGCGCCTCCGTCAGGTCATAATGCCACCAATGAAGAGATGGACGCCGCGCGGTCTATTATCGAGACCCGTATGCTGAACAATAACATTACCGATTATGATCTGTATATGGATTATTCGGCGCATCAGATAATAGTTCGTTTTCCATGGCAGTCAGAGGATACCGATTTCGATCCGGAAGCGGCTGTCAAGGAACTGGGCGAGACGGCGATGCTGTCCTTCCGCGAGGGCGGCAGCTCGGCTATAAAGGATGATCAGACATATGAGGATCTTCCTTTGGTGCTTAACGGAGCCGATGTGGAAAGTGCGACGGCTTATTACAATACCGATGAAAAAGAGTACCAGATATCCCTGGAGCTTAAGGATACCGGCGTCAAAGCTTTTGACGAAGCTACGGAAAGATTGAGCAAGACAAAGGGCGTAATTTCCATATGGATGGATGATACTATGATATCCGAACCTTCCGTATCTTCTCATATTACAAACGGAAAGGCTACCATAAGCGGATCTTTTACGGCGGAAAACGCAAAGGCATTGGCCGATAAGATCAACGGCGGCGCGCTTCCTTTCAAGCTGGAGACATCCAATTTCAGCACAATAAGTCCTACTCTCGGAGAAGGTGCAAGAGACGCCATGGCTATTGCGGGGCTTATCGGTTTCGCTTTTATAGTTTTGTTTATGATCATTAAATACAGACTGCCCGGTTTCGTTGCGTCTATCGCACTTGTGGGACAAGCCGCAGGAACCTTTGCTGCCATTACCGGATTTTTCAGCTTTAACGACAGTTTTACGCTGACTATTCCCGGTATTGCCGGTATTATACTTGCTCTTGGCATGGGTGTTGACGCAAACGTTATTACCGCCGAGCGTATCAAGGAAGAGATCTATTCCGGCAAATCCGTAAACGGAGCTATCAGGGCGGGTTATAAGCGCGCTTTTGCAGCCATATTTGACGGAAATATAACGATGGTCATTATTGCTTTGATACTGATGGGTGCTTTCGGGACGAGCGACAGTCTTTGTGCGATAATTTTATCACCTATCTTCACCTGGTTCGGCGCATCTACCGAGGGTACGATTTACTCCTTCGGATATACGTTGGCGGTGGGCGTTATCTTAAACTTCCTTTTCGGAATTCTGCTTTCCAGACTTATGACCATGTCTCTGGCAGATTTCAGAGCTTTCAGGAAGCCTGCTCTTTACGGAGGTGCCAACAATGAAAAGTAATATGATTTTAGACATCTACGGAAAGAGAAAATTGTTCTTTATAATACCCGCCGTAATAGCCGTTGCGGCTTTGATAGTAGCTTTGATAGCGGGACTTGAGGTGGATATTGAGTTCAAGGGCGGTACGCTTATAAATTACAGTTATAAGGGTGATCTCGATACCGCGGCTCTCAAGACCGCCGCTGAGGGCTTCGGCTACGGTTCGGTAAACGTCACTACAGGTTCTTCGCTTAATTCCGACACAAATAATGTTACCCTTTCATATGCATCCAATGAAGGACTTACGGCCGATGTGCTGAATGAAATGTCGGCTAAACTTATGGAGCAGTTTAAGGATAACGAGCTTACCAGACTCAGCAGCCAGGATGTCAATCCAACGTCCGGTATGAAGTTCTTCGCAAAATGTCTTGTGGCTGTGCTTTTCTCCTTTATACTTCTGGTGATTTACATTGCCTTCAGGTTCAAAAAAATCGGAGGACTTTCCGCAGGAGTTTTCGCGCTTATTGCTCTTATCCATGATATTATAATAGTATTTGCATCGTTTATCTTCTTCCGTCTTCCCATAGACGCCAACTTTATGGCCGTTATTCTTACGATACTTGGTTATTCCATCAACAACACCATCGTAACCTATGACAGAATACGTGAGAACAGAACTCTTTACGGTAAGAAGATAGGTCTTGTAGAGCTTATGAATACAAGCGTTACCCAGACAATGACCCGCTCGATAAATACGACTATTACAACGGCCTTTGCCGCTCTGGCAATATGCGTTGTTGCATGGTTATGCGGTGTAACATCGATTATCAGTTTTGCATTCCCGCTTTTGATCGGCCTTGTGGCAGGTTTCTATTCATCGGTATTTATGTCCGGTTCAATGTGGGTTATGTGGAGACTTCACAGAGACAAGACGGCAACTGTAAAAAAATAAAAAATCAAGGCTGTTGCGACATAAGAGCGACAGCCGTTGCTTTTTTAAAAAAGAGTCCGTTGTAGTTTCCCGGTATTTATTTACGGAAACAGGACGGCGGCGGTAAGTAAGCTATAAGATGTATGCCGGTTTAGCTTAAAGGCCTGAAACCGCAATTCGGGAAATGTTATTTTAAAAGCCGGGGAGGGATGAAAGAAAGTGAAAATCGGAGTATCAACCGCCTGTCTTTATCCTATGGAAACCGAAAAATCCTTAATGCGTCTATCCGAATACGGGATAAAGAACGTGGAGATTTTTTTCAACGCGGATTGCGAGCTGAAGGGAAGCATATTTGCGCAAATCAATAAAATCGTTAATGAGAGCGGCATTTCGGTCCTTTCGGTCCATCCCTATACAAGCGCCGTTGAAACCATGTCGCTTTTCGGAGATTATCCGAGGAGATATATGGAGATGATGGATACCTATAAGCTATACTTTGAGATAATGAATAAGCTCGGGGCAAAAATATTCGTTCTTCACGGTGCTCTGAAGAGCGCGGCGGTAAAGGAAGAGCTTTATTTTGAAAGATACTCGGCATTGTATGAGCTTGGGGAAAGGTATGGAGTGATCGTGGCCCAGGAAAATGTCAGCTACTGCAAAGGCGGTAGCAGACGGTTTCTTGCGGAAATGAAAAAAAGCCTCGGGGAAAAATGCGGCTTCGTACTGGATGTAAAGCAGGCGCTTCGCAGCGGATCAGATCCGTTTGAACTTATTGATCTGCTTGGAAAAAGCATCAAGCATTGCCATATCAGCGATAATACGGAGGAAACGGACTGCGTTCCCGTGGGACGGGGACGGTTTGACTTCCCAATGTTTTCACAAAAGCTTAAAAAGCTCGCTTATGACGGTGACATCGTTTTAGAGCTTTACAGAAACGGCTTTGACCGCTTGGACGAGCTTAAGGACAGCGTTGAATATATGGAAAGTTTTTTCTAAAAAAAGCTTGAAAAAACGCGGAACATGTGGTATATTAATATATAAATTAAAAATAAGATAAATTTGAAAGAGCTCACGACCACCTTTTTCAAAGCATACGCTTTTCACTTTAAGGCAAGGCTCTTTCGAAGGAAAGGTACGGTCAGAAAATGAAATGCCCCGAATGTGGATTTGACGACAGCAAGGTGATCGACTCACGACCCACGGAGGATAAAATCCGCAGACGCAGAGAATGTCTCAAATGCAAAAGCAGGTTCACGACATATGAGGTAATTGAAAATATTCCTCTAATGGTCATAAAAAAAGATAACTCTATCGAACCCTTTAACCGACAAAAGCTCATAGAAAGAGTTTTAAGAGCAACGATCAAGCGCCCGGTCAAGCTTGAGACGGTGGAGAGGATGGTAGATGAAATAGTCAATGATCTGAAAAACAAGCTTCAAAGAGAGGTATCGAGCGATAAAATCGGAGAAGCCGTGCTTCATAAGCTTAAAGAGGTCGATCATGTGGCATATATACGTTTCGCTTCGGTTTATCGCGATTTCAACGACATAGACAGTTTTATGAAGATCATTACAGAGCTTTCCGAAGAGGACAGCTGACAGGTATTGTGCATTTTCGCCAAACAGCGCGCTTTTCGGCGCACTTTGTTTGATTATATTTTATTTAAAAAAGTGTTGACAAAGAAGTGCGGCGGTGATATAATATACAAGCACTCGAACGAGAGCGACCTGAAACAAAGTATCAAAGCAGGAAGCTGAGTTAAACCTGAATTAAAAAAATAAAATTTTTTCAAAAAAGGTATTGACAAAGGTGGGAAGGCGTGATATAATAATCAG
>CAJTTE010000026.1 GCA_910579265.1 uncultured Ruminiclostridium sp. | reverse complement strand
AAACTTCCGAAAACCGTTACGGCTTGTCCCTGCCGTCCCGTTAAATGATCCCTTGCCCGCCTTTGCGGACAAAGCGCCGCAAACACCCCTGCCCCTACCCTCTTTTCACCTGTCCCCCGGATTTTCCGCATGTATTTCAGACGCCCCTTATATAACCCATAACACAATTTTACCTCCGCTTCGGCATAAAAGCGGATCGCTAAAAAACCGACTGACACTCAAAAATTCTTTTTAAACCGTTGAGACTTGATCTCCTGTGTGTTTCTGTCGATAAATCGCTGCATTTTGCTTCTTTTGGATTTTCGATATGATTCGGAGGACGATTTGAATGATATAAGAAAAGGGATTAAATACGGCTTTAATCATTTATGCCCGAAGAAAGCTCCGGCTTTCGGATAATAAAGATACTGCTGCGCGAAGTTTCGTTTTCGAGTATCTCTATAATATACTATATCACATTTCCGGCTGGCCTTCAATGGCCAAAATGAAAAAAATCAAAAAAAGCTTTGATACCGTTTTTTCTTATTGTGATCTGAAAAATTGCGATTCATAACCGGGGTAACGATTTTTGATAAATAACCTTTTAGAAGCCTATATAACGTATTTGTGCTTAATTTGGATCAAAGAAAGCTTTATCCTGATAAAACAAAACTTCCCTTTATCGGACAAAAACGGAGATAATACCGTAACATGAATCGTTTTGCAAGAAAGAAATTATATCTTGCATTATTGACATGAACCATAACATATGCTATACTATATCTGTCACTAAAAACACGATGCTTTCAAGCTTCGCATAAGGCGGTGAGTTAAATGAAAAACATACTTATTGCAGGAAAGGCCGAACAAGTATGCGAGAATATAGCCGCCCTTCTTGCAGATATAGATTGCCATACGGTTAGCCTTACCGATGGGATACATATGAGAAGCATTGATGTAAAGCCCTTTGATATAATAATAATCTCCACTCCGCTCAAGGATGAATTCGGACTTGATTTGGCGGCGGAGCTTCATGGGAAATGCGGGGCGGCGCTTATAGTGATGACAAAAGGTGAACTTGCGGAGGCGGTCCAGAATAAAATAAAGTTCACGGGAGCATTTGTGATCGGAAGGCCGTGTAATAAATCCGCTTTGCTTCAGGCGATACGCTTTGCGGATATTGCGGGAGAGAGCCTGAAACGGATCACCGAGGAAAAAAACCGCCTTGAACGTCAGATAGAGGATATAAAAATAATAAATCGGGCAAAGCTGTGCCTTATGCAATATCTTAATCTGACGGAGGAACAGGCGCACCGCCACCTGCAAAAGCAGGCGATGGACCTTCGAAAGACCCAGAGGCAGGCGGCGGAGGACATCCTGATAACCTATACCAACGATACGGCGGCAAATAATTAAGCAAGACGAAAAGGAGAACACCAATGGCAAAGATGAATCCATGTTTTCTTGATCTGAAGGAAAACTATCTTTTCAAAGAAATCAGCAAGCAGGTTAATGCCTATACTTCGGCTCACCCCGACAATAAAATAATTAAAATGGGAATAGGCGACGTGACACAGCCTCTTGCTCCCGTAGTAATTGAAGCTATGAAAAAAGCGGTGGATGAAATGGGAAGAAAGGAAACCTTCAGAGGCTATGAAGACAGCGGACAAGGCTACGGCTTCCTTCGTGAGGCGGTGAAGGGATATTACGAAAAAAGAGGGGTTTCTCTTGACTGCGGGGAAATATTCATAAGCGACGGCGCAAAATCGGACAGCGGTAATATAAATGATATTTTTGACAGCTCCTGCACCGTTTTGGTAACCGATCCCGCTTATCCGGTTTATGTGGATTCCAACACTATGGGGGGTAAAACTATAAAATACGCCGACAGCACTCCTGAAAACGGTTTTGCCGCAATGCCTCCCGAATATCCTGCGGATCTGATTTATCTTTGCTCTCCGAATAATCCTACGGGTTCGGTTTATACAAGAGAACAGCTTAAGAAATGGGTGGATTACGCCCTGAAAAATAAAGCGGTGATCGTTTTTGACGCTGCATACGAGGCGTTTATCACCGATCCGGAGCTTCCGCGCAGCATATTTGAAATAGAGGGCTCGAGGGAATGTGCGATAGAGATCTGCTCTTTGTCTAAAACAGCCGGATTTACGGGAACCCGCTGCGGTTACACGATCGTTCCGGAAGAGCTTATGTTTTATGCTCCCGACGGTTCCTGTCACAGTGTGCGGAAAATTTGGGCAAGGCGTCAGGGCAGCAAATTCAACGGCGTTTCCTATCCTGTCCAGCGTGCTGCGGAGGCCGTATTTACCGATGAGGGCATTAGGCAGTGTGCGGAAATAATCAAGTATTATCTTGATAACGCGGCAATAATGATAAAAACCTTCCGGAAGCTGAATATAAGCTATACCGGAGGGACGAACAGCCCGTATATTTGGTTCAGATGCCCGGACGGTATGGGAAGCTGGGACTTTTTCCACAAGCTGTTGAACGAAGCTGAAGTGGTAGGCACTCCGGGAGAAGGCTTCGGGAAAAACGGCGAGGGCTGGTTCAGAATGACGGCCTTCGGATCAAGGGAAAAAACCGTTGAGGCTATGGAGCGCCTTGAAAAGATGCTGAGCAAATAAACGGTTTTTTGACCGGGATAATGTATAAGGTCTTGAAAAGCGCCTTGCACCGTAAACGCGGTTTTTTTGCAGAAAGAGAGGAAGGCTGATTTCTTTCATGTCTGTTCAGATCCGCTATTTTAAATGCGGTAAGGCTTTTAAGGATATCAAAACACAAGAGCCCGTTTTATGGTTTTGTTCATTGTGATACGGTTTTCAGGTGATTTCCGGATGAAAAAGGACGTTTGGTTATTTTGAAAAAACTTACCCCGGATCAAGAGGACAAGCTTGGTGGGGTTATTGAGATATCCGGCGGCAAATGTGATAATGCGAAACCCCGCACCTGTTATTTTAAAACGGAATGTATTTTTTGAATTTTTCGGACATAACGGCTTCGCCGGTTTAAAGCAAAATAATGCGTTTAAACCGGCGAAGTAATTTTTTAGGGCGTACCTGAAAACAAGCTGATGCAATTACGATAAAGTCATTGTGATTTCAAGGCAAAAACGGAGAAATACGAGAGTATTTCGGGGGTTTTGGCAGTTAGCAGAAATTGTGGGATCTGCTGCTTTTCGTATAGCCCCCGATTTTCTTTAAGCGCGGCGGTAAAATAAAATTACTCTTGATAATATTGTCGTTATCGGATCGGAATGATGTTTAAAAATTATATTTAAGCTGAAATTTAACATTGGATGTCCGTATATGCCGAAAGCCCGTCTATAATAACCTTTGAATGGATTTATCCGGCTATCTGCATGACCCGTAATAATTTGCTTATAAGTTTTACGGTTTTAAGCTTGTGGAGATAATTTGAGAAAAACCTATGTTTTTGATTTTCTGCGGGATTTATACTTATTCGTTTTTACTGCGTAATGATAGGTATTACTTTTTTGTGAATACAAAAACAGTTCAGCCGGCGGGCTGCTAAGAACTGCCGGCGACAAAGCGTGTTTTGAACGTCCCTTCGGATTATGCGGTTTTTGTAAAAAGCAAAAGCATTTGCATGTTTTCGGAAAAGAGAAGCGTTATTTCTTTAAAGAGTCATAGAAATGGCCCGAAGCCGCCGCATAATGCGGCGGCTTCGGGATTTTCACGGAGTAAGGCTGTTATAAATTTCCGAAAATGCGGTTTAAAATAAAACTTATTGTATTTGCGGGACTTGTATATTATTTATCGTTTATTATTTTCCCGTTGCTTATCTTGCAACGCATATTCCCCAGACAAATGTGCTCTTATAATAATTGGTGGTGATATCAACAATCTTGACGGGAATATCATCGGACATGCTTATGGCCATTTTGCCCTCCCCAAGATAAACTCCGCCGAAATGGGCTATACCGTCGCCTTCATATTCGAAAAAGGCCAGATCGCCTGTCTGAAGCTGATCATATTCTATTTTGCTGCCTGTTTCAGCTATTTGATATGTTAATCTCGGGCATTCGATGCCGTTTTGGGTAAGAGCGTAATATATAAGTCCGGAATTGTCGAAGCCCTTGTCGGGAGAAGCGCCGCCGAACTTGTACATGATTCCCGCCTGCTCTGCCGCCAGCTTGGCGATAGATTCTCCTTTTCCCTTTTCCTTGGTGAGAGGAGTGGGGTTGATGCTGAATACGGGTTTTTCCGGCTTATGGTTGTTTTGTGTGTAATTGTTGTCTCCCGTTTTATCGTTGTCGGGTTCGGATTTATCCGGTTTATCGCCTTCCGCCTCGCCCTTTGCCGGGGTCTTGCCCTCCTGCGAAAGCTTATTTTCTCCGACTTTGGTATCCTCCTGCGGTTTTTTGCTTTCTTCGGGCGTTTTGCTGTTCTCTTCCCCGGTGCTTTCCTGAGGCTTTCCGCTTTCTTCGGCTGTTTTGTCTGCGGTTGTAATTGATGTTTCGGTTGTATTGCCGGTGTTGTTCGTTTCGTTATTGCTTCCTTCGGTACAAGCGGTAAATGATGCTGCCATAATTATTGAGATAAGGCAAGCTGCTATATTTATATTTCTTTTTTTCATTTTATTTTCCTCACTTTCATTATCTATAAAATAGCTTTTGATTTAAAGAATAAGAATATATATTTTGTTTTGCATGCTGAAACAAAACATACATTTATTGTTAGGATATAAGCTCTGCTTTACCTTGGCTGTATCCCTTCTTTAATTATATTATATTGCCGGTTCCCCCGATAGTCAATTACAATTCGGTTACAATCCGTTTACAATTTGTTTACAATACGGTTACAGATCGGTTACAAAATCCGCAGGCATATTCTTGCCCTTCTTTTCTTCTGGCTTTCTTATCCTTATTTTATCGTCATTGAAGGAATTATTGACCCGTTTACGCGTATCAGGAATCAAGGCACAAAAAAAGACAGCCGCTGAAACGGCTGTCTGTGATATTAAGGCATATCTGAAAACAAAGCAAATGTTGAAAGCGGGTCGGCTTCAATGAAAAAACGGATAAATACGAGAGTATCTCGTAGTTTTCTTTGAGCTGATCATCGGCATTCTTTTATGCGCAAAGCGTCTGCGGTTAGCGGAATTTGTGCGGTTTGCCCTTTTTAAGGATAGCTCCTGATGTTATGTCAGCTCTTAAGCTGCCCCTTTATGGGATGAACCCGTAATACGCCCTTTTAGGCAAGTACAGATCATCAATTAAATGATGGCTTTGATCAGGTCTGTTATTTATAAAATATTCTTACCCTTGCTTAAGCTTCCTCATCTTCTCTTCCGCCTTAGCCAGCTTTGCCCGTTCGTTCTCGATCTGTTCCGCCGGCGCTTTCGCTAAGAATCCGGGATTACCGAGCTTTTTACTCAGAAAATCTATATCCTTTTGAACTGCTTTTATCTCCTTTTCGATTCTTGCGGCTTCCTTCTCGGAGTCCACAAGCTCGTCCTTGGGAGTGAAGATTCTTGCGGAAGCGGTAACTGCGGTCATCTTGCCCTCGGTGTTTTGAACCCTCTCCGTTATCTCAACGGCCGATGCGCCTGCCAGCTTTACAAAGAAGCTTTCGCAGCTCTTAAACAGCCCGGTTTCCTGTGTTTCTATCTCCATAGACGCTTTCTTTGAGGGAGGAACATTAAGCTCGCTTCTCTGGATGCGAACCGCCTTGATCGCATCAACTATCTTTGAAAAGTCCTCCTGATCCTTTTTGAAGTTCAGCTTTTCGTCATATACGCACCATTCGGTAAGCATAATGCTTTCCGCCTCGCCGTGAGGGAGCGATTGCCATATTTCCTCTGTAACAAAGGGAATAAAGGGGTGGAGCATTTTCAGAATGCCCGCCATAATGTATACAAGAACATTTTGCGCCGCCCGGGCATTATCGCCGCCCTCTGCAATTCTGGGCTTGGTAAGCTCGATGTACCAGTCGCAGAAAATATCCCATGTAAAATCATAGATATTTTGTACCGCTACGCCTAATTCATAGGCTTCCAGATTGGCGGTTACGTTCTTCACCATATCGTTGAACAGCGACAGTGCCCATTTATCCTCTATAGGCATTTCCGCGGGCAGAGTTGCTTTCTCAAAGCTCTCGGGCAGGTTCATCAGAATAAAGCGTGATGCGTTCCAAAGCTTGTTTATAAAATTTCGGGAATTTGTCACCTTTGTTTCCGTCCAGCGCATATCGTTTCCGGGAGCATTGCCGGTTACTAACGTAAGCCGGAGTGCGTCCGCGCCGTACTTGTCGATTATTTCGAGGGGATCCACGCCGTTTCCGAGGGATTTGGACATCTTGCGTCCCTGCTCGTCCCTTACAAGTCCGTGTATAAGAACGTCCTTAAAGGGCTTTTCTCCCGTGTGCTCAATTCCCGAAAAAATCATTCTCGATACCCAGAAGGTTATTATATCATAACCCGTTACAAGGGTCTGGGTGGGATAAAAATATTCATAGTCGGGGGTTTTCTCGGGCCAGCCTAATGTGGAGAAGGGCCAGAGAGCGGAACTGAACCATGTATCAAGGGTATCCTCGTCCTGTACCACAGGTGCGCCGCATTTCGGGCATTTATCTATGCCGTCAAGGGTTATTTCGGTATGGCCGCAGTCCTTGTTTTGACAATAGTAAGCGGGTATTCTGTGACCCCACCATATCTGGCGGGAAATGCACCAGTCTCTTATATTCTCCATCCAGAAAAGATAGCTGTTTTCAAAACGCTTGGGTACATATCTCAGCTCGCCGCTTTTAACAACGTCAATAGCAGGCTGAGCCAGCTCCTTCATCTTAACGAACCATTGCAGGGAGGCGGTAGGCTCAACGGTAGTGCCGCAGCGCTGACAGGTGCCTACGTTGTGCCTGTGAGGCTCGACCTTGACAAGCAGCCCCTGCTCCTCCAGATCCTTGACCATAGCCTTGCGCGCCTCATATCTGTCCATGCCGGCATATTTGCCGCCAACGCCCTCTTTAATGGTGGCGTCGTCGTTCATCATATGGATAACAGGCAGATCATGGCGTTTGCCTACCTCAAAGTCGTTGGGATCGTGTGCGGGAGTAATCTTAACACAGCCGGTACCGAATTCCATATCAACATAATCGTCGGCAACAACGGGGATCTCTCTGTCGGTAAGAGGCAGCTTAAGCATTTTGCCCACAATATCCGTATAACGCTTGTCCTTGGGATTTACCGCAACGGCGGTATCGCCCAAAAGGGTTTCGGGACGGGTGGTGGCTATTTCAACAAAGCCGCTGCCGTCGGCAAAGGGATAGTTTATATGCCAGAAAAAGCCGTCCTGCTCCTCATATTCGGTCTCAATGTCGGAAATGGAGGTCTTGCAGCTGGGACACCAGTTTATAATGCGCTCCCCCCGGTAAATAAGGCCCTTGTCGTAAAGATCCATAAATACCTTCTGCACAGCTTTGGAGCAGCCCTCGTCCATGGTAAAGCGGTCACGGCTCCAGTCGCATGAGGAACCCATTTTCCTTTGCTGTTCTTTGATCCTTCCGCCGTATTTGTCGTTCCAATCCCAGGCACGTTTCATAAAGCCGTCGCGGCCCAGCTGATACTTTGTAACCCCTTCTTTTTTCATTTCCGAAACGATCTTCGCCTCGGTAGCTAAAGCGGCATGGTCGGTGCCGGGAAGCCAAAGTGCGGCATAGCCCTCCATTCTTTTAAAACGGATAAGTATATCCTGCAAGGTACAGTCGAGGGCATGTCCCATATGGAGCTGTCCGGTAATGTTCGGCGGAGGCATAACTATCGTATAGGGCTTTTTATCGGGATCTCTCTCCGCCTTAAAAAAGCCGCTCTCCTCCCAGTATTTATACAGCCTGTCCTCAAAATCCTTCGGGGAGTAGGTTTTGGCAAGTTCTTTTTTCATTTTATCTTTATGTCCTTTCTTTTTAAATCGTGATCGGGTCGGCATAAAACCTTATCTAATACCAATCCCTTTTTAAACTGCCGTAATACCCGCAGTTTTAAAAGGGATTGCACCCCAAACACTAATCCAACAGTTTTAAAAGGGATTAGTATAAGCATCCGGAGCACTGATTCCATAGCTTTAAAAGAGATCGGTATTAATCATATTCTTCGGAAATAAACTTAAAATCCTCGGTTTTATCGAGACGGTCCGAAATATTCTCCAGAATGCGATTTTCCGCCAGCTTAACGGCCGAGTCGAAAAGCTTATGTCTGTAGTTTTTTTCGGAACAAAGGAGAATGACCCCAAGGGCTTCATCGTCAAATTTTATCCTGTTGTCACCTCCGGGATAATTTCCGCCGTTATCCGCAGCATCCAAATCACCGTGATAATATTCGACAACTTCTTTCATTTCCTCCGCCGTGGCCGTTTCAACGGCAAGATCCGCATTTTCGCCGTCGTAATAATAATCGATAAAGAGACGGGCGATATTTCTGCGCTTCAGGATTTCTTCCGAAAGCTTGTCCGACTGTTTCTTTATAAATTCCTCAATGCACGTTTCGGAGCTGGAAGTATCAACTAATCGGATATATAATAACCTTATTTTATCGGCCGATGCTATTTCTATACGTTCAAGCGCCCCCGAACCGTTATAATAAGCCGCTATCGCTTTCGGCATCAACTCCTTAGGCACGGAGTAAAGCTTTACTTCGCTTTTGTATTTCGGTTCGTCGTATGACAGGATATCATAATCGTCGTCATAGCAAAGCTCGATGCCTTCCTCCGTCTGAGGCAGCTCATAAAATCCGAATTTACCCGCCGAAAATCTCAGCGGAACATTATAGTAAATATCCATTTTCGCTTTGCGCTCCTTATCCGTATTACTCCGCATCTCCGTCCACTAAAACGGTCTTGTTGTTTGTAAATATGACCATTCCCGGTTTTGCGCCGTTCGGTTTTTTTACATAACGGACTTTTGTGTAATCGACGGGTATCTTTGTTCCGCCCTTTGCCTTTGAATTTGAAGCGGCAAGGCGGGCGGCCTCGAGTATGGTGCTGTCGGGTATTTCACGGCCCTTGGCGAAAACTATGACGTGAGAGCCGGGGATATCCTTGGTATGAAGCCACAGGTCGTCGCCCTTTGCGGTCTTTAATGTAAGCTTATCGTTCTGGATATTGTTTCTGCCCACCCATATGTCAAAGCCGTCCATAGATTTGAATTTAAGAGGCTGCAACGGCTTGACGGATTTATCGGAGGTCTTGTTCCTGCCTTTTTTAAGATATCCGGACTGAGACAGCTCAAGACGTATTTCCTGTAATTCCGCGTCGGTCTGCGCTCTTGCCGCCGCGTCAAATACGCTGTCTAAATAGACAAGCTCCTGCTTTTCCTGCTCGATAAGCTTTGTAAGCATTTTTTCGGCGGTGTCAAGCTTACGGTATTCGCCGTAGCATTTCTGAGCGTTCTGTGAAGGAGTAAGGCGAACGTCAAGCTTTATGGTTTCACGCTCTCCCGTAAGGTAGTTGTCAACGGTGATCTCGTTCATGCCCTTTTCCATCCGGTAGATATTTGCGGAAAGAAGATCGCCCCGGACTCGGAAAACCTCCCGCTCCGAACAGGCGGAAAGCTCCCCCTTCTGAAGCTCTATTTTCTTAGCTGTACGGTTATAAACCGCAAGTATGGATTTAAGCAGGTCTCCCGACCGCTGTTTCATACGCTCCGCATTGGCTCTTCCGGAAAAAAAGCTGTCAAGCAGCTCCGATGGTGAATCGAAGCGCTTGTGCACCATTTCGGAGCCGTACTGTTCCGTAGGGATGAAAGTAAAATCAACGGGTTTTCCGTTTTTGTCAAAAACGGTAAAATATCCTTCCCCCCCTTTTTCCAGAATGTTCTTAAGCTTCTTTAAAAAGAAACCGAATCGTTCCTGCCTGTCTTTTTCTTCAAGACAGGAGCAGGTTATGTCAATATCCTTTGAGGTATAATAAGCCCACTCTCTGCATAAAATGGGACTTACTCCTTCAAAGGCCTTTATAAGCGCTTTTTCGAGTTTTTGCTCCGGAACCTTTAAAAGTCTTTCCACGGCTTCTTCTGTGCTGCAAAGGCGAAGGTCGAGCCGGTTTTCCTTGGGCGGCGCTTCGTAAAGGATACCGGGAAGTATTCGCCGAACCGCCGAAACATCGTCGCCGATACGCTTTATGCTGTCTATGACACGCCATTCCCCGTTTTTCTCCGTAAGCAGTATTATATTGCTGCATCGTCCCAACAGCTCCGCCGAAAGCCTGTTGCGGACTATATCCCCTATTTCGTTTACGCATTCGAAGTCAAAGGACAGGACCCGTTCCAGTCCGTCCTGCGTAATATCCAGAAGCCTTCCGCCGCTTAAATGCTTGCGAAGCAGCATGCAGAACATGGGGGGAGACTGTGGATTATCAGTTATTCCCCCGGTAATACAAACACGGGCAGCCGAAGGATTGGCGGACATGGCGATCTTGACCCCTCCTTTAAAGCCTCTGAAGGTAAACGTCAGTTCGTCGCGGGCGGGCTGATGTATTTTATCCGCACGGGAGCCTATAAGCCCTTTGTTTATCAGTTCCTGCCTGATTAAGGATAAATATGCGCCGTCAAGGGACATATGTCTCCCCCCTTTTTATGATATACACTTTTTTTAAGTCAACACCGCACAATGATTGCGAGTGAATTGCGAAGTCAGATTTTACGTCAGCTTGCATAAATTCGGCGCAGAAATACTGACGACGTATTTCAAGGAGAATTTGTGTAAGCTGACGGAATATATGCAAGCAAGCCGCACGCAAAGCCGTCAGGCGGTCATTGTGCGGTATTGCCTTAAATAACAGAAACTCAGGATTCGTCTGCCGAGCTGCCAAGCTCGGTCTCTTCAAGCACCTCTTTTAGACGTGTATTCAAACTCGTGGCGAAGGATGTATCATCACTCGGATTATCAGAAAGCCTGTCATAAAAAGCGCAAAAACACGTTTTTTATCATATTGACACAATACGCACCAAGCGGCTCCCTGCCCCAGGATCTGAGGACGGAGCGGAGTTACCGCATGCTTCATATGCTTTGAAAGCTTTTTGGGTGTATTGTGAAGGATCGGCATTTCAGACATATCCTTTGATTCCGATCCGGCTTCCGTTTTTCTTATATCAAATTTATTATTTTTCAGGTTTCCTTCAACAAATACTGTGATTTTATTTTTCTTAATAAATTCATCTGTTGTTATTTTCAGCAGTACCTCAGAATATCCCTGCTGTTCTCACAAACAAAGGCTTCTATTCCCAGGGCTGATTCAAGCTCCGCAGATAATTTTCCGCAGATTATATTTTCCGTATGAAAATGTCCCGCATCGATAAGGGTTATTCCCCTGTTCATGGCTTCGATAAAGCCGCTGTGCTTTACGTCTCCGGTGATCAGAGCGTCACAGCCTTTTTGGGCGGCATTGGCCACGTCATCTTCGCTGCCCCCTGCTCCGGAGCATACTCCTACGGTTTTTATGACCCTTCCGCTGTCGTAGTATCTTACGGTATTGCACTGAAAAGCGGCCTTACAGGCGGAAGCAAGGGCAGGTGCGTCTGCGGCGAAATCGAGCTCTACAATACGTCCGTAACCGCTGCCGTCTTTGTGTATCGCCTCAAGGACCTTGGTTTCGCCCTTGAAATCCAGCAGCTCCAGCATCATATCGCTGATACCGCCCTTGGCAATATCGATGTTGGTATGTGCGCAGATAGCGCTGATATCGTTTTTGATCAGTATATTTAGGGGATTGTGTACCTCGATCGCGCTGAGCTTGTGAAATATAAGGGGGTGATGTGATACGATCAGCTCTGCGCCTCTTTGAGCCGCTTCCTCCGCCGCCTTTCGGGTGATGTCAAGACAAACGGCGATCTTGCTTACGGTTGCCTCCATACTCCCCGTAAGAAGTCCCGAATTGTCAAATTTGTCCTGAGTGGAAAATGGGGCGGTTTTATCAATATAACGATATACTTCTCCGACTGTAACTGTCATTTTCTGCTTCTTCCTTTCCTTTACGGTAGATTTACTAAAAGGCAAACGGGCTTCCTTAAAGACAATAACGCACGATTGGCGGCTTACTTTCATATCTTCCGTGATTTTACGGAAATTTTTCTTGAAGTGGGACCGTGCGCTTGCTTCAGGCTTATGAAGTCTGACAAAATTCCGATAGCGCGGTAGGACAACAAGCCTTGCGGGGTACTGCCTTAAAAAAATTCGGGATTTATAAAGGGCATTACCAGCTCCGTTTTTTCTCCGTTTTCATCAACACCCCAATACCCGCAGTAAATTCCGTCTCCCAGACCGCTGCTGAATATTATAAGCGCATTTTTGCTTGCGGGGAGCTTCCAGAGCAAAAAGTCGCCGTATGGAGTCTGATAATCCGGGCATTTTCGGTAGCTGTCTTCAAGAAGCTCTTTAAAATAATCGTCGTAATGATTTCCGCCGGGGTTTTGGGCATGCCACTCCGCTAAAAATTTATCATATTCCTCGGATACGGCCTTGTCGGTAATACAGCCCATTCCCGCGTCCACACCCATAAAGCACAGCGGCTTCGGCTTTATGTCGGGATCACTGTATCCCATAGCCTGTGCCAACGTATAGCTTACTGCCCTTCCGTCCGTGATCTTCAGTCTTGCGGCGGCCACTCTGAGTCCGGCAAGCTCCGAATTAAATATAGACAGTTCAACGGGATAGCTTCCCGCGGGTATGGTTTCCTCAAGAACCGTTTCGTACTTGCTCCCCAGGTATGCCAACGGATCGGCTAAAACCACCCGCCCCGTTGGAAAGTCGGCATTGCCCACGGTAAAGGTTTTTATCCTGCCGGTTTCGGTGAATAAGCCTTGGATAAATTCGACGGGGTAGGTTTCCTGATTCATGAACTTCAGATTTTTTTCAAAGCCGATTTGCATAGGGTGCTTTTGCGGTGTCTGTTGAACGGGTTCGTCGGGTTTTTTCTCCGATTTGTTTTTCTTTCCGAAAAGCTTCATTGCGGTTCTCCTTTATGTAGTGGTTTTTAAAAGCCCTCTGGATAGGCTGAATATACGGGAAGCTTGTCGGCGTATGGTCCGCTTTAAAAATGTGGGCATAGATCTGTTTGTGGCAGCGTCGTACAATGACGCCTTGCGGCTTTGTGTGCGCCTTGTTTGCACATTTTCCGTCATCCTGCCCGGATCCTTTTTGGAATACGTCGGCAGATCCTGTTTAAAGAGCGGTTTTCCTGATGCGCGGGATTCATACGCTCTGACGCGGCACGATGCGGCGTGATACCCGTCCGAAACGAATAGCAGGAAAGGATCTGACTGTGCGCTCCACACCCGATCATTGTGCTGTCTTAGATACGGGATTTCATGATCCGCATATCGTTGAGCATAATTTATAACGCCTGTGCCGAATGCATGCCGCATCAGGTTTTTAAAATTATACGAATCGTATACTGTAATACCGGCCGCTTATGGCGTTAACGGGCTTTAGCCTCTGCTGCGGAACGAATTTCGCAGACGGATATAACGGGAATTTAAGGCAATACCGCACAATAATTGGGTGTGAATTGTGCAGTCAGATTTTTTGTCAGCTTACATAAATTGGGCGCAGTAATACTGACGTATTTCAAGGAGAATTTGTATAAGATGACGGAATATATGCAAGCAAGCCGCACTCAAAGCCGTCAGGCGGTCATTGTGCGGTATTGCCTTAAAATTGCCGTACCGCTTTGCTCGTCGATCCTGCAATATTCATGTATGTTTCATACTGCGATGTGCTTGTTGATCTTGCACGGTCGGATAACCGTCAGATCTTTTCGGGAGACGTATTCTTGTCTTCTCTTAATATTTCTTCTCTGAGCCTTAAGTAATATTCGTCCCGTTTTCCCATTTTTGCGAGCTTTGCCGCTATTTTTTCATGATAAGCTCTGTCGGTATTTTTTCCGGTAAAGGCGAACCTGCCGTCTATATTTTGTGCTCTGCCGCTGTATCCGCAAAGCATGACCGTATAAACCTTTCTTCCGGCAACGGCGGTCTTTTCCGATATTATCTCAAGACCCATACGGTACAAGGCATATCTGAGAAGATGGTCTTTGGTCATGGGCTGTAAAATAAAGCGCATTTCACTGTTCAGAAATTTACAGCGGGAAATTATATCCCCGATCATTTCGCCGCCCATTCCCGCAATTATTACATCGTCCACCGGGGGTACTCCGTCAAGTCCGTCGCACAGCATGAACCTGATGCCGTCGATGCCGTAAAGACGGGCCGTGGATTTTGCGCGCGAAAGAGGTCCTTCGGAAATGTCGGTAGCAAAAATTTCCCTTGCCCCCTGCTGCCATAACCAACAGGGGACAAAGGCGTGATCGGTTCCTATATCGGCTATTTTCCTGTCCGGACGAACAAGTCCGGCAATTGTCCGCAGCCGCTCGTCAAGATGAACTCTCACCGGATTATTTATTATTTACGGCTTTATTTAATTTTTCTATCAATGCATCGGGATCCACACCGTGAACCGCGCAGGCTTGACCCACGCTTTCCCCTCTTGCGGAGGGACAGCCTAAGCAATGCATTCCCATTTCAAAGAAAAAGGGTGCGGCAGCTTCGGCGTTAAAATCCAGAATATCTCCGATAATTGTATCCTTTGTAATTTCCATGATTGATAAACATTCCTTTCTTTTCAAAAGTGCCTTAAGGGAATATTGCCTTAAAGCGTTTTTCTTTTAAATGTCATGAAATTATTATACACCATTTATACTCAAAATACAAGTACGCCTTTTTCTTTGGCTTGATCCTCCCGTTATCTGAAATTGAATATATCTGTAAAAACTCCTTTCGGGTGCGGAAATTTGAAAATGAATGCCTTCTGCCGTATGAAACGCCTGATCCTCTGATGACGTTTACGGTCTTTTTCCGTTTTAACATATGTCTTTTTCCTGCGTTTTTTCCTGCTTTGTAAGCTTATTTTACAGGATCCGTGACCGCCCTTTTGAAAATTCGGATTTTATGCGTACCTTCCGTTCGCTGTGCGCGGCATAAATAGCCTGTGCCGATGCCTTCATCGCCTTCTGTTTATAGGTTGACTTTACAAAAGCCGTCTGATCGTATACGGAGATTATGATAACGTTGCTTATTGATACGCCGTCGGTAAGATCGGGCTTTCTCCGCGATACTGCCGCTCCCCCAAGTAACCCTTGGATTTTTCTGCTTGCCCGGCTGCCTGAATACTTCGTCGGAAGCCCTTGAAATATGCGCATATTCCTGCGGTCTTCTTCATTGTCTTTCCATAGCCCTTCGGCGCACAAATCCTTCAAGAGTTACTTGGTGGAGCAATATTAAAAAATAAAGGAAAAACAAATCTTACGGTTGGACCCGAATGAATCATCGGCGTAATTGCCTTAAGCTGAAATTCCGTTAATAGGATATCATATAAACAATTCGGGTTTGTGAAGTTTATCTTGTATAGTACATGGTTTTTTGCAGATACGGCAGATACGTTGGAATAACAAAAATCGATTGAATACTGCTAAAACCGAATGAAAAAATACTGCGAATGACCGGCCGACGTTGAAAACGCATATCAAACCTTTTATCGGTATAAGGGATCGGTAAATAAAAAGCAGCCGCATAAGCGGCTGCTGTGAATTAAACGCGGTTTGCGGGCTCTTTAGCGTGCCTGCCTTCAGACACGAGCCGCTATTACGCCCTTAAAGGGCGGTGGTGCCCATCATATATTTCGCTGTCTTAGAAAATTTTGACATAAAGCCCGGCATACGTCTTTTAGTCAGGCTTCACCGTATTTTTATTTCGATATTTTTTCTGAAGCACGCAGGTATCCGCGCAAAAATTTACCTCATCTGCAACAAAATTATGTCCGAAGATCGATATATTGCTTTTATTCGAAGATGCTTTAATTTCCCCAGCTTAAAATATAAATGTTCACCTGCTTGGCTCCGTAATTTACGGAGGTCATATAATAATCCTCGGAATTGCCCATGAACAGATCCACCAGTACTCCGTTGGGAGTGAGGTTTCCGGTATCCGCCGCGATTGCGTATCCGTAAACATAGCTTCCGTCGGTGCTGACGATATAAAGCTCCGAACCGTAGGGTATGATTTTCGGATCAACGGCAACTGTACCGATTTCGAGTTTTCTGCCGCTGGCGGTTCCGCTTCCGAGGGGCGCGGTATATGCTACCGATTTGCCGGTAAGCACCGTCTGATAGTTGACGGGAAGTCCGTTTTCAAGCACGAGATTTCCGGGATCCTTCTTGCTGTAAGGAACGGTCAGAGCTGCTCCCGAGCTGATGATTTCGCTGACCGGTTCTTTTGTGATTTCCGAGCTTACGGCGGTTTCGCTTACTCTTACGCCGTTAACGTATTTTACAAGACTGGTATTGGTGCGTGTTCCGTTTTCACCCTTTTGAGTGACTTCGCTTGAATACATTGATACAAGATTGCTTTTTTGAGTAACGGTGCTGTAAGGAACGACCTCATAGCTCTCCACCGTCTCATAGCTTACTCTTGTAACCGTAACGGTTTCGCCTTCTTCGATTACTTTATCCGTTTCACAGTCGATATAATCATTTTCACCGAGCACAATGCCCAAACGCTCCAGAAGCTGTCCGGCAGTCTGATAGTACGCTGAAAGCTCCTTGGTTTCACCGTCGGCGCACACATAAACGGGATATCCCCTGTGAATATCCACCGATGTTATATCGGCGCAGGAAACGTCTCCCGAGGGCTCAAAAACATCCTGTTCGTCAAGAGCGATCCCTGATCTGCCCAATACGTCCTTTACGGTTTCATTGTAGGCGCATTCGACATAAACCGTATTGCCGTCGGCGTTTACCGGAATATTAAGGGAACGGTGAATAACTATATCTGCTTCTCCGTCCACTACTCCTCCGAAATCCACACGGTCATATTCACCGAGTGTGATATTCTGTTCCTCAAGGATCTCTTCAAGACTGCTGTACATTGTAAAGAAGCGTATAACGTTTCCCTGATCATATATACGAGCCTCGTTTCTGAAATAAAGCGCGCCCATCATAAGGAACATTACGCCCACTGCTCCGAGACCGAGAAAGAGTCCGAATACGGTATGATTTTTAAGGATATTCTTTTTCTTAAGTATATTTCCGATCAGATTGGAAAGTGTCTCATGAATTTTTATCTGCATAAAATCTCCCGAATTGTTTTTATTGACTCATAGTTATGAGCCGGGAGCAAAAGGCATTTATGCCGCTCTGCTCATTTTCATTACATTATGGATTATATCCAATTCTTTTGGAAATGTCAAATAAAAAGCGACTCTAAATTTGTGCAATATAAACAAAGATTTCCTGTTGCCATTTTGTTACCGTTTTGTAACCTTTTAAAAAAAGGTCGATTTTTTCCTTATTTTTGAAAAAGCGGAATTATAATTCAGCATTTTAAACGAAAAATCCAGACATAAGCTTTGATGTGCAAAATAAACGATTTTTATTATCAAAATATAAAAAAATACAGCGCTTTAACCAATGGATTTAAGCCTGTCACAAAACCTGAAGTGAAATACGGACGAGCTGTTTTGCCTTTTGAGAAACCGTTTTTATTCTTTACCTGCATGATTTAAAGCAGTATACGGAGTAATTGAATCGAAAAAATCGGATCTGTTTTTCTGCCGTTTTCTTTGCCGGCGGTCGGACGGCTTCCTTGACGTATATACCCTATAACATCGTTTCGTATTCGTCTGTATAATACCGATCCCTTTTTAAACTGACGTAATACCCGCAGTTTTAAAAGGGATTGCACCCCAAACACTAATCCAATAGTTTTAAAAGGGATTAGTATAAATCCCATACGGTGCCGCATAAGCATATACCGGTCTGCTTCGAAGGAAGATTTGGCATGACTGCGGGAAAATGCAGCCCGTTAGCCGTATATAGTCCGATACCGCCTGCTTTATGCTCCTTATACCGATCCTTGATTATAGACTTGATCAAGGATTGCCCCCTGAACACTGATCTTTTGTCATCCGTATTATTTGTCTATACCTTGGCTAAAGATTTGTATTACATCAAATGATCCTTGCGGCAGCTTTGGAAATTTAGCTTTTCTGCGGTATTCGGGCGCATATATTGCTCCCCCAATTAACTCCTGAATTATTCTGCTTGCCCGGCTGCCTAAATACTTCTTCGGAAGCCCTTGAAATATGCGCATATTCCTGCGGTCTTCTTCCTTGTCTTTCCACAGCCCTTCGGCGCACAAATTCTTCAAGAGTTACTTGGTGGAGCAATACTATGCGAAGTCGGGCAAACCCAAAAGCAAAGGAAATTGGTGAAATTACGCTAAAGCATGGCGATTTTAAGAAAAAAAGCGGAGTAATGGGCATTTCATAGTTATCATCCCTCCGGGATAGCTATCGGTATTCCTTGATGCAAAAATCGTCCGCAATTAGTGAGATTCTGCGGTTTTCAGCTTTTCAGATAGCTTTAACATCCGTATGTTGCGGCATATTTATTTTTTTCAAGCTTGCACTATATCTTCTGCACCTGTTTGTCTGATAGTATTCTGACCGGGGATCAGGCTTGGGCGACAAATATAAGGGGGAGGAGCTTTGTTAAAAAAACTCCTCCCCCCGGGATTAATATATGAAAAATATATTTTCAACGGATTAAAATCATTGACTAACGGATATGCTGAGAAATCATCCGGCTTAAAGCTCTATTTTTCCGTACAGCGAAGTGCTTTTTTCTATTTCGGCTGTTTCCTCGGAATAATCGGAGGCTTCCTTTCTCTTATACTCCCTTTCGAAGGAAGTGGAAAAACCGCTGCTCTGTCTGTAGGAACCGGTGGAGTATGATCCGCCCTTATCTCCGCCTCTGCGTCCGTTTCCTCCACGCTTTGGTTCGTTGGCACTGATAACTACCTTACGGAAGGGTTCTTCTCCTACGGAGCGGCTGCTTACGCCTTCTACCTCGGCGACCTTGCTGTGAATGATGCGGCGTTCGTAAGGATTCATAGGCTCAAGGGTGATCCTGCGGCCGGCTTTAAGCACTTTTTTTGCTGTTTTATAAGCAAGCGTTTCAAGTGCGTCGCGTCTTTTTTCGCGGTAGCCGCAGCAATCGATACTCAATCTGCAATAATTTTCTTCGCCTCTGTTTCCCGCTAAAATTGTAAGATACTGAAGCGCGTCCAGGGTTTCTCCCCGTCTGCCGATAACTACGCCGAGGTTTTCGCCCTCAATGTCAAGAACAACCAGATCGCCTTTTTTTACAGGCGTGATAGTAAATTTTTCAACACCCAGAAGCTTAAGGACAGAAGTAAGGTATTTTGTGGCTCTCTGTATCTTAGCGCAGGTCAGTGCGGGATCATCTTCTCCGTCGGACTGTAAGGGCGTCTCGCCGGATTCCTTGTCCTCGTCTTCCTCAACGGCTTCGGATGATGTTTTGAACACATCCTTTACGTCAACGTTTATTGGGTTCCAGGAAGCGCTTATTTTATATTCGCCCTTCGTTCCGAACAGTTTTTTAACGGGCTGCTCGAGTATAGTGATCTCAACCTCGTCACGATCGGCGCCCTGAGCTTCGAAATCGCTGTAGGCCTGTTCTTTTGCGTCCTCTAAAAGCTTTGCCGTATATATTTTTTCCATTTTTTGAATTTGCTCCTTCTAAAGGTTATTATTTTCTGTTTTTTCCCTTCCCGTCGGAATTATCGGTTGATTTGGACTCGTCCGTTTTTTCATCGTCGGTGCTGTCGGTATCGCTGTCCTCAATGGGAGGAAGCTCCGGTATATCCTCGTCGCCGTATTTTTCGGCGTCCGCCCTTCTGGCTTCTTCAAGCTTTTTACGTTGATATTCTTTTACTTCTTTAGCCGACATTTCGGATATTTTTTTGGATACCTTGACCTCATTTCCCTCTTCGTCAATGTCGATCACCGTAGCCGTTGCGGTAAGATTTACATTCTTCTTTTCAAGTTCAAGCTTTGCTTTGGCCTGTAATTTTTCATTGGGCCAAAATTTATATATGACAAGAGACTGCAAAATTCCCACAACATAGTTGAGCGCCCAGTAAAAACCTACTCCTGCGGGCACCTGGAATGCGATATAAAGTGAGAAAAGCGGCATAAGATAAAGCGTAAACTTGGCGCAGCCCTGCTGCTGTGCCGCCATTTCCGGATTTGTCTTTTTTTGAATGATCTGAGTTATCGCCATCTGTGCGACCGACATGATCAGAGACAGGATAGGGATTATAATAAGCGGAAATTCGAAACCGGGGGTCATGCCGAGATCAAGCCCTGCAAACTGCATATTGTTGCTGAGGTTATCCAGCTTATTCATCGAATCCTTTGAGATATCCAGGTTGGAGAAGGCCTCTTTATGATCGGTATATACTCTGAGTGCAGCCAGCTCCTGCCTTAATGAAACGAACTTTCCGGATTTTGAAACATTGAGTTCATTCTTGATCTGATCGGAAAGCCTTGAATCCTTTCCCGCGAGAATGTTTACCGTTTCATCGCTGAGAGTGGTAAGCTTTGTCCATTGCTCTTCGGTAAGCCCGTAGGTCGAAATAACGTTTTCTTTTGTAAAGTTTATTGCATTTTTTGCTTCCGTAATATTGAAGCTTTCCGCGTCGGGAATTTCTACCTTCGGCTGTAAGGTTGCGGTAGCCTGTGCTTCTTCGGTAAGCGAGTCGATGCTTTCCTGGGTTCTGAGCGTTATGGCATTGGGATCGTTTATATACTCAAGATACACCTTTAAATCACCTTCGCTGGAAAGAAGGGTAAGAGCGTAATCCGTCTGCTTTGCCCTTGTAATTATCTTGCTGCTGGCTTCGCTGTCGCCCCAGTTCAGATGCTCCATATGTGTCATTGGCTTGTAAACAACGTCGATAACGCCGAAAAGAATAACAAAAGTAAGAAGCATAGTGCCGCAGCCGCCCATAGGATTATAGCCCTCCTTCTGGAGCTTGGCCATTTCTTCCTGTTGTTTTTCCCTGTTGTTGCGGTACTTTGTTTGGATCTCCCTTACTTTTGGGGTAAAAAGCTGAGATTTGGCCATATTTTTCTGCTGCTTTAAAGCGAGCGGGAACATAGCCGCTTTTATCACGATTGTAAATAAAATAATAGCCCAGCCGAAGTTATTTACCAAAAGGTAACATAACCACATGACATATCCTAACGGATAACCGAGAATAGAATATAAAAAGTCTATTTTGATCACGACCCTTTCTGATGGTTATCTGAATTTACGGAAAACATACCGGGAATTCAGATACACCCTACACAATCAATAAAACAAAGCCGCCTAAATCCTGTCCTATTTTTATTTTGTCAGAACACGTATTGACCGTATTACGCAAATAAATAACTTTACCGGCAATATCCGTATTTTAAACGAATGCATGTGTCGGGTTGGGTTTTTCGGCATATCGGCGGAAAAATGTTTATGATCCGCGGTATTGTTTGTCGTTACGAGTTTCTGAATCTGTCAAATGCTCTGCAAAGGCGTTGCTTCAGGGAGCGGAAAAAAAAGTATTCCTCCGGTACGGGATCCCACCCGCCGGCGGAAAACGGGTTGCATCTGCAAATTCTCCAAAATGCCAAAAAGCCGCCCTTGACCGCACCGAAACGGCTGACAGCAGTAAGCGCATACTGTGAGCAGCTTGGAGTAAAGCGGCAGGAACGGGGCAGTCTTTCCGATAAAGTGATCCTATACAATTTTATAAGTCCGATAAGAATATATTTCATATTTTTTAATAGGATACCTTGTCGTATCTTTACCGTATAATACCGTAAGGCAAATGTTGCATACAAATTCCGCACGGTCCATTCAATAAACAGTACATATTATTTGGCATATTTTGAGAAAGTGTGTTGAAAACGCAAGCATTTTAAATAAACGGTCTGTAATTCGCCGAAAGTCCGCATGAAATAAAATATAACGTTTTAAAATCCGGTGCGCGGTCCGAAACATTGAGGCTTCGGATACGCCTTATCATCTTTTTTAAACTCTTTTAAAGTAGAGAAAACAGCCGGCTGTGTATTTTTAATCCAGCTTTTCCGTTATAAGCTTTTTCATGATCTCATACAGCTTTGTGGATTTTAAATAGGGCGTTTTGCCTCTCGCAACGATTATAAAATCATACCGCTTGTCCTTGTCCCGTCTTATTTCGGGTTCAAGGAGCCGAAAGGCCTCACGAATGACCCTTCTTGCACGGCTTCTTTTAACTGCGTTGCCGATCTTTTTTGACGTAACTATGCCTAAACGGTTGACTCGCCGCTTGTTAGGCCTGAGGTAGCACACAAAGGCGCTGTTTACGATACTTGTGCCCTTTTTAAAAAGATAGCGGAATTCACGATCCTTTTTTACGCTTGCATATTTTTTGGACAGCTCCACGGTTTAGTGAGAAAGTCTTGCTCTGCCCTTTGCGCGTCTGCGGGCTATAACCTTTCTTCCGTTGCTTGTGGACATTCTCTTTCTGAAGCCGTGTTCCATCTTTCTCTGACGTTTCTTAGGCTGATAAGTTCTTTTCATTTTAAGTCATCCTTTCCAGATCAGTTTTTTTCTCCACAACGAAAAAACCCATTTCGTCGGGTAAGCCTTATTATTATATCTTATTTGAATCGCTCTGTCAAGTCCTTTTAAAATTTTTTTCACGGACCGTTACTTTGATTTTGTAAACAGATGCCGGTATTCCTTTAAATATATACCTCCGCTTATTACCGTAAGTAAGGTGCATATGCCCATAAGCACATTGGAAATGATTATAACCGGCATATCTTGGTTTAAAACGGAGATATTTTCGGTAAGGATATGCATAATGCTGATAACGCATACCGAAGCCATTGTTGCGGCGGTTTTAAGCTTGCCCCATATTCCCGCGGCGATGACGGTATGATCTCTGTTTCCTGCCGCAACAAGTCTGAGTGCGGAAACGATAAACTCTCTTCCTATTATGATTATTACCATAAAGGAGTATGTCCATTGAAGATCCACAAAGCATATCAGGGCTGAGGAAACCAGTATTTTGTCTGCGAGGGGGTCGAGAAATTTACCCAGGTCCGTGACGAGTCCCCTTTTTCTTGCGATTTTTCCGTCAATCATATCCGTAAGCGAAGCTCCGATAAAAATTATCAGCGCCCAAAAAAAGTTAAGCGGAATATCGTTCCTGAGCATGAATATCACATAAAACGGAACTGCGGCTACTCTGGCCAGCGTAAGCTTGTTTGGAAGATTCACAGCTTTCTCCTTATAAAAAATTCTGTTGGGTTTCATACTGTAATGCGCGGAACATTTTCATAGCCGTATGTGGGGCATTTCCTTATATTGCTTCCCCTATCAGATTGTTCTCCACGCTTTCGGTGATCCTGACATTGACAAATTCACCCGTTTTAAGGCCTTTTCCCTTAAAATATATCATTCCGTCGATTTCCGGGGCGAACATATAGCTTCTTCCGAAATACATTTCAAAATAGCGGTCATATCCCTCTACAACGGTTTCAAAGGTCTTTCCGATCTGTTCGCCGCAGAAATCCGCCGCTCTGATCTCCTGCTGTTCGGTAATTATTTCCGATCTGTGTTCTCTTTCGGATTGAGGGACCTGATTTTCCATTTCGGCGGCGGGCGTCCCGTCCTCTTCGGAATATGGAAAGCAGCCCAGATGTTCGAATTTAACGCTGTTGACAAATTCCGCAAGCTCAACGAACTGTTCTTCCGTTTCACCGGGAAAGCCCGTAATAAGAGTGGTTCTGAGAACAAGTCCGGGTATTCTGTTTCTGAGCTTTGCGAAAAGATCCCAGAGAGTCTGTTCGTCGCCGGTTCTGTTCATAGACCTGAGAATATCACGGTTGCAGTGCTGAATGGGAATATCTATATACGGAAGCACCTTTTCCTGTTTTGCTATGGTATCGATAAGCCGGTCCGTCATTCTTTCGGGATAACAGTATAAAAGACGTATCCATTTTATTCCGTCAATTTCACAAAGCTGATCCAGCAGCTCCGGAAGCATAAGCCTTTTATAGAGATCTTCTCCGTATCTTGTGGTGTCCTGAGCGATTACTATAAGCTCCTTGACTCCTCTTCCGGCAAGCTCCCGTGCTTCCTTGATTATATTTTCGGAAGGTCTGCTCCTGAACCCGCCCCTTATGTAAGGTATTGCGCAGTAAGAGCAGCGGTTGTCACAGCCGTCCGCTATTCTCAGGTATGCATAGTGAGGCATTGTCGAAAGAAGTCTGTCTCCCTCTATATTATAGCGCCCCAAGGGGCTTTCCTTTATTACTCTTTTATCGTTGAGCACGTCCTTGATGGCCTGCGCTATGTCGTCATTGCAACCGAGTCCGAGAACGCCGTCTATTTCGGGAAATTCTTCATCCATCTGTTTTGGATACCGTTGGGCTAAACAGCCTGTGACGATTATCTTTTTATTGATGCCGTCGTTTTTGCGGCTGATCGCTTCCATTATTTCTTCGATTGCTTCTTCTTTTGCGGACTGTATAAAGCCGCAGGTGTTGATAACTACCACGTCTGCCAGTCCGGCCTCCGGAACGAGCCTGAATCCCGCGCCGCTGATTTTTTTCATCATAAGCTCAGCGTCGCACTGATTTTTTGGGCAGCCAAGGGAAACCATTCCCACCTTTATTTCCGACATATTTATATCTCCGTTTTTAAATTATATTATATTTCCGGCATTTGTCGCCTGTTTTTATAAAGCCGGGTAAAGCGCGGTGTGAGCTTTAGCCGGATAAAATAACTATGCGCAGGATACCGGTGTGCATAGTTATTAAGCTATACTCCGCTGAGCTTCGGTTTCCGGTGTTTTGATGCTATGAGGGGGATATGAATTACAGTTTATCGTATTTTAGCCGGAAACGCATCGGTAAGACGCCGTTTTATCCCTAAAGTCTTATGCGTTTTAAAGCTTCATGACCTTTCCTTAAAATCCATACGCCTTCTGTCCGCCTAAAGTAGGTCGGTTTAAAGCATACCGGTCTATATAGCATATGCTGATTGCGGACGCTCTGCGATGCGGAAACGCATCGGTAAGACGCCGTTTTATCCCTAAAGCCTTATGTGTTTTAAAGCTTCATGATCTTTCCTTAAAATCCATACGCCTTCCGTCCGTCTAAAGAAGATCGTTTTAAAGCATACCGGTCTATATAGTATATGCTGATTGCGGACGCGATCTGCGGAGCCGTAATTGCTTGGAGTATCCCGGAGCATGTTAGCATAAAGCAAGACATTTATCACTTATGGAAACCCTGCCGCTTACCTTGTTTAAATTTTTGTGAAAAATATTATATCCCGCAGGATTTTGCCTTATAAGCAACAAAATTACGTCCATTGATTTTATTTGAACACGTTTATATTTATGCGGTTTTTTGAAATTCCCCGCATTTGGAGGAATTGCTCCGGATCGCGCGGCTTTGAATCGTTATGATCTGATTACTCTTCGGTCTCTTCGTCTTCGTATTCTTCAAGCACTTCTAACATTGCTTCCTTGATCTCCGAAAAACCGAATCCCCTGCGGGCCAGTGCGACGATCACCTTCTGCCTGTCATCTCGTTCAATGATTCTGTCCGAATATTTTTTTCGTATAAGATCCTTAAGCTGTTCTATATAATCGTCCCGCTCATACTCCTCCAGGGCTTCTCCTATAAGCTCCTCGGGAACGCCTTTTCTTTTCATTTCCGCCCGCGCTCTATATAAGCCGTATTTTTTTCTTTTAATAAGCGAAGCGGCAAGCTTTCTGGCATATTCGCCGTCGTTCAGAAAACCGTAATCGGTCATATCTTCTATGACTCTGTCGGCTGTTTCCTCGGAGTAATTGTTAAGGAGCTTATCTCTAAGAGCGCAGGAGGAATAATCATGGCTGCCCAGAAGATACATGGCCCTTTTTCTTGCTCTTTCGTATTCCGCGCTTCTTTCTTCTTCATCGAATAAACTCATAGTGTTTTACCGAGGTCTATCCGTCTATTTCGTCGATTGAGAATTCTTCAAAATCCTCTTCGGCTTCTATTACAACATTTTTCTTGGCTTTTTTTCCTCCGGATTTAGAGGTGCCGGACGCCGGTTTCTTTTTTTCGTCCTGAGTATCGGGCTGTGCTCCCTCTTCCGTTATTTCGTCGTCTGCTTCTCCTGACATATTCTTGAATATTTCATCGGCGCGCTCGCGGATTTTTGCTTCTACCTCGTCCCGTATATCGTCGTTTTCGGTAAGCCATTTCTTAACGCTTTCACGGCCCTGTCCGATCTTCATATCGTTATAGCTGAACCATGAGCCGGCCTTTTTGATGATCGCGAGCTCTACTCCCATATCGATGATCTCTCCCATTTTGCTTATGCCTTGTCCGTAGATCATATCGAATACGCAGGTTTTGAACGGGGGGGCAACCTTGTTTTTTACGACCTTGCATCTGGTCTGGCTGCCGATTATTTTATCGCCTTCCTTGATCGGTTCGCCTCTTCTTACGTCGATCCTCACGGAGGCATAGAACTTAAGTGCGCGTCCGCCGGGAGTGGTTTCGGGATTTCCGTACATAACGCCGATTTTTTCACGGATCTGGTTGATAAATACGGCTACCGTGTCGGATTTTGAAACAACTGCGGTAAGCTTTCTCATGGCTGCCGACATAAGTCTGGCCTGAACGCCTACAAAGCTGTCCCCCATCTCTCCGTCGATTTCGGCTTTTGTCACCATTGCTGCAACTGAGTCGAGCACCACTATATCTACCGCGCCGGAACGTACAAGGGCCTCGATGATTTCGAGCGCCTGCTCTCCCGTGTCTGGCTGGGAAACTATGAGCTGATCCATGTCGACTCCCAGAATTTTTGCGTAAACCGGATCAAGAGCATGCTCCACGTCGATAAATGCGGCAATTCCTCCTTTTTTCTGAACTTGCGCAATGGCGTGAAGCGAAACGGTAGTCTTACCGCCTGATTCAGGCCCGAAAATTTCGACGATCCTTCCTTTTGGCAATCCGCCGATCCCCAATGCCATATCAAGACCGAGAGAGCCTGTGGAAACTGCTTCTACGTTAAGCTTGGATTTTTGGTTGCCCATTATCATAACGGAGCCTTCTCCGAACTGCTTGATTATCTGGGCGATAGCGGCGTCAAGAGCCTTTTTCTTTTCCTCGGGTGTGTTAGCCTTGATTACGGCAGGTTTTTTAGGTGTATTATTTGATTTAGCCATATGTAACCCTTTCTTTTAATAAGGCGTATCTGAAAACAAAGCATTCTGTACGGTTTCGCCGAACGAGCGGCGGCTTAAAGAAAAAAGCGGAGAAATATGATAATATTTCAGGCGTTTTTCGCGCGGAACGCACCCGCCGTCAGATGTGCGGAAACTGTGCAAATTGCGGCTTTTCAGATAGTCCATAGTTATTACGGTGTCGTTTTTTGAGAAAACCGGAAGTCTGAGAGTGTTTTTTGATGTGAAATTCATATAAAGCCGTGAAAAAAGCATATTTGTTTTGTCAGGCGCTATGATCGGTGATTAGGCGGTACGTCCCAGAATTGTGCGCTTTATATTGTTAAGATCGGAAAAGATCTGGGTGCGCAATCCTTCGTTTTTCATGATTTCTGCAACGCTTTCCGCCTGCTTGTCTCCTACTTCCACTATAAAGCTTCCTCTTATGGAAAGTTTGTCTTTCCATAAGGAAAAAATCCTGCGGTAAAAGTCAAGACCGTCCGTACCGCCGAATAAAGCGGTTTCAGGCTCGTGACGAACCTCCTTTTGAAGGTTGCTCATCTCCTTGGCGGTAAGGTAAGGCGGATTGGCGGTAATGATATCGCATTTGTCGGGCAACGCTGCCATAAGTTCTCCGTCCGGATTAAGGATGTCTCCTTTAAATGCGGTAACTGAGTCGGATGCGTCGTTGACGATAATATTTTCCCTGAAGTATTCAAGGGCTTTATCGCTTATTTCTATTCCCCAGCACCTGCAATCCGCGTTTTTGGCTATTGCTATCGGAATACATCCGCTTCCTGAACACAGATCTATGATCTTTCCGTTGTCGGGAAGCTCGTTGAGCGCCGTTTCGACCAAAAGCTCCGTTTCCGGGCGGGGAATAAGGACGCCTTCTCCCACCTTGAAGGTCAGACCGTAAAAATCCCATTCTCCTATGATGTATTGAAGCGGTTCTCCCTTTATTCTGCGCTGTGCCGCTTCGATCGCCCTTTGAGCGGCTTCTTCGTTTACCTCGCTGTCAGGCGGCATAAAGAGAGAGCTGCCGCCGGTCACCCATTTTATAAGCTGTTCCGTTTCAAAAACCGCGCTGTCCGGATCGGCTTGCTCCAAAAGCGCCTTAAGCTTTCGTCTTAGTAAAATAATTACCATTTATCATCCTCGCCTTCCTTAGGCAGACAGGGGGTTATAGCCGCGATGGCGCATTCGATCTGTCCGCTGTCGGGTTCTTTTGTGGTAAGCCTTTGCATTGCGAGGCCGGGAGCGGAAATAATGCGGGTGAGAATATTGTCGTACCTTCCCGCCAACCGTATGATTTCATAGCTTATTCCAACTATAAAAGGAAGAAGAAGCACCTTGCAGACAACTCGAAGCAGATCGGCGATAAATTTGCTTGCACCGAGCCATTGAATGAAGTACTCGCTGTTTATGGGCACTACGGAGGTGACGAGTATGCTTACCGCAAGTACCAGGAATATAAAGCTGGTACCGCACCGCGGATGAAACCTTATATGCTTTTTGACATTCTCTACCGTAAGCTCCTCTCCGGCCTCATATGCGGCGATGGTTTTATGCTCCGCTCCGTGGTATTCATAGGTCCTGCGTATGTCCTTCATAAGAGAGGTGAGCCATAAGTATAAAATATAGATGCCGATTTTGATGACGCCTTCAAAAAGTGAACGGAAAGCTGAAATGTCCGTCTCTCCCGCAAGGGTCTGAATGCCGGTGAAAGCCCAGGTCGGAACGAAAATAAATAAAACCAGAGCAAGGGCTATTCCGAGAAAACCTCCGATAAAGGAGATTACGGAGATAAGCTTGTCTCCGAATTTGTCGTTAAGCCATTTTTCGAATCTTGAAGGCTCTTCGTCATCATCGTCCAGGTAACCGGATTTTTCCATGGACTTATTCATATACGTCATTCCTGTTTTAAGCTGGCTGACGAAATTAAATATTCCGCGTATAAACGGACATTTCTGATACCACTTTTTTTCCGGTATATCCCATTCCTCCAGGTCTATTTCCCCGCTTTTTGTACGGACGGCCATAGCTCCCCGGCTGACGCCCAGCATCATAATGCCTTCGATAAGCGCCTGCCCGCCTACGGTGGTGCGCTTAACGGGTTTTTCTCTTTTACTCATCATACGCCTTTCTTTTGAAAATATGGTAATGTTTAATTGTATGGTCGGTGCTTTTTCTCTCTGGTGTTTTTTCTATCTGCTGCGCATAATCCTGCCGGTATTGCGGCGGAGCCCGGATTCGTCGGTTTGAAAAACAAGATCTGCGTCAGGCCTTTAAAAGCACGTCCGAAAATATGACGGCTGCGCGGCATATGAGCCCGTATTCCGATAAAACGGCTTTTATGGTATTGTCATTCATCAAAAACGGCTTTGCCGGGGCGATCCTCCGGTTTACTTGTCCGCGGCATACGGCTTATGCGGTTGGCATAGGAACGGTTTTGTATGCTTGGCGCGGGTCGCTTGAAAAATTATAAATTCATTTTAGGGGCTGTTTAAAAAGCCGTGATCTGCACTGTTACTACTGACTGCGGACGCCTTCCGCATCAAAGGATGCCGATGGCCATATCAAAGGCAAAACTGCGAGATCCCCTTATATTTCTTCGCTTTTTCTTGAAATCACCGTGCCCTTAGCATAATTGTACATTTTTTCAGATGCGCCCTAAATGATTACGTCTTCCTTTTTGGAAATGGTAGGAAGCACGATACTGACTGATGTTCCTTTTCCCAGCTCGCTTTCTATCTCAAGCCGTCCGCCGTGAAGCGAAACAAGCTCGTCTGCGACCGATAGTCCGATACCTGAGCCTCTGATCGTATTATTTGCCTTGTAAAAACGGTTTTTTACCTTGGGGAGATCCTCCTTGCTTATGCCGCAGCCGTTGTCCGTTATTTTGATTTCGATGGAATCGCTCTTTAAATTTGCTTCTACTGTAATTATACCTTCATTTCCTATATATTTAATGGCATTGTCCAGTATATTCAGAAAGACCTGTCTGAGACGGTTTTTATCTCCGAAGATCATAGCCACGTCGTCCGGCTCGTGGTAATTGATTTTGATTCCGTTTTTATTTGCTCTTTCCGTATAAACCAGCACCGCGTCGGCAAGCTCTGCGATTATATCGGTATTTGCCTTCTGTAGCAGAAGCCGTTTGTTCTGAATACGTGAAAAGTCCAGCAGCTCCTCTACCATTGAGGAAAGGCGTTCCGTTTCGGTAATTATTACTCTCATGCCCTTGACAAGCGTTTCTCCGTCCTTCATTTCCATTATGGTTTCGCTCCATCCTTTTATGGCGGTTAGAGGTGTTCTTAGCTCATGTGAAACGGAGCTTATAAAGTCGTTTTTGATTTTCTCGCTGTTGGCAAGCTCGTCCGCCATATTGTTGAAGGTTTCGCACAGATCTCCGATCTCATCGTTCCTGAGTATGGGTATACGTCCGGAAAAGTCTCCCTTTGCGAGTTTTTTTGCCGATCTTGACATTGCTTTGATAGGAGACAGTATAGATGTTATAAAGTAAATTCCCATAAAAAATACCAGCAATAAAACAAAGAGCGACACCCCGAAGGCTGCGGCCAGCATTCGCATAAGCTGTGAATCTATTTTTTCCAGGCTTGTCATTACCCGTACTGCGCTGTAGTCGGAGTTCCCTGACTTGATCTTAACTGTGACGGCCATATATTTTTCGCTTACCGAGCTTCTGTTGAGCTTGCCCACATATGAGCCCGTGCCGCTTTCGCCGTTCATGGCGTCGTTATAATCAGGCATTTCGGTTTCGTTTTCCGGAGAAAATCCGCTGCTGGAGATTCTGATATTTCCCTCTTTATCGATAGCCATAAGCTCCATGACGTTTTTTTTCTTGAAATATTCGACCGTATCACGGACTTCATCCGCATAGTTGGTAGGCGAATCCTCATAAAACCGTGTGAGGACCTCGGCGATAATATTGGCTTCGGAGTTAAGATACTGGTTGACGGCATTATAGTAGTAGGATTTGGCGGTGGTGTAGATTCCCACGGTCACTATCAGCATAATGATCACCGTTATGCTGAAGCTGTTGACAAACCAACGTGTTGCAATACTTCTTTTTTTAGACACTTAAATACACCCTATTTCAGATAACCGGATTTTTGTATCGGAGCTTGCTTTAAGGCAACACCGCACAATGATTGCGTATGAATTGCGCAGTCAGGTTTTTCGTCAGCTTGCATAAATTCGACGCAGGAATACTGACGTATTTCAAGGAGAATTTGTGTAAGATGACGGAAAATATGCAAGCAAGTCGCACGCAAAGCCGTCAGGCGCTCATTGTACGGTATTGCCTTAAATAAAATGTGTGCTCACAAAGCTGTCTGAGCGTCTTTTCTGCTGCTGTGCCGAGGACGTTTTAAAATAATTCAAAATTTATTGTTTTTGAATTCTAAACCGTAGCGGCTGCCGCTTGAGAGCCTAAGATAAAGCCTTTGCCCTGACTTAAGCATACCCGGCGGATGATCAACACGGACAGTTTTTGCGGACATACATCCCGGGTATAAATTTTGTTCAGAAGGCTGCCGGCGCAAAAAGCATTGAGCATCCGGGCCGTCCGTATCCCGGCCTTCGTGTATAAGACCCGTCCGTTTTAAAGGCGGATGCCGCTTTATCGTTATATTGTCCACTTGTATCCGTATCCCCAGACCGTTTGTATGTAGGACGGCGATGAGGGGTTGTCTTCTATTTTCATACGGAGCCGCCGGACGTTTACGTCGACTATTTTATCGTCGCTGAAAAATTCGTCCTGCCATATTTTTTTTAATATTGTGTTTCTGTCCAGTGCAACTCCGGTGTTTGCTATAAAATATTCTATTAGCCCGTATTCTATTTGGGTAAGCTCGATTCCTACGCCGTTTTTTGTAATGCTCCTGCTTTGAGGATCCAGCACGAAGGGGCCTGATTTTATGACTTTTTTCTTGTCCGAACCGTCATAAGAGCATATTCTTCGGTATATGGCGTCTACTCTCGCAACCAGCTCCGAGGGAGAAAAGGGCTTTGTTATATAATCGTCCGCGCCGCTGGATAGACCCTCGATCTTATCCGTTTCCTGGCTTTTTGCGGTGAGCATTATTATTCCGATATGCTTATCCTTTTCTCTGAGCTGTCTGCATACGTCTATACCGCTTATTCCCGGCATCATGATATCCAGTATTACCACGGAAAAGCTTTCCTTGTCAAAAAGCTCAAGAGCTTTTTCTCCGCAGTTGGCGTCGTATACCTCATATTCTGCTCTTTTAAGATTTAATACGATAAAATCACGTATCGCGTCTTCATCCTCACATACCAGAACACGTTTTACCGCCAAGTTCATCACCGCTTTCTTTTGAAAATGATCTTTGATTAAATTGATCCGATATCTGTACATCCATTGCTTGTTGTATGAGCGAAAGCTTTGCAAAAGCATAAAGTATGTTGTCTTGAGCCTGTTACGGCAGAAGACGTGAGGCTTTTCGTCTGTCGGTTCGCTGTCCGTGTTTAAGGTTGGCTTCCTTTGTTGGTCCGACCTTCGGTTTTGCCGGGGATCCGGCTTTGTTTCCTGAATATATTCCATTCGGAAGAGTTAAGGCAACACCGCACAATGACCGCCTAACGGCTTTGCGCACGACTTGCTTGCATATTTTCCGTCATCTTACACAAATTCTCCTTGAAATACGTCGGTATTCCTGCGTCGAATTTATGCAAGCCGACGAAAAATCTGACTGCGCAATTCACACGCAATTATTATGCGGTATTGCCTTAAAACATTTTTTCATATTTTCGTCGTAAATTCACTAATATACGAAGCCGTAAAAACGGGTGTAGGATTGCACGGATTTATAAAACGGAAGCGCTTTTACTGCCGGATATTTCTGCGGCGCATGATTCTTTATTATATTAAAGGAGGTTGCTTTTTTCATTATAGACCTGGCGTTGTCCGATGACTTTATTAAATCACCGTTAGTCGGGCTTTGATAAAGCCGCATGGAATCGTATTTATTTTTAAATTGCTTATCCGGTACGGAATTTTTAAAAACCAATAGATATGTTTTTTTATTTCCGGCCTCTGTCTTTGCTCGAAACTGTGCTTCCGGCTGCCTGTATTACATTGGTAAGGGAAAGGCAGCTTTTGAGTTCATCTGCCGTTAAAGCCATTGGATCGTCGCCGGTAGCTGTTTTGATATAAACATTGCTGTCCTTTTCTCCGTATCGTTCCCATCCTTCATTTGCTGCGGGCAAGCTCGTTGAAACGCATATTGACAGCAAAACGGGAGGAACGGAAGTTCCGGGCTCATATACTACGAAATTAATTATATTTCCGTTTTTTTCAATAGTAACAAATCCCTGCCACCTTACCGGCATATAAAAAACATACTCTCCTCCCAGGCTTACATATGTTACAAATTTCTTATTGACATTAAAGTTGTTTTCTTCGTCTGAATAATACCACTCCACAAAAAACATCTGTTCGGGGATAGTAAGCGATTCATATCCCGCCACGGGTACGGTAACGGGTATTTCTATCCGCCCGTCTCCGTCGATATCGGCGCTGTATAGAAGCGGGACATTGGAATTATTCCTTCTTGAAAGGCTTTCTGATGATATATAGGTTAAATTGTCATTGAAGCAGTGAAGTATCTGCGTGCCATAAGCGTTGTCGCCCTTTCCGTAGTCCAGAAAGATCAGGTAATCGTTTTCCTTTATCCTTTGCCTGATCAGTCTTTGTATTCCCGCTACGTCGGAGTATAGGGGGATGCTGCTTATGATGCCAAAGGAATTCCCTTCCTCATAAGTTTTTGAGGTGTTTCCTAAAATAAATGCCGAGTTGTAGCCGAGAGCGGCGTCATAACTGACCAGGAAAAGCTCGGGACGCTGGTCGCTGTTTAAGTGGACCGCGTCCATGAAGCTGTAGTTTCCGCTGTATATTGGAACAAGGGCTTTTTCTGAATATTCAAGGACGCAGAGGGATTTTTCTGTTTGACTGAGGACCGAACAGCTTACGACGATATTTATATTGCCCTCGGTACCGCTGAAATTGTAAAAATCAACCTGCTCCACATCGATTCCGGTCAGCGGCCGGTCATAGACAGATATCCATTCACCGTCCCTCTGGTCAAGAAGATTGATCCTTAGGCTTCCTTCGGTTTGAAGGGAAGAGGCTTTTTCGCGGTAAAACACGATGGCCTCATCGGTTTTTTCGCCGTCTATATCATATAGAACAAACGGGCTTCGGTAATCGCCTCTGCGTGGATAAACGAGATCGATCTGTTCGCCCGTATTACGTATAAGGGCGTTATATATGGCCGTCTGCGCTTCCGTCAGCTTGGGAGGCGAAAGAAGAACGTCAAGAGAGGCGTCAAATATGGTGCATCCGCTTAAAAGAACTGTCAGGCTCAGAAAAGCGGTCAGTCCGGTAAAAAACCTTTTATTCCGGAACACGGACATTTTCGCTGTTTTCATTTTTTTCATCCGGTTCACCGTTTTTTTCAATATAGTTTTTCTTGCGGTACATTACTGCCAGAACCGCGGCTGCAACAATTGCGGTTCCCAACTGAGAAATAGGATGCATCTCCATATGACCCTTCATATAGTTGCTGTCGATTATAAGTGCTATATGACCCGGAAGCGAAGCGCAAAGGGACAGTATCGTGCTTGCGCCTGCGAATACGATAAGCTTGAATCTTGAAGATTTGCTTTCATTGGATGAAATAAATCTTCCCAAGGCAAGAAAAAACAATACTGAAGCCACATAGGACAAGAGAAGAATAAGCTCGTCGCTCACACGCACTATTATTGTATCCTGCATAAACAAGGACGCGGCTTTAACGGTATAGCTTATTGAAATAACAAGCTGAAGATATCCGGTTGCGGGTTTAAGGCCCTTATGTGCGAGAAGAATGAAGCCTATAGCGGTAAACACTGCAAAAATAATAACTTCACCGAAAAAGTCTACCGAAAAGCCTCCGAAATTAAAAACGAGATCATATAATCTCAAGCATGCGCCGATCAGAAACGCTCCGCCCATAACGGCGGTCTGTTTCGGATCAAAGGCTTGGGGCATAACGGAAAAGGAGCTGCTGCCCTTCCTTTTGTCAAGAACGGCACCCGCCGTTAAAGCGACGGCACCTGCCGCAAAGATGATATACAGGCCCTGGGAAGCCAGAAATCCCGCATCGGGGCTAAAAAACCCCATTTCACTGTAATCTACCGCCACCAGAAGCTGAAAAACACGAAACAGTACTGAAACGGCAGCTGTGACAACGGTGAAAATCAAAAGAATCTTAGAATTTTTACCCATAATCAACATTATCTCCTTAAATATGACCGCATATTTTTTCTTTCTCTGTCGGTATGCGCCTGTTCACACTTTTTAAAGAGGCTGTGTAATAAAATAAGTACAAGCCCATATATTTATTTCAAGAGGATTTTATTATTACTGGATACAGTAGCAAACAGCGTTGCTTTTGCATGCCTGGAATTTGCATTGCTTCACATAGTTGAGTTTAGTATATCGCCCTGGATTTCCTTGCTGTGTAAAGCAGCTCATAAACTGTTTGATATGCAAACAAGCTTTAAGACACGTATACGTTTATATTATAATACATTTTTTCTCTTTAGTCAATCGTTTTTTGTGGTATGGCATTAAAAGAATTGTAGAGCTACAATAGATATTGGACAATCGAAAAAAAAGATATTGAGAGAAAGCC
>CAJTTE010000025.1 GCA_910579265.1 uncultured Ruminiclostridium sp. | reverse complement strand
CTTGTCGGATTCCTCGGGTGTTGTCGCAGGCTTATCCGTTTCATCGGGTGTGGTAACAACAGGCTCTGCTTCCGGGTCAAAGGCTTCCTCGGCAAGATCGGGATATTGGAAAATATACTCGGCGTTTTCATACCAGGCACCTGATGCCGAATGGGATTCATTGAAGGTTTTATTGTTAAATCCCGGAGTATTGCTTCCGGCAAGAAAATATTCATAGTATATTTTTTGTACCTGATCATCCCAGGTAACATCTACGGCATACCATTTATCATCCGCCATACGAACATAGTTCCAGGCATGAGCTTCCCGGCCACCCTGAGCGTTTATACCGCTGCCCGAAACATAAATGCACGGTATGTTAAAGCTGTCACAAAGCGCCTTAAAGGATCTTGCATAGCCAGCGCATACCGTAAGATTCTTATCGCTTGTGTTGCCGTCCTGAGGAATTTTATAAAATGCACTGTATGCGGTTTGATAAAAGCCGGTATCATATCCATCAGGAACAGATCCGCCTGCTGCGGTAAAGTTATAATCTATTGTATCGCAAAGATAATCATGGATAGCCTTAACTTGTTCATAACGGCTGTCCTTAATTCCTACGGCGTTTTTGGCCGAGTCGATTGCGCTGTTCATTTCGGTGGGTGTGCCGTAGATATTTTCTGTGTAAAGGCTGAAAAAAACGTTTGTAAGAGGATATTTATATTTTCCGTTTCCGATGCTTTGAATGCCGTTAGCATTGGTTCTCAGAAAAAATTGACAGCTTGATATCCAGCTCAGCTCCGGATGATCGGCGGAAAGTGCCAGATACGCGGGATATACGCATTCGGTAATGCTGTCGTTAATCAAAGCTCTTGAAACTTCGTCTAAAATGAATTGATTTCCGTTTGTTGTTCCGGTGACTTCAAATTCCGTTTCGGAAAGATAATCCAGGATATCTATATCTGTGCCGTTCTTCATACCGTCCTTATATTGGTTATAAAGAAAATCATAGAGAACCTGTGAATCTGAGTCAAGCTGATCATAATACTTTGTACCTTCGAATCGGCCTATGAGACCATAAGGGACGAAAATTTGTTCGCGGACGTTTGATACGCATCCAAACTGTTCGGAAAGAATTGAACTGTCGCTGAAAAGTTCGATTCGATCTGTATTGTCGGCGTATAAAGAACCGCTGTTACCGAATGCGGTAATGCTTGCCGTTACCGCTGTGGCTGTAGCCAACACAGCCGCAGTCAGCTTTTTAAATAATTTAAAAGCCATAATTGTAATCCTCTCTGTTTTTTTGCATTATGTACTGATGTTTTTTCCTCAGCTATACAGAAGAAAGCAAAGGATTTTTTTTATGATACCATATTTTAGCAGTTTAATCAAGTTTTTTATTGTGAAACCGTGAAAGTGCACAAACATAAAAGTTTTTTTCGGGGGTGATATTTGTATGAAAAACGATTGGAATTTTGCATTGCGATATTTCAAATTGATATTTGAGCATTGCATTCGGCTCGCTATCTTGGTAAATATATTTATGCCGGATATTTTATATTTGTCCCGGAAGTACTGCTGAAAAATACCGCAATCGGCTTACGTAAAAGAAAAAAGCAGTCCCTATGGTATAGACTGCTGAAATCATTTTAAAAACGATAACATATTGTGTTTTTTGGTTTTCAAATAAAGCTGTTTCGCAGGTAATGAAGGCTTTACGTAAAACGGGGAACAAACCCGGTTACTTCCCGTTTTTACTTAAACGATCCTGTTTTTATATATTTCATTTAAGGTAGACTATAACACCACTGGGAAGCTAAGCGGAAAATTATGCGGTTTTCTGTCGTTAAATATGATTGTTGATAATTTGATTTTTAGGCGGCAGGATGCTTTTTGTGAACCGGGATACGCCATATCTGTTTAAAACGAAATATCCGTTTTTAAAGTCGGATTTTCAGGAAAGATAGAAGGTCTTTTAAAAAAGTAACTTCCCCCTTCGGTGGATTCCGAAGTTATAATTCATAAGTTATTGCCCCCCAAGTAACCCTTGAAGAATTTGTGCGCCGAAGGGCTGTGGAAAGACAAGGAAGAAGACCGCAGGAATATGCACATATTTCAAGGGCTTCTGACGAAGTATTTAGGCAGCCGGGCAAGCAGAAAAATTCAAGAGTTAATTGGTGGAGCAATATCATTGCCTTCTGAATATTGTATGCTTGATGTTAGAGCTTGTTTGAAAATAGAGGAAATGACGGATTTTTGACTCCAAATAGTTAGCTTCAAGGAAAAAAACGCAGTCAAACCGCCGTTTGACGAGGCTTTTTGACACAGAAGATGACCGTTTGGAGGCGAAAAAGACGACGTTTTCGATTTTTCAAACAAGCCCTAAATTTCCATAGAAAGCCTGATTGTTTTTTCTATATCACTGTCGATGCATATCGATCGGTCTTGAATCTCTTTTGGACAAATTGCTGCGTTTATGTTCACACACGCATATATTGCCTTTGGATTTTTTAATGTCATATGCCAGAACGGGTATTTAATGATAGCCGGGGTGTTAAAGCCAACGCCGAGTTCTAAAAGGAGAATGTGCTTATTTTCATGTCTTTGTATAAAATCATCATACCGATCGGCCGCATCATACCATCCCTTATCCTGTACAAATTTATCATCACACCGCAGGTTCATAGTCATCGGTGCACCGCAGACGGGACACTTAGGTATCAGCTCTGTGGGAATTTTCATATTCCTTTGTTCTTTTGTCATTCGTCTTACAGATTCTTCGTTTTCATAGGTTTTATCATGGCAGGCTTTGGAGCATTGCCACAGTCCGTAATCGCCCTGTGTATAGAATATTCTTTTTTTATCAAACCCTGCCAGCTGGAATTGGTGATCCGCATTTGTAGTAATCACAAAATAGTTCAGCTTTCTTACAATTGTCAGCAATTCGGCATACGGCTTTCCGATGCCTGCGGTATAACGGTTTATAAGAATATGCCGCGACCACCACGCCCAATATTCTTCTAAGCTGCTGTAGGGATAAAATCCCCCTGAATACATATCGGTAATGCCATACTTATGATGAAAATCCGAAAAATTATTTTCAAAACGCTTTCCGGTGTATGACATTCCCGCAGAATCGGAAAGTCCCGCACCTGCGCCGATTAAAATGCAGTCTGCGCTCTCTATTTCTTTTTTAAGTCTCCCGATCTGTTTATAGCAGCTTTCTGTAGATTTCTTGATCGGCATTTTTGAATACATTGAATATCACCTTGATTCTGCTCTGTTTCTTTGCTATAAAATCCGTTACGGTCCGTATCGCAATTTCCGCCGCCTTATCATTTGGAAAATGAAACTCGCCTGTGGAAATACAGCAAAATGCAATACTTTCAAGCTCGTTTTGCTCTGCAAGCTCCAGGCAGGAACGGTAACAGGAAGCGAGCAGAGTTTTATCGCTTTCCTTCAATACTCCGTGGATGATTGGTCCAACGGTGTGCAGTACATATCGGCAGGGCAGATTAAATGCGGGCGTTATTTTTGCTTTTCCCGTTTTTTCTTCATGCTTCTGCTTTTTCATAAGCTCGTAGCAGGCAAGGCGAAGCTGAACGCCGGAAAAGGTATGGATGGCATTGTCTATACAACAGTGGCAAGGGTGAAAGCAGCCGAGCATTTGGCTGTTTGCAGCATTTACGACAGCGTCACATCGAAGCGTGGTAATATCTCCCTGCCATAGATAGATTTGTTTCCTCACAGGTCTAAGACCGGTAAGCTCCGTAATACCTTTTTGCTCAATTTCCTTCTGCAAATATTCGTCCTGTATATGCAGAAATTCCTCTGATACAGGGCTCGGCATACGGATATTGAAAAGCGACCGTAGCATTTTTTTCTGTTCCTGTTCATTTGTGGGAATTGACATATCCGAGTAGTTAAGTCTTTCGCCCAAAAGCGATTTTATTAAATAAATTCTTTTTTCAGCTTGTGTCATAATTTATTCCGCCCGAACAACCGCTTTTTGCGGGCAAATATTCATACAGCTTCCGCAGTGCAGACAGTTTTCCTGCCTGATCCTCGCCTTCGTTGCTGAAAAGTCGATACAGCCTTGCGGACAAACATCTTCACAGATTTTACAGCCGGAACAGGCTTCGGTAATCAGATAACCGGTTTTTTTATGCTCCGCACCGCCGAATGCAAAGGAATGGCGCACTATTGGTTTTTTTGAGAGATCAAACCATTCGCCGTTCCCCTCATATAGCTTGAAAACCGTAAGTGCTTTTTGAGATTCAACCGTAGGATATATTTCATTCATATACGGATTTTTTTCAAGCAGACGGGGTAAAAGCGCCGTACCTTCTTCCCGAACCTTGCCGCGGACGGAAATCGTCCTGGAGGACATCGTATCTCTGCCTTTTATTCCGGTCATGGAAATATATCCGTGCTTTTTTAAGCGGGTGTAAAATCCCTTGCCTTTTGCCGTTAAAAAGTAAAGTCCGTTTTCATCGCTGTCCATGATGTCGACGGCGCAGGTAATCGGAAGTCCGTTATCGTCTGCCGTTGCTGCAACCGCCGTATGGATTTCCGTCTGTAGATATTTCAAAAAATTTATTATCGGCATCATGTGAGTCGTTCCTTTATTTTAATATGGTACCGGGGCTATTTTCATAACAGCCCCGGTTGATTAGGTGATTATCTGAAAAGCCGCAAATTTCATGATTTCCACTAAGCGGACGTTTTCCGCGTCAAACAATGACGGTAATTGTCCGAAAAGGATAACTACGGTATAACATAGCGTTTTTCCGTTTTTTTCTTGAAAACACAATGCTTTCAGCGTAATTTTACAAATTTGCTTTGCTTTCAGATTTGCCCTGGCAATAATTGATTAAGAGAAAAAGAAGACGACTGTCATATCAAGATAATTTTGACCGCTGTACTGAGGATACTGCTTAACGACCTGCGCCTTAAATTCTTCCGCACTGGCGGCGCCTGCTGCGATCTTTTTCAGATTTTCCAGATAGTCGATCTTTGTCTGAGCGTCTTTTAAGTCTTCGGGTGTATAGTGAGAGGTGAGGATCAGATCATATCCCTTTTCAATATAGCTGCGAAGCTCTGCGGTCATTGCGTCGGCATGGTCGGCACCTGCAACGATGGAGTGGCAGTCATGACCCAGCATGTGTGTGTAGATGGCGTTGATTTCGGGAATCTCTACGTCAAAGGCGTCGTTTGTCTGCTTGATTATGAAATCGATGCCTCCGATCGTTACCTTACCTGCTTCGATCACATTGGTAATTTCATGAACAGAGGAATCAAAGATTTTTCCGAATGCATTGGTGAAATTATCGATCAAAGCTTTTCCGCCGCCGTTTTTGGAATAGAGGACGGCATTTTGCGTCGCATATTTCGGAACATCCGGAAGGAAGGTGGCTCCTGCGCCATGATAAGCTATAAGTATTCCCTCAACCTCAATATTTTCAAGGTATTCGGTAAGCTCGTTGTTGTTGTCAAAAAAACATGGGGATTCGATAATAACGGCTTTGCCGTTTTTCTCAACGATAAACACTTCGTCGTCAATAAAATCGTTGGTTTTATATGCATGAAGCTTTACATCCCCGAAATCGTATATATTCATTTCGCCTTTAGCGAGTTTTACGGTTTGAAAGGTATTTTTGTTCATAATAGGATTCTCCTTGTTTTTTATTATGGTTTATTCTGCTGTAACGCTTATACGTTTTTGTATGCTGCCGCCGCTTACGGCTTCGTCAATCATAGCTATTGCATAATCGGAATAGCTGATCACGCTTTCGCCCTTGGAATTAAGTATGAGTTCTTCCCCTGCGGAAATATATTTACCTGTGCGCTCTCCGTCAGCCTGAAAATCACATGCGGGACTGATATATGTCCACCTTACATCCCCTCGTTTACGCAATTGATCAAGTGACTTTGCCATTGCTTGGGCAAGAGGCTTGAACATTTCCGGAAAATCGGGTCCGTCAGATACGCAAAGAGTATGCTCCGGGTTTACATAAAGGCTTCCCGCACCTCCGACTATCAACAGACGGATATCAGTTCCGCTGAGAATATCACACAAATGCTTAAGAGACGTGCTGTGCTGAGAAAGCGCGTCCTCCGTCCAGACGCCGAAGGCGTCGATAACCGCATCAAACCCCTCCAGATCTGCGGCGGTAAGATCAAACAAATTTTTTTTCAGCATCATTTTTGCTTCCGTCCGATTTTCTTCACGTACAACGGCAGTGACGTCGATTCCTCTTGACACTGCTTCCTTGACAATAAGTCTGCCTGCCTTACCGTTTGCACATATAACTGCGATTTTCATTTTGGATTCCTCCTGGATAATATCATTTTTGTTTGCAGCCTCGAAGCGGCCGTTCTCCTAAGCCGTTGTCTATATTATACAAAGGCGTATTTTATTTGTAAAGTACGCACTTTATTGTGCTATAGTTACCAAAAGGAAACTAAAGCATGGTTACCGAAAGGAAACATTTGCATGTCAACAGGCATTTAATACGATTTAAACAAAAAAAATTTTTTCCGGTTAGAGTTTTGCTTCAAAACTGACACAGTGCGAAACGGCTGAAAAAGAAAGATTTTTTCATAAAGCAAAAAGACGAAGCAAGGAGGAAGAGAATATTTTAATGTCCGGGAATATTTTACCGTTTTAGTGCAGATATTCGTTTCGCCCTATTTTTTAATATATTCTCCCGCTAAATATAAACGGAACCGTTTTTATATTACATACGATCCCGCTTTTGTTTTATATAGGAATGGCAGTATTCTAAATGCTGTCGGCCGCTCTGTGAAAGTAAAATAAAAACCGTTGCCTTGATGTCGGATAAGCGTGAAAAAGGCATTTGTTATAAAGCTTAAAAACATTAAGCTTTTTAAGGAGCAGCCTTTTTTTGATTTTAGAAAATCGGAAATTTTTTTAAGGGAAATGTGGAAAAACGGGATGATAAAAGAGTCAAGGAGGAGCAAAGCGACAAAGCCTTTTTTCATTTAAAAATCCGCACAGCACTACTACTGCACGGATTTTTAATGATGTGTCGGCAACGATGAAAAAGACGCTTATAAAAATTAAAGCCCTCTCTTTTTTTAAATATACACCCCGTATTTTTTGATTTTAGAAAATCGGAAATATTTTTTAAGATAAATGTGGAAAAACGGAATGATAAAAATCCAAGGAGGAGCAAAGCGACAAAGTCCTTTTCCATTTAAAAATCCGCACAGTACCACTACTGCGCGGATTTTTTATTATGTGTTAATCTTCATCAGTTCCGAACTCATATGATGTAACATGATGGTAGGTCCTACCCGCTTTAAGAACGCAGGAAGGGAACTGAGGCTTATTCGGACTGTCAGGGCAGAACTGGGTTTCAAGGCAGAAGCCTGTTTGCTTTTCCATAGGTTTGCCGTTCCTGCCTGTTTCGCCGTCAAGCCCGTTTCCCGTATAAAGCTGTATAGCCGGCATGTCGGTACGGCAGGTCAGTGTTCTTCCGCTTTTAGCGTCTCTTGCAAATGCGGCGGTAGGAAGCTCTTCGCCGTTGGATTTTCTCAAAATAAAATTATGGTCGTAGCCGTCAATGCCCTTGTTCCTTATGGGGCGCAGCTCGGTAAAATCAAATATCGTCCCTTTGACATCTGCTATTTCACCGGTGGGAATAAGACCGCTGTCCACTGGAGTGTACTTATCGGCAAAAATCTGCATTTCTGTGTCCAATACATCTCCTTCGCCGCCAAGATTGAAATAAACATGATTTGTCAGGTTCAACACTGTGTCTGCGTCACTTTCGGCGTCATATATCAAAGTAAGGGTATTTTTTTCGTTAAGGCAGTAATCAACCGTCATTGCAACGGTTCCGGGAAAATTTTCTTCACCGTCCGGACTGGTATAGCCGAATAAGACATGGTTTTCACCGCTGTTTTCGTCATATTCAGCGGCTATAAGCTCCCACACTCTTTTGTTGTAACCCACAGAACCGCCGTGGAGAGTGTTTTCTCCATCGTTTTTGTACAATGGGTATTCAACACCGTTTAGAGTAAATTTCCCGCCGCCGATACGATTGGCGAAGCGTCCCACTAAAGCGCCTTGGGAAGAACAGCCGTTTATATATCCGTCGATATTGTCATAGCCCAGAACCACGTCGGCAAAATCTCCGTTTTTATCCGGAGCTTTTATGCTCATAATTGCGCCGCTGTAATTTGTGAGTTTTACCTCCATTCCTTTGCTGTTTGTGAGTGTTAAAATCCAAATCTTGTATCCGTTATGAAATCCAATTGCCTCTTGCTTGATCATTTTGTTATATTCCTTTCTGTTTATACATTTTGTTGATCAATTATAACCGACGCCAACTTATACAATCCGGTCTTTCAAGTCCGTTCCAAAACTCCCTTACGCACATAACGGCGTTATCTAAGCCCACTATCGTATTACAAGGCATAATGGTCATTACACCGCCCATAATGAATTCAGCGTCCTTGTAATAATTGCTTTCGGATTGCCACATGTCGCCGTCTTCATTCTTAAAGCAGTGTATCACCGCAATATCGGAATTTACCGAAATTGCAAGACACGGGTATTTATTTTCACCGTATATCCAAATATCCTCAAAGGGTTTTTTGAAGCTTCTAAAATAAATTTCACCGTATCATCTGAGCTTTCAAATCTGTGATCACCGCTATCAGCCGCTATGTTCATATGTCCCGCATCCTTTTCAGAACCTGAAATATAGGAAAGGGTGATTGGTGCTGTTTACAAGCATAATGCTTGAAACGGCAAGCAGCAGTACATTGCAGACTATCTGAGCCGTTCCGCTGACAGCTGCTCCGATGGCCTTGTCGGAAATCCATTTTTTAAGCTTTGGAACTATGGGCATGCTTAGTATCACGGCGGCCGTAAACAGCCAGATGTTATTCATAAAGGTAGTTTTAATTGTAATGTCGATAAAGGAATTTCCGTTAAGCCCCACGAGAGATTTAAAGAAATTACCCAGGCTTCCGAGATCCTCAAAATGGAATATTCCGAAGCCTACGGCGATTATAAGTAAACTGTAGATATGCGCCGGGATCGATGGCATTTTTTTCATGCGCTTGTTTCCGATTTTTCTTTCGATAAAAATGAATAAACCGAAGTACAGACCCCAGATAATGTAATTCCAGCTTGCTCCGTGCCAAAGTCCGGTACAGAACCAGACAAGGAAAAGGCTGAGGTATTGTCTGCGCTTTCCGAATATCGGAACGTAAAGAAGATAATCTCTGAAAAACGAACCGAGTGATATATGCCATCTTTGCCAGAACTCAGTAATATTTCTGCTCACAAAAGGATATTTAAAGTTTTCGTTGAAGCGAAAGCCGAATATCCGCCCAAGCCCAATTGCCATATCGGAATATCCGGAAAAATCAAAGTAATACCAAAGGCTCAGAAGTAGGACGCCGTACCAAGCTCCTGTTACGGAAACTGCGGAAATATCGGTATACCCTTTTTCGGCGGAACCGAAAATAGAAATGACTACCGAGCTGATATTGTCCGCAATTATCACTTTTTTTCCCAGACCGATTATAAATCTGGTAATTCCTTCGCTTATATCCTGCCTTGTGGAGGTGCGGTTGTTGATTTCCTTTTCTATAACTCCGTAGCGGACAATGGGTCCGGCCACAAGCTGAGGAAACAGGGAAACATACATTAGAAATTTCAGAGGGTTTCTCTGAATCGCTACCTTTCCCCAATATGCGTCTAAAATATATGAAATGATCTGGAAGGTGTAAAAGCTGATACCGATGGGGAGACCTATATTGGGTTCGGGTATGTCAAAGGGAAGTATGCTGTTTAAATTCTCCACTATAAAATTAGTGTATTTGAATGTTGCGAGAAGCCCGAGACTTACTATAAGGGACAGTATAACTCCGATTTTTGCTTTGGGCGTTCCCTTATATTTTTCGATCAATAATCCGCAGAAGTAATTGGCGCATACGCTTCCAAGCATTAAAAAGATCCAGAGAGGCTCGCCCCAGGCATAAAATATAAGAGAAAAAACTATAAGTACGGCGTTTTTCCAGTGTATGTTTTTGCTTATAAAATAAAGCAGCATACACAGCGGCAAAAACGCATACAGAAAAAACAGATCCGAGAAAACCATTTTTAAAAAACTTTCCTTTCTTTATCGTCTTGTAAAAATATCAAGGCAGACAGCCGTCATTCTCCGAGTCTTAGCATTTCATCGATGCAGCGTCTTGCTTCTGCCGCTTCCTGTTCGCTCATTTTTATTTCGAAGCCGTTTTTTTCGGGGTCCTGGAGCGTATTAAGCACATCCGGAAGAGTTGAGATTTTCATATCGGGGCAAATAAGCTTTTTTGATAGTGGGAAAAATTCCTTATCAGGGCATTCATACTGAAGCGTTTCGGCAATTTCGAGTTCGGTTCCGATTATAAACTGTTTTTTGTCTGATTTTTTTGCAAAATCGATTATCCCTGAGGTTGAACCCGCATAATCGGCTGCTTCCACCACCTCGGGTATACATTCGGGATGGACTAAAAAGAGGGCGTCGGGATGAAGCTCCTTTGCCTTTGCCGCCTCCTCTTTGGTTACGGAGGAATGAACGGGGCAGCCGCCCTGTAAAAGCTTTATATCCTTTTCCGGTATGCTTGCCTTCACATATGCGCCCAGATTGCAGTCCGGAATAAAGAGAATTTTATCGCTATCCATTTTCTTTACTATCCGAACGGCGGAGGAGCTGGTGACACAGACGTCGCACAGCCTTTTAAGCGCCGCGGTGGTGTTTATATATGCAACTACCGTGCGGTCCGGCTCGCGTTCTTTCATTTGCTTCAGCAATTCCGGTTGTATCTGTTCCGCCATCGGACAGCCCGCATTAGGGTGAGACAGGTATACTTTTTTTCCCATATTAAGCATTTTAGCGGTTTCAGCCATAAAATGAACGCCGCAGAACAGAATGTTTTTTTGAGGCGTGCTGCAAACGTCCCGGCTTAGTTTAAAGCTGTCGCCCACAATATCTGCAATTTCGATTATCTCCCTTTTAACATAGCTGTGAGCCAGTATGCAAAAATCTTTTTCTTTTTTTAGCTTAAGGATTTCGTCCTGCATTTCTCTTACGGTCATATTCTGTCTACCTTTCTTTTTCTGATTTGATTATATTCTTTTCTGATGCTTTGTCAGTTGCCGTCATATATTGCTCCCCCAATTAACTCTTGAATTATTCTGCTTGCCCGGCTGCTTAAATACTTCGTCAGAAGCCCTTGAAATATGCGCATATTCCTGCGGTCTTCTTCCTTGTCTTTCCACAGCCCTTCGGCGCACAAATTCTTCAAGAGTTACTTGATGGAGCAATAACCTTTATTTATCGGTTTTACATCCTTGATCATATAATTTCCGAAAAGTTGTACATATAACGGTGAATTTTATTTTTTCTGCAAGTAAGATAAAAAGTCCGTCATAAGCAGACAATCCTTCGTTACCGCAGTTTTTCCCCCGTATCTGATGCTGCAATAGGTTTTGATTATTTCTTCCAGTTTTTCGGAGTCGGTAATTTTTTTCCCTTTTTCAAGATGGATACGGGCGGTATCGGAGGGAGCGGTGCCTTCCGTCTTCTCGTCGATTCTTATCATAAAGGCTTTGTATCCGAGGCGGAATTTTTTGGTGAAATCTTTTTCACGCTTAAAGGCTTGTATTGCTTTTTTAAAAGTATAATTGCGGTAGGATCTTGTTTTTATATTTTGATATACGTCGGTATAATAGATCTTCTCTTTCTGTGCCGCGGGTATTCCGAATCTTTTCTTAAAGTTTTGGATAAATTCTCTGATAAATTCCATAATAGGCTTACGCAGGAGCACGACAAACAAAACTATGGCAAGAATTACCACGATTGTCCAAAAAACGCTTGTATCTATTCTTGACAGTTCGTCAGGAATAGACGGTTTGTAAACGGTAGAGCCTTCGTCGGCGTTCCCAAGCGGATTACCTGTCAAGAGATAAATAATAAACCGAATAAGCGCTTTGACACCGTCCCACAACCATTTTGCACCGAAGCCGGCAAGGAAAAACATAAGAAGGATCATTCCGCTGAAGATAAGAGATGTTTTTGTATTGAAGCGCAGTGTTGCTTTTGAAATAAGTCTGCCCTTGTTTCTACCCATATTGGACATGTTATTGAGTTGTCGGCGGTTGAAGAGCAAAACGCCGCAAACCGTTATGACAGCGGTAATAATCAGTATTGTTGTTGTTCCCGTGCTGCTCTTTTCCTCAAAGGAGGCAGTGATCGGGTACATAAAAGCCGCTTCCGTACAGTATATGCCGATAACCGGGGGAGAAATCATCTCCTGACGGGAGCCGAAGCGAAATCCGAACCGGCACCAAAGTATTGCGGCGGCAGGTGTAAGCATTACTGAAAGGCTTTGATATTCAAATGAAAACAGATATGCTTCCGCTAAAAGAATAAGTACGCCGCATGCTATCCACAAAGAGCATCTTATAATATAAAGAGAACCTTTGTTTTCCGATTTTTTAAGCCTTGCGCCGAAGAAAAATCCCAAGACCCAGCTTAAGATCGCCAATGCGGTCCCGAAGCAGAAGCATAGGTAATCCGCTTTTCCGAATATGCTTGAAAAGCCGGCAATTATGAGAGGGAAGGGTATTACGGCCGATATTATTACAGATAAAATCAAGGAACGATCGTCAATATTTATGGCTTGTTGTTCCTGTCTCTCTTCTGATCTGAACAAAAAAACTTTCCTCCTTTGCCGCACATTGAGTGGAGTAGACACGGACGCACTGTCCCGCTGCCTCTATGTCTTTAAGATAGTCCGAGGTATTTTGTGAAAAATAGGGAGTTATCAGTATTATATCCGTAAAATTCCGGGGCTTTTGAGATTTTATAAAATCTATCACAGGGAGATGGCATTGGGGTGTGACTTTGGCAAGTCTTCTGAGTTGTTCGGTCTTAAAATTTTCTCCGTTTTGTGCATCGGGTGTTTCTTCATCGGGAACGTTTATACCTAACGTAAAATCGGATTTGTTTTTTACTCCTTGTTCAAGAGCAAATGCCGCTGCCTTAATCAAAACCTCGCATACCGAATCGGCGGCAGGAGCCGGCATTTCGTCCCTTCGCTGAAACGTAAGAAGGATCAGAAGCCGGGAATAGGTGGTATAGTCTCTGTTAAGCGCCATAAGCTGTCCGGTCTTTGCGCTTGCGTTCCAGAAAATACTGTTCATCGGTTCTCGCCCGGTATATTCATGAGCTCCGCTTATCAAAAACGGATCCTCGCAGATAAAGCGTCTGACCTGAATATCTCCGTATAAAAGGCGGCTTGAAGGATAAAAGTCTTCTGTTCCGAGCGGGGAAGGAAGGACCGTAAGTCTTACATTTTGTTCGTTTACCGCCGAGAAGCTTGAAAGCCCGAAAAGGTCGCTTCCGTAAAGAGTTTTTGATCCTATATCGAAGACTCCGCGCAGAGAGCATTTTATTTTACGGGTTCTTGTGCATTGCTCGTTTCCTTTAAGAGAAAAAATACTGGGGATACTGCACATATTCTCCTTGCTTTTTTCCGCATTGACCCCGAAATCAAGGCAGGAGTGAGCGATTATCTCGGTTTTGACAAAGGGAAGCGGGAGAAGCTTGCCGTTGGAAATAACCTCGGTCAGTACCGCTTCTTCTCCTTCATACACTTCATTTTGGGCAAGTCTTGCAAAATAGCTTAAACGTCTGCTTCCGAGCTTTCGGTAGATCACCAGCTGGATTCCCAGCGCCGCACCGGCTATAATAAGTATAAATATTATTTCCATGGCTGACGTTCCGTATTAACCGCAATATTTTCCGTCGGTACGGGGGTTTGCGATATTATTTCCTGAACTGCATCTTCCGCCGGGATGCCTCTTGATATAAGGCGGTGCGGTATTACATATTTTGCCGCTTTTTGGACATGGTCGGGAGTTACAAAGGATTCTCCGTTTACCGCCGCTAAGGCCTGAGACATACGCTTAAGAGCGAGAAGCCCTCTTGTGCTTAGTCCGAGGGATAAGCTGCGGTGATTTCTTGTAGCTTCGCCGATATCCAGAATATAATCCATGACAGCATTTCCGACATTTATTTCAGCGGTTTGCTTCTGCATTTCAGGAAGCAGGCTTCCGTCCGCAGCGGCTTGGAGGGTATCCACAGGATGTTTGAAGCCTATTTCCGCCAAAATTTTTCCCTCCTGTTCCCTTGGCGCATATCCAAGGGACATTTTTATGAGGAACCGGTCAAGCTGAGCTTCGGGAAGGGGAAAGGTACCCGAGGTTTCAACCGGATTCTGAGTGGCAATAACGATAAATGGAGCATTCAGCTTAAGCTCTTCACCGTCAATTGTTACCTGCCGTTCCTCCATACATTCCAGAAGTGCGGATTGGGTCCGCGGCGTAGCTCGGTTTATTTCGTCAGCCAACAGAATATTTGTGAATACCGGACCTTTTCTCAGTTCGAATACCTGTTCCTTCATATTGAAGAAATGAATTCCGGTAATATCCGATGGCAGAAGATCAGGGGTAAGCTGTATTCGCTTGAAATCACAGCTTAGGCTTTTTGCTGCCGCCTTGGCAAGCACGGTTTTACCTGTTCCCGGAACATCCTCCATAAGAATATTTCCGCCGACCAGAAGTGCCGCGGTGATAACGGTGATTTCCTCATTTTTTCCCTTGATAACCTTCTGGATATTATTGATAATTTTTTCTGCGTATTCTTTACAAGTCACTTTTGCATTTCTCCTTATCTTTTTCGGAACATATGCATTCTAATAAAAAGCCTTCTGGGTTGTTTAACGTTTTCAAGAGTAATTTTTAACAGTTTTTCGGCGCATTCATAAACGATCAGTCTTTCGTCTTCATTGAAAACAGGGTCACGGTCAAATTCGCCTCGTTCAAAAAGAGAAACGGCATTAAGCATGATTCCTTCCGTTTTCATGCTTTCTTCGGCTCTTGCTCCGAACTCTTCCGGAGTTTCGCCCTTACGGCGTCTGATACCGTTTATCGCCAAAAGCTTGAGAGTAAAGTCAAGCATATCCCTTACGGCATCGGTTGGATTACCGTTTTTGAAAAATCTTAAGCGTTCTTTTTCCCTTCTGTTAAGGCTCTTGAATGCTCCCGATATTGACAGCGCGATCGCCAATGCCGCCGCAATGCACCCCGCGACGATAAGTATTATTTTAATTATCTCCGGATTATTATCCGGTTTGCTTGTTGCTTCACCTTCGGTACCGGAAAAAGAGTCCGGCGAAGCCTTTGTCGTTGAATCGGAGGTTGACATAGCTGTAGTTTCGGTCGGAGCGGGAGTGGTTTCTGAAGGAGTCGTAATAAAAACCGGCGGCTGTGTCGTTGAGGAAGTCTGTGATTCATAGATTTCCGAAAAGGTCCTGGCAGGTGTCGGATCATAGGGAAGCCATCCTAAGTCGTCATAGTAGACCTCTACCCAGGCGTGGAGATCCTTATCGGTAAGCTCGTATTTATATCCTCCCCCTTCGGCAGCCGTACAGTTGTTGCCGCCTACGGTAAAGCCTGTGACATATCTTGCGGGAATGCCCATATATCTGAGTGCAAGACACATTGATGTGGCATACATGGCGCAATGACCGGATTTTGTTTCATTAAGGAATGTATAAACCGGCGGGTGTTCACCCGAAAAATTGTCCGTGGTAAGTGAGTACCTGTATTCACCGGATTTAAGTCTTTTTTGTATAAGCTCTGCTATGATCGCTCTGTCTACGTTGTTTTCACTGTCCAGATCCTGGATAAATCCGTACAGAGTGTCATCGGTGAACTCTTTAATATATGTTTTATCTTTATCGCTTACTTCGACAAAATATTGATAGATGAATTTTTCGTAATCCTTTTGATATGATTCATACGTTTCTTGGGTAATAGGCAGATCGTAAAAGAATAATTGTTCGTATAAATCATCCATGTAATATAAATTTGACGCCGTTGTTATGCAGTCATACGGATCGGCGGCGGGGTAAAGAACGCCGATTTCCATGGAATTTATCTTTCCTTTATCGGCAAGGGCGATAAAATCGCCTTTTACGGTAAAGTTGGTATTTTTACGGAAATTGTAAGTAAAAGGAACACCGGGAAAAAGAACGGTATTCATATTCTGTATATAATTCACCTTTACCGTTTGAAGCCAGATATATTTTGTATGTTCGTATTTTATTGCGTTTATTGAGTTATAGGCCAGAAAATATTGTATTTCGGGTATATACAAATCAAATGCTTCCTGAATAGGTACTTTTCCCGTGTACTCATAATTTTCCGCATTGTAATGTTCGAATTTTATGTCATTGAAGTCAAGGGAAGAAATGGAGCTCCAGCCTTTTTCGTTGAAGTTAAGCCCTACATCTCCTCTGAGATACAGCTTATCCTTGTTTTGGGTTATTACCTCCGCTACCTTTACACCGTTACTTTTGTTATTATCGGGCATAATGCCGTTTGATATGTTTATGCTTCCTCCGTCAGCTGAAAAAAAGCCTTCAAATGAAGGGCGTTTTAAGCCGCTGAATAAATTATAACCCCAGTTTCCGATATTCTGGTAAATCTTCACGGTATTATCAATAAGCTCGTTAAATTTGATTGCTCCGTTTTTCGGGAAAACGGAAACGATTATTCCCATGGTAACAACAGTTACCGTAAATATTACCATACCGTCTGACAAATACTCGCCGTATCTTAAGGAATTTTCCTTAAAAAGCTTTGCGGGAGAAGCTTTTTTGTTATTTTTTTTGTATTGACGGTCATAGATGTGTATATTATAAACTCCGCCGGTGGAGATATAGGCATTTGCGGCGGAAGACAGATCCATTGACCACAATCCCATAATGCCGGCAATATAAACCGCCAGTGAAGGACTGAAGGAAGCGGTCAGGGATAGAAAGGCAGGAACCGACATAATCGCGGTAATTATCAATATCGGTTCGGAATGAAATCTCCTGAATGAGGATATTGCGCAGATAATGCCGAACAGAATACAAATAAGTATGATCATCGGAACGGGATTCACATAAGTGTATTTCCAGGCCTTTGTGCTCACTATAACGCCGTCCGATATCTTAAGGACATGTATCCAGAAATTCTTAGCATAGAATACTATTGCGTCAAAGTGGAAATAACCGAATATCAGCGCCGTTGAAGCGGCAAAAAGGACTACATACCTTTTTTTGAACAAATTCAGCAGGAGATAGAAAACGGCGCAGGATATGAACGCAACCGAAGCAGCGGTTATTGAGTCGGTAAAACTGTTTTTCGTCCTCATAAGAAAGGTAAAATAAGCTGCGCCGGATGCACCGGTTATACACGCCAAAAGAGCTTTTAACAGGAATATCCGAAAAAAGCTCTGATTTTTTTTGTAATATGGAAAATTATATATCGCATATGAAGGCGGATTTTTTTTACTTTTTTTCATTTAAGCTCCGTAAATATTGGAAATAGCTTGTGATATTTCGGCAAAAAAGTTTTCGGGTTTAACTACCGCATAATTGACGTTTTTGAATTTTCTTATATATGCGTCTGTTTCGGATTCCGCATTTCCTATAAGAACAAGGGTAAATCCTTCCGTTTCCGAAAGCTTTTCCGTAAGCCGCGCAAGGCTTTGATCACCGGTATGAGTGATAAGAACGATATCCGAATTTTTATTTTCGTTTCCAAATGATTCCTTTGCCAAGCGGAAAAAATCCGGATCTCCGTAATAGTTTTTGATTTTTGCGGCGGTTTCCGCCGTTTTATATAGCTCGCTTATATTAGAAACGGCAATTTCCTGAGTAAGCTTGTTTGTGCAATCATAGTAGGACAGTATCGTATGTCTTTCATGCCTTATATTGAACAAGCTTATGGCAAACGCCGCTTCAAGAACGGCATCGCTGAACAGCGCATTTTCCGTTTCATTTAATCCGTGATTGGACATATCGCATATTATACGGACCTGTGATACCTTGTTCTTTATAGATTGCCATACCATGTAATCCTCCTGCTTTGAGGACAGCTTCCAGTGGATTCTCTTGATTTCATCACCGTCCGTATATTTACGCACAAAGCTGCGTTCTCCTCCGGAAAAATCGGAGCTCTGTATAAACGATTCCTCATCCGTATCCGAAAATTGGTTTTTACAAGCGTCTACGCTGTATATCTTTGGGGTGATTAAAATTTGTTTTTTTATATTATATTTCTTTTTGAGTTTGAACAGCTTCAGGATATCATAAAAATAAACGCTTTCGGCGGAAAATTCATATTCGCCCCTGAATGTCGGGACATAGCATATGTTAAGATTCCTTTTATTGAATGGAGCTACGGAGAAAAAAAGCCGCGCTTCATTTTTTTCCTTCATATCCGGTAAAGATGCGGTGATATATACACAGGATAACGGAAGAAAAAACATATTTTTAACCGTCAGCTGAAGCTTTAGGCTGCTGCCTTTTTCAATGCATACCGGATTATCGTCTATACTAAGCTTAAAAAAGGCGCGTTCCAATACCGCGATCAGGAGCGATATTAACGGAAGAAAAATAAAGGTAAGAAGTATTACCGAGGATAAAGGTCCTGAATATACCTGAGAAAAAACTGCGGCAAAAATCAAAAGTGATATGTATGCGAAACGGTAAGCGGCCATCTTATGCCTCTGCCTTTCCGAAGGGCTGCATGATTCCGTTTTTAACCTCTGATAATACTTGTTCGGAGGTTATGCCCTTTATTTTAGCGTCCTGCTTTAAATGTATTCTGTGGTCCAGAACATATGGTATCATAAATGAAACATCTTCAGGAACCACATAAGTTCTTCCCGAAATAAGAGCCAGAGCCTGGGAGCATCTCATAAGTGCTATAGACGCTCTCGGACTTGCACCGAGAAGAACATGGGGATGTTCTCTTGTTGCCGATACAAAGCTTACTATATATTGAGCTATCCTGGTATCTACGTTTACCTGTCCCGTAAGCTCCGAATACTGTTCCAGTTCATCGGCGGTACATATCGTGTTTATTTCTTCTATAGGCTCTCTTCCGCTTCTGTCGGAAAGTATCTCAAGCTCCTGGGACTGGCTGGGATATCCCATTTTTATTTTGACGGTAAATCTGTCAAGCTGTGCTTCCGGAAGCGGAAACGTTCCCACGAAACCAAGCTCGTTTTGTGTGGCAATAACCATAAACGGCCGTGGAAGCGCGTATGTTGTTCCGTCAACGGTAACGTTTTTTTCTTCCATAGCCTCCAGAAGAGCCGACTGGGTCTTAGGCGAGGTCCTGTTTATCTCATCCGCAAGAAGTATGTTGGTCATAGCCATTCCCTGACGGAATTCAAAACGGTTGGTTTCTTTATTGAACAGATTGAAGCCTGTTATATCCGAGGCCGTTACGTCGGGAGTAAACTGGGCTCTTTTGAATTGCAGCCCCGAAGCTTTTCCGAGTGCGGTTGCGAGAGTGGTTTTACCGGTTCCCGGCACGTCCTCTATAAGCACGTGTCCTCCTGCCAGCAAAGCTACCGTTAAAATTTTTATTACGTTTCTTTTACCTACTATTGCTTTTTCTATTTCCCTTATTATTTCTTCCGTCTTTCTGTATACCTGACCGCTGCTGATTTCCATTTGCTTTTTCTTCTCCTGTCTGTATTTAACTTTAACGGTACGTCGTCCCTGTCTGGGATAGACGGGATCATGCTTTTTATATTTGACATATCCGCACAAATGATCATGCCGGGCTGAAATGCATACCGCCCGTGTATCTTTAAAGGGCTCCTGTCCGGGAATATTTAAGGCAATACCGCAAAATGACCGCCTGATGCCTTTGCGTGCGGCTTGCTTGCATATTTTCCGTCATCTTACACAAATTCTCCTTGAAATACGTCAGTATTACTGCATCGAATTTATGCAAGCTGACGAAAAATCTGACTGCGCAATTCACACGCAATCATTGTGCGGTGTTGCCCTAATTTGTCAGTAATGAGGTTTTTATTAAGTATATCATATTTTACGGGTGAAATCAATAATTTGCGGAAAACTGTAACCGAATTGTAATATTTTTGCTTTATTCGTAAATAAAGTACGGTTTTATCCATTTGTTTTGTAATAATCAAGTCCGCCAATGAAGCGGCGGGCTGCACACCGCATAAAAGAACGAATTACGGGCTCAACCCCTAAAGGGGCATTATGGGATCCTGACATAGCATTAATATGACAGACATCCGCTGAAAAGCTGCCTGTTTTTGTCCGTTGATCATTGCTGCCGGTAAACGGGCCAATATATTTTTTTAATTTGATTTTATCATATTTATAATCGTTCTTCAGCTGATTTTGAATATATTATTTTATTGCATTTTCGTTTCTTCCCGCCGTATCTGTAAAATATCCGCGAAACCGAAAATGCCGATTCCCTTATTTGTAGTTTACATAAGTGCCAAATATTATTAATCGGGCTTTTGAGATACCCCATAAACTATGCAATACTAAAATTCGGAAGTATCTCCGCCGGCATACAAATATTTTCAGGACACTCTTCCGCCTTATAATATTGACTATTTTCTGTTTGCACGGACCTTCTTGCCATATCTTCCCTATGCTTTCTTTAATCTTTCCATATATTACTTTATCCGAGGAATCCTGGTGCGCTGTGTAATACTAACATCCGTATTTTGAACGTAACGATCTTTTCATATCATTTTTCATTTGTCACTGACTTCCTTTATGTTGCCGTAATAGCATACGGCTGCTGAATATTTGCCGTTTTCTTTTTGCACAAACATTTTTTTCATACCGGTGGTCGTTATTTCGCTAAAGTCTTTTATTCCGCCCGATGAGCCGGTGTTTTTTACGTTGAAGCTGCAAATAAGGAAAGCCGGCGAAAAATACGCCGGCTTTCGCAACTGATTATTTGTTTTTCATATCACAGACGATTACTCCAAGCCCCACCGTGCTTATATAACAGCGTCCGTATGTGTTGCAGTCGCCTTTAATGAACTTTCCGTTACCCATTCCGCCGAACTGCATCGTGCCTTGTGTTACTGGAGTCCATGTTTCTCCTCTGTCCTCCGACATATATATGCCCACAATATCATCAACCGTCGGCTTGCCCCATATATACACTACATCTGGATCGGAATCGGTTTTTCCTCTTCCGACGCCGATTCCTGTACATCCGGCCGCGTTGCCCAGCTTGGTAAATGTTGCGCCGTGATCCTCGGAATACTGCAATCCCATTGAAGGTATATATACTACGCCTTCCTTTCCGGGTACGACGGTTATTCTTGCTTCCGTCAGAAGGCCTATTGTCTTTTCAAAGGTTTTTCCTCCGTCCGAGCTGACATAAAAACCGCTTCCGGTTGCGGCATATACATAATCGGGGTTTACCGTATCGCAAACTATGTCGTTTGTGATGAATATTCCTTCGCTTGTGTTCCAGGATTCGCCCTGGTCATCCGAATAATAGACCGCAGGAGCTCCGCTTGGAGCCCAGATAAAACGCTTGCCGTCCGCCGTAACTCCTACGACTCCTTCTTTTGCCCCGTCAACGGGTGCGGTCTTTGCCTTTTGCCATTTTTTTCCGCCGTCAACCGTATAGAAGAATCCTACCGATTTTCCGTCCCCGCCGCATTTTACCATTACGTCGGTGTTTTCAAAAGCGACGGCGATATCGGTCATGGAGCTTGCCTTTCCGCTGTGTATTGTTCCGTATTTGAATGCGTCGGTATTTACAAATCCGTCGTAGTCCATTACGGATGTAATTATGCGCCCGTCAGGAACGGTAATGAGTTCGGTTGGTACGGTTTCTTCGATTCCCTTTGAATCAAAATAAAATGCCGGAGCTTCGTCCCAGATATTATCACAGGCAAAAATACCGTTTCCGGAAATCACCTTGATCTTATTTTCGTCAAACTGATCTATCATAAGGCATCCGCACCAGTGCATTGCGTAATCCGCTACCCATTCGGCTTCTCCGGCGCTCATGGTCATGTTGCCGTTAATGGATTTCCAGCTTGAACCTCCGTCGGTTGTGATATAGAATTCGTCGCCGTGAGAACCGTTAGGCTGCGGTTTCCATACGCATTCCGTAACAGCTACCATTCTCTTCGGGTCTTTGGGGTCGACCGCAACGTCGCCGAAGGTCAGGTTATCCGGGCTTATATCCTCTGTCTTTCCGCTTTCGATATTTAGGCGTCTTATCCCTCCGGTACCGCTGTTCCACGGTCCTTCTGCGTTTCCGTAGGTGATAAGCAGATTGCCTTGCCCGTCAAGCCTCATTCTTTGAGGAAACAGGTCTGTAGGAAGATCGGAAACGGCTTTCCATGTTTCGCCCGCATCATTGCTGACAAAAACGTTGTCTTCTCCGTTTTTTGAAATTCCCGCATATATCCTTGTGCATTTTGATCCGTCATCCGAGGAAGGATCTATGGCCAATGTGCATATTCCGTTGGCATTTGCGGTTTCGACCTTGGTGATATCCGAAAGCGACGTAAGAGGCGCCCATGTTTTTCCTCCGTCGGTGCTTTTTATAAGACCGCCTGTTCTTCCGCCGGCATACAGTATGTTCTTATCCTTGGGATCCACGGCTATACGTTCTCCGTTTTGCCTTCCCATTCCGTTGCCGCTTACCTTTATCAGCTCCGTAACGTCTACCGTCTCAAAGGTGTTACCGTAATCCTTTGAAATCATAATACAGCTTTTTCCGTTGCTGAAATATGAAGTGCCCGCCAGAAGCCAGATATTTTTGGGGTCGTCCGGATCAATGGCCATGCCGTCGATCCCCATAAGACCTCTGTCCTCTTCCGTGATATTATAGCTGAGTGATACCCATTTGTCTTGTTCCTTGTCCCAACGGTAGGCACCGCCTACATCTGTTCTCGCATAATAAAGACCTTCCTCCGATGTGGAGAAAACGCCGGTTACAAAACCGCCGCCGCCCATGGCCATCTGGCTGTAGCTCCATTCCTTGGATGCTGACGGAGACGAGGGATTGTTTCCGCTTGTACTGGTCGAAGAATTATCGGAATCGGAACTGCCGTTGCTGCATGAGGTTATCAGAATTAAGGCTGCCGTTAAAGCGGCGGTAATTCTGACTGCTTTTCCGTTTAAGAAATTAAACATCATAATCGATAATCGCCCTTTCTTTATGAAAACGTTTTCTTTAAGGCAAGCAATATGCCCTGATGAAATTGCATTTATTTTACCATATAATCCTTTTTTTTAAAATTGTCTTTTAGTACAAAAAGAAACCTGATTTTTTGTAAAAGATGACTATTGTCAAACAGCGCATTTTTACATTTATATTTTCGCAACTTGTTTCAAAGCTTTCACTTTGATGTCACATCATAAGGTTAAACTGTCATTGGAATTAAATCTCAGATAGGAGAAAAATTATGCTTAGAATATTTAAAGGAATAGCGGCGGCATTTTTATCGGCGGTATTGGTTTTTTCCGAGGGATGTACCGCGCAGATGGATGACCGCGGGATTTCTCAAAGCGGGTCAGAAGCCTCTACGCAGATGCTTTCAAACAATAATATTGCATCCGGGGAAATAGAACATGATGATGTTTGTGACGTTGAAATCGGAAGCGAGGTGTATATAAGCCGCAGCGGAGCCGATTACCGTTCGGGTGTGCTTTCTATCCTAAAGGGAGGCACTTACAGACTCAGCGGAGAAATAAAGGACGGTTATGTCTATATTGATACCGATGATAATGTCAAGCTTATTTTAAACGGATTTTCCGCAGTGAACGGAAACGGCGCGGCTCTTTACTGCCATAACGCCGAAAATCTGTGTCTGGAGCTTGCCGAAGGAAGCGTGAACAGATTTGAGGACGGATCAAACTATACGTTTACCGGAGAAAATCAGTCGTCGGAAAATAACGAACCCAACGCTGCGGTATACAGTAAATCAGATATGATAATCTGCGGAGGCGGAAATCTTGAGGTCGTGGGAAATTACGCTTTAGGCATACGCTGTAACGATGACCTTACCATAGAAAGCGGAAATATTGATGTTACATCCGTTACAAACGGCATAAGAGGTACTGACAGTCTTGTTGTGGAAGGCGGTAATATTACCGTAAATGCCGGAAAAGACGGATTGAAATCCACAAATGACAGCGATTCCGACAAAGGATATGTGCTTATAAGCGGCGGCAATATATCCGTTGCCGCCGTTGAAGACGGAATCCAGGCGGAGAACAGGATGTCTGTTACGGGCGGTTTTATAACCGTTTCTACAACCGGAGACGTTGCTTCGTCAGAAAACGGCGGCGGACCTGCGCAATGGCTTGAAACGGGATCCGGACTGAATGACGATGCTACCGCCAAAGGGATAAAAAGCGGGGGAGCCCTGAGCATAAGCGGCGGTGAAATTGTGATAAATTCTACCGACCATTGTATCCATTCCGCTTCTTCTATTGATATAACCGACGGAAAAATATCTCTCAGCTCGTCAAAGGGCAAGGGTGTTTCGGCGCACGGCGCTTTAACCGTTGACGGAGGAGATATCGAAGTTATAAATTCCTTCGAGGGACTGGAAAGCAAGTCGGTATTTACCGTAAACGACGGAAATATTACCGTAAACGCTTCGGATGACGGATTTAACAGCGGCGGAGGAAGCGACCGGTTCGGCTTCGATACCGAGGCTTCTGCCGAAGGTGAGCATGATATGTTTATTAACGGAGGATATATATTTATTAACGCCGGAGGGGACGGAATTGATTCAAACGGCAATATCACAGTAAACGGAGGAACGGTAATAGTAAACGGTCCGGTAAGCGGAATGGACGGCGCGCTGGACTGCGGCGACAGAAACAATACGATAACAATAAACGGAGGCTTTTTGGTTGCCGTAGGCAGCAGACAGATGGCGGAAGCTCCGCATAGCTCGTCCACACAGAACAGTCTCAGCATTACCGCCGATGTGGATGCGGGCGAGACGTTTGCTCTCCGGTCGAAGGGCGGCGAAAATATAGCGGTGTTTACCGTTGCAAAACAAACTCAGCATATAGTGATCTCGTCTCCCGAAATTAAAAACGGTGAAACATATGATCTTTATGTGGGAGTGACCGTGGAAGGCGAATGCGCAGGAGGGCTGTATAGCGGCGATGTGACGGTAAGCGGCTGCAACGAATCCGCCGCGGAGCTGACAGTCGGCTCGGTTGTCACATCAAACGGCGGAACAGGCGGCTTTGGAGGTAATCCCGGAGGCTTCCCAAACGGAGGAGAACGTCCTGGCGGCGGTATGCCGGGACATATCCCCGGTGCCGGAAATACTCCCTTTGACGGGCGTTTTCCCGACAATGAAAATTAAGGCAATACCGCACAATGACCATCTGACGGCTTTGCGTGCGGCTTGCCTGCATATTTTCCGTCAGCTTACACAAATTCTCCTTGAAATACGTCAGTATTCCTGCGTCGAATTTATGCAAGCTGACGAAAAAACTGACTTCGCAATTCACGCGCAATCATTGTGAGGTGTTGCCTTAAAACGTTTTTTGGCGGTTTTTATGCGCTATTTTGAAAAAAAACGTTTTCATATAAATATTGGCTTGAAATATATACTTTTCCGAAAGGATGCATAAGTGATCTGTATAAATAAACGCTATAAGCCGTTGACATATAAGCCGTTGCCGTAAAAAGCGGAAGCGGCAACAAAAGAAAATTGGTCCGGAAAATTTCCGGACCGTATCTGTTACGGGTTATTTTGCGGTTTTAAAATAAAAAACCTGCTGTGCCGAATGAAATATCTTTAATAGAAAAAAATTCCAAGAATAAAGAAAAAACTCCCTGCCAATACTTTTATTAGCATAATCGGCAGGGAGTGATTTTTTGTATTACAACAAGGTTGAAATAAGCGGAGTCAATACTGCAAAGCTTAAGGTGCTCAAAGAAAGCGAAAAAACCGAGCTGCTTAAAAAAATAAAAGACGGTGATATGAAAGCGAGAGAGGAACTTATAAACGGAAATCTTAGGCTTGTCCTGAGCGTTATCCAAAGGTTTACGGGACGGGGCGAGAATCCTGATGATTTGTTTCAGGTAGGAGTTATAGGTTTGATAAAGGCGATAGATAATTTTGATTTGTCTCTTAATGTAAGATTCAGCACTTATGCCGTTCCCATGATAATAGGCGAGGTAAGAAGATTTCTGAGGGACAACAGCACGATGCGTATATCGAGGTCAATACGGGATCTTGCCTATAAGGCTATGCAGGTAAGAGAACGGCTTATGAATGAAACCTCATCCGAGCCTACCGTGGAGGAGATCGCTAATGCCATTGATGCAAAGAAGCAGGATGTGGTTGTGGCATTAGAGGCGATAAGCGATCCGATTTCACTTTATGAACCTGTTTTTTCCGAATCGGGAGACACGGTTTATGTTATGGATCAGGTAGGAGATAAAAACAACGATATAAACTGGCTCAATGAGATAGCTCTTAAGGACGCTATTGTAAATCTCGGTCAAAGGGAAAAGAAAATTTTGAATCTGAGATTTTTTCAGGGAAAAACGCAGGTAGAGGTAGCGAACGAAATAGGAATAAGCCAGGCTCAGGTGTCGAGACTTGAAAAGGGAGCGCTTAACAAAATAAAGAGCCAGATCTGAAGGTATGGACAATTATTGAAAAATATGTTAAAATACAGACAGTTATGCTGTCTGTATTTTTTTGAAAGGAACATTTTTAAATTATGAATATTGCCGTTGTCGGTTTGGGACTTATAGGCGGAAGCATATGTAAAAGCCTTAAAAAGCATACTTTTCATCATATAATGGGAATCGATTCGGACGGAGAGACCGTAAGAAAGGCTCTGGAACAGGGTGCGATAGACGAGGAAATAACGGCCGGTGAGCTTGATAAGGCCAATCTGACGATAATCTGCCTTTATCCCGAGGCGATTTGCAGCTTTGTAAAAGAAAACAGCGATAAATTTAAAAAGGGAAGTATAGTTATAGACACATGCGGAGTAAAAAAATCCGTTGTAGACAGCTGTACTCCGGTTTTAGAAGAAAAAGGCATACTTTTTGTAGGCACGCACCCGATGGCGGGACGGGAGTACAGCGGGTTCGATTATTCGACAGACGATCTTTTCGACAATGCCAGCTTTATAATTACTCCTACCGAGAAAACTCCTCAGATAGCCATAGACCTGTTATCTACCTTGGCAGGCAGCATCGGCTTCGGTAAAGCGGTTGTTGCATCGCCGGAAAGGCATGATCAGATAATAGCATATACGTCCCAATTGGCTCACGTCGTATCCAACGCTTATGTTAAAAGTCCCTCCGTGCTTGATTTTAACGGTTTTTCCGCTGGGAGCTTCATGGACCTGACGCGAGTCGCCAGGCTTAACGAGGACATGTGGACAAGTCTTTTTATGTGCAATAAAGAGGCTCTTTTAAACGAGATAAATCAAATTATAAAAAGCATATCCGAGTACCGGGATGCCATAGAAGATAATGATTACGGAAGACTTCGCGAGCTGCTTAAGAACGGAAGGATCTTAAAAGAAAGATGCAACGAAATTTACGGTTGAGTTTACAAGAAAATCGGCATTAAGCTATGACTGACGGTAACAAAGAGCCGAAAAAAACGGATCGGTTGATCCGGCAAATAAACATATGTAAAGGGAAAACGGTGAAAAAATGTCAAGACGTTCCGGAACAAGCTTTAATATAGCTTACTGCGGCATTATAGTAGCGATCAGCGTTATTGTTATGCTGGCTGCTTTGATACCTTCTCTTACTTATCTCCTGCCCGCCGTATCGGGCTTATGCGTATGGACGGTCAGCGAGCAGCTTGACCGTAAGTGGGGTCTTTTGGCATATGCCGCTTCCGCAGTCCTTTGTTTTATGCTGATTCCGGAAATTGAAGCGGATCTCTATTATTTGTTTTTCTTCGGTTATTATCCCATAATAAAGGAACTGCTTGAAAGAATAAAACCGAAGCCGGTTGCCTTTGTCGCCAAATTCGCTGTTTTTAATCTATCGGTTGTAACGGCTTTTCTTATTCTTTCGCGCATTATGAATCTGGCTCAGATACTCGAAGGCCTGGAAAGCTTTGGGGATATGGCCGTATACGTGCTTTGGATATCGGCTGATATTGCGTTTATAGTTTATGATCTATGTCTCGGTAATGTTTTTTTTGCCTTCAGGAAATGGCTTAAGCCTAAAATAAATAAAAAGCTTAAGCGGTAATGCTTATGCCGCTGATCCTTAGGGATGACGGAAATATAATTTTAATGGCAGTTTTTTGTTTGATAAAAACGGAATATTGCGTCCGAAAAAAGCTTGCTTATGTACTTTTTTAGTTGCAAGTCCTTTCTGTCAAAGCTTATAAGATATATTTTCGGTTAGAAGGCGCGGAATATCGCAGGCCAGACAATATTGCCGTGCCTTATTCGATAACGGCCGGGGAAAATAAGGCTCTGGGAATGGCGGCACGGACCCATACGGGCGTCGGTCCGTTTTTTTTGTAAGCGGGCAATTGTATAGATATCGATACGATAACGGAACTGACTCTTAAACTTACCTATGAGGAAAATCATATGACTGTTCCGACGCGGTATGCGGATTTGACCACACATCCGAAGCATCGGAAAATTCTTGCGGCTGATAATTTTTGAATGCGGATCCAGGATAAAAAACGGAAAAAGCGACCTCCATTGTCTGTCCGATATACGGACGTACATTCGGAGTGATCAAAGCGGGGACTGAAATGCACTTTAAAGAAGCTAAGACTCTTTTATCCCAACATAACGGTATGAACATATACCGCGGATGCAGTCACGGTTGCATTTATTGCGACAGCCGAAGCGACTGTTATCATATGGATCATGATTTTGAGGACATAGAAGTAAAAATAAATGCACCCGCTCTTCTTGAAGACGCTTTGAAGCGTAAGAAGCATGCCTGTATGATAGGCACCGGGGCAATGTGCGATCCGTATATGCATTGCGAAAAGGATCTGAAGCTGACCCGGCAATGTCTTGAGCTGATAAACAGGTATGGCTTCGGCGTTTCGGTGCTGACAAAATCATCTCTTATTTTAAGGGATGCGGAGCTTTTGGCGGAAATAAACCGTAAATGCAAGGCTGTGGTAAATATTACCGTAACGACGGCCGATGACGGGTTGTGTAAAATAGTGGAGCCTAATGTGGCGCTTACGTCAGAGCGCTTTGAGGTTTTAAAAAAATTCAGGGAGATGGGCGTTCCGACGGTGGTATGGATGACTCCGATCCTGCCGTTTATTAACGATACCGGCGAAAATATAAGAACGATAACCGAAAAATGTGCGGAATACGGCGTCAAGGGAATTATAACCTTCGGCGGAATGGGACTTACATTGCGTCAGGGCGACCGTGAATATTTTTATTCATGCCTTGATAAAGCTTTCCCCGGATTAAAAGAGCGGTATATAAAAACGTACGGCTTAAGCTACGAACTTCCCAGTCCCCGTAATGACGAGCTTATTGATATTTTCAAGCGTCAGTGCAAAAAATACGGAATCATGACTTCTACGAATAAAATTTTTGATTTCCTTAATGGAATTGACGAAATTTCGGGGGAACAGCTTAGCATGTTCTGAAACGGTTATTTAAGGCAATACCGCACAATGACCGCCTGACGGCTTTGCGTGAGACTTGCTTGCATATTTTCCGTCATCTTACACAAGTTCTCCTTGAAATACGTCAGTATTCCTGCGTGAAATTTATGCAAGCTGACGAAAGATCTGACTGCTTAATTCACACGCAATCATTGTGCGGTGTTGCCTTAATGCTATTTTTTTAGTATCACCATTACGGAGGTATCCTTTTCCTTTTCGAATCCGTTTTTTTCGTAGTATTCTATAAGGCCTTGATTTTCGGCTACCAAAAGCAAATACAGGTAATTACTGTACTTTTCTTTTACCATATCCAGAAGCTTTTTCCCAACCCCCAGCTTCTGATACTCAGGATCAACAAGGAGATAATGGACATAAGCCGTAAGCTCCCCGTCGTCTATTGCGTTTATAAGTCCTATAAGCCTGCCTTCGTCCCATGCGGTAAATACTGTTTCACAGCTGTTCAGGGCTTTGAATAGCCTTTGCGGATAATCCGCCGAAAGCCAGTCGACCGATTTGAACAAAGCGTGGATCTGTTCGGATGTATATTCTCTTTTATCCGTGTATCTGATATTTTTGTTTTCCATAATGTAATTCTCCCTTGTTTTTTTCAGTAAAACACACTGCCGTATAATAAAGGGCAGTGTGTTTTTGATTATAAAATGTGATATGTAATATTGTTTATTTGTTTGGCTCTTGTTTTCCGATAGCTTCGTTGAACGCTTCCAGCATTTTAGGGTTAAAGGATCCGCATTCGCCGTTATATATCATTTTAACAGCTACCTCGTGGGTGAAGGGAGCTTTATAGCAACGGGGCGAAATCAGAGCGTCATATACGTCCGCCATTGACACCGCCTGTGCCCAGAGAGATATTTCATCTCCGGCAAGACCGTCGGGATATCCCCTTCCGTCCCATCTTTCATGGTGATGACGGGCAATGTCATAGCTGTAATTGTAAATATCCTCGTCGATAAGGTTTGTAACATTGGAAAGTACATCGCAGCCCTTGACCGTATGTGTTTTCATAATATCGAACTCTTCCGGCGTTAGTCTGCCGGGTTTGTTGAGTATGCTGTCGGGAATAGCTATTTTACCTACGTCATGGAGCGTGGAAGCGGCGGAGATCTTTTCTATCTCCTCCTTCGGGAGACGGTATTCGGGATACATCCTGCTTAATGCGGTAAGCATTTTCTTGGTCAGGCTGCTGATGCGCTTGACATGCTCTCCTGATTCGCCGTCACGGAATTCGATGATATTCGCCAGAGCCTCGATCATCGAAGTATTTATCAGATTAAGCTTTGCTATCTTCTCTTCAAGGACCGATTCCAGATCGGTTCTGTGACGATACAGTTCAATAACGTTATCGATTCTGCACCGGAGGAAGTTCATCATAAACGGCTTCGATACAACGTCGACTGCACCTAAATTATATGCGTCCATAAGAAGGGATTCGCTGTCCGCGGCGGTTATTATAAAAACGGGAATATGATCTGAAGCCCCGCTTTTCTCCATTTCCTTCAGAACCTCTATGCCGTTCATAACGGGCATCATAAGATCGAGCAAAACTGCGGAAATATCGTTTCTGCTGTTTATAAGCTCAATGGCTTCCTTTCCGTTTTCCGCTTCTATTATATTATAGTTGTCCTTAAATCCTTCCGCAAGAATGACACGGTTGATCTCCATATCGTCAACTATAAGTATGGTACTTTTCTTTTCCTTATCCAAAGCGACCTCCGTTTTATTTCAGCAGCTGCCGGCTGCGTTTTTTAATATGGGTGTATAAATTGAAAGTATCATTTACTTGTTTTTTTCTATACAGGCTATTATGGCTTCCTGAACGGGAATCGTATCCTTAAGTATCTTCAGGGCCTTTTCGGGTTCGTTTGCCCTGAGAAGGTTTACGATTTCGGTATAGGCGGTGTAAAGCGGGGTTATGGAAAGATTTCCCGTAACGCCCTTTAAGGTGTGAGCGTTGGAAACTGCGGTGGCAAGGTCTCCGTTTTCGATAAAGGAAGCCACCTCCAGGTCTGCTGCCGAAGCGGGAAACTTACCCACCATTCTCTGGTAGAGGCTGCTGTTGCCGCTAAACCTTTTTAAAGCGTCTTGTGTGTCGATACCGAGTGCTTCAAGTTCATTGATTAAATCCATGGCAGTTCTCCTTAAAAAATTATAGATGGTGTGATATATAATGATATATATGTAAGCTTAAAGCAGTTCGTATGATTGACCGTTATCCGGTTGAAAAAATAAATCGGCATTTTCATTTTATCATAACATCAAGCTGTTTGTCAAGGAAAAAACAGAATAAGTTAATATAAATTAGGTCGTATCTGAAAATAAAGCAAGCTTGTACAATTGCGTTAAAAACATGGCGGTTTAAAAGAAAAACGGAGAAATACGAGTATATTTCGGGTTTTTCGGTATGAAAAGCGCCCGAAGTCAGCGGAAATTCTGCAATTTGCACCTTTTCGGAAGCCCATAGGATACATATTTAAAGCTTTTAAAAGCCATAGCGTTATAGCTGAAAAAATGGATTTGCGGCGCCTTATATGCTCTTTATCCGTATAAAGTCCGCCGTCGCTATGACGGGATTATTTGAATGACCGGGCGGGATTGCCTGAAAGCATTTTATTCCAAAAGAAGACGTTCGTCGCAGTATTCGCATTCAAGAACACCGCCGTGATTCCTGAAGACATGCGGGAGCGACGGCTCGGATGCGGTTATGCATTTCGGATTGCGGCAATATACATCGGGATAGATTTTGCCGGTAAAAAGCGGTTTTGTCTTTATATCCTCATTAAGGACCGAAAGTATGAGGGACATTCTTACGTACATTCCGTAATTTGCCTGTTTGAAATACAAGGCTCTCGGGTCATCGTCCACCTCCGCGGAAATTTCGTCCACCCGCGGCAGCGGATGCATAACTATCATATCTTTTTTAGCAAGCTTCATTTTCTTTCCGTCAAGGCGGAAAACATGCTTTTGTTTTTCATACTCTTCCGGGGATCCGAAACGTTCTCTCTGTATTCTTGTCATGTAAAGCACGTCCAGCATGGGAATGGCTTCTTCAAGGGAGCTTGCTTCGGTGTATTCCTTGTTGCTTGCGGAAAGCCTGTCCTTTATATATGTAGGCACTTTTAATTCATTGGTGGAAATAAGCACGAATTTATTGTTTTTATAGCAGGACAGCGCCTTAAGGAGCGAATGGACCGTGCGTCCGTTTTTCAGATCTCCGCAGAAGCCTACGGTAAGACCGCTTAAAGTGCCTTTTTCCGCTCTCAGGGTCAGCAGATCTGTAAGGGTTTGTGTCGGATGGAGATGTCCTCCGTCTCCGGCGTTGATAACGGGGCAGTCGGATGTCATAGCCGCAGCCTTGACCGAACCCTCGAGAGGATGCCGCATAACTATTATATCGGAATAGCCGCTGGCAATTTTAGTGGTATCCTTTATCGATTCGCCTTTTGATACGGACGAATTTGCGGGATTGTCAAAACCTATGATCCCGCCGCCTAAACGAAGCATCGCCGCCTGAAAACTCATCTGAGTACGTGTGGAGGGCTCGTAAAACAGCGTCCCCATAATTTTTCCGCTGCATGCTCCTATGTATATGTGCGGATTTCTTTTTATGTCGATAGAAAGGTCGGTTATTCTGTTCCAACACGAAACAGGATAGTTGTCCAGATCTATAAGGTGAGGGAAACGGCTTTGATTCATAGCGGGACCTCCTGTGTAAAATGAGGTTTTTTATAAATGTAATTATAGCATATCTCATGCAGAAATTCAATAGCAAGCCGTGTTAAAAAAGCAAAAAATAATGCGGCAGGCTTGGTATTAAAGCCGGTCTGTTTTGTCCTGCCGACGGAGACTGTGAAAAAATTATCATTCCTATTTGACAATGACCCGGATGTATAGTATAATATTATAACATAACAGCGGAGGTGTTGCCGTAACGGCTGCCGAAAAACACGCTGTGCTGAAAAAATACAGGGGGCAGATCAATGGGACAAACGCTTACGGAAAAGATAATTTCAAGCCATATAGTTGACGGAAAGCCGGAAAAGGGGACGGAAATCGGATTAAAAATCGATCAGACCCTTACTCAGGACGCTACGGGCACGATGGCATACTTGCAGTTTGAAGCCATGGGAGTGGATCAGGTAAAAACCGAACGCTCCGTTGCTTATATCGATCACAACACCTTGCAGTCGGGTTTTGAAAATGCGGACGATCACCGCTTTATCGGCAGCATCGCCAAAAAGCACGGGATCTGGTTTTCCCGCCCCGGAAACGGTATTTGTCATCAGGTCCATCTTGAGCGCTACGGGAAACCTGGGAAGACGCTTATAGGTTCGGATTCGCATACGCCTACCGGCGGGGGCATAGGTATGTTCGCCTGCGGGGCCGGCGGCCTTGACGTTGCCGTTGCCATGGGCGGAGGCGCATATTACATAACGATGCCCGAAGTTGTGAAAATAAACCTTACGGGAAAACTGAACGACTGGGTTTCCGCTAAGGACGTCATACTTAAGGTGCTTCAGATCCTTTCCGTCAAAGGCGGAGTGGGCAAGGTGATGGAATACGCGGGCGAGGGTGTAAAGTCACTATCCGTCCCTGAACGCGCTACCATAACGAATATGGGTGCCGAGCTCGGTGCGACAACATCCATTTTCCCGTCGGACGAGGTGACAAGGGCTTTTCTTAAGGCTCAGGGAAGGGAAGAGGACTGGATCGAGCTCAAAGCGGACGATGATGCCGTTTACGATCGGGAGGTCAATATCGATCTTTCCGAGTTGGTGCCTCTGGCTGCCTGTCCGCATAGTCCCGATAACGTAAAGACCGTTGAAGAGATAGGAAATATAAAGATAGACCAGGTTTGCATAGGCTCATGCACCAACTCCTCACTCCAGGATTTGCTGAAGGTTGCCCATATACTTAAAGGAAAAACCGTACATCCCGATGTAAGCCTTGCCATAGCTCCCGGTTCAAAGCAGGTTTACAATATGATGGCTCAGTGCGGAGCATTATCGGATCTGATAGATGCCGGAGCGAGAATACTGGAGTGTGCCTGCGGCCCCTGTATAGGAATGGGACAGTCCCCTAATTCGAAGGGCATATCTCTGAGAACCTTCAACAGAAATTTTGAAGGAAGAAGCGGCACCCGCGACGGTCAGATCTATCTTGTTTCTCCGGAAACTGCGGCGGCTTCGGCTGTGGCGGGAGTATTTACCGATCCGAGGGGACTCGGAGCGATGCCTCCGTATGTAATGCCCGAAAAATTCTTTATAAACGACAATATGGTAGTTCCTCCGGCATCTCCCGGGGACGCGGCCGATGTTGAGGTGCTCAGAGGACCGAATATCAAGCCCTTCCCTGTAAACACTCCTCTTGCGGAAAGCATAGAGGCTGCGGTTACTCTTAAGGTGGGGGACAATATTACCACAGATCATATTATGCCTGCGGGTGCGAAGATACTTCCTCTCAGGTCAAATATTCCCGCTATTTCCGAGCATTGCTTCGAGGTATGCGACGAGACCTTCCCGAAAAGAGCGCTGGAGGCTGAAAAAAGCATCGTTGTAGGCGGCGTCAACTACGGACAGGGCTCATCAAGAGAGCATGCCGCATTGGCTCCTCTTTATCTTGGTGTAAAATCCATAATCTGTAAGTCTTTTGCGAGAATACACCGCCAGAATCTTGTCAATAACGGAATTCTCCCCTTGGAGTTTGTAAACGAAGCGGATTATGACAGAATAGGACAGGGGGACGAGCTTGTTATAGAAAACATAAGAAAGATCGTATCCGAAGACGGAGACATCGTTGTGAAAAACAGAACGAACGGTGCTGAAATCCCGGTTAAGTGCGTTCTTTCCGAAAGAGGCAGGGGAATGATTTTAGCGGGCGGACTTTTGAATTTCACTAAGGCAAACGGGTAAGCGTATGGGATTGTTTGGAAAGCTGATGCGTAAAAATAGATCCGACGATGATAAAATGCCGGATTACTCCTATCTGCTTGAAATTGCCGGGCTTATTTCACATAATGATGGATCGGCAATGAAAAAATTAGGAGTTTGCATAGAAGACCCGTCCGGATATTTTAAAGCCTGTTCGGACAGATATGACGAACGCGGGATCGACATAAATAAATGTGATCCGGACACGCTTTATTGGATTGCATTGGTCGATGAGCTCGAGGAAACCGGATATGTTGTTTCGGCGGATTGGAAGGATGATCCGGAACAGGTGCTTTGGGCACTGGAAAGTATAAAAACCTTCGATGAGCTTGTCGGCAGCGTCTTATCCGATATGGATGCGGAGGATGATGCGGACGTTGAAAGCTTCGGAGCTAAAATCAACGCGTTGCTTGAAAAAGTCTGCGTATGCTGGATCGATATCGATTCCGACTGCTACGAGCTTGCGATAGTTACCGTTGAAGCATTCGAACGGATATCTGAAATTGCCCGTGAAAACGGACATTCGATTGTGAAATTTTGATCGGATACTTCGGGATACTGACGATCAGGGTTATCTAATAAACTCGGGGCATCGCCCCATAATGAATATCGGCGGAAAGGAAAAACTGATGAAAAAGATATATGTTTTTATAGCTACGGTTTCCTTTATATTCGGTTTGGCTGCGGGAATAATTTTTGCTCTTATAAAAATCTCCAAGAAGTTTGAATACGAGCTGGGAACGATGTTTGCCAACAAGGAATGCGATGATCCGGATATAGAAGAGCTGTATGCAATGGACGGATATCAGTCCGGTAAGGACGAGTCTGACGGAGAAAATTAAAGGCAATACCGCAAAATGACCGCCTGAGGGCTTTGCGTGCGGCTTGCTTGCATATATTCCGTCAGCTTGCACAAATCCTCTTTGAAATACGTCAGTATTCCTGGGTCGAATTTATGCAAGCTTACGAAAAATCTGACTGCGCAATTCACGCGCAATCATCGTGGGGTGTTGCCTTAAAAGCAGCATATAGAAGAAAGGAATACCTATGCAGAAAATTAAAATGCCTACTCCTCTTGTGGAGATGGACGGAGATGAAATGACCAGGATCATCTGGAAGATGATAAAGGATATTCTCCTTACGCCCTACATCGATCTGAATACCGAATACTATGATTTAGGGCTGGTTCACAGAAACGAAACGGATGATCAGGTTACCGTTGACAGCGCCAATGCCACAAAAAAATACGGCGTGGCTGTAAAATGCGCTACGATCACACCTAACGCGCAAAGAATGACCGAATATAATTTAAAGGAAATGTGGAAGTCGCCCAACGGCACGATAAGGGCAATTCTCGACGGAACCGTATTCAGAGCGCCTATAATTGTAAATGGGATCACTCCTTTGATCCCAACATGGAAAAAGCCTATAACCATAGCCCGTCATGCTTACGGGGATATTTATAAAAATACCGAAATGACTGTCCCAAAGGGCAGTAGGGCTGAGCTGGCCGTTACCGACAGCGATGGAAACGAGATACGTGAACAGATATTTGATTTTAAAAATTCTGACGGAATTATTCAGGGCGTTCATAATGTGGATGAAAGTATAGGCAGCTTTGCGCGTTCATGCTTTAATTTTGCCCTTGATGTGAAGCAGGATTTATGGTTTGCGACAAAGGATACCATTTCCAAAAAGTACGATCATCGCTTTAAAGATATTTTTGGCGAGATTTTTGAAGCCGAGTACAAGGAAAAATTCGGGGCAGCCGGGATTGAGTATTTTTATACTCTTATAGATGACGCCGTTGCCCGCGTGATTCGTTCCGAAGGCGGGTATATCTGGGCGTGCAAGAATTATGACGGCGACGTTATGTCGGATATGGTGGCGACGGCCTTTGGAAGTCTCGGTATGATGACTTCGGTTCTGGTTTCTCCAGACGGTGTTTATGAATACGAGGCGGCTCACGGAACCGTCACCCGTCATTATTACAAGCATTTGAAGGGTGAAGAGACATCTACAAATTCTGTGGCGACTATTTTTGCGTGGAGCGGCGCACTTAAAAAGAGAGGACAGCTTGATAATGTAAAGGAGCTATCCGATTTTGCGGATAAGCTGGAAAAGGCAACGGTAAGAACTATAGAGGACGGTGTTATGACGGGCGATCTGTTCGTATTATCCGGTCTTGAAAACAAGAAAAAAGTTAATACCGAGCAGTTCCTTCTTGAGATAAAAGAACGCCTTGAAAAATTACTTTGAGTCTGATTGAAGAGGTGATTATCTTGCCAAAGGACGGAAAAATATCCGACTCCGTAATTCGCCGGCTTCCGAGATATTATCGCTTTTTGGGTGAATTGCTGGAAGAAGGAATAACGAAGATTTCATCGGGCGAACTGTCCCGGCGTATGAAACTGACCGCGTCGCAGATAAGACAGGATCTTAACTGCTTCGGAGGGTTCGGACAGCAGGGGTACGGTTATAATGTTTCCGAGCTGAGAAACGAGATAGGCGGTATTATCGGCATCGATAAACAAATCGGTACGATTCTCGTAGGTGCGGGCAACCTGGGGCGAGCGGTGGCTCTTCATCTGAACTTTGAAAAAAACGGCTGCCGGCTGCTCGGGGTTTTTGATTCTAATCCGGATCTTACCGGCGTCGTACTGGGTAAAATAAAAATAAGCCATGTATCCGAACTTGAAAAATTCTGTAAGGAGAATAAACCGGGAATTGCTATTCTCTGCATTCCCAGAGACGGCGCTAAGGAGCTTTGCGATAAGCTGATAGAGCTTGATATACGGTCTTTTTGGAATTTCTCCCATTACGACATTAACCTTGAGTATGAGAATATCATAGTTGAAAACGTTCATCTGGGCGATAGCCTGGTAACGCTTACATATCGTACCAACAACCAATAAAAAAGATTCGTCGCACCGATAAGGCAAAGGGCTCTTACCGGTGCGTTTTATTTTTTGTAAAGCATAATTTTGCGATGTTTGTAGGTTTGTCAATGATATTGGACAAAATTTTTTAAAAATTCAACAGGAGAAA
>CAJTTE010000024.1 GCA_910579265.1 uncultured Ruminiclostridium sp. | reverse complement strand
TCATGCGGTTAACGCTGACTAACCAAAACGGTTTAATCACCCTTTCAGCTCCTTATCCTCATAATTACCACCCTAACCGTCCCCGCAAACCCTCATTCCTTCGTTCCTTCTTTTCCCGGATTTTCACTTCATTTTCGGTTAGCCACAGCTAACCCACGTATATTTTAAAAATGATACGGCAAACTAAAACCGAAAGTATTTAAAGCGTTTAAACCCGCTTTACGAAAGGAAGGAAAAGATAATGACCAATAAGGAACTGCTTTATATCGAAGATGCGCTGGGTCATGCGCAGTATTTTCAGACAAAGTGCAATGAAACCGCTTCACAAATACAGGATGCGGAACTTAAAACATGTGTTCAGCAAATGGCTCAGAAGCATCAGCAAATATTTCAGAGCTTTTACGATCTGCTTTGATTTGGAAAGGAGAGCATGATGAACGATAAAAATTTAATGGAAGATATTCTTCTCTTGGAAAAGGGCGTATGTGATTTATATATGCACGGCACGATTGAATCGTCTACCGATAATGTTCATAACGCCTTCAGTGCTGCATTGAACAACGCCTTGTGTATGCAGGACGATATCTACGATAAAATGACTGCAAAAGGCTGGTATCCCGTTGAGGCGGCGGATCAGAACAAGGTTGATTCAGTTAAGCAGAAATTCGGCAGTCAATAAACACCGGGATATTGTCGGAATTTATGATAAAGCTCATGCATTGGTTTTCCCGCATGGGCTTTTTATTTTTCGGAAATTGATGATATACGAAAAATCTTGAAATATTGGGAAAAATGTTGTATAATAGCTTAGTATCACTTAAAAGAAAAAATATGTTACGCCAAATTTTTTTCTTGCGGCGGTACGATTGCGATAAGCTTTTAGCTATATTATATGCGGTTTTTTTCGTCACTTGCTTGCCATATGTTTTTAGAGACCTGCATTATAAGCTTATTCGCTTTATTTTGACATTTATAGATTACTGACAGAAGGCAATGACATAATGAAAAAAAAATATCTTGGCATAAACGTATACGAAGCTTTTCAATGCCGTATGGATTACATTTTCAGGGAGTTTGAAAATGTATATCTTTCATTCAGCGGAGGAAAAGATAGCGGGCTCTTGCTTAATCTTGTTCTTGATTATATGAAGTCTCATAACATTGATAAAAAACTCGGAGTTTTTCATCAGGATTTTGAGGCTCAGTATTCGTTTACTACTGAATACATAGAAAGAACCTTTGAAAAAAACCTGATAAGGATTGAGCCATACTGGGTATGTTTGCCAATGGCGACGAGAACGGCTCTGAGCAATTATGAGATGTATTGGTATCCTTGGGATGATGCGAAAAAGGATATATGGGTCAGGAATATGCCTGATAAGCCTTATGTGATAAATATAGATAACAATCCCTTTTATTACTACAAATATAAAATGCATCAGGAAAACCTGGCTAAGCAGTTTGGACGATGGTACAGGGAGGTTCACGGCGGAGGAAAAACCGTTTGCTTATTAGGTATTAGAGCATCCGAATCGTTGCACAGATACAGCTCTTTTATGAATAAAAAATACGGATATGAAGACAATTGTTGGATTTCTCATATGTTTAAGGACGTATGGTGCGCTTCTCCTATATACGATTGGGCCGTAAGCGACGTATGGACGGCTAATTTTAAATTCGGATATGATTATAATCAACTTTATGATCTTTATTATAAAGCCGGCTTGAAACCGGAACAGATGCGCGTAGCCTCTCCTTTTAATGATTATGCAAAGGACAGTCTTCATTTATACAGGGTAATAGAACCGGAAACATGGATTAAGCTTCTCGGCCGTGTGAGGGGAGCCAATTTTACCGCTATATACGGAAGAACATCTGCAATGGCTTACCGCAATATAAAGCTGCCCGAGGGGCATTCGTGGAAATCCTATACGAAATTTCTGTTGAGTACGTTACCGAAACGTCTGAGAAAGGGATATACGGAAAAATTTAAGACGTCGATAAAATTTTGGCATGAGACGGGTGGAGGCCTTTCGGAAGACACGATAATTGAACTGATGGAAAAGGGATATAAAATAAAAAGGAACGGGATATCAAACTATACTCTCGATAAGAAATCAAGGATCGTTTTTTTAAGCAAAATTCCCGACAATACCGATGATATTGTTACCACCAGAGATCTTCCGAGTTGGAAGAGGATGTGTATCTGTATACTAAAAAACGATCATGCCTGTAAATCAATGGGTTTTGCTGAAACAAAAAAGCAAAGAGAACAGATCGAGAGGATAAGGAATAAATATAAAAGTCTGGAGGTATTGTAATTGATATTTGTTAGTCCGGCGTATAATGTAATTGCTGTTCCCATTGAGAGGATTGTTCCGAATACGTATAATCCGAATTCAGTAGCTCCTCCCGAGCTTAATCTTCTTTATAAAAGCATTAAAGAGGACGGTTATACTATGCCGATTGTTTGCTACCATTCTGATTCTGATGGTATGTATGTTATTGTGGATGGATTTCACAGATACAGGGTCATGCTTGAGCATAAGGATATCTACGAACGTGAAAGAGGTCTTCTTCCCGTAACGGTTATAGATAAGCCATTATCTGACAGAATGGCGAGTACCATACGGCATAATAGAGCGAGGGGCTCTCATGATGTGGATCTTATGAGTAATATAGTAAAAGAGCTTCATGAGCTTGGACGGAGCGATTCATGGATTTCAAAGCATTTGGGTATGGATAAGGACGAACTTCTGCGTTTAAAGCAGATAACAGGACTTGCCGCTTTGTTTCGTGATATAAATTTCGGTCAGGCATGGGTTCCCGAAGATGAAGAAAAAGAAGCTACGACTCCCGAAAAGGATTTATCCTCAGAAAAAGAAGGCGAGCTCCAACCGGTGTGATTGGATGACGCCTTTCGTTTTCATGATATTTTGAATTACGCTGAATATTGATTGAAATACTTTGTCAGAGCATAAAAGATTCCATTCCGGACTTCGATCGTTTTATTCGTCAATGTATATGGAAATAGCTTCTTTAATTGTTTTTTCAAAGGCCTCCTTACCGTACTTATCAACTTCGCTTTTATTTTTCTCTCCATGTGTAAGGCATCCTGCTCCGCCTATACATCCGCCGGTACAAGCCATTCCTTCGATGAAATTGTTGGGCAGAACGTTTTTTGAAGCCTTAAGCAACGCAAGCTTGCATTCGTCGATTCCGTCGCAGGATATGGCGTTAAGCTGAAAATCTTCCACACCCTGTTCTTTCAGAGCCTGCTGTACCGCGTCTGCAAGTCCTCCGCTCCTTGCGAATATTCTGCCGAAATACGAGGCGTTGTCAAGTACGCTTTCTTCAAGCTTCTCAAGCTCAACATCCTTTCCGTCGAATAATGCCTGGAGCTCTTCGAATGTAATAACGCTGTCTATGTACGGTGCTACCGTTTCCTTTTGGAATTCAGCCTTTTTGGCGGTGCAGGGTCCCATAAACACTATTTTGCATTGCGGATCCTGCGCTTTTATATACTTTGCTATTTCCGCCATCGGAGACAGATTGTGGGATATATTATCCTTTAACTGAGGGAACTGAGTTTCTATATACTTAACAAATGCCGGACAGCATGAGCTTGTCAAAAATCCTTTTTCTTTAAGTTCCTTTGCTTCCTTATATGCTACAAGATCAGCTCCCAATGCGGCTTCTATCACATGATGAAAACCTAATTGCTTAATTCCTGAAATAACCTGACCTAACTTTGCGTAGCTGAATTGACTGGAAATGGATGGCGCAACTACGGCATAAACCTTGTATTTGGTATTGTTATCGCTTTTTTTAAGAATATCTATCACATCAAGAATAAAGCTTTTTTCGGATATTGCGCCAAACGGACACATATAAACGCAGGCACCGCAGGAAATGCATTTATCGTAATTTATGGCGGCGCATTTGTCTTCATTCATTGAAATAGCGCCGATCTTGCAAGCCTTTTCGCAAGGACGCTTATTATTTGCGATAGCGCTGTAAGGACACACCTTGGCGCAGCGGCCGCATTCAACACATTTTTCCTTATCTATATGGGCTTTTTGCTGCTTGTCAAAGTAAATGGCGCCCTTCGGGCATGCTTCTTCGCATCGGTGAGCTATACATCCGCGGCAGTTGTCGGTAACTGTATGACCGCTTACCGAGCATTCGTCACAGGCAATGTCAATTACTTCAATAACGTTCGGGTTGGACTTGTCGCCTCCGATTGCGAGCTTGATGCGTTCGCCGACTATTGCTCTTTCCTTATAGATGCAGCAGCGCATCGTAGGTTCCTTGCCTTTTACGATAATGTTTGGTATATCGTGATACCAGTAAAGCTCTCTGTCCTCAAAAGCATACCTGGCAACTTCCCTGAGCACCTGATATTTAAGATATTGAACCTTTGTATCGAATTTTCTCATAGAATATTGATTTCTCCTTTCGGCAAAGCAAATTCGGGGGAAAAGGAAATCATAAATTCCTTTTATTTTTTGGCATTGTCGATATTTCTTTTCCTTTGTTTTAAAAATAGCTTACCTTGATCTTTTTTCCCATGGTTTTAAGCGCTTCTGAAAGTTGTTCAACAAGACGCATTTTTATATTGAAGCCTATGGGAAGGTCAGGATTTTGGTGAGCGGCATTGGATGCTCTTCCGACAAAAAAGTTAATATCGGTGGCCTCTTCAAAAAGCATTCTGGAAATTGCCGAAGCACCGTCCAGACCATAGCTCCAGTCGTTAAACTTTTCATTGTCGGAAACATAGCTTTGGGCATAAACTACGACGCGGTTTATGGTTATAACTCCCTCCGTTACCAGATCAACCCCTTCGATTTCCGCTGTAGGGGGTATTTCGGGATCAAGGTAATCTAAAGTGGGGCGTACCTCCTTGCCCAGATACTGAGCGGCAAGAGATGAGGTTGTTCCGCCGCAGACTATATGTTTACCCTGCTTTGAAAAAAAGAGCGACATCATTTTGCCTACATCCTTTGGATCGGCTGGGGGGCCGATCATAAGATTGACCGGTTGTCTTTGCCGTATTTTTACGGAGCACACTGTCGTATCGTCGCCGGGCTTGTATCCGTACAGCTTGTTGCATTCATCCAGGAGTATTGTGGTTAGTGCTTTTGCCGTGTAATCGGTGCTGTAGTTTTTCTCCATATATTCAATGATGTTGTCACGCTGCCAGCCGTAATTGAGAGCCATTCCGACACCTGCGTGAATACAGCCGTCGCTCATAAGAATGAATACGTCGTTTTCCAGAAGCTTGACCTTGGATCGGTAAACGGTTTTTCCACCGATTTCCATGGCCGTTTCAGGGTAGACAAAGTTTTTACCGTCTCTTAAAAGGATAACGTGTGGATTGTCATACTGGATTATTTCAGCTTCTTCGTTACCGTAAATTTTAAGTATCGTAAATGTGGAGTAAGCAACTCCTCTTACCTTGCATACAGGCAGGGTGGAGGCAATTGTGTTTACACATTCCTCTATCGGCATAGACTGAGCCATCATAGTGGATATTATTTTAGACGTAAGCGTTGAAAGGATGCATGCCTTTACGCCGCTTCCCAAACCGTCTGCCAGCACAACTATTTCAGTGTCCTCATCAGGCTTTACAACGATGACCTGATCTCCGCAAAGCTGTTCGTTTACATGATTAAGGCTATGATAACCGATATCGGTACACAGATTATTCATATGGCATTTATTCCTCTACTGTTGATTAAGTGATTCCTTCAGCTTTGTAAGGGCAATTTTTGTTTCGGCGGTTGTTTCGCCCAAAAGGGAGGCTATTTCCTGTACAGCCATCATTTGTTTTTCTATTACCTTGTCGGTAATTTCGATCGTGCTGCTGCTAAGCTCTTCCTTTGCTTTTTTTGCTCGTTCTTCTTCGGTAACGTCTCTCATAATACTCATGATTATATGATATCCCTGATCATAGATAAGGGTTTGCTCCACATACTTGTTGTATTCGGCAAGATAAATCCGCTTGTCATGAATATTTACGCCGCTTTCAATAACGTCGAAGAAGGGAAGCGGATCAAGAATACGAACCACCTGTTCTCCAAGAACGTCGGAGGCGTTGGGTATATTCATAAGCTTGAGAGCGGCTTTGTTTATTTGCTGGACCTCTAAGGATTCGTTAAGAACGATAATTGCGTTCGGGGTATTCTTGATGATCGTGTCGGAGAAGCTCTCCGCTTTTTCTTTAAGGAAGGGCAGACACATAGACAGATCGGCTTTACCGTTGAATACGGCTATTGCTTTTTCGCGGCAGGTATCATAACCGCAGCTTCCGCAGTTAAGCTCATCGGCAGGGCTTCTTTTTCCCATTTTTTTAAGTATTTCATCAATGGCCTTGCTTCCGGGCATAAGTCGCTTTACGCCTATAAATTTTATCTCCTTTGACATTTTGCTGTCATCTAAGGAAAGCGCGTCGAAATCATAGCTCTTTGCATACTTGTCAACGGTTATCGTATTTGACATACAGGCATGGCTGCTGCGTTCTATGACAGGTCCGCTGACGCAGCTTCCGTAGCAGGCCGACATTTCGATAAAGCATTTTCCCATTTTTCCGTCTACGATTTCCTTTAAAGCATTTACGCAGTTTTCTACACCGTCGACATGAAGATATGTATAATCATTGTTTTTGCGCTCCATCGAACGAAGTATGCCTCCGCCTGTGGGGAAGAGCCTCGCCTTACCTCCCGCCTTTTCATCATCCTGGCAGGGTTCAAATGAAATTCCTTTTTCCGTCATCCATTCCGTAAGTTCTTCAAATGTCAGTACGCAGTCAACAATATCCGGATAATCCTCCGCTTCCGCTTTTTTTGAAATACAGGGTCCTATAAATACGGTCTTTGCGTCAGGATTGCGTGATTTTATTTCCAGGGAGTGAGCCTGCATAGGGGAAACTATTTTGGCAAGGTAGGGAAGTGCTTCCGGAAAATGCTTCTGTATAAGCAGATTTACCGAATGACAGCAGGATGATATTATAAGCTCCTGCTCGCCTTTTTCCACCATTTCGTCATATTTTTGTTTTACAATGGTTGCTCCCTCGGCGGTTTCTTCTGCGTCGGCAAATCCCAGTTTTTTTAAGGCGGTTTTCATTGATCCGATGGTAACGTCCTTATAGTTGGCTACGAAGGACGGAGCAATGCTGGCAATGACCGGTTTTCCGCTGTTGATAAGTGCTTTTGCCTTTTCCGTGTCGTTTTTGACTTCCTTGGCATTTTGCGGGCAGACAACAAAACACTGTCCGCAAAGTATACATTCGTCTTCAACGATAAATGCCTGATTTTCAAAAAAGCGTATTGATTTGACAGGACAATGACGAATACACTTGTAGCAGTTTTTGCAGTTGGATTTTTTAAGTTTAAGATATTGACTCATATTAGCACCATGCCTTTTTGTAAATGTTATGCTTCAGCTAAAGCTGGCTTCTTTACGTTTTCCTCAAAAAATTCGTTAAAGCTGTCTTCATTTACTCCGAATATCTGATCGTTTACCTTTACGGAAACTCCATTCATGCAATGCCCCAGACAAAATGCAGCTGATACGGCAACCTTATCCTTAAGGTCGTTTTCCTTTATTGCATTGTTAAGAAGCTCGATTATTTTGTAGGAGCCTCTGATATGGCAGGAACTTCCCACGCATACGTTTATGTTTACCATAATTATGTATTTCCTTTCGTATAACAAAGGGCTGCCGCACTAACGACAGCCTTTTGTTCGTTGTTTGAGACGAATCATTAGCTTATATTTTTAATATACGTACTTTTTCGCCGGATAGAACTTAGTTCAAAGGAAGCACAGTGTGCCGATAAGCGTTTTCCCGAGGGAAAATTACAAACTTAACAAGAGCACAATTCTCTTCAACGGAACAGATCATTCGTTATTCGTAATCACATACGCTTGCCCAATGCGTAAGCAGATCTTTTTCTTCAGGCTTGCCTTTAGCCATCTGTGATGCGGCAACGATAGGCATCCATTGTTGAACATATTGCTTGGGAGTGTCACTCATATCACAGAAAAGATTGAGATATTTTTCAGCAATATCGGAATCATTCTTCAGATTGAAGCGAAGATATGTTCTTGCAACATCGGCGCTGGCGTTTCCCTGCGTCGCATGAGCCCAGTCAATGATATAAGGTGTGCCGTCGCTTTTCAGAATAACGTTCGTGGGTGTATAATCTCCATGGCATAATTTTATATGCTTGGGCATACCGTCAAGGCGTGTGGAAAGCTCATATCTTGTTGTTGCATCAAGACCGCTCAAGGATATTTTTCTTCTCATTTTGTCCTTCAGCTTGGTTAAAAGAGCACATCTTTTGTTATGAATATCCAGTTGGATTTCAACAAAAAGCTTAAGATAATCATCAAGCATTGCCGGACTGTCCTCATAGGCCTTGGCGAGGGTCTTACCTTCAATATAATCGGTAACTATGCACCATTTTCCTTCAACCATACCGACTTCTTGAATTTTAGGAACATTTAATCCTGTTTCTTCAACTCTTGCCAGATTAAGCGCTTCATTAAGAATGTCAGCTTTTGAGTAGTTTTCGTTAAATACCTTTATGGTAACATCGCCGTCGCGATAAATGGTTTTATCTTTTCTTACTGCAATAACTTTATCTAATTTCATTTATAATGTCCTCACTTTCCGTAATATGCCTTAAGATACATAGCCTTGATCTCTTCCATAAGAGGATAACGAGGGTTAGCTCCGGTGCACTGATCGTCAAAAGCCTGCTCGGTCATAGCGTCCAGATTATCAAGGAAATATTTTTCATCAACGCCATATTCCTGGATGGTTCTCTTTATTCCGATCTTTTCCTTGAGCTTTGCGATTTCCTTAATGAGGTTTTCTACCTTTTCATCGTCATTCTTGCCGCCGAAGCCCATTGCGTCGGAATAAGCGGCATATTTTGCCTTTGTCTGAGGATAAGCATACTGTGAGAATGTTCCCATTTTGGCAGGTGCTTCGGAGCAATTGAAGCGGATAACTTCTTCTATCATAAGGGCATTGGCAATACCGTGAGGAATGTGATGGAAAGCGCCAAGCTTATGTGCCATTGAATGGCATACACCAAGGAATGCATTGGCAAATGCCATTCCCGCCAGGGTAGAAGCATGTGCCTGTTCTTCTCTTGCTTTAGGATCATTTGCGCCGTTTTCGTAGCAGGAGGGAAGGTACTTGAATATAAGTTTTCCCGCCTCAACTGCAAGTCCGTCGGTAAAAGGAGTTGCAAGCATTGCCACATAAGCTTCGAGAGCGTGTGTAAGTGAATCGATACCGGAAGCTGACGTAAGTCCCTTAGGAGCGTTCATCATCATATCTGCGTCAACGATAGCCATTTTAGGAAGCAGCTCATAGTCCGCCAGAGGATATTTTATTCCCGTTGCACCGTCGGTAATAACGGCAAAGGGTGTTACCTCCGATCCTGTACCGGCGGATGTCGGTACGGCAACGAAATATGCTTTCTCACCCATCTTCGGGAATGTATAGATACGTTTCCTGATGTCAACGAAACGCATTGCCATATCCATGAAATCGGCTTCGGGATGTTCATACATGACCCACATTATTTTCGCCGCGTCCATTGCGGAGCCGCCTCCGATAGCTATGATTACGTCAGGCTGGAAGGAATTGGCTACCTTTGTTCCCTCTATTGCGCATTCAAGAGTTGGATCCGGAGCTACGTCCGAGAAGGTTGTATATGCAATGCCCATTTCATCCAGCTTATCGGTAACGGGTTTTGTATACCCGTTATTGAACAGGAATGAGTCGGTGACGATAAACGCCTTCTTCTTTCCCATTACACTGCCAAGTTCGTCAAGGGCGACAGGCAGACAGCCTTTCTTAAAATAAACCTTTTCAGGCGCTCTGAACCACAGCATATTTTCTCTCCTCTCAGCCACTGTTTTAACATTAAGCAGATGCTTTACCCCTACGTTTTCGGATACGGAGTTTCCGCCCCATGAGCCGCAGCCCAGCGTAAGCGAGGGTGCGAGCTTAAAGTTGTAGAGATCGCCTATACCGCCTTGTGAAGAAGGAGTGTTTATAAGAATACGGCAGGTTTTCATTCTTTCGAAATAATCCGCCATTTTATCGGTTTCGGTAACTTGATTGATATAAAGAGAAGCGGTGTGACCGTATCCTCCGTCAGCAATAAGATGCTCCGCCTTTTGAACGGCGTCCTCAAAGCTTTTTGATTTGTACATAGCAAGAACGGGGGAAAGCTTTTCGTGGGCAAACGGCTCGGAAAGCTCGACACTATCTACCTCTCCGATAAGTATCTTTGTTTCGGCAGGTACTTCGAATCCGCTGAGCTCGGCTATTTTAGCGGCCTTTTGTCCTACGATTTTTGCATTTAACGCGCCGTTGATAATAATGGTTTTACGAACCATATCCAGTTCCTTTTTGTTAAGGAAATGGCATCCTCTGAGCTTGAATTCGTTTTTAACCTTATCATAAATTTTCGAATCAACGATAACGGACTGTTCAGAAGCACAGATCATACCGTTATCAAAAGTTTTGGAATGGATTATCGAGTTTACGGCAACGAGTATATCGGCTGTTTCGTCAATTATTGCGGGAGTATTTCCGGCTCCTACGCCGAGGGCGGGCTTTCCGGAGGAATAAGCCGATTTTACCATTCCGGGACCGCCGGTAGCGAGAATAATATCCGCTTCCTTCATAATCGTGTTGGTAAGCTCAAGTGAAGGAACGTCGATCCAGCCGATTATGCCTTCGGGAGCACCGGCCTTTACGGCTGCTTCCAGAACCACCTTAGCGGCTTCAATGGTGCAGTTCTTTGCTCTGGGGTGTGGGCTTATGATGATACCGTTTCTGGTTTTAAGAGATATAAGCGTCTTGAATATGGCGGTAGATGTGGGGTTCGTTGTAGGGATTACCGCAGCTACAAGACCGATGGGTTCGGCAACCTTTTTTATTCCGAAGCTGTCGTCCTTATCTATAACACCTACGGTTTTGGTGTTTTTATAAGCGTTATAAATATATTCTGCTGCGTAATGGTTTTTTATGACTTTGTCCTCAACCACACCCATGCCTGTTTCTTCAACAGCCATTTTGGCAAGGGGAATTCTTTGGGTGTTTGCCGCTGTTGCGGCAGCTTTAAATATAGCGTCAACCTGCTCCTGAGTATAAGATGCGAACTTTTCCTGAGCGGCTTTAACTTGAGCGATTTTAGCCTCAAGTGATTCAACGCTGTCAACAATAGCCGGTGCTGCGGTTTGTTTTCTCATTGTAATTCTCTCCGTTCCTTTTAAAATTATTGGTAGAATATTTTAGGTGAATTTCTGATGCGTTGCTAAAAACATTTACGGTTTGACAATTTTATTTAGAAAGCAGCAGTCATTCGACCAATTTTACCGGTTGTTAAAATTTTAACACAATCTTGCTTCTTTGTAAAATATATAATTGGCATATTGACATGTACAAAATCACATATGAATATATTGAAAAAATATTGCGGACTGTTTGTTTTTTTGTGCACTTGATATAAATAACCGGGAAGATGTGAAAAGAAAGTCAGACCGACTGTTAAGATATCCCTTACAAGGATATGAACACGATTAAACGGGTATTGCCGCACATCCGTTTATAATACCGGGCATATAATATAAATTTAAAACTGCTGTCTCTTTTCCCTCATATGAATACAAAGCTTCGGGTATTGGAAAAAATGCAAACCGCAGATTATTCTACTTATACAATATCATAAAAACGGTCGGATTTCTATATTCAAAAACAATAAAAATAAACCTTATGTTTTAGTGATATGTTTCAAATATTTTTTTCATTTTTGTATGCAGCATACAAAGATAACGGTTTTTCATAGTTCTTTGCTGTCGCTCAATGTGTTTTTTTGTAAAAACGTCGGATATTTTTTTAAAACTTCTTGAAAAACTTACGGTAAAATGATATGATGTAAAGAGCATTTATTGTTTTTGTTTTTTGTCGGGATCGTATAGATGTAAACTTATGATTATGCTGCCGGTTTTTCTGTAGGATCGGCGGGAAATGTAAAAGAAATTCCGGTCTTAAAAATTTTTTCTATAGGATAAAGGCTTTTAGAGATCATCTGATTGATAGCTGTGCGGTTCTGAAATATAGTTATTATAAGCTTATGAATAAATAAAAATCAACAACTGCTGCGAGGGTAATATATAGCGTTGACGGTTCGGTTCTCAGTTTTTTTAATAAATGAGCGGTCTCTTTTTATGGAGCAATATTTATTTTTATATTAAAGAATTGATATTTAACCGACAGCATGACGCACTATTTAAGGTCGAGACCTTTATAAACTGTCATTTTTCGAAACGCATTGATGTTTTCTTAAGCAGTTGATAAGTTTCCACGCCTGAGAATATTTATTTTTCTCTTTAATTCATTGAGGAAACCTCGGATCGTTTACTGTCTGTGGCGCTGCTCATTGAAAAGGATGGTTAAAATTATGAAAACATATATAGGTAAAGGCATTTACAGATCCGTTGCTTTTGGAAAGGTTGCTGTTTTTAAACGTCAGCCTGTTTCGGTAAAGCGCGTTTATATTCAGGATAAGGAAGCGGAAAAGGCCCGTGTGGCGGAGGCTGAGAGAAAGGCCTTGGAGCAGCTTCAGGATATATATGAAAAGGCGTTGAAAGACGTGGGCAAAACTGATGCCGAAATATTTAAAATACATATGATGATGATAAAGGATGACGATTACAATGAACTCATCACCAATATTATTGAAAGTGAAAACGTAAATGCCGAATATGCCGTCTCTCTGACTTCGGATAATTTTGCAGAGATATTTAACGGAATGAAGGACTCTTATATGCAGGCCCGCGCTGAAGATGTCAAGGATATTTCTCACCGCATAATTGCCAATCTGAGCGGAAAGGCTGAGCATATACCGGATCCATGGGAAAAGGTCGTTATATGCGCCGACGAGCTTACCCCCAGCGAGACTGTCTTATTGGATAAAAATAAAATAATCGCTTTTGTAATAGCTCATGGTTCTTCGTATTCTCATGCGGCGATACTGGCGGGTAACATGAGTATACCTGCCGTTGTGGGCGTCGGCGGTGAATTTATCGATCAAATAGTGGACGGCTCGGAAATTATTGTGGATGGATTTACGGGAGAGGTATTTGTCGATCCTGATAAGGAAACCGTTGCAAGGCTTTCTGAGAAACAAAGATTGTTTGAAGAGGAAAAAACCTTTTTGCAGGATCTGAAAGGGAAGAGGAACGTTACCGTCGACGGCAGGGAAATAAATATATTCGCCAATATCGGGAGTGCCGAAGAGGTAAATGCTTCCCTGGCAAATGATGCGGGAGGTATCGGGCTTTTAAGAAGTGAATTTCTTTATATGGGAGACAAAACCCTTCCAACTGAGGAACAGCAATATACTGTTTACAAAAATATTCTTGAAGGTATGGGCGGAAGACATGTTGTTATAAGGACATTTGATATTGGAGCTGATAAGCAGGTAAGGTATTTTGACCATAAATACGAAGAAAATCCCGCGATGGGATTGCGGGGTATACGTATTGCTCTGAGCTGTCCTGATATTTTTAAAACACAGTTAAGGGCGCTTTACCGTGCGTCCGTTTACGGTTCTTTAGGTATTTTGTTTCCTATGATTGCAAGTGCTTCTGAGCTTGAAAAAGTGCTTGGTATCTGTGAAGAGGTAAAATCGGAGCTTAGGGCGCAGGGAATGGTATTTTCTGAGTCCGTTGAAGTCGGTGTTATGATAGAAACTCCTGCGGCTGCTATTATAAGTGACAGGTTAGCCCCTATGGTGGATTTTTTCAGTATTGGCACAAATGATTTGATCCAATATACTCTTGCTTGTGACAGACAGAATTCCGAAGTGGAGCAGTTTATTGATACTCATCACGAAGCGGTGCTGCGCCTTATCGAGATGAGTGTTGTAAATGCTCATAAGTGTGGCATACACGTGGGTATTTGCGGTGAGCTTGCAGCGGATTCTGAGCTTACCGAAGCTTTTCTGAGGATGGGGATAGACGAACTTTCGGTATCTCCTGCGTCCGTGTTGAGAATGAGAAATGTGGTCAGAGCAATAGATCTTTCAAAATGAATTTAAGCCGCCGTTTTAGGCGGCTTAAATTTTTGCCGTGATTTCCTCCGATTTTGTTTTTTCCTTGTCGCATATTATGATTTTTCCCTTTGCCTCTTTTATATCCATAATTATTTTATCTATTTTTGGTGCGCATATATATCCGCAAAGAGGGTTTTTTACGCTGATGATCGGTGTGGTGACATTTGCTTCTACTTCGGAACGCTCGAAGCAAAGATCCGTATCTGTCATTTCACAATTTATGAGTTTAAGGCTTTTACAGTAGCAAAAAGGCTGAGTGCCTATGATTTTGCAGTTTTCGAATGTTAAGTTTTCACTGTACCACGCCAGATATTCTCCATAGATGATGCAGTTGCGGATAGTTGTATCCTTAGCGTGCCAGAAGGCATCCTTGGTTTTAAAATCGCAATTTTCAAAAAAGGAATTTTTTATGTATTGGAATGAGTATTTGCCGTTCAGCTTTATATTGTGAAAGTTTAATTTTTCCGAGCTTAACATAAAATATTCGCTTTCGGCTGTACAATCGCTCATATCGATTTCTTCGGAAACCATCCGAACTCCGGAGAAATTATTTCGCAATTTTTTATTTTTGCATTTTTGCATTCCCTAAGAGCCTTGATTCCAAGGAGCTTGCATTCGGTTATATTTATATTTTCCGAATACCACAATGCCGCCCGGCAATGCTCTGTCATGACCGAATTATCTATATTTAAGCTTTCATTATGCCAGAAGGGATATCTCAGATTAAAAAAACAATCCCTGATTGTTATGTCCCGGCATTCTTTGAATGCGCTTTCCCCGTCGGCCGGACCGTCAAAAGAACAGCTTTTTATTAACAGTTCCTTTGAACCATACAGCGCCCTTTCTTCGTCAAAGGTTTTGTTTTCAATTAAATTCATTTAATCCGTGCTCCTTTCAGTATTTTGTTCTTAATATTTGTGATATTTTTTAAAGAAATTCTGATATATTTTTTAAAGCAATACCTGTGTTGTATTTGATATGCGGTCATGATACCGGAGCCAAACATATTATAACTTTAGTTTTTTACCGATTCATTTTAAACTGACGCAATATCCGCAGTTTAAAAATGGATCGCACCTAAAACACTAATCCCGCATTTTAAAAAGGGATTAGTATTAGATGCTTTTACCTATATGTTTTTATACGGTGCAAAATGATAAATCTTTTTCGCATATTTTTAATATCTGTGATTATAGTCAAAAATGGCTTTCCGAATTTAACGGAAAACCATTTTTAATCTATAAATTTATCTTATTACTTGTTGGCTTCCTCAACCGCAACTGCACATGCAACGGTAGCACCCACCATGGGATTGTTGCCCATACCGATAAGTCCCATCATTTCAACATGAGCGGGAACAGAGGAAGAACCTGCAAACTGAGCGTCGCCGTGCATTCTTCCCATAGAGTCGGTAAGACCATAGGATGCGGGACCGGCCGCAACATTGTCAGGGTGCAAAGTACGTCCTGTACCGCCGCCGGAGGCAACGGAGAAATATTTCTTGCCGTTTTCGATGGCCCATTTTTTATATGTACCCGCAACAAGATGCTGGAAACGTGTGGGGTTGGTGGAGTTACCGGTAATAGAAACCTCAACGCCCTCCATTCTCATTATAGCAACACCTTCGGTAACGTCGTTTGCTCCGAAGCAGCGAACCTTAGCCTTGTCTCCGTCAGAGAATGCAACTTCACGGACAACCGTAAGCTTATCGTTGGAAATATCATAGTCAGTTTCAACATATGTAAATCCGTTGATTCTTGAAATAATGTATGCCGCGTCTTTTCCAAGACCGTTCAGAATAACTCTGAGAGGCTCTTTCCTTGCTTTGTTGGCAGTTCTTGCAATGCCTATAGCGCCTTCGGCAGCGGCAAATGATTCATGACCTGCAAGGAAGCAGAAACACTTCGTATCCTCTTCTAACAGCATTTGTCCTAAATTTCCGTGGCCGAGCCCGACCTTTCTGTTTTCCGCAACCGAACCCGGAACACAGAATGCCTGTAATCCTTCTCCTATTGCAGCAGCAGCGTCGGAAGCTTTTGTGATGCCTCTCTTAAGTGCGATGGCAGTACCGAGAGTATAAGCCCATACAGCGTTTTCAAAAGCGATTGGCTGTACACCCTTTACAATTTCTTCTACATTAATACCCTTGGAAAGGCAAAGATCTCTTGCTTCTTCGATTTCCTTCATGCCCAAGGATTGGAGACATGCGTTGACTTTTTCGGCACGTCTTTCCTGACCTTCATATTTAGCCATAATCTTTAACTCCTTTCCCATTATTCTTCACGAGGGTCAATTTTCTTGACAGCCTCGTCATATCTTCCGTATTGTCCGCAGTTTGCCTTGTAGGCTTCGTCGGGAGTTTTTCCGTGGCGGATATCTTCGAGCATCTTTCCGATTTTAACGAACTGGTATCCTATAACCTCTCCGTTATCGTCAAGACCGAGAGATGTTATGTATCCTTCTGCCATTTCCATATAACGAACGCCCTTGGCTTTGGTGGAGAAAATAGTTCCCACCTGTGAACGCAGTCCCTTACCCAAGTCCTCGAGACCGGCGCCTATGGGTAATCCGTTTTCGGAGAAAGCGGTTTGAGTACGTCCATAGACGATCTGTAAAAACAGCTCTCTCATAGCTACGTTAATTGCATCGCAAACAAGGTCCGTGTTCAGAGCCTCCAACAGGGTCTTTCCGGGGAGGATTTCAGCAGCCATAGCTGCGGAATGAGTCATACCGGAGCAACCGAGTGTTTCTACCAATGCTTCTTCAATAATACCGTCCTTAACGTTTAAGGTAAGCTTGCATGTGCCCTGCTGTGGTGCGCACCAACCCACGCCGTGTGTTAAACCGCTTATATCGGCGATCTGATAGGGCTTTACCCATTTGCCTTCTTCGGGTATAGGCGCAGGACCATGCTTGGGTCCCTTGGCAACAACGCACATTTTCTCAACTTCATGTGAGTAATTAATCATGCTTTAAGCTCCTTTCGGGTGATTTATGTTTAGTTTTTACTCGCCTGTTATATTATAACAAAGTCGGACATCAATTTCAAGAGATTTGTAAAAATTTGAGATATATTATCCATATTAACCGTTTTTTCTGTTGGGGCTTAGAAAATCTGTATGAAGGATCCATAAATTTTATTTATTATATTACAAATCAGATAAAACTTGTATATTACGGTTTTTAACAGAAAAAAATACTGAGTAATCTGGAATATAATAGATTTGATAAAATTGAATGTAATGGCTTTTAAAGTTGGATAAAGTTAAATCGATGCCGGTAAAAGCTGTTTGGATAAATATTAAAAAGATTGTGTGAATGCCAAGCTGTACCGTTGACAACCTGTTTGATCGTCAAATAATGATTTGTAATGCGGCAAAAATCTTCGCTTTAAGTTTTTAACGCCGGCTTGTTTGGCGGCAGCTTTCCGGCTGTTCGGAAAAGCTTTATTTGATATTTTACGTTGTATCGGAAAACAAAGCAAATATGTATAATTGCGTTTGAAAGCATGGGGACTTCAAGGAAAAAAGCGGAGAAATAACGGTAAACCGGATGGGATAGAATAACCCGCATGTCCGGCAAGGCGTGCGGGTGTTTTCGTTGTTTGCGGTGATACATCAGTAAGAAGACATCCGCCCGAGACGCGGAAATCTCAGGCGAAAATATCCGTAATTTTTAATCTGAAAAAGAATGCTTTCGTGAAAGATACTGTTTTGTGCGTGAAATGTAATTTTTAACCGTAAAATTCGCTTGACAAAGCCTTCAAAAATCATTATACTTTTTCAAAATAACCGAGAATTTTTGATAAACTTAAAATAAGTATATTTTGATTTTAAGGAGGTTTACAAATGATAAAAAGATTTATTTCATTTCTGACAGCTTTGAGTATAACGCTAATGATGTTTACGACTATGGATGTCACGAGCTTTACGTCTTATGCTGCTGATAGTGACCTTGCTTTAATATCTGCAAGCGACATACCTATAAGTGAACTTACAACAGCAACACAGGCAAAAATTACATTTAATATAACAAAAGTGGTCGATGACGCCTATGCAACATTAACAGCATATGTTAATGGCGCTAGTTATGTTGAAGAAACTTATGCAACGACAACTCAGTACAATGCAGGTGCCGGTCAAAGCTGGCAGGCAGAGCACGAAGTTACAGCAACAGGTCAGCGGGTAGTAACATTTGTTTTTAAACCTGCAACTTGGGGATACCAAGTAGGAATAAAAACTGACAATACAGACGGCTTTGATGCCGAACTGATCAAGGTTGAGTTTTTAGACGTGGGCGGAAATGTTGTTAAAGCATACTACCCCACAGCTTACGGCACTTGTGGCGCGGAGGGCAATGAAGCCAACGTCACATGGACGCTTGATAGCAACGGCGTGCTGACTATCAGCGGAACGGGGAGAATGAAAAGCTGGGTTAATTTTGCCGGTGGTGAGCGTACGCCTTGGCGAGAAGCTTATCTTAATGGAAATGATATTAAAACAATTAATATCATCGGAATTGAGAATATAGGCGACCATGCTTTTGACATATATGGTGACCATGCAACATCGGTGTCAATATCGGACAGCGTTATTGAAATAGGCGAATCAGCCTTTGTGGATTGTGACAGTCTAAGAGAGATCAACATTCCCGATTCGGTTACTAAAATCGGTAAATATGCTTTTAATTATTGCGAATCCTTAGAAAGGATAGTTATTCCGAAAAATGTAACCGTAATTGAGTATATGGTATTCGCTGGCTGCACAAGTCTTAAATCCGTAGAAATACCGAACGGCGTTATCCGAATTGAACAAGGCGCGTTTTCTGGCTGCATAAATCTTACGGAAATGGACATTCCCGATACTGTTACAGAAATAGAAATGATGGCATTTTCGGGTACGGGATTTACAGCGATACCGCACCTTCCGGACGGAATCACCCATATAAGCGACGGCATGTTTATGGAATGCCAGAACCTTATGTCCGTGGAAATACCTGAAAGCGTCGTATCAATTGGAGGAATGGCGTTTGCCATCTGCCCAAAGCTTGAATATGCACTTTTTCCCGCCTCTGCATCGCTTGGGGATAACGTATTTTACAGCGTGGATGAAGAGTGGAATGAGACGGAGAGTACGACAACCCAGCTTAAATACGAACCCGACGGCGATAAGCGCAGGATAACCGAGATCGTTCTCGGCAGCGGCAAAACAAGCGTTACTGTTACGAACGAGATGAACGTAAACTTTGTCGAAGAAAACGAAAGAAGCAAGGTATCGCAGGAGGGACATACCCACGTTTCCGCTGACGGAGTTTGCCAAATATGCAACGTGGAAACTCAAAATGATGACAGTGTTGCCATAGACGAAACAAACTTCCCCGACCCGAATTTCAGGGAGTACGTTAAAGAAAACTTTGACAGCAATAACGACGGTATTTTACAGAACAATGAAATACTCAGAGTTTCTACAATTAATGTCAGCAGTAAAAATATAACTGACCTGACGGGAATAGAGCATTTCATCGAGTTGTATACTCTTTTCTGCGAGAATAATAAACTTACCGCTTTAAATGTAAGCAATAACATCAAACTGGGTACTCTTTACTGCAATAATAATAAGCTTACCGTTTTAGACGTAAGCAAAAACACCAAGCTGATAATGCTTAAATGCCATGAAAATAATCTCACCTCTTTGGATTTAAGCAAAAATACAGAACTGGGACACTTTGATTGTTTGGGCAACCCATATATCGTTTCCGGCTGTATGATTGACCCTGCTGACCTCCCCGGAAGCTTTGATTTATCAAAGGCAAGCAACTGAGAAAACGCCAAAGTGACTAACGGTAACATCATCGGAACAGGCACGGCTCAATATACATATGACTGCGGAAACGGTAAGACAGCAACTTTCTTTATCCAATTCGGGCCGCACAGCTATAAGAACGGCGTATGTGAGGTCTGCGGCGAAGACGACCCGAATTATATTCCCATGTGCAACTTAACCCCCTCTGCAAAAGAGATAACAATAGGCGATTACCAGATATTTACTCTTGAGGGTTATAACGGCCAAGAGCCACCCACATGGGAAGTTGATGAAACTTATGTGGATATAATCACAACCGGAGTAGATAACAACCAGTGCAAAGTGATCGGTAAAGCGGCGACCGACCCTACGACCGTGCTTACGGCTAAATTAAACGACAATATAGTAGGCACTGCGGTGATCACGGTTGTTGAGGCCTATATTCCGCCTCACAGGCACTCGCTTGTAAAACACGATGCTGTCAATGCGACCTGCACGGAAGATGGCAATATGGAGTATTGGGAGTGTTCGGAATGCAAGAAAAAATTCTCCGATGAGAACGGAGAAAATATCATAACGGGCGATATAACGATTCCCGCAAGCGGTCATAAATGGGAAACGGCCTGTAACGGCGACTGCCACTGGAATGTATGCGCCGTCTGCGGATTCAAGGACAACGACAGCATAAAAGACCATGAATACGACGGAGGAATAATAACAAAGCCCTCCACCTGCACCGACGAGGGCGAGGTTACATATACCTGCATGGACTGCGGATATACTAAAACGGAAACCATGCAAAAGCTGAGCCATGACATTATCGGGGAGCTGCAGTACGATGAGGATTGTCATTGGGAGGAATGCAGAAACTGCCATGCGCATTTGCACGAAGAAGCTCATGTCTGGGACGGCGGAAGAGATAATCACGACGAGAATGTAAAGATATATTCCTGTGAGATATGCGGCGCGGAAAAAACGGAAGCGATTGAACCGCGCCCCGATGTAACCGGTTCCGAGACCACTGAGTCCGACGTCACCGAGCCTGAGGTAACCGAACCTGAAATTACCAAGCCCGAAGAGACGGAGCCGGAGATCACCAAGCCCGAAGGCACCGAGCCTGAAATCACCAAGCCTGAGGAATCTGCGTTCACCGAAAGCACTGCGAACGAAGAAACAGAAACTCCCGCAGCAACAACCGCAGGCAATACGAACGACGGTAAAAACGACGGCAATATGCCGACAGGTATCATTATTTCCGTTATTCCTATGATAACCGCACTTGCCGCCGCCGTTGCTTCAAAGCGCAGAAAGTAACGGAACGTATATAATCCGTAAAACTTTTTGATACCGTACGGATTTAAAAAAACATAATTAAATGCTCCTCCTGCAATAATGGAAGGCGACTTGTTCAGCTACATTCAAGACGGCGGCGGAAGCATTACTGGCACTCTCTTAAAGGTCGGAGACAACGTTCCGAAAGCAGGAGCTTTTCTCGAATTGTTTTTTCAAATAGTCACGCCCGCGGGAATGCGTTTCGGCATTTCCGCGGGCTTTTTTGGAGTGCGATATTGTTATTTCACATTGAAAAAAAGACCATTAATGTAAGCAACCTTGCAAATAACGGCGATAGTCTTGTTCGTAGGTGCGTTATATTTGCTGTCTGCCGCGACCTTTACGGTTATCGTCACGCTGCCCGTCTTGACTGCTGTGATGGTAAGCTTATTACCGGATACCTCGATGGTCGCAACACCTGTATTTGACAAGGTCGCCGTGACCGCTCCCGTCGTGCCCGTCCTTGTGACAGTGATCTACTTGCTAAGCTTGCTTGATGTCAAGGAAACTGACACAGCTGATAGTGTAAACGAGCTGTTTGCCCTTGCTATCGTCCACGACACCTCTTTAGAAATAGAGGGAGTTTATTGAAATGCCAAGGCTTACCGCCGAACTGCTGCGGGTATTTATCCGCAGGATAGAGGTGTTCGAGAAGCCCGAAAAGTAATCGTAAACCTGCGGGAATACGATTATTATTTGCTACACCTTTGAATGCGGCGAAGCGTTCATAGCGGAGGAACTCGGGAAATCCGCATAAAAGCACCAATCCCGCAAGGAAAACCTTGCGGGTGGTACATAATCCTAATTCTTCGTTAGCGATAGCACGCTAACCTGTGCGCTTTTTTTAATCTTTAATCTTCCAGATCCCTTAACTCACTGTATTTTTTTTTGGTGGCAAGGCCGCCTCTTATATGTCTTTCCTGTTTGTTTTTTTCCAAAACCTCCTTTACCTGCTTTTGAAGCGCGGGGTTTATTTTTTCAAGTCTTGCCGTTATATCCTGATGGACCGTACTTTTGCTTATTCCGAAAACTTTTGCTGCACTTCTGACGGTTGCGCCGTTATCAACTATGTACTTTCCGAGGCTTACGCATCTCTCTTGTTTTGTTCCGAAATCTTGAACGATCGGTGTTGTAGCTTTAGCTGACATTGTTTCGCCCCTTTGCATAAAAATTCAGTTTGTAGATTTATATGCGGATTTCGGGATAATCATTACAATCTTTATTCTTCTGATGTAAAAAGTACAAGTTATCCAAATGCTTTGTTGTTTTACCGCATATGGGGCAATTTAAAAAGAGGGGTTATTTTATGTTGAAAGGCATGTCTATTTTTTTATTGTTCCACATATCTTTTAACAGAAAACAGGACAAGGAGGCATTTATTTTGGTCAAGTCACACAGAATTTCCGGAAATGTAAAGGGAAGTAATAGGATTTCTGCCGTAAGCGATACACAAGCCAAAGAAACTGATATCATTGATACCGTTTCGGTATTCGGACTGACTTCCGAACAGGCCGAAGAAAAATTACGGCGGGATGGAGCCAATACGCTTGAACAGAAAAAGAAAAGAACGGGACTTAAAATGTTTTTCGGGCAGTTTAAGGACGTAATGGTTATGATTCTCCTGGCTGCTACCGTAGTTTCGGTGGTAATGGGAGAAATATACGATGCTCTCACTATTATGGTCATAGTTGTAATAAATGCTGTAATGGGATTTATTCAGGAATACCGCACAGAAAAAACGCTTGAGTCGATAAAAGCTATCGCCGCCCCCACGGCAAGAGCTGTCAGGGACGGTAAAACCGTAATTATACCTGCGGAAAAGCTGGTAAAAGGAGACGTAATTTTTTTGGATGCGGGCGATAAAGTGCCTGCGGATGGCCGTATTTTACAGTCCATGTCCTTGGAGTGCGACGAAGCGGCGCTTACGGGAGAAAGTATTCCCGTATCGAAGCAGGTATGTCCTATAAAGGAAAACGAGCTGAACCAGGCAGGGGCGGTTTATATGGGCACGATAGTTACCAAAGGACATTGTACTGCCGAGATATATGCAACGGCAAAGAACACTCAGATGGGTCAGGTATCCGACATGCTGGAGAATATCGAGGAGGAAAAAACGCCGCTTCAGAAAAGGCTTGGTGAACTGGGACGTATTATCGGCATAGCTTGTATAGTTATTTGCGTTGTGGTAAGCGCAATAGGAATTTTCAGAGGAAATGAAATTTTCGATATGCTTTTTGTAGGAATAACACTTGCTGTTGCAGCGATTCCGGAAGGACTTCCGGCTACCGTCACCATTGCTCTGGCTTTGGCGGTAAGAAGAATATATAAACAGAAAGCTCTCGTAAACAAGCTGCATTCAGTTGAGACGTTAGGCTGCGCCGATGTTATATGCACTGATAAAACCGGTACATTGACCGCAAATAAAATGACGGTAACTGAGATATATTCTGACGGTAGATTGAAAAAGAACATCAGCGCAGATGATACAGCTCAAAAAATGCTTTTTACATGCGGCGCCATATGTAATAATTCTGATGGAAAAAACGGAGATCCTACCGAAACCGCACTGCTCAATTCCGCAAAAAAAGCAGGTGTTTCGGTAAACGGATATATACGCACCGGAGAGATCCCTTTTGACAGTCAGACTCGTTTTATGGAAGTGACCGTAAGATCATCTTCAGGTGAAAAAGTGAAATTTTTAAAGGGAGCGGCTGATGTGGTTTTGGAAAAATGCGGGTATGTTTTAGGAAAAAACGGAACTGTCCCTTTATCTTTTTCCGAAAAGAAAAAAATTGCATCAGCTGTGGAGAACATGGCCGGGCGCGCACTCAGGACCCTTGCCTTTGCATATAAAACCGATACGTCAGACTCATTTATTTTTTTGGGTCTTCAGGGGATGGAGGACCCTTTAAGACCTGAAATAAAAAATGCAATTAAAAAGTGTGAAAAGGCCGGAATAAGGGTTATAATGCTGACCGGAGATCATATTAAAACCGCCGTTGAGATTGCGGGACAGGCTGGAATAATGAAGAAAGGTTATAGGGCCTGTACCGGAGCGGAACTGTCTGCAATGAATGATAAGGAGCTTGAAGACGCAGTAAAAAATACGGCGGTTTTTGCGAGGGTAAGTCCTGCGGATAAACTTAAAATCGTAAGGACATTGAAGAAACAGGGTCATATTGTGGCAATGACCGGAGACGGTGTAAATGATGCTCCCGCCGTAAAGGAGGCTGCGATAGGTGTGGCTATGGGTAAGGCCGGTACTGATGTCACAAAAGAAGCGGCAAAGCTGGTACTTCTTGATGATAATTTTGCAACTTTGGTTAATGCTGTGGAGCAGGGCAGAACCGTGTATTCAAACATACGTAAATTTATAAGGTATATGCTGTCTTGTAATATCGGAGAAGTTTTTACAATGCTTTTTGCCATGATACTGGGTCTTCCGGTGATCCTTCTTCCTATTCAGCTTCTTTTGATAAATCTTGTTACGGACGGACTTCCCGCTATTGCATTGGGAATGGAACCGGGTGACGTCAATGTAATGTCCGTCCCGCCGAGAACGGGGAATGAAAGCGTTTTTGCCGGAGGCATGCTGTTTAAGATAGTCATACGCGGATTTCTTATAGGGACGGCTTCGATATTGAGCTTTATACTTGCCTTTGACAGTCTGGGTCTTGAAGCGGCAAGAACTGCGGCAATGGTTACCCTGAGCGTTTCTCAGCTTGTATTTGTTTTTGAATGTAAAAACGAAAATAAGGGAATTTTTAATACTGACTACCTTGCAAATCCCAGGCTTATTTTTGCTGTGCTTATAAGCTTTGCTCTGACAATTGCAATTGTTTTTATTCCACAGCTTTCATCAATTTTCGACACGGTAAGTCTTAATTCGAAAATACTTTTCTTCAGCCTTTTGGCAGCCTTTACAGTTCCGATAATACGTGGTATATGGCTGTTTGCTGTATCAAAAAAGAATCATGAGAGCAATGTTGTATAATTATTGTAAAATTTTTAGTGTAAAATGACGATTGATTTATTGAATTTATGATGATATTCTTATTAAACTGAGAACTTGAACCGTTAAGGCAAGAAATGTATAAAGATTATATATATTGTTTCCTTTGGCATTTATCGTCTTATAAATAATAATCAGTAAAAAGTATATGCAAACGTTCAAGAAAGAAAAAGGAAGGATAAAGTTAATATGTTTAAAATTCGTGAAAGCCGTTTTAAGGAGACGATAATTGGGGAGAATAAGGATATCGGAGATTTGTCCGTATGTGTTGAAATGGATCGGTTATATAACAGGATAGATCCGGATGATTACTTGGATTGCGTCGACGATCTTGAAAAGCTGAGCTATAAACGGTTTTGCCTGGCAATGGATATTGATAAAAAGTATCTTGAAAACAAGACCAAGCTTCAGCTTAAGGAAATATTTGAAGAAGAATGTGCGCAAAGATACGGATATGGAATGATCAGTGAGCCTTTGGGCATGGCCGTTATTTTATCTTCAATTTTTCATTATTGCAAAGGCGGAATAAACGGTAATTATTTTGTTACATATAATAGCGGAGATATATATAAATAACCGAAAGACGCGTTAAGTTTTTCTTATATTCAAAAGGCTTGTGGTAATATCCGTCAAACTGCTTTAAAAAGGACAGCCACGCAGTTTTACCCTTTGGCATATACTGCTATTGAGCAGGGAATCCCGTAGGTGAGGGCGGAGGGTAATGGGAACATTCTTGAAAAGCCACAGCCACCCAATATGATTGGGGCTTACCTGCTGAATATAAAAAGCGCTGCCGCATTAGCGGCAGCGCTTGTGTTATATGCTGTATTCATATCGTACTATGATTAAGGACTATCTGAAAAGCCGCAAATTGCACGATTTCTGCTTATTGCGGACGCTTTACATATCAAATAATGTCGATAGTTATACCAAAGGAATAACTATCAAATACCCTCATATTTCTCCGCTTTTTTTGAAAACGCCATGCTTTTAGCATAATAGTACTGATTTTTTTGTTTTCTGATATCCATTAATACTAATTCTTGTTTCAGGTATGATAAATAACGGGTGTTCAAAATCAATGCTTAGAGTACAGCTTTAATCACGCTGTGGATCTGATTAAAGCTCGTGTAAAAACACAATCATGATTTTGTATAAAAATATTGGTAATTATTTTAATGATTTTACAAGGTCGGGAAATATTTCAAGGCTTCTTATCAGAATTCCGTTCATATAAGCTATTGCCGTTCCGTAATTTGTTATGGGAGTGCCAGCATCCTCGGCGCATTTCATACGATACTTCATTTCACGTTCGTTAAGCATACATCCCCCACAGTGAATAATAAGATCGTAGTTCGTCAGATTTTCCGGAAATTCCGTACCCGAAGAAGTTTTAAATATGAGCTTCTTTTTTGTGTATTCGGTCAACCATTTCGGAATTTTAACCGTGCCTATATCCTCACACTGCCGATGATGGGTGCAGCCTTCGGAAATCAGTACGGTATCTCCGTCTTTAAGCTTTTCTATATGGGCAGCCCCCGTTGCGGCTATGTTCAGAAAGCCCTTGAATCTCGCCATCAGGATCGAAAACGATGTAAGGGGTATGTTTTCGGGAGTATTTGCCGCCACTTTTTTAAATACCTGACTGTCGGTGATTATCATTGCAGGCTTTTTCTTCAGCAGCTCCAGTGTTTCGTTTATCTGGTTTTCCTTTATTACGATCGCCGTCGCATTTGCTTCCAAAATATCACGTATCACTTGCTGTTGCGGTAAAATAAGTCTGCCCTTTGGTGCGGAGGAATCGATCGGAATAACCAGAATTACCGTATCGGAGGGTGATAACAAGTCACCGACCAGCTTTAGTCTTGTGTCATCCGTTTTTGTTATTCTTGCTATTTTCTCCTTTAGTTCGTTTATTCCTTCTCCGGTTTTGGCACTGACGCTGATGCTGTCATTATTATTTACCGGTATTTTTTTAATATCGTTTTTGTTATAGACAATTACGTAAGGTATTTCTTTTTTGATGAAGAGCTCCAGTAATTCCTTATCGCATTGTTGTATTCCTTCTTCTGAGTCTATTGTGAGAACGGCCACATCTGTTTTATTAAGAACCTGCTGTGTTTTTTTTATTCTCAGCTCACCAAGTTCGCCTTCGTCATCAAGGCCTGCCGTATCGATTATCATAACCGGACCTAACGGAAGGAGCTCCATCGCCTTATAAACCGGATCCGTGGTTGTTCCTGCTATTGGAGAAACAACGGCGGTCTCCTGACCGGTTATTGCATTTACAAGACTGGATTTTCCGGCATTTCGTCTGCCGAAAAAAGCTATGTGTACTCTATTGGCTGAGGGCGTCGTATTAAGGCTCATCAGAAATATCCTTTCGTATTTGATATGTTACGCGGTAATCGCTATAGTGACTCCAACTCTTTCAGATCAAAAGGCGTTTCCTGATAAACACAGAAATTAAGCCAATTGCTGTACATAAGGCTGGCATGTCCGTGCCATGTGATAAGGGGAGGGAGATCGGGATTGTTTCCCGGAAAATAATTTTTTGGTATTTCTATGTCAATACCCTTTTCAAGATCTCTTAAATATTCATTTTTTAAAGTATCACGGTCATATTCTGCATGTCCTGTGATAAAAATCTGACGGCTTGTACGGTCGGAAATTATATATGCTCCGGCTTCATCCGAATAAGCCAACACAGCAAGATTGGGATTCATTTCGATATCGGCGGTGCTGATTTCCGTATAACGGGAGTGCGGCACGAAAAATATATCGTCGAAGCCCTTTAAAAGGGGATGCGTTATGGCGTTTACTTTATGGGGAAAGACACCGAAAAGCTTTTTATTTAAAGGTCTTTTCTCTATTCCATAATGATAGTAAAGACCCGCAAATGCTCCCCAGCATATATGTACGGTACAGAATGCATGGGATTTTGTCCACTCCATAATATGACAAAGCTCCCCCCAATAGTTTACCTTTTCAAAATCAAGCTTTTCCACAGGCGCTCCGGTTATAAAAATACCGTCAAAGTATTCATCCTTTACTTTATCGAAAGTTGTATAAAAGTTTTGTAAATGTTCCCATGAGGTATTTTTCGGAAGATGGGTTTCGGTATAAATAAGAGTTATGTCCACTTGTAACGGCGTGTTGCTCAATAGTCTTAAAAGCTGTGTTTCAGTTTCGATTTTTGTAGGCATAAGGTTTACTATACCTATTTTAAGCGGCCTTATATCCTGACCTGAAGCGCGGTCGCTTTCCATTACGAATATATTTTCCTGTAACAGTGTTTTAAATGCGGGAAGATCGTTCGGTATTCTTATGGGCATTTTTAATGTTCCTTTTCTATTGTCGTTTTTATCAAATGAATTATAGCATAGTTTTTTTGTTTTTTCAATGGGCGATAATATTAAATTCAATGTTTTTCATTGACTAAAGCGAAAATATAAGGTAAAATATAATTAAATATTTTTTAGGAGTGTTAATATGAGCATCGCTACTCTTTTTTGTGATGGCTGGGAATTTTCTAAACAGCCTTTTGGCACGGGATATTCGGATGATTTTCGATGGATTAAGGTCGATATTCCACATGATTATCTTATAGGAAATACGAAAAATCTTTATGAAACTTCCACAGGATGGTACAGGAAATCTTTTAAATATGCTCCAAAGCCCGATACGGTTGTTTCTCTGCGGTTTGAAGGCGTATATGCAGATTGTAAGGTTTATGTGAACGGTAAGTCAGCCGGCGAATGGAAGTACGGATATTCTACTTTTGAATTTGAGATAGGAAATCTGCTGCTTAAAGGAGAAAATCTTGTGGCGGTAATGGTCAATTATCGGTCGCCGAATTCCCGTTGGTATTCGGGAGCCGGCATTTACCGAAATGTATGGCTGAAGGAAGCGCCGCTGGTGCACATTATCCCGGACGGAGTTTATATAAGCACAGAGGAAAATTTAATAACCGTTTCAACGGAGACAGCTCGGCCTAAAGGATCGGAGAACAGGCAGCTTATCAGACAGACCGTTACCGATTGCAGCGGGAAAAAGGTTGGTGAAAATACTTGTGCTTTAAGCGCTTTGGACATAAGCGTGATACCGGAGGCAATCAGAAAAGAAGGATACGATTATTCGGCGGCTGTGCAGAAAATCAGGATAGACGGCGCTCAGAAATGGGATATTGAAAATCCCGTGCTTTATACAATGACTACCGAGCTTTTAGACGGAGATACCGTTATCGATAAAGAAATCTGTAAATTCGGTTTCAGAAAAATAGAATTTACCTGTGACAAAGGCTTTTTTCTGAATGACAAACATATTAAGATACACGGCTCCTGCGAACATCATGATCTGGGAGCATTGGGTGCCGCTCAAAATAAAACAGCGGTAAGGCGCCGTCTTGAACTGCTTCGGGAAATGGGTGTGAATGCGATTCGCACAAGTCATAATATGCCTTCGGTGGAACTGATGGAGGCTGCTGATGAAATGGGATTTCTCGTACTGTCCGAGGGATTCGATATGTGGGAGCGTTCCAAGACGGAATATGATTACGCACGTTTTTTCGGCGAATGGGCGAAGATTGATGTAGCTGCATGGGTAAGGCGCGACCGTAATCATCCTTCTTTGATTGGCTGGAGCATAGGTAATGAAATTTATGATGTTCATGCGGACAAAAGGGGGCAGGAAATCAATTCCATGCTTGCCGCCAATGTCAGAACTCATGATCCGAGATGCAACGGATATATCACAAGCGGTTCGAATTATCTTGAATGGGAGAATGCGCAAAAGTGTACCGATTTACTTAAGCTTGCCGGTTATAATTATGGGGAAAGACTGTATAATGAGCATCATAAAAAGCATCCCGACTGGATGATTTATGGAAGTGAGACCTGTTCGGTGGTTCAGAGCAGAGGTGTATATCATTTTCCGCTTTCACGTCCTGTCCTGGCGGATGATGACGAACAGTGCTCTTCGCTAGGCAACAGCACGACCGGCTGGGCCGCGCCGAATACCGAGGGCTGCATTATTTCCGATCGTGATGCGGAGTATTGCGCCGGTCAGTTTATCTGGAGCGGATTTGACTATATTGGAGAATCCACGCCGTATAATACCAAAAACAGCTATTTCGGACAGATAGATACCGCCGGTTTCCGTAAAGACAGTTCCTATATTTTTCAGTCTGAATGGACGGATTACAAAAAATCTCCTATTATTCATATTTTTCCTTATTGGGATTTTTCCGATGGTCAGGAAATCGATGTAAGAGTGACTACAAACGCTCCCTATACCGAACTGTTTTTTAACGGGAAATCTATGGGGAAAAAGCATATCGATCACAAACGGGGAACTCGGCTGACGGCGGATTATCTTATTCCGTATGAAAAAGGAGAGCTTCTGGCTTTGGCTTACGATGAGGCGGGCTATGAGATTGCAAGAGACGTTACGCGTTCCTTCGGTGATACTGCGAGATTAAATGTTGCTGCGGACAGAAAATGTCTTTCGGCGGACGGACGCGATCTGATATTCGTTGAGATCATGGCGGAGGATTCACAGGGCAATTTCGTAGCGAACGCCAATAACCGCGTAAATATTGAGGTGGTCGGTGCGGGAAGGCTTATAGGATTGGATAACGGGGACAGTACTGATTTTGAGCAGTATAAAGGAAAAAGCAGACGACTTTTTATGGGTAAGCTGCTTGCCGTTGTTGCGGCAAAGACAATGCCGGGAGAGATTGAGGTAAGAGTATCATCACCATTGCTGCCGGATAGCATTCTTAAGCTTTATGCGGAGGATGCAGGACAGATAAACGGTTTGACGGCTATAGAGGAAAACATTGACTTTGCTCCTGACTGCTCCGGCGGATATAATGAAATACCGGTGCGAAAGATTGAGCTTAGTGCGCCGTCGCTGAATTTCGGCCAGGATCAGAGGGAGATTACTGTCAATACCTTGATATACCCGAAAAATGCGAGCTACCGTAATGAAATAGAATACCGTATAACCAATGAAATAGGTATCGCTTCAAATCTTGCCGAGATAACGGATATACGGGATAACGCCGTTACGGTAAAGGCAAAGGGAGACGGAAGGTTTTATCTTAGGGCACTTTGCAAAAACGGTACCGATAAATATCGTGTTCTTACTGCCGTTCAGATGGATGCCGAAGGTCTTGGATCCGCTTCGTTTGATCCGTATGATTTTGTTGCGGGAGGTCTTTATACAGTTAGCAGCACGGGAAAAATCGGAAACGGAATTGAAAGAGGTGCGGGCTTTGAAGGAGAAAACGCCTGGTTCGGATTTGAGAATACCGATTTCGGAAAGGCAGGAAGTGATACGGTCACTGTTCCTGTTTATGCTAACTGTACGACTCCGGTAAATATTAAATTCTATGACGGGATACCGGATGACGGAGGAGAAATTATAGGTGATTTTATATATCATGAAACGCCGGAGTGGCTTACATACAAGCCCAATACATTTAAGCTTTCCAAAACGTTAAAGGGAATTCATACCTTTGTAATGATGTCGTCAGACAGGTATCATGTCAAAGGCTTCAGATTTGAAAAAAATGATATGGCGTTTATGACTTTTAATGCGGCGGATTGTGAAAAAATTTATGGTGACAGCTTTAAGATTGACGGAAATAAAGTGTTGGAAATAGGAAATAATGTTGTTTTGGATTACGGTGAATTTGATTTCGGACAGTCACCGTCTGCAATTATCATATCTGGAAAATCTGAGCTGCCTCTTAATAGTATTCATATCACTTTTAAAGGGAATGAAAACAAGCGCATCATTGCCGAATTCGAAGGCTGCGGCGAGTATACGCAAAGGCGGTTTCCCATTGAAGGCATAGAGGGTAAGGGAAATATATCTTTTACTTTCCTTCCGGGAAGTAATTTCGATTTCGAATGGTTTACGTTTGAAAGAACGGAGAATTGACCAGATGAATTATGCCATAGAGTTGGTTTTTGATGATGAAAGTCAAAATATAATAAATGAAATAAGAAAATTATTGAATGATAATGGTGTTCATGATGAAGCGGTAAAGTTAAATCATATATCAATCGGTGATTATTTTACATATGACATTGAAGGCCTAAAGTCAAAAGTATTGGCATTTTCTAAAATGATAAAACCTTTTGAGATTTCTTTATGTTCAGTCGGTACATTTTTGACAGATGAAAATGTAATTTTTATTGAACCCGTTATGACCGAAGAACTAAAAAATGTTCATAAAGAATTTATAGATTTTATGTCTGATTTTGATGGTGAATTAAATCAATATTATAGTATTGACAAATGGATGCCGCATTGTACAATAGCTATAAGATTGTCTGATGAAGAGCTGTTTAAGGGGATCAAATTACTTAAACGAAATCTCAAATTACCGATCAAAGCCAAAGTAGAGAAAATAGATATAATCAATTACCCATTTAATCAAATACTCATTGCCGATATAAAATAGCAAAAAATTACAGAAGGAAGGTTGATTTTTTGCAAAGAAAACGAAGGTGTGATATGCAAATAGAAACAGAAAGATTGTTTATGAGAGAGCTTAAACATTCCGATTACGATGTTTTGTGCAAGATATTGCAGGACAGCGAGGTAATGTATGCTTATGAAGGCGCTTTCAGCAATGATGAGGTATGGTATTGGCTGAACCGTCAGATTGAGCGTTATGAAAATGATAACGGCTTGGGGTTGCTGGCAGTCATACTTAAAGAAAGCGGAGAAATGATAGGTCAATGCGGATTGACGCATCAGGAATGCATGGGTAAAACGGTTCTTGAAATAGGGTATTTGTTTCAAAAAAAATATTGGCATAAGGGATATGCCGTCGAATCGGCAAGGGCTTGTAAACAATATGCCTTCAATGTTCTTAAGGCTGAAGAAGTGTTTTCAGTCATTAGGGATTCCAACATTGCATCGCAAAAGGTGGCGGAGCGAAACGGCATGACCAGGAGAGGTATGTTTGTAAAACATTACCGTGGAGTTGATATGCCTCATTATATTTATTCGGTTAGTGCTTGTGAATCACCCGGAATGGTGCGATATAGAGAGATTTCGGCCGGTGAGATCAACAGAGACTTGTTTTCCGGGTTTATAAGGTATCAGTCTGTGGATTTGTGTTACAGAAAAGTGAATGGTGAATGGATAATAAAAAGCGATCCTTTTATAGATGACTGGTCCGAGGAGGATTATGATCATCTTGTTTGTTGTCTTGTCAATACCGTTAAGACAAAAGGAGTCGTTTTAGGAGCATTTTACGGCGATATTCTCAAGGGGTTTGCTTCAGTAGAGAGTGAATTATTTGGCGGAGAAAACAGATACCTTGATTTGTCATGCATTCATGTTTCCAAAGATATGAGGGGAAAGGGAATAGGAAAAAAACTTTTCCGTTCGGCAAAGGCATGGGCAAAGAGGCATGGAGCGGCAAAGTTGTATATTTCCGCTCATTCCGCTGTTGAAAGTCAAAGGTTTTATCAGGCTGTGGGATGTGTGGAGGCGCGGGAATACAATAAAGCGCACGTCGAAAAAGAACCTTTTGATTGTCAGCTTGAATGTATGCTCTGACATAACTACGGTAATAAGGGTATCCGTCGGTCATAATAAGCTTGCTGTTTTTAAAATTTCCGATTAATAAAGGATTGCATAGTATTATTTTTATTTTTTACTAAATATATATCGGGTTATGCAGATTTTTTAAAGCGGGGGTTAAATGATTTTCGGACTATGATAATGCTTATTCAAATTTCTGCATTTTCCCAGAAAAATCTGTTACGGTGCTGCATATAGACATTGGTTAATGAGATTTCGGCAATATTATAACGAAAAACTCCCTTAAATTAAGATAAAACAAAGGTTATGGGATAACGGCACATTATAAACTGTTCTGAATATCGTATAGGATTATGGAGCAATATTGGAGATAATGCTGCCGGGTGTTATTTTTCCGTTAAAAAGCGGTTTTATAGCCAGCGATATTATGAATGATGTCAGATAGTAAAGTGTCGGGTTTACCTTTATGATTTCGGAAATCGGAATTTGTATCAATATATATTGATTTGATCGGTGGTCTCGAAAAAAATCTATAGGGAAAGCTATATTCTTATGTTTAAAATAAACTTTCAGCTCAGAGAGCTTGATAAAATTATACCTTGGGGAGAAAACGGCGGCAATTTGCATTGGTTCGCTCTGACCGACAGCGAGCTTTGGATAACGGCGGGCAAAGGGACGATATACGAGTATTCCGAAGCGGCGTTGGAACAATGGAAGGAGTATGAAAATAATCCCAGATACAATGACTATTATCTTTCAAGGTTTTTGGAGGATTTTTCCCATACCTTCCGCTATGTAAGCGAATCAATACCACGGTATTTATATGATATTTCAGAAACATTTTTAAAGCGTTCCTATGAGTGGAAGGAAAGTCATATTAACGATGCTGATGATATTTTTGATATATTTTACGATAATGAGTATACAACTTTGACGGAATGGTTTCATGAACGTATTTTTGATTCGGGTCATCTGATCGGAGGACCGCTGATAGGATGCTTCAGGTGTGAGGATAAAATTAAAATTTGGTGGGAAAGCGATTATCTTCTAAAAAACGGTGAAAGCATCTGGTCATACCCTGACGGGGTTTATGAGCTGCCTTACGATGAATTTGTTGCCGAGATCAGGAATTTTTTCGATAGCTTTTATTCAGAGATGGACAAGCAGGTCGAGTTAGCCGTCCAAAAGGAGTGGGGCAGTGTAGATCTTGACAAAAGACGTCTTGTAAAAGAAAATGAAGAAAGAAAAATCGGTTTTGACCGACAGATTGATTTCTTGGATAAAGCTTCCGGCAAAACCGACTGGGAAAGGGTTAAGGCGGCTTTTGAACAAATGGAGAAAGAAATGAAGGGTGAAGGTAAATAAAATATGAATGTTTATTTGGGCGACAGGACCGCTGATACTGTGATAACTTATTTTAATGCCGCCGGCAATGATATAATAAAAAAATTTCTGCCTCAGAAAGCGAAAACCGTTGAAAAAGCCTTGGAGGATTATGAACAATCGCTCCTGCCGGATGCAAAAAGCTACGGAAGAACGATATGGGCAGAAAATAAGTATATAGGTGATATCTGGTGTTACTGTATTGACTTTAATGAAACGCCGAATGCGATGATAAGCTATTGTATTTTTAACACTGATTATTGGGGTAAAGGTGTTATGACGACAGCTCTGAAGCTGTTTCTTAAAGAAATCTACGACAGATACGGTTTTAAAACGGTCGGTGCGTTTACCTATATGGAAAATGTCTCATCGGTAAGGGTACTTGAAAAATGTGGATTCAATTGCTTGGAGAAAATTTCCGAGGAAGGAATAATTTCGGGATATTATCAGCGTTATTTGAGTCAGGAGAATCATATGGAACTTTCACAGTTTTTCCGAAGCATTGTTGATCAGGACAGATGCGGTGTGGTTATCTGCAATTTACGCCATGAGATTATTTATATGAATCCGGCTGCTGTAAACAGATATGTTAAATGGGGGGGTGCAAAACTTATAGGAAAGAACCTGCTTAGCTGCCATAACAAAAAATCGGCGGAGATGATTAAAAGGATCGTTTGCTGGTTCGGTGAGGGAAGGGAAAACAATATGGTTTATACCGCCCACAATGAAAAGGAGAATAAGGACGTTTATATGGTGGCGCTTCGCGGCGATGACGGGGAGCTTATCGGGTATTATGAAAAGCATGAATACAGGGACAGAGAAAAAATGGAACCCTATCGTTTTGAATAGGGGCTATCTGAAAAGCCGCAAAATGCAGGATATTTACTAACTGCGGACGTTTTCCGCGTAAAAGAATGACGATAATAGTTACCAAAAGTGATAACTGCTAAATACCTCGTATTTCTCCGCTTTTTTCTTTGAAGTAGCCGTGCTTTGAGCGTAATTGTATAAATTTGATTTGTTTTCAGATACGCGATGATTAAACAAGCTGTCAAAATTGCGAAGCAATCTGAGATCCTGGTGGATAACCTTTGCAGAAATGAGAGACGGAACTCGTCGTCTGAGAACATCAGGAAGAGGTTATATGGATAAAAAACAGAGACATAAAGAGTATATATAAATCAAGGGCTTTACATGGAAAGTATAAAGTGATAAAATAACTACTGTGGAGAATGGCTATAATGGAGGAAAAATGATCGAGAATATAATGGAAATAGGAAAGGACGATATTCCGGACTGTGTAAGAGTAATACAAGAAAGTTTTTTAACGGTTGCCGAGGAATTTGGGTTTACCCAAGAGAATGCTCCAAGATTTACGGGGTTTGCGGTCAATGAAGAACGTTTGATTTGGCAGTATGAACAGGACAACCGATTAATGTTCAAATACTGTGCGGATAATGAGATCATAGGGTATTATTCTCTTTATTTAAAGAGCCGCGATGAATGTGAGCTTAACAATCTTTGCGTTGTTCCCGAATACAGGCACAGGGGGATAGGAGAGAAGCTGTTAAAGCATGCTTTTGAAGCGGCAGGGGAATTGGACTTCAATAAAATGTTTATAGGCATCGTAGAGGAGAATGTCAGACTAAGAAGGTGGTATGAAAGCTTTGGATTTGAGCATACGGGAACAGAAAAGCTTGACTTTTTTCCTTTTACCTGCGGATATATGGAAAAGAAATTATGAAAGTATGTGAAGTATTTCTTGATGACGGCGAATATACGCTGTTAAAGAAAATGTTGATTCATGACAGAAAAATGTTATTGATGAAAAAACATCCGATAAGCGGCTATGAATTGTTTTGTGACTTGCTTCATGAAATTTATTCACCTGTGGCAGACGGGTGGAGTACTCTTGAAACTATGTTGAAAGAAAGTACTGATGAATTGAAACTGTTAAGGTTAATGACAAAATATATATTTTCTGAGGATGAGGATTATTTTGTAAGGCAGATAGGAAAAAGAATGGCTGAATTCCAATGTCCGAATGACTTTGCATTTATAATATACAAGGTAAATCAAGGAGAAGCAAAATGATAAAGACAAAAAAACAAAATCCTTTTTTGTGTATAACACCCCTCATACTGATAATAACTGCGATTGCGGCTATTCCGCTTAATCTGTATATTTTTCAAATGCCCGAATGGATTTCTGTAATATTTTCCGCCGGTATATTGACTGCTGCCGTAATAATGTGGATTAAGTTTAAAAGAAAAACCGCCGGGAAAATTTTTATATCATTATTTTGCATTATAGGGATCGCTCTGTCTCTGTTCGGAAGCTACTGCAATCCTTATTGGAACAATATTCTTTTTATGGACAGCGACGAATTGTGGTACTGTGACGGTTATGACAAAGAGCTTACATACGCCGAGGCAAAAGCCGATTTAGACTATGCTGTAAAATACCTGAAAAAGGTTCATCCGAAATTTTACGGCGGTATCCCGGACGAAATTCAGAAGCAGTATGAAATCGCAAATTCTGTTTTTAAAAGCTCGGATAAAATTACGGTAAATACGGTGGTTCAGGAGATACAAAGCATATGTTTCCTTTTAAACGATGCACATACTCACATGATAATGAATTACCCGGATGAAAGATATATGAAATACATTTATGATCACAGGAAAGCGGGGGACTTTCTTACAGGCATAAACGGAATGACATGGGAACAGCTTCTTGACGAAAAATCCTTTTGCCATGATAAAGTTAGTTATGAGGTAAAGGGTTACGGAAGGGAAATGCTGTCAAGATATGTAAGCAGCTTGCAGGGCTTGGATTATTTGGGTATATCCGTAAAGGACGGAGTTACATATAATTATGAGACAAATGACGGCAGGAAAATCGATCGTTTTGCAGAGGAAAAAGATTTTATACCGTATGACGAATATATGAAGTTTAATAAAATCGAGGATGACGATTCTGACGGATACAGCTTTGTACACTATGAAATAAACAAGGATAAAAACGCCGCAGTCCTTACTCTTGATTCCTGTACCTATAACGACGAATATAAAAATACGGTAAGGGAAATGTTTAAGGAGATAAAAGAGCAGGGAATAACCAATGTGGCGGTGGATTTAAGAAACAACGGCGGAGGAAATTCGCTTGTGGCAAACGAATTTATACGCTATCTGGATGTGGAGTCATATAAGGAATGGGCTTGCGATTGGAGGCTCGGTTGGTTTATGATAAACATTCCGCAGTCGGTGGTTCAAAATAATAAATATGATGATTTGCTGTTTAAGGGCAATTTATATTTGCTTACCTCCACATCTTCATTCAGTTCCGCAATGTGCTTCGCCGAATATGTCAAGGACAATGGCTTGGGAACAATAATAGGCGAGCCTTGCGGAAACGCTCCCGACAGCTTTGGCGATATAACGGATTTTAAGCTGCCCAATTCAGGAGCTGTACTTCAGATTTCCACAAAAAAGTGGTACAGAACGGATAATCTTGAAGGTCTTATCGAACCTGATATTTCATGCGACTATTGGGATGCTTTGGAATATTTTTATAATGAGTGCGAAAAGCAATAGATTTTAGTAAGCATCGTATAACTATTGTCATCATGGTATTGCGCCGTTGATTGTTTTTTTGATATTCGCTTTATTTTGAGCGAGCCTTGTATCGCTTTGGACGAATATTTTGCAACACTGTGACTCGTCAAATTGAATGAATCCGACATATCAAATTAAACCGCTTTTTTAAATAGAAATACTATTGTGCGCAAATTATGATTATAAGGAGCTTCGGTTCTTAGGAAAAAAGGGAAGCATGAATCAAAGACGTTAGCCGGTATTTATGCGGTTTTGTCTGAATGAGAAAGGAATAAAGATGAGTACAAAAAAATATGCGGTTCTTATTTATCCCGACTTTTCTTTACAGGAGATAACCTGTTTGACCTCCTGTCTTACGGTATGGTTCGGGGAAAAAATCGATACTATAGCCAGTGAAAAAAAGCCGTACACGAGTGAGGACGGATTTTCGGTAATGCCCGATAAAACCGTGGAAGAAGCAAACATATCGGATTATGAATGCTTGATACTTCCTGGGACGATATTCCCTTTGGCGCCTTTATACGATGAAAAGCTGATAGGTTTTCTTAGAAAAGGAAAAAATGAAGATACGCTTATTGCCGCAATCTCTTCTTCACCGATATTGCTTTCAAAAGCGGGACTTTTAGAGGGAAAAGACTTTACCTCGGGATACTTTATGCAAATGGCAGAAACTTTTTCTTTCGTGGATAAGGAGCATTTTATTCACAAGCCGGTTGTTGAAGACGGAAATATTATAACCGGAATCGGAATGTTTTTCCGGGAATTTGCTCAGGCTGTTCTGAACCGTTTGGGATATGACGTCGGAGAGCATTTTATGGAGACGGCAGCTCGTGAATATTCCGAAGAGGAATTGACCTTTTATTGGACGGATGAGGAGTATGAGGAATTCCTTGAAGAACTGAAGGAGTATGACGGTAAATAATCGGATTAAGGAAAGTGCAAAATGTCAAATACTGTTTGGTCGGGTGCGTTGAGATCCGAAGAAATTCATATGAGCAACGGACTTACGGATGTTTTTATCAATGTGCTTGTTCTGAGCGGTTCGGCGCTTGCTGTGACCGATGATGAAAAAAGAATTATAGTCTGGCTTGCCGAAAAAGATCAGAGCAGTGTGGGAATGGGTACTGTCGGCTTCGACATTTGCGGTATGCCGTGGAATAAAAATGCCTTTGCTGGAAATAAGCGTTTTCTTTTAAATGTGATCGAAGCGGCAAAAAGTAAAGACAATTGGGTTTTTTTGGATTATGAACCGAATGAAGAATTGCTTTTTCCCTGTAGGTTTGTCAATGATATTGGACAAAATTTTTTAAAAATTCAACAGGAGAAAG
>CAJTTE010000023.1 GCA_910579265.1 uncultured Ruminiclostridium sp. | reverse complement strand
GGCTTTCTCTCAATATCTTTTTTTCGATTGTCCAATATCTATTGTAGCTCTACAGCCTGCGGACAGCTGAGCGCCGAGTATGATTGACATTTGACCGAGTATTTGATAAAATATTATAAATATCGTCGATTTCGGAATTTAAGCATATGTAAGCCATAAAACGGCTTTTGTAAAGAAAGGAGAAAAAAATGAGCGAATGTACCCACGACTGCTCCTCATGCGGAGAGAACTGTCCCTCAAGAAATAAACCGGAGGATCTCAGAGAAAAACCCAATAAACTGTCTCATATTGAAAAAGTGATTGCCGTTGTAAGCGGCAAAGGCGGCGTAGGAAAAAGCATGGTGACATCCATGCTGGCAGCTGAAGCCAACAGAAAAGGAAAAATGATCTCTATTCTGGACGCCGATATAACAGGACCGTCCATTCCCCGTATTTTCGGAGTGAATGCGAGGGCTTACGGAGACGAAAACGGGATTATTCCTGTAAAGACCCGAAAAGGAATAAATATAATGTCTCTCAATCTTCTTCTGGAAAAAACTACCGATCCCGTAATATGGAGAGGACCTGTCATTGCCGGAATGGTAAAACAATTCTGGACCGACGTAATATGGGGTGATGTTGATTATATGTTCATTGATATGCCTCCCGGAACGGGAGATGTTCCCCTTACTGTATTTCAATCAATACCGGTTGACGGGATAATAGTGGTTACCAGCCCCCAGGAACTGGTATCCATGATCGTGGAAAAAGCCGTCAATATGGCTAAAACCATGAATATACCGATTTTAGGACTAGTGGAAAACATGAGTTATTTTAAATGCGACGGCTGCGGAAAAGAGCATAATATTTTCGGAGAAAGTCATGTAAAGGAAACTGCGGAAAAATTCGGCATAAAATCCATATGTCGCCTTCCCATAGATCCCGAAGTTGCTTCCGTTTCCGATAAGGGACTTGGGGATGATTTGATCCGTCCCGAAATCGGAAGCTTCTTTTCGGATATAACAGTTGATTTATAACGAAGCATAAAACTAAAAAGGCCTTGAGCCTTCAGAAAGAAATAAAGACCTATGAGTGAAAATAAAGGCTATCTGGTAGTTGAACAAAACAAAAAAATAATATATGCGGATTCAAAAGCCTGTGAATTAACGGAAATGAATAAAAGCGATCTTAGATCTGCCGATCCCGAAAATGCCGTTAATGATCTGAGTGTTGAAAAAGTAAAGCTTGAAGCCGGCTGCGAACTTTGGATACTGAAACAGAATAACGCTGAATGTGAATTTACATCGGAATTGGAACAGATGAACGAAAGGCTTGAAAACGCCCTTAAAGCTGCCGAAGCGGCAAACCGTGCAAAAAGCAGCTTTTTATCCAACATGTCGCATGATATCCGAACGCCGATGAACGCTATAATGGGAATGACCTCCATAGGTCTATCCCACATTGACGAAAAGGCAAGAGTGCAGGATTGCCTTTTGAAAATAAAAACCGCTTCAACTCATCTTATGAGCCTTGTAAATGATGTGCTGGACATGTCAAGGATCGACAGCGGAAGGATGACATTGAACGAAGAAGAATTTTCCATTGCGGATCTTGTACATGATATTGCCGTCATTATGCGCCCTCAGGCAGTCTTAAAGGACCAGGAGCTTCAGATCGATATCGGAAGAATATATGAGGAAAATCTGATAGGCGACGCACTTCGCTTACGTCAGATTTTGGTAAACATTATTGGTAATGCGGTTAAATATACTCCGGACAAGGGAAAAATAAACGTATACTTTGCCCAGTATTTGAAAACCGGAAGAAATCGGAAATCCGAAAATAACGATAAGGTCTGGCTGGATTTCATATGTGAAGACAACGGAATAGGTATGAGCCGCGAATTCCTGAAACGGATATTTCTGCCCTTTGAACGTGTAAATAATTCAACGATCGGCAAAATAGAAGGAACGGGATTGGGAATGTCCATTGTAAAAAACCTGGTCGAACAAATGGGCGGAACCATCAGGGTAGACAGTGAAGAAGGAAAAGGAAGTAAATTCCATGTGGAAATTCCCATTTCTGCATCCCTTAAAAACGACGCTATACCCGAACTGCCCGTAGGTTCAAATGTAATTCTTGTTGAAAATAAGAATGACCGTGTACGGCAAATTTCCGGTTTTCTGAATGACGCCGGTTTGAAAACCGTAATAATCCGAAACGGTCTTGATGCCGTAACAACTCTTACGGAAAACAAATATGAGGAAAAAATGCCCTGCGCTATACTGCTCGGACAGGAAATAGACGATATACCGGTTTTAGAGCTTGCTTCCCATATACGTCAGCTGGCCGGAAGCGACTTCCCTATTATACTGGTCTCGGAGGAAGATTGGGGGCAAATCGAATACCCTGCGTCCCGTGCCGGCATAAAAGCATTTGTTCCCTGTCCGCTGTTTAAAAGCAGATTGCTGAAAACGCTGTCCGAACTTACTAAGGAAATGCAGATCAGTGAGAAGATTACCGAAGACTACAACAACGACTTTAGTAAATATCGTATTTTGCTGGTAGAAGACGTTGAGATCAATCAGGAAATCGTAGTTGAAATGCTTTCTGTTACGGGGGTACAGGTAGAAGTTGCGGATAACGGAGCGAAAGCCGTAGAAATGTTTAAATCGTCTGACGAAGGGTATTATGACTTGATTTTTATGGACATACAGATGCCCATAATGAACGGATATGAAGCGACAAAACTGATCAGACAGCTTCCGAGAAGCGACTCTTCAACAGTTTGGATAGTGGCAATGACTGCAAACGCTTTTGTCGAAGACATTCGAATGTCAAGAGAAGCCGGGATGAACGAACACTGCTCAAAACCCGTTGATCCCGAACGGCTCGGAGAAATCATGCGCAATAGATTAAAACAGCACGAGAGGTAAAGAAGGAAAAATGCAACCTTACCAAAAAGAATATATTGCAAATTTACAATATATTTCTTCGCTCACTGTTCGCATCAGACCGAAGGATCAAAGCTTCGACGAATATTACCGTGATATGCTGCAAAATCGTCTTGAAATAGAAAAAAAAGTCAAACGCAACATGCAGCTTTTAAGGGAGAATCTTTTTCCCGTCCTTGATCAGATATTTGAAACAAGTGCCGAAGAAAAGGATGAACTTAGGGAATTTGCCGAATCCCTTCTGAATGTGCGGGAAGAAATCGATACGGGACTTTATTGTCAGATATATAAAGCGCTCCTTGGCTTTTCCCGTCAGATGCGTGTCCGGAATGATGCTATAAAAGCGCTTTACCGTTTGGGAATGGGTTACCACAGCATTTGTAATAAGTTGGTGAGCTTAGAGTATAATCAGGTAAAGAAATATTATTTTCAGATGCGTTTGTACTTTACCGAAGCTGCGGCTTATCTTAAATATTACGATGAGATCGACGACGCTGAAACCTTCGGATACATTCTTCGTTCAAGAGCAAATATGTCTTTGGGAAAATTTAAAACTGTGAGTGAGAAGATCGCCATGGTTAAGCGCTCTCTCATGATTCTTCAGGATAGAGGATATCAGGAAAAGGCCCCGGATCTTCCGTGGGACAGGTTTATATACATGACACATCAACAAATGGCGGCTTCCATCGCATATGGAAAAGAAGACGCTATGACTCCTCAGGATGTTGCCGATGTAATGGAATCCGTCTATATTGTGTATCAGCGAAGATTAAAGGAAGCGTCTGAAAATAACAAAAAGCTTTCAGCCAAAATTCAGTTATCGAGCTTTGCTATGGAATACTGCTGTGGGCTTCACAGTATAGAAGATCTTTTGAATAAAATGGAAGTTCTTATGGACAGCGCTGATCCTTCAGATTATTCCGCCGAAGGAATGTATGAAATAATTTCGCTGCCTGCCTTTTATTGTCAGTACCTTAATAAAAATCCTCATCTTATATCCAAACGTACCGAATATATTGAAGAACTTTACAAAAAGATACTGGACTATATAGAAGCTTTTCCGGAGGCCTCTCTTAACGAATCCCTTTTTTTGTATTTAAGACAATTGTCATATACCTTTGTGGAAACCGAAAAAAGCATTTCCTATAAAGACTTTCTGCAAAAGCTTCAGATTACTTTTACACCTACCATTTATGTTCATTCGCTTGCGGTCGGGTTTGCAGCCCGATCGCTTTGCGGCTTAATAGTTGATGAAGAGCCTGACTTTTTTGACGATATTGATTTTATCAGCAGGATAGATGATATTTCGAAAAAAAAGAGCTTTATTTTAAATTATGCATTGGAATGCGGCATTCTACATGATGTGGGAAAAATAAATTTTATAAATCTTTATTCGAATACGTCAAGACAATGGTTTGAAGAAGAATATGAAATGGCTCACCTTCACACTATGGTAGGAAAAGCATGTCTGGAACAACGAAATTCCACTGCCTGCTATGCCGATATCGCCCTGGGGCATCACAGCTGGTATGACGGTTCTCAGGGATATCCTGATTCCTACAACCGCCTGGATTCATCCTTTCGTCAAATGGTAGACGTTGTAGGATTAGTCGATTGGTTGGATAATGTTACCGAAACAGCCCGTCTCTACAATGGATTGGACATGACCTTTGAAGAAGCTATACAAAAAGCCGTATCCCTTGAAGGAAAAAGATTTTCTCCCCTTTTGACAGCAAGGCTGCGCGATAAAAACGTGTTGGGATCAATCAAAACCGCCTTTGCCGAAGGCCGGATGCAAGCATATAAAAACATATATAACAACAATTTATAGGATTATATTCTAATAATTTATATTGCATAGTTGTAATAAGTGCATATCCGAAAATTAAGATAATTTGCGCAGTTTTGCCGAATACAAAGCGATTCCAAAATATAAAATAATATAAGTCTTTCCCCGATATTTATGAGGTATCCTCGATCGGTAGAAATTAGGGGATATCTGAAAAGCCGCAGATCACTATTTCTACTATCTGTAGACGCTTTTCGTGTCAAAGAATACCGATAAATCATCCTAAAGGCAAATAGATAACTACGAAATACCTTCGTATTTTTTCGCTTTTATATCCTTGAAATCGCCGCACTTTAGAGTGATAATACAAATTTGCTTTGTTTTCAGATATGCCCCAATATTATTTACGGCAGTATTTTTTATCTATATATTCTCTGCCGCGTTATAGATCTTAAGCGTAAATGCAGCGTTTATTGATATGCTTTGTTTTTTACTCTATAAACCCCCTTGCATAAAGTTCCAAAACATTAAATATACGGTTTATATCAATTTACAAACGGCAACAATAATTATTGCAATACCTCCGATCTTTTGAATAAATCCGGGAGCGTTTTTCCCTATGCGCAGACCGACCGCATTTCCGAAAAAAACTGCTGCAAAAGTAATAATGCAGGCGGCTATCCCGACATATAAAACATTATCCTCAGCCGTAAGTCCCGCTCCAAAGCCTGCCGCCAGTCCGTCCAGAGACATCGAAACTGCAAATAAAACAGTTTTCATAACTGACAGCCGTTCCGGCTGTTCATTTTTTATCTTCTGAAAAAATTTTATTGCACCAATTGTAAAAAGGATTATAAAGCTGCCTGCCTTTGTAATTTCTTCGGGCATCAGGCCGCCTATCGCACCCGATAATGCAACCGAAACAAATAAAAAACCGCTGCAAATCAAACTTATAAGTATTGACTGACAAAAACCTATTTTAATTTTTGCCAGTCCGTAACTTATGGATGCTGCCAATGAATCCACCGATAAGGCAGCTATAAGTAATATGATTTCTGCAAATATCAAAACAAAAACCCCCTTGAACAGCATATGCCGTTAAGAAGGTTTTGACACTGTGATTAAACACGTTGATTTGACCGTAACCTTACCTATGCGGATGATATCCGGACCTTATCCCTTTATTCTTCGCAGGCGCCTGCCTTAAAATTATAAATGGGTTTTATTATATCCAACACATCAACCGTCTCTGCTATATTTCCTAAAATATCATCAATGCGCTTGTATGCCATAGGACATTCGTCAAGCGTTCCCGGTCCGACGGAAGTGGTATAAATGCCCTTCATTTGTTTCTTGAATTCGCTTACCGTAAAGCTTTGTTTGGCATCTCCTCTGCTCATAAGTCTGCCGGCGCCGTGTGGAGCCGAACTGTTCCAGTCGGGATTGCCTTTTCCCATACAAATCAGACTTCCGTCTCTCATATTGATAGGAATAATAAGCTTTTCGCCTTTTGCGGCTGAAACCGCCCCCTTTCTGAGAATCATATTGTCTGTGTCAATATAGTTATGAACAGTTGTAAACTCTTCTACGACCGTAAGTCTCATACCCTTGATTATTTCGTTCATCATAGCCTTCCGATTAAGCATGGCATAGCTCTGGACAATTTTCATATCATGGATATAATCGTCAAAAAGCTGTCCCTGTACATACGCAAGATGTTTTGGTATATAAATTTGTTCCCTGCTCTTCATCTTTCGTACTTCCGTCTGTATTTCGCATTCGCGTCCCTGTTTTTTCAGATCATCGATCAGCCCGTTGACGCTGTCCCTGTCCGCCTTGCCCAAAGCCTTGAAGGCCTGCTGCTGATAATATTTAGCTACTTCAACTCCGAGATGACGAGATCCCGAATGTATAACGATGTAAATTCCGTCCGAACCCTTATCCGCCTCGATAAAGTGATTGCCTCCGCCAAGAGTGCCCAATGAATTTTCAGCACGGCGCAGATCAATTTTATCCTTGCACCTTAACTGATCCAGATCAATTTCCTTGAAGTATCTGTGCGGCTTGCTTCTGATCGAAAATCCCGATGGAATATTATTATATATAAGCTTATCAAGCTGCATAGGCTCAATATACTTTTCCTTTACGCGAACGGTTTCCATGCCGCAGCCAATATCCACGCCGACCAGATTCGGGACTATTTTATCGCTTATGGTCATTGTCGTTCCTATAACACACCCCATACCCGCGTGTATATCCGGCATCATACGTATCTTTTCTCCTGCGGTAAATTCCTGACTGCAAAGCTCAATGATCTGAGATATTGAAGCCTGATCTATAATATCCGTATAAACCTTGGCTGTATTGTATTTTCCCTTTAATTCTATCATATTTTCTCCTTTTTATAAACATCAAAAAAGCGCACCCCAAAACGGGTGCGCCGAATTATTGCGATAGCCCCTGTTACGTAAAATCGGGCGCAGCAATTCCAAACAACCGTCTGATATTATTATTTATGTATTTTTTAAAAATCATATGTAGATATTTTTTCATTGCTTCCGCCCTCCTTTTTGATTATTTTGTATCTGTAAGCCTCCGAAAACACTTATATATTCGTTTTATGAGCCTTGAATAAAACAAACATTGTCCGGAGCAACGAACATTACTATATCACCGCAATAAATATTTGTCAAGCGGCTTCTTTAAGTTTTGTTAAATTATACCAAAAAAATAAATCATTTTTAAACAACAATTACAATCTTACTGATAAAAAGCTTATTATAAAGTCTTTAGCCCCTGATCCTATAAATTTTCAGGAAATATGAATACACAGTGTTATGGACTGAATTTAAGGCAACACCACACAATGATTGCGTGTGAATTGCGCAGTCAGCTTTTTCGTCAGCTTGCATAAATTCGACGCAGGAATACTGACGTATTTCAAGGAGAATTTGTGTAAGATGACGGAATATATGCAAGCAAGCCGCACACAAAGCCGTCAGGCGGTCATTGTGCGGTATCGCCTTAAGTTTTTTACATTTATTGAAAGCTCATAAAATATTAACCGATATATTTGTCATAATTGCATTTCCGCCGAGAGAAGCTCGGACGTAAAATATTTGACCCTTTCATTAAATTTTTAAAATCACATCATATATCATCATTTGTAATCGATGATTTACATAATCAGCTCAGACATTTACGAAACCCTTGACGCTCCTGTTTTTCAAAATTAAATTTCTATAATTACGCAATGTCATTATGTATAAGCCTAAACAAATATCACACTTGTCCTGCTTCTGATCTGCTGTAAAACATAGCTGCCGAAAAATTATTATCGGCATAAATCCAACATCATATCTGAAAGAAGTGCAGATTGTTTTTTTGCTAAAGCTTTTTATTCCACCGGTCAAGCCAGTGATTTTTTGCGCTGAAGCCGCCGCTTTTTCTAATCTGATCTGTAAACATGTTGATTAATTCAGTATATGTTTTTCTAAAAAATATAATCGCCCACGTTACGCAACACAATATAATCATTGCTTTAAAAATAGCCCGACAAAATACATTGTCGGTTTTTTATAAAAAATCCATGTAATGCAAACCATCATCTGCCTTAAAGGGCAACGCCGCTTTTTCTCTGCTTTTCCTGTGAAATAAAAGCTGTAATCCTCTATCTTCTATTTGGTTTTCTTTTAATTCTTAACAGTCTGATAAAATCATCAAACAAGGAAGTATCCCTTGGCTCAAACATCATCCATTTTCTATCGTGATAAGTTTGAGCTTCATCAAAAATTTTCTGGACTTCCTCCCCATAGCTTTCTCTGTCTTTTTCAAACCTTAAGCGTTCATCTTTTCCTAATATGATCATAAATCCAACACAATTTTCTCTTGCGTATAATGCACATAAAGTTTTACCGCCCCGACGGTATTTATATTCGTATGTCCATGCTTTACCGCCCTTATCCCATGAACGATCCATATCATATTTTTCATCAATTAAGGCACATAGCTCATTCCATATCTCAAATAAGGGCTTCCCCACCAAATTTATCATTTGTTCTTTGTTAGGTATTATATCAAGCATGATAGGCTCCTTTCCGAAAAATAGCTTTAACTGACTATTTCCCATTTCATTTAAATATATTTATTATACGCATTTTAAAATCTCTCATTTTTTTCAGGTAAAGCTTTTAGAACTAAAACAAAGCAGGTTAAACCACGGCTTTTCCTTTGTCTGACAATACTGCAAGGCGCTAATACCATAAATTTTTTGCACTAATATTAAAACATAAAATGCTGCTTTTGTGAGGTATGATCCCATTTTGACGATATGGCAAAAAGTACGGCAGCTATTATCTTATATGGCTGAAATCATTGTAAATAAACCCTTGATGATCTTATGTATCATAACATTGCTTTCTTTTCGCAGTAACTATAAACGGGATTTTTAATATCTATCCGCATATAAAAGTTTTGCTTTTTCTGTATGCATTTGAACAAATTCGGTTTTTGCCTGTGTATATCCGTCTCTGTTATGTTCGTATTCTTTCCATAACTTTAACTTTATTTTCTCATATTCACTTGCTATATCCGGATTTTCAATAAGATAATCTCTAAAATACAATTCATCATTATCTCCCACATATCTAAGATGAAGATGAAAAACTTTTTCCGCAAAACCGTTTTCTGTATATCCCTTGTTAAATGAATACCGGTCTGCGTTTTGAGCCATACAAATATAACCGATTTTTTCAATAAGATCTTTATAGTATGCTAAATCACATTCCTTAGGGATTTCAACGAGAATATCTATAATCGGCTTAGCCCGGATAAAAGAAATGGCCGTACTGCCTATATGACTTATTCTTTCAACCTGTACAAGTGTGTTCTTTAAAATATTTTCTTCCTCATTATACCATTCTTTCCAATAAGGCTTATATTCAGTTAAAAGAATCGGAAACAACTGCCACAATTCCTCCGGGCTCATTTCCGATAGCCTCTTTCCCAATGCATTCACCTCCAAATTTACGTCGTCGGTTTTATTATAGCGCCTATATAGCGTTTTTGCTAGGATTAAGTCAATAAACTCATGACAATAAAACAATCGCGCCTGAATAAATAATTTTTAAGAATTATACATGAGAAAATTATCTTGTAGGCTATAGCTTGAATAAAATTCTAAAATGTATCTTGCCTCAAAGTCTCTCAGTACCTTTATGTATCCAAGCATTAAATAATCTTTGTATAATCGGTCACAATATTCGAAACCGAAAATAAGGTAATATAAACAAATGATCGCCTTATATTAGGGCTGCCTGAAAACAAAGCAAAATTTTATAATCACGCTAAAGCGTAACGATTTCAAGGAAAGAAGCGGAGAAATACGAGGATATTATAATTATCCCAAAGGAATATCCATCGGAATTCTTTGGCATGAAAAGCCTCGGCAATTTAGTAGAAATTATTCATTTTGCGCCCTTTCAGATAAGCCCAAGGTAGAAATTCTGAAAGTAGCGATTTTTCAAATATCTCATAATATAACCTGTAATTTCAATATTTTTTACTTTAGCCGATGTCAGCCTGCCTCGGAGGTGTCATAAAAGTTGATCATATAAATATAATCAAAAAACGGTGTCGTCAATACAACGAAAAAATTAACGCTGCCGATATTTTAAAAATATGGTAGATATGTTAATGCTGCTCATCATCTATTATAAGCTTATTTAGTCCGTAATCCCTTAAAATATCGGGAAAATCTCTGTACGCTACATTAAAATCAACATTGCCCTCTATTCCGTTTACTCTTCCGCTGTGAGAATATTGCCAGATATAATAATCATAATCTGTCCGAGGCTGCTTTTCAAGCTGAGCTACCCAGATGGGATATTTTTCTTTAAAATCACTACTGTAATGAGAATCTATTCGGGCTCTGTATGAATAAAGCATGGGGTAATAACCGGCATCTGCTACCGTATCCAAAAAAGCTTCCGCAATATCGGTAAGATCGTTTTTGTCAATATTCTCCTCCATGTCCATTACAATCGGATATGTTACAGTGTGTCCCTTAAGAAGTTCAATCAAAAGAAGTGCTTCATCCTCCGCCGCCTCAACGCTTTCCGCATAACTGTAAAAATAAACTCCCGCGTCGATATTGTATCTGTTGGCGCCTTGTATGTTACGGAAAAAATAAGTATCCTCCTTGGGTCCCTCACCGTCAATGTCTCCCCTTCCGGCGCGGATATATACAAAATCTATTCCCGATTTGGAGAGCGTCTCCCAATCGATATCGCCCTGAACCCATGAAACATCAATTCCCCTAAGTGTGACCGTCTCTTCATTTTTTAATATTTCGGCACTGTAGACCGATATATCGGCATGCGTCGAAAGATCCGTTACAATACTGTTTTCTTCTGATATTATTTTACCGGATTCGGTCAGAGTACTTGCTTCACGCAAATTCATTTCACCGAAAACATTTATTACGCCCTTACGTTCAACTGCCAGATGACCTACGCTGTCCATTATTCCCCCCTCGCCAATTATAACGCGGCCGTTTGTTATCAATTCACCGCCGTTTTCAATATAAAGGCGCCCAAGTTCCGTAATATGACTGTCTCTTTTAAATACCAGCTCTCCTTCTGAAACCGTAATGCTTTCTTTGTTAAAAATAGCCTCCGAATTTATTTGCATTAATCCTTCCGGTTTGATATTAAGGCCTCCGGATACGCCGAGAGTCGAATTATCTTCTGCATACGCCTTTCCCGAAACGGAAAGAGAACCCTCCCCACCGATAACCATATCTCCGCAAACTATAAGTGTACTCCCTTTTTTTACATTTAAACCGCCGTTTATTATAATAGAAGCATCTTGCGGAATAATCAACTGAGAGCCTTCGTTAAGCGTCAAAACCGTATCGGAAGGTATAACTGTATTTCTTGACGTCTCAATTCTTTTATTTAATATATAATTTCTGTTATTGCGAAAATCAGATTTTCCATCCCATTCGCCGTCAGGCATTGCTGCGGCAACGGAAAAACCGAAACAGCCCGCAACGCTTAAAACTGCAATGATTGTAAGTATGCAGCGAAAAAACTTCATATCTTCTATCCTTTCCGAAATCAATGATTTCAAATATGTATTTTAACGAAACATAAAGCAGATTTGCATATTTCAGGATAAAACCTTTATGAAGGCTAAATCGAATTATCTGAATATTGCCGTTGAATTTATATATAAAGAACAAAAAGAATGCCCGAAGAAAAACGAACAATGCTTTAATTAGGGCGTATCTTAAAACAAAGCAAATTTGTATAAATACCCTAAAGCATAGCTATTTCAAGAAAAAAATCGGAAAAATACGAGGGTATTTCGTAGTAATTATTTTTGTATAACTATCGGGATCCTTTGACGCGGATAACCTCCGCAGTTAGTTGAAATCGTGCATTTTTCGTCTTTTTAGACAGCCGCTAATATCAATGTCAAAATTTAAAATCAAAGCAGCTCAGCCTTATGGTTTTGAGATCAACTATTGTTTACCGACGGAAAACATTGTCTATAAGACCGGATAGTCAAAACATGATTATATTTTCTCATATTTTTATCATTTTGTAAAGAGAAAAGTGATAATTTGTCGAACAAATACCTTTCCATATAGCCCGCTTATTTACAGATAATGACTAGGGCGTATCTGAAAATAAAGCAAATTTGAACAATTATGCTAAAACATAGAGATTTCAAGGAAAAAAAGAGAAATGGGAGGATATATCATAGTTATCCCTTTGGAATAACTATCGGCTTTTTTGACGTGGATAGCCCCTGCGATTAGTAGAGATTGTACAATTTACGGCTTTTCAGACAGCCCCCGATGACCGAAATATTATCTTATATCCTGCGCCTAAAAATGTACTGTCCGTTATCTGCAAATATTGTCACTTATTACTTTTAAAGATTATTTATATTCTCTGATCGTCTATCTGTCAACGGTTCGATCTTATTTTGACTGATCTTATATGTGCTTCGTCATTTCTTCGTATTTTTACAACTGTATCCATACGATATCACCCGATCCAAAATTTATTGCATCCAAACTTGTATTTAGGGTTTTTATCTCTTTTATGAATATTAGGGCAACACCGCACAATGATTGCGTGTGAATTGCGCAGTAAAATTTTTCGTCAGCTTGCATAAATTCGACGCAGGAATACTGACGTATTTCAAGGAGAACTTGTGTAAGATGACAGAAAATATGCAAGCAAGCCGCACGCAAAGCCACCAGGCGGTCATTGTGCGGTGTTGCCTTAGGTTTAATTTTTATTTTAAAATATCCTATGCAGCATACACGCTCATCCTTGACTGTGTTCCATAAATATTTAAGCACGTTAAGAACGGATTTCCTCATCGTTTTTCAATCTTTGATTGCATGGATTTTATAACGCCATTCGCTTTTTAAAAATATTTTACTTTAAAAATAAATTTTCAATTTTTATTTCAATGTTTCGTCATATGATAAGTGCAGCTTCATATCACATATGCTAAACTATTATCATTCACGCGGCCAACATCATCTGCGGCTGCCGATCTTTATATCATTAACATTATAAAGAGACTATTGAACACAAAAGATTATTTAAATTTTGGTAAATCCGTGATTTTCATTTTACTAAAACGACCCGAAAAGATCTGAAACTTCTTTTCGGGTCGTTTGATATTCTATGATAAAACTGACGATTATTTGAATATCTGATATTTGCATTTTTACACGAAATCCTTGGAATGCTTTATAAAACAGTTCAAAATAACAGAAGACATTACCGGTATCTTCAGAAGCATTTTCTTAATCCTTGTTTTCATAAGATGCTATTAAATAATTATCTGCAAATTTTTTACTGCTTTTTTCAGTGCTGAAAACTCCTGATAAACTGTATAGAAATAACAATCAAAAATCTGACGCACATACAGCTGTTCATATCGCCGCTGCATTGTGAACGCAAATTCTTTTGCGTTTTATACGGTTATAAAAACATCCTGCTGCAAATATCGTCAATAAAGAATTCCCTTTTTTATCCCTTTCGGATATAAATCCCAGTACTGACTCCCATAAATATCAGACACGTTATTTTACAATAACAGTACATATTCAGTGATGCAAAAAAACTTTAAATAAATATAAAAATAAGCTTTATATAACCGGCTTATAATTGCCCACTTTCATTACGGCAAGCTTCTGAATAAAGCATTGTCATATAACCTTAAATTATATTTAAAATATTTCCGCATTATATTTTATTCCATTCCTATCATACAATGCCGATAAAACCAGGTCCTTATCATTATACCTTATTGTGCTGTCCTTACAATAAACCGAATAGATACTGCTTTCGGAAAGTTCGCCGATCGTCTGTTCATTAAACATTTCCGAAATATAGACCGGGATCATTTCCATAAGGATTTCCGCACAGCCCTTGCTTTCGGAATATGAAACCAAATTATTAAGCGAACTTTTCGGAATACCGTCTTTAACATCTAAATACGGCGTTCTTACCTCCCCGTTATTCAGTCTGTAATAATGATTATCATCGAGAGAGTTTAAAGTATAGTTTCTCAGATAAACAATACTCATAGCATTATTATATTGCATAACAGCCGCATGATAAACATTACCTTCCATTTTGTCAAAAATGTTAAAGGAATATTCCAAACCGCTGCCGTCAAGATTTCTTATAAATCCGTCATAACTGGAAATTGAACCCGAGGTATATCCCTCGGAAATGAAAACATCCGCAAGATAATCGACAACAAATGCGTTTTTAAGCCAGGACAATCCGATAAAATCGGTTATCGCCTCTTCCTGAGCAAATCTTAGATATTCCTCGGAAACAAAAAGCTTTATTTTGTTATCACCCAAAAGCTCGATATCGATCGCTTCAGGATTATTAGCATATGAAGCTGTTATTGCATATTCTTTTTTCACATCATCGCTCGTTAAAGGATCAAAGTCTACTATCTGAGAGTCGTCAAGGCAATAAAACAAATCATCATATCTGGAATAAACTGGAGCAAGGTACAAATACCTCGAATCGTATTTTTTAAAAATCGATAATGCATTGTAAAGAGCCTCGTCAATTTCCAGCTCTTCATTTGGTCTGCGGTTGATTTCGTAAATGTTTATAAGATTATCAAAACCCTTTTTATCGTGAAAGAGACGGAAAATCTTTTCTGAAGCAGTATTATAAATAGCTGTCAAGGCCCTGTTTTCATCAGCCGAAGATTTCCCGTTCACACCCAGATTATACTGAAAAACTAACTCATTGCTGTCATTTTCAGTTCTGTTGGCCTCAATAAATGTCCAACCCGAATCAGGAGTTAAAAAAACAACAAAACAATATACAAGAAGCGCTACTCCGATGATCAGAAACAGCACAGCGGCAATAGCCCTTCTTTTAAAATTACTTTCTGAAAGCTCTATTTTCTGAACCGGCCTGGGCTCGGGGCGTCTTCTGTTTTTAACGGTTCGTCCCAAATTATATCACCGCAAACAATAGGAGTATCAAAAATAGTCCTATAATAACACCCAAAGTAATAAATCCGGCAATGGCGCCCTTCCTGCACATTTTAAAATTGCGGATATAATTGCGGCTCTTAAAAATAAACGCGGCAGGCAATCCTAAAATCGGAAGCAAAAATGAAAGAACAGCAAGCCAGATTCCTCCCGTGTCTCCTGAGGGGTGAGCTATGATCTCATTCTCCGCTTTTGTATCTGCCGGTATTTCGTCATGGATTACCGATTCATGACTCTTGATCTCATCGATTGTAATGGCCTTTATGGGAACGTTTGTCTCACGAAGCTCTTTGTATTTTTCTATTTCCGCCTTGTTACCATACACATAGTGATCATGCCCTATATTTACAAATTCCGGTTTATCACTGCTGTAATCATGAATGGACGGATCATACGTATAAAGAACCTTGTTTTTTTCAAGCTTAGGATCCGGAATAGGTATGGCTGAAATAAGAGAGTGGGTATAAGGATGGAGCGGAAATTGAAAAAGCTCCTCGGCCTCCGCAACTTCAACGATTCTTCCCTTATAAATAACTCCTATACGGTCTGAAATGAATCTTACTATAGAAAGATCATGGGCAATAAACAAATATGTTACCTGTTTTTCCTGCTGAAATTTCTTCATAAGATTAAGCACTTGGGCTCTGATAGATACGTCAAGCGCCGAAATAGGCTCATCGGCTACTACCAATTCAGGCTCCATAACCATGGCGCGTGCAAGGCCTATCCTCTGTCGCTGTCCTCCGGAAAATTCATGAGGATAGCGTGTAAGATGCTCGGGAAGCAATCCTACCTCACTTATTATACTCTCTACCTTACGAACTCTGTCTGATTCATTCTCAAAAAGATGAAAGTTATAAAGACCTTCGGATATTATATAATCTACTGTTGCACGTTCATTAAGGGAAGCCGCCGGATCCTGAAATACCATCTGAATATTGCGAATCACCTGACGGTCAAGAGAATGAGGGATCTTACCTGATATGCGAACGCCCTTATACTGTATTTCGCCTCCGGCAAGAGGATTTACACGGATCACGGCTCGTCCGACAGTAGTTTTTCCGGAGCCTGACTCGCCGACAAGAGAAAACGTCTCGCCCTTATAGATATCGAAGGAAGCATCCTGTACCGCCTTAACTGCGCTGTCACCCTTGCCGAAAGTAATATCCACATTTTTCAGGGACAGCAATATCTCTCTTCCGTTTTTATCCTTAGGTCCGCACTCCGGAAAGGATGTTACACGTCCTTTATTTTCATTTTCCTGTTTCAATTTAGCCACTTTATTACGCTCCTATATATTAAATGCTTTTAACAATTTCTCATGAATATCCTGAATACCTTCAGGTTTTTCTATTTTAGGCGAACGGGGATCCAACAACCATGTTTTTGCATAATGTGTATCGGTAACCTTAAACATAGGAGGTTCAAAAAGTGTATCAACCCTTAAGCAATACGGATTACGGGGTGCAAAAGAATCCCCCTGAATGCTGTTGTACAAAGACGGAGGCGTACCGGTAATAGAGTAAAGCTTGGTGTTTTTTTGAGCGAGCTGAGGAAGCGACGACAACAAAGCCCATGTATACGGATGACGGGGATCATAGAATACATCCTCTACCGTACCAAGCTCAACGATCTGACCCGCGTATAAAACGGCAACACGGTCGGCAATATTTGCCACAACACCCAGATCGTGTGTAATAAACACAATAGTGTAGTTAAATTCCTTCTGCAAATCCTTAATAAGCTGCAAAATTTGTGCCTGAATAGTAACGTCGAGAGCGGTAGTAGGCTCGTCACAAATAAGTATCTTAGGCTGACATGACAAAGCGATTGCAATAACGATTCTTTGTCTCATTCCGCCCGAATACTGGAACGGATAATCATCAAAACGGGCTTCCGCATTGGGAATACCCACCTTTCTCATTAGTTCGAGAGCTCTGCGGCGCGCCTCAGCCTCCGAACAATCCTGATGCTTGAGAATAATTGAAGTTATCTGTTTTCCGATTGTAATGATAGGGTTTAATGACGTCATAGGATCCTGAAAAACGGTAGCGATCCTGTTTCCTCTTATCTGAGTCCAGTCCCTGATATCCTTTATGCTTGCCAGATCAAGCACGCATGTGCCGTGAAGTCTGTCCTTAGTTTCGTCAAGATATTTTACTCGAAATATTACATTATTGAAAACGCCGTTTCTTTCATCTTCATTTTCAACCTTTACTCCAAGCTGAAACGCTTTTTTAAATGCCTTCAAAAGCTGCGATATCATCTTAAATCTCTTAAAATAGCCGTATCTTCCGACAGAAAGGTATATTTCCTTGGCAATAAGCCGGTTTCTTGAAACGACCTCCGGATTTATATCCTTAGTAATTTCCTTACTATACTGTTCCTTAAGCTTTGCCATCTGATCGTTATATTTCTTAAGATATTCGGAATCGGCGTCTGCGGCGGCTTTTTTTGCTTTAATAAGCTCTTTGCTTTTATTTTCCTTATCCTTTATGGTTTTTTCAAGTTCGGATATTTCATCTGAAACCGCCTTTATTTTTTCTTTATCCTTAGACGAGTCAAGAGTCTGCTTTAAATTAAAAAGATCCGTTTTCTTGGCAATAAGCTCCTTTAACTCGTTTTTAAAATTTCTCTCCTCATCGGGAGTAAGCTCGTATCTGCTTTTATTTTCCGCCTCAAGCTTCAACATTTTATTGTAGGTTTCCGATCCGTTTTCAAATCTGGAATATCTGTTTAGCTTATCCTCCGTTCTTTTTATAACCCTGAACGCGCCGGAATTAAGCTTAACCACGGTATCGGCCAATAAGTTGTCATTAAAAATAAGCTCTCCGTTGCTTATAAATCCGTTGGAATCCAACATCCCCGCAAAGGTCTTTGTAAATACGGATTTTCCCGAACCGGATTCGCCCACAATGGCTATAGATTCACCTTCATAAATATCTAATGAAATATTCCGTATAGCCGTAAGTACGCGGCCCCTGACACGAAACTTGACCTCAAGATCCTTTATTGACAGCAATATATCTTTTTTGTCCATTTTGATATACCTTTCCGTTTATTTTTTACATATGCGTTCTCGGGTCCGAAGCGTCTCCCAGATTCTGCCCCACAACATAAAGCACCACGGTAATAATTGAAGCAATGGCAACGGGACTCCAGAATTCAAATTCCCAACCGCTTGTAACCATAGCGGTTTCGGATAAATAGATTAAACGTCCGAGAGACATGTCGGAAAGACCCATACCGATATAAGAAAGGAAAACTTCATACGAAATATAGGACGGTATTTCAGTTGCCAACAATGTAACTATAACCGAAGTCATAAAAGGCAGAATATTTTTTAATGCAATTTTAACGGTCGAGGTGCCGAGACATCTTGAAGCAAGGTTGTATTCACGGTCGCGTATAATAACTACCTGCGTTCGTATAAAATATGCGATACCGAGCCAGCCTGTTACGGTAAGAGCAAAAACCATTGTCCAGAAGCTTGCGGTAAACAGCATTACCATAACGGATATGAAAAGAATATAAGGCACATTGCCGATTATATTATATACCTCCATCATAAATATATCGACTTTTTTGGAAAAACCCCATACGGCTCCGACAATTACACCTACCGTCATATTTATTGCCGCACAGATAAAAGCCAGAGAAATCGAGATCCTTGAACCGAACCAGATAGCATCGAAGGTCGACTGTCCCGCCCCTCCGGTACCAAGGACCCAGTGAAGACTGAAACCGAATTTCTCTATAGCTCCGGCAGGAGTAAGATGCTTTGCATCAGCATCCGTAAGATTCGCAAATTCCTCGTAATGCGTAAAAGCCGGATAAAGATATGCGAAAAGTATTACAAAACCTAAAATAGCCAAAATGACTATATTTATCTTTTTCTTAAAAAATATACGGAAAACCGAATGCCAATAGGAATAACGCGGAGCTGTTATTTTTTCGGATTCAAGATCGTTATGGTCAACTATTGTAAACAGTTCTTCGTCAGTATACCCGCATCCGCTGAAATCATAATCCATAAATATTTCCTTGCCTTTCTGAAAAATTCTTATTACCGGTTATCTTGCCTTATTTGAGAAAGAAATTCTGGGATCGACCAACGCCATAAATAAATCACCCAATATTATCGATATTACGGACAGTACGGCATAAAACAGTGTTACACCGACTATAACGCCGTTATCATATTTATTAATAGCTTCGGTAAGCAAGTTGCCCGCACCGGGAACTACATAAACACGTTCGGTAATGATGGCGCCTGTAAGAGCGGCAAGAACGCTTCCCGGTATTCCGTGAACAATAGGAATTATCGCATTTTTAAGAATATGCTTGGAAAAGATTTCACCCTCGTTTAGTCCTCCGGAACGGGCAAATTTAACGTAGTCCGAATTCATCTGATCGATCATATAGCGCCTGATCCACTTCATCAGATTGGCGATTGAAGGTAAAGCAAGGGAAACTATAGGAAGAATATACATTAGCGTCGTCGGCTTTTCAATATCAAATGCGGTAGGTAATCCCGCCGAACCTCCTATAGATTTGAACAGGAAGATATAGGCAAGTGAAGGAACTGCAATGATAAATACTATATAAATCGTTCCGAGCTTATCTATCAGCTTATCCTTTTTTCGCGCCATGATTATTCCGAGCGGAACACCTAACAGATAAGCAATAACAACGGCAATTATACCGATTATAAACGAATATCCCATCTTGGAAAATCCGTTGCGCACAAGATCGACGCTGGTATAGTCGGTATCAAATCTGTCGGAGTTGATTTTATTTGCTTCTCTTGAACCTGACACATAGGTGGCCGTGTGTAGATTGTCTGCTGACATTTCCGTAAATCCGGTTGGAAAAGTGACCTGAGAAAGCACATGTGAACCCTGCGAATTTGTCATGGTTTTGAATACATCTGTTCCTTTATTGACGGAATATGATGTTCCGAGGTTAAGAGTGACCAGATTTTGATGAATGAAAGGAAATGTACCGTCAAAATATAAAAGATATCTGTGCTTCGTACCGTTAGCCATAATAGCGGGTGAAAACTTTTCCCCGCCGTAAGCCGGGTCAAACCACGTGAATTCTATTCCGCGCTCTCCCACATCCTCCTGGACTGCATGAATATTATCGAAGGTGAATAATCCGGTAAAATACTTCCATGCACGCACTATAAGCGGCGTATCCTTATACGCGAACAAAGCGGCTTGTCCTCCGTCGGCAACCTTCTTAGGAGTGGCCATTACAGCGTCCAGTCTTTTAACGGTATATCCCTGACTTTCATAATAGTCGGTAAATTTTTCAATATATTTCTTTGCAACATCGGTATCCAGAGCCGGTGTGCGTCCTATTCCCACAGCCGTTGAACGCTCCTCCTCCGTGATCTCACCCGCGTAAGTAAGCTCGTAAAGATAATCCTGATAGCTGACATAATCAAGATACCCATACTTCTCCCACTGTGAATATCGGTATGTTACCTTATTATTATTTTGTAGACGGTTATACTGCGAATCAAGAGAAAATATCTGCATTTTGTCCAACAATGAATAAATTAGGACCATTACAATTCCCACTACTATAATGATTGAAAAAAGTCCGTGAAGTAAACGCTTCAATAAATACTTCGTCATAAATGCATTTCCTTTCAGAGTCAGAGCCGTGTTAATAGAATCTGAACGCGTATTTTTTAGACATTTTTACTGCATTAAAAATGTAAAAACTTATATTCCGCATAATAACAGAATAACTGTTGGAATAACCGCTGCCCTCCATAAAGAAGTAAAAATGTCGTAAAGTGATGCGACACTTATTATGTGAACACATGCTGTTAATTTATTTCAGAGGTTAAAGGACAAATAAAGTAAATTGTCCTCTAACCTCTGAAAGGGCAGCATAAAATATGCCGCCCCTTCTGAGATTACAGATATTGCAGGGGAACGGGGGTTACATTCTCCTGCAATATGCTTCAGAATTAAAATATAAATACTTTTCCTTAGAAAATACCTACCCACTTTGTGCATTCACCGTTGTAATCGGGAAGCATAGTGTTGAGGAATGTCTGAGGATCGCCATAGTCAGGGCCCCAACCGGCGGAATCCATAAAGTCAAAGTTCATTTCCGCACCTGTTTCGGGATAGAGCATTGCATAGTTACGGTCATCATAGTTTTCGCCTTCGACAACGTTGATTATAACACATCCGTCAAGAGCATCTTCAACAGACTTCTTGATTACATATGCTCCCTGCTTGAATACGGGAACCTGTGCTGCTACAGGATAATCGATATAAATAGGATGATCCTTGGATATCTCAAGACCCTGTGACTTAAGCTCTTCTATAGCTTTTTGAAGCTCTGCCTTGGCATTTTCGGGATTATACCATCCGTCGAATCCGTCACTTGATTCGGTTTCCTTATCATAAACCTTTGCCTTAAAGCCGTCTGCGGAAATCTGAGCCTGAACTATCTCACCGTAGTTTGTGCCGGCCTTGAAGGTAGTATCGGTGCCGTTAATGGAAACTGTAGTATCTTCGGGAAGAATTAACATATTTCCGGGAGTATAAGTGTTTCTTATTGAATTATACTTAAGATCCTCGCCCCTGAGCTGAGCATTCTGATTTCCTCTGTCCATAGCGAAGTACAATGCAAGACGGAAGTGGACGTTCTGGCATGCCACTGCATAATCAAGCTTCTGTTCATCGGTTTTGTTGGAAACCATTCGGGAAGCGTCATTAGAGTTAACAAACTGTTTTCTGTTGAGATTTATAAATCCGCCGTAGGTAGTAGATTGTGTAAGGCTGGTATAATGGTATTTTTCAAATACATTGCTTCCATCCTCTGTAGCCGCATCTTTGGCCATTTTGATGGTAGCTTCATCAAGACCTACGCCGTCAACAACACCGTTGATCGCATCATCATAAGATGTTTTGGGATCTGTAGACTCGGTATATCTCCAGTTGATGGTATGAACATTAAGGGCGTCCTTGTTCCAATATGAATCGTTCGCCTTAAGTGTCATAGAGTTCTTGGACGTTGCGTTTGTGCATACAAAGGGACCGCAGTAAGCGATGGAATCGGGACCCTTGCCGTATTTGTAGTCATCCGTGTCCTTGACCTGCTCATAATCTGCTGCGAACTTACCGCCCTGACCTGTATAATAAGTTCTGCTCAAAGGTGCGAATATTCCGTAACCGGTCATGGATGCGAAATAAGGAGCTACCTTCTGGAGCTTGTATTCAACGGTATAATCGTCAACTGCCTTAACTCCTACCTTGCTGAAATCAAGATCCTTTCCGTCGATATAATCGTTGGCGCCTTCAATAAGATCCAGCATGAGAAGCTCTCCGCCGCCCTTGGCATCAAAAGCATGCTGCATACCGGCAACAAAGTCGTCTGCCGTAAGCTCTGCAATCTCGCGTCCCTGGGAATCAACCCATTTTACGCCCTTGCGGAGCTTGAACGTATATGTCAGTCCATCCTCTGAAACCGTATAGCTTTCAGCCAAAGCGGGCTTCTGTACATTCTCTACGTCATATTCAAGAAGACCGTCATAGGTGTTTACTAAAAACTCGGAATTGTCATGGTCATTGGTAGCAAGAATATCCCATGTGGTAAGATCCGTAGAATAATAGATGCTCTTTTCGTCCTTAAACTCATATCCCTGCTCGATAAGGAATTCCTTAACCCACTTAAGATACTCGCCGCTTCCCTTTAATTCGTTATACTTCTCTTTTATAGTATCTCTGTCCTTTGAAGTAATAAAATCAGTGCACACGATAGAAGTATAATATCTGTAAGCGTCTGAACCCCACATAACGGGAGAAGTGGTATAGCTTACCATACGGTTGATTGCGTAGGATCCGCCGTCTGCCTTGGACGGCATGAAAATACCTGCTTCAAGCAGCTTGGCCTCTGCTATAGCCATAAGAGCGTATCTCTTGGAAAGATCGGTGGTCTCCTTGCTGGCTTCGTCCAGAGCAGCCTTGAAATCGCCGAGATTAGCCTCGTAAATCTTTGTCGAAGCTTCTGAATAATCCATATCTGCATAAGGATTGGAAAGCTCTCCGGGCTTAACGTCGCCGCCGGCTGTTCCGGTGCTCTGCGAAGAACCCGATCCGGTGCCTGTTCCCTGATCGTCGCCTGTATTCTGGTTGCAGCCTGCAAAGCTTGCAATCATAGCCAACGTCAGTATAACAGCAACAAACTTCTTCATTTTTATATGCCTCCTGTAAAATTTTATTTTAATCTGCAAAACGGATTATTTATTTTATCCCGTTTTAAAACAGATAAAAATTCCTGAATTTTTCGTTGTCTGCCGTTAAGCATAATATAAGCGGTTTAACGGCAATATTTCTCTGCGTCTATTACCTGGCATTCAACATAAATACGACCAAAATCACATAGATTTTACATCTTATATATATTATCACAATTTTTAATCCTCTGTTTACGCATTTGCGTACACGCGCTTGCGTAACACGAATATAATAATAATATCAGTATTATTATACGCATGATAAGCATAATACAAAAAATTTTGAAAAAACATCAAAAGCTTCCGCGTTTTATTTATGGTAAAAAAACTGAATATGCATGGTTTTAACCTATAATGACACTGCCGCAGACCTGTTGTATGCAGCATATGTTAAAGTTTCGGCTTAATATCTGGTTCCCCGCCGGAAAATTTGAGCCATTCCTGCCGCAAAGGGAAGAAAACATTAACGATCATTATACTCCCAACAAAAAAGGAGAACAAAATGTCAGAGGTAAAAAATGCCGTAGTTAAAAGACTTGAGTCTTTATGCAGCGAGCGGAATATCACTCCGAACGAACTGGCGTATCTATCCGGAGTTACCCCGTCGACAGTATATAGTCTTTTAAGCCCGGAGCGAAAAAATGTCTCCATTACAACTATCAAAATACTTTGTGACGGTCTTAATATAACCCTTGGCGAATTTTTTTCAACGAGTGACTTTGATAATCTTGAACAGGAGATCAAATAAAGGAACAAAGTTTTGAGCTCCGCCTTATAATAATTGGATACATTGTGGATTTACTGTTCTGCCTGTAGTCTTTATGGAAATCAAAATCACATTTTAGATCTGTTTACCTGTTGATTACGGAAAGCGGTGCTGCAATTCTATGTAATGACTGCCGCATGCCTGCATCAATAAATATCCTCAAGTATCTCGATTCCGAAATTATTCTTGGGATCGACGGAGTCATTATCTGATTAAACAAACAATGCTTTGATATAAACCATTCCTGTCTGAATTGGAACATTCATGACGGCACCGATCTCCGCTGCCTTTTCATCGGTTTTTACTACTACGGTATAATGACGCTGCTCTGGTCTGCTGTCCTCCATCTCCTGTATAATCACCTGAGGATCTTCTTCGAAAAACAGCTTTAACATATCGAAGCAGCTGCCGTAAGACATAGAAGCGGTCAAATCATTCTTGTCCATTCTTTTGGTTTCTCCTTTCAACAATAACAAATCGTGAAAAAACGATTGGTTTTAAAAAAAGCAATCATAAATATTCTCTGTAACTTAATTATAATGAAAAAGTCAAACTTTGTCAATATTTAAATGTAGAAATTTAAAATATTTTTACTATCATCTTATCAATGTTTTATAGGACTTTGGATTTCTATTATATAGTCATTACAAAGTTTGTATAAATTTTAATTTTTGTATATACTAAAAAGTATTAAATAATTGAGGAATCAAAACTAACGCACGTATCAGGCATTAAATGTCACACATGCTTATGTCATCGTGGCTTCATTATAAATCACTATGCAAAAACGTCCTTACACATCCGCAGTAATAATACTTATAGGAATATGAATAAGGCAAGATTATAATCTGATATAACTTCTTTTATCAAATAAATGACAATTGAAAACACCGCTTATCTTCACTCCAATACTTTTTAAGATAAATCGAACCCACCACTGAAGTGGTGGGTTGCACACGCTATAAAAGGGCAAAATACAGGCTCAACCTAAAAAGCATTTAAAGTCTGATACAGCATTATTAAAGCGGACTGCTGCTGAAGCGGTTGTCTGTTTTTATCTTTTGACTATTACTGTCCGTAAACAGATCAACATATTTTTTCAAAGTCATTTGATCATATTCATAATCTCCTTTAAATGACTCTGAATATATTGTTTTATTGCATTTTCGTTTCCTTCACCATATCTGTAAAATATCCGCGAAAAAAAGCCGATCACCATATCTGCACTTTAATTTGGCATATCTGCCAAAGATCGTAAACATGCTTTTTCCTTTAGAAATCCGACAAACTGTGCTATGCTTAAGCATGGCGATACTATTACAATAATGTTAATATAGACCCGATTTGCTTCTATTTCCATGCATTGTTTTTTTCGCAAAGCTTTCTGAGTTTTCCATATGTCACATGTCCCTGCTTAACTGTCCAAATATCGTTTTTCTGCGGCATTTGGACGCAAATACTATGTGATATTCACATCCGTATGTTGAGTGTGACAATGTTTTTATTTCATTTTTTCTTCCAATGACCTAATTTATGTAAAAGTAATGGTACTGTCAAACCCGTTAATAATAAAAGTGAACAAAACGAACGCTTCCTTTAAAAAGGTACAATGTTCTCAAACATTAAAATAAAATCTTCCTCTTTCCTTCGTTTGAGGTTATTATACCATAAAAAGAGTGCAGCGAAGCGGAACGCTTCCTTTAAAAAGGTACAATGTCCTCAAACATTAAAATAATTTCTTCCTCTTTCCTTCGTTTGAGGTTATTATATCATAAGAAAAGTGAGCGAAGCGAACGCTTCCTTTAAAACGGTGCAATGTTCTCAGACATCAAAATAAATTCTTCCTCTTCCCCCAGTCTGAGGTTATTATACCATAAAAAGAGTGCAGCAAAGCGGAACGCTTCCTTTAAAACGGTACAATGTCCTCAAACATTAAAATAATTTCTTCCTCTTTCCTTCGTTTGAGGTTATTATATCATAAGAAAAGTGAGCAAAGCGAACTCTTCCTTTAAAACAGTAAAATGTCATCAGGCATCAAAATCAATTTCTCCACCTTCCCCGGTCTGAGGTTATCATACCATAAAAAGAGCAAAGCAAAGCGGAGCGATTCCTCAGAAACGATAAAACCTTCTTAAACATTCAAATGAGCTCTTCATATTTGTTTTGCTCAAGGTCATTATACATATCAGAAGTTGTTATTTTGCTAAAGCTTTTTATTCCACAGGCTCAGCTGGTGGTTTTTGGCGCTAAAGCCCCAATAAAAAAGGCAGTGCATCCAAGCACTGCCTTTTAAATAACATATTTTCCTTACTTAAGTTCGATCTTAGCGCCAGCTTCCTCAAGCTTAGCCTTGATTTCCTCAGCCTCAGCCTTGGCAACAGCTTCCTTAAGGGTCTTAGGAGCAGCTTCAACAAGCTCTTTAGCTTCCTTAAGTCCAAGACCGCAAATATCCTTAACAGCCTTGATAACGTTCATCTTAGCATCACCGAAGCTTGCAAGTACAACGTCAAACTCAGTCTTTTCTTCTGTTGTAGCAGCAGCTCCGCCTGCGGGAGCAGCAACAGCCATAGCAGCTGCGGATACGCCGAACTCTTCTTCAAGAGCCTTAACAAGATCGTTAAGCTCAAGAACTGAAAGGGTCTTTACTTCTTCTACCAATGATAAAACTTTCTCTGAAGCCATTTTTATGTTCCTCCGTAAATTAAAATTTTTGTTACGCCGCCAAATAGATTAAGCGACAGTTTCTTCTGCTTCTTTTTTCTTTGCGATTTCGCTCGCAGCAATGGCAAGCTTCTGAATAGGAGACTGAAGAACGAAAAGAAGCTTTGCAACAAGGGTATCCTTATCGGGCAGCTTAGCGTATTCGGTAACTTCATCTGCGGTTATTGCCTTACCGTCAATAAAACCTACCTTGATCTTAAACTCGCCCTTGGAAGCCTCAACCTGCTTATAAAGCAGCTTGGGAGCAATAATAATATCTTCCTTGGAAAGAGCGATAGCGGTAGTGCCCTCAAGGTGCTCGTCCAAACCTTCAATACCTGCAGCTTCAGCAGCTCTTTTGAGGAGAGTATTCTTTACAACAAAGTAATCCACTCCTGCTTCACGAAGGCTTCTTCTGAGTACGGTATCATCAGCAACGTTAATGCCTCTGTAATCTACGATTACACCACAGGCTGCGCCTTTAAGCTTGTCAGCCAATTCATTGACAAACTGCTGTTTAGTTTCCAAAACCTTTTGACTTGGCATATCTTTACCTCCTGTTTTAGTAATTGCTGTACTAAACGGGGAAAATAAAAAATCCTTTTCACAGGAAAAGGATGTAAACAATCAATTACTTCCCATTCCTCGGCAGGCGGCACAAAAACCGTTAGCGCAAAAGCGACCTGCTGTCTTTAGAACAGCAGATGTATTATAACATAAAAAAACACGCTTGTCAACCCCTGCAACCGTGTTTTTTTAAAAATTTTAAATCGCTGACAGGTATTCTTTCACCCTTAAATACGCTATTATCCAATATTAAGGCGTATCTGAAAACAAAGCAAGTTTGTCGATTACGATAAAAATAGCAATTTTAAAAAAAGCGAAGGAATACGAGGGTATTTAGTAGTATTCCTTTTGGATAACTACCGGCATTCTTTAACGCGGATAGCGTCCGCAGCTATTAGTAATCGTGCACTTTGCGGATTTTCTGACAGCTCCTGATACGAGTAAAGTATACTTTTAGTTGTAAGCCAAAGTGAAGTCGGTTTACAGTACGGTATTCCAACTTAAAGAGCACGGACCGTCCGCTGATTTTAAGATCTCATCACATATACGCTCTCTTTCGGCAATATCCTCCTGTGCTCCGTTGTCATTCCCGCTTCTCCAGTCACGATATCCGTTCAGATAACTTTCGTAAAGCTCCTGCCATGAATGATAATATTCCTGTATGATTCTGCCTACCTTTAAAGATTCGTCAAACATTTCCTGCCGCTGTATGATTCCTCCAAGATAACCCATACCAAGTATCTGACAGGCACGGCAAAGATCCCATGCGCCGATCGCGATATCCTCCTGCTCCACATCCGTCCCCTCTTCGTAAAAAGAAGTGAGATAGCTTACCATATCCAGAAGCTCGTCCTTGTTATTTATTTCCCAATCTCTTCGGAGCATTACCCTCATAGAAGCCCCTTCGGATTTGCTGAATTCAACGGATCCGGCAATATAATGCCAATCTCCGTTTGCATATTTTGACCACATGGCGTAGCAGTAAGTCACCCACTTTTCGGCATCCGTTTTTGGCAATGTTGCATCTGCCGGTTCTTTTTTTCTGAATATTCCCATTTAAGAGTCTCCTGTTATTTTAAATTTTTCATCTCCGGACGTAAAACTATAATTATATTTTAATAAATAAAATCACGCCTGTCAATATCCCCAAGCGTGATTTTTTATATTACATGTCAATAGTGCATATCTAAAACAAAGCAAATTTGTACGATTATTCTAAAGCATGGCGATTTCAAGTAAAATTTGCATTTTTTGAAGTAAAATCGTCAGCTGTTAATAGAAGTCGTGCATTTTGCGGCTTAACAGATATATCCTAAAATAAATATCGGTTGCAATCAAATTTCATACTGGTTGCCAGGCTTTGACGCGTAGCATAGTTCGGAACACGTTCAGCGTCATAGTAGCTTTTAAGAACATCTGCCCTTAATTCAAAAGGATAGCCTTCAGTTGCCTTTGATACTGAATCAACGCCGCCAAGACTGTTGATATCATCCACGAATTTAACATAGCTAAACCATTCCATCTTCGAAATCGATCTCCCTGTGTGGATTTCTTTAAATAAACGGAATTTAAGAACCGAACTTAACAGTATTCACTTTAACGCCGGGACCCATAGTAGAAGAAACGGTACAGCTCTTTATATATGTGCCCTTTGCTGCTGCCGGCTTAGCCTTAACGACTGCATTCATAAGAGCCTCAAAATTTTGTTCGAGCTTCTCGGTTCCGAAGGATGCTTTTCCGATGGGACAGTGAATAATGTTTGCCTTATCAAGACGATATTCTATTTTACCTGCCTTTGCCTCCTGAACTGCTTTGGCAACATCAGGCGTAACAGTGCCGGCTTTAGGGTTAGGCATAAGTCCGCGAGGACCAAGGACTTTACCAAGACGTCCTACAACGCCCATCATATCAGGAGTTGCGATAACCACGTCAAAATCCATCCAACCGTCCTGAATCTTCTTTACGGTATCGTCATCGGCAACATAATCTGCGCCGGCGTCCTGAGCTTCCTTGATCTTATCACCCTTTGCGAATACAAGCGCTCTTACCGTCTTTCCCGTTCCGTTGGGAAGAACGACCGCGCCTCTTACCTGCTGATCTGCGTGACGTGAGTCAACGCCGAGTCTGATATGAAGCTCAACGGTTTCGTCAAACTTAGCCTTGGCCGTCTGACAAACCAGTCCCAGCGCCTCGGCTGTCTCATAATATTTTGTTGATTCTATAAGCTTTGCGCTTTCATTATACTTTTTACCGTGTTTCATTTATTATCCTCCTTGTGGTCAATCGGTTCTCAGAACCTCCCACCGTCATTATTGTTTATGGAATATAAACCCGTATTTTTATTTGAGCATTGGCAGCTGACGAATATTCGCCCACTGAAAAAGCATAAACCCAAATCGGATTACATATCTCAGTCAACTACCTCAATACCCATTGAGCGGCATGTACCCGCTATCATAGACATAGCGGCATCAAGATTAGCAGCGTTAAGATCTCTCATCTTGGTTTCCGCGATCTGCTGTACCTGAGCTTTGGTGATCTTAGCTACCTTGGTCTTATTGGGTGTTCCGGATGCGGTCTCGATTCCGCAGGCTTTCTTGATCAAAACTGCCGCAGGGGGAGTTTTGGTAATAAATGAAAAGCTTCTGTCCGCATAAACTGTGATAACAACAGGAATGATAAGTCCCATATCGGCCTTTGTGCGTTCATTGAATTCCTTTGTAAAAGCGGCGATGTTTACACCGTGCTGACCGAGCGCTGGACCTACGGGCGGAGCGGGTGTAGCTTTACCCGCTGCAATTTGTAATTTAATAAATCCGACTACCTTCTGAGCCATTTTATTTTACCTCCAAAAACTTAAAGAACTTTTCTTATACCGATAAGTCGATTTAATTATGCTCTATCGCATTTGTTCCATACGATGAAACATTGTTCTGAAAATCGGTATCGATCTTTATCAGTTGATTTTGCGTATCAACGACAGATCTAACGTGGTGGGTGTTTCCCTGCCAAACATTGAAACCGTAACAACAGCCGTACCTGCGGCCTCGTCGATCTCCTTGACGGTTCCCTCGAAATCCTTCAGATTACCTGAAATGATACTTACAAGATCTCCGGCCTTAAATGTGATCTCTGCGGGCTTCTGAACCACGCCGAGATTGGCTACCTCCTCATCCGTAAGAGGAATGGGCTTTGATCCGGGGCCTACGAAGCCTGTGCAGCCTCTTGTGTTGCGACAGATATACCACGATTCGTCGGTCATTACCATTTTAACATAAACATAACTCGGATATATCTTACTTTCATAAGATTTTACCTTTCCGTCATGATTTTCCGTAATGGTTTCGGTAGGAACCATTACCTCCTCAATAAGATGTTGAAGATTTCTGTTTTCAACCACCTTCTTGATATTGTCGGCAACCTTTTTTTCATAACCCGAAAACGTGTGTAAAATATACCATTTAGCTTCTGACATAGGTTATCCCCTTCAATTACTTACTAAGCATTAAGCTCCATACTGAGCTGAACAGAAAGTCAAGCGCCCAAACGCCGATAGCCGAAATAACTATGGTTACAAGTACGACTACCGTATTGTTGAAAACTTGTTTTCTTGAAGGCCATGAAACCTTCTTGAATTCGGACCTTACTTCTTTGAAGTACTTGATAGGCGACTTCTTGGGCTTTTTGGCAGCGGCGGCCTTCATAGCTGCGATCTGCCTTTCCTTTTTAGCCTTTTCCGCATTTTTCTGGGCTTTTTTTTCAAGCTCGTTTGCCATTACCGGTCCTCCTTACTTGGTTTCCTTATGGAGCGTGTGCTTGCGGCAGAATTTGCAGTATTTGTTCATTTCAATTCTGTCAGGGTCATTCTTTTTGTTTTTCTTGGTATTGTAATTGCGCTGCTTGCACTCTGTACAAGCCATAGTGATTTTAACTCTCATTTTCGGCACCTCCTATTAAATTGTTCGATACGGTCGAACTTAGCCTCCCTCACACAGGAAACCCTATTCCTGCCGGACCATTTTTTGCACAAAAAAATAAGCCCTCTATTGAGGTGATATTAGTATATCACACAATAGTCGGCTTGTCAATACTTTTTTTAAAAAAAGGATAAAAAGACTTTTGTAAAACAAAAAGTCCGTATTACGCCTATATCTCAGACAATCATCAACATGATACAAAATATTATTGCCGGAATGTCAGACCCGCCGCGGCGCCGATTTCGCCGCAGTTACATATCAAAAGGTCTGCTTGAGCTGTCAGTCCGATAAATTATAAGCTGTCTGTTTTTCTTGTACCGTTTTCAAAAACTTTTTATCACTAAATTGTTCATTTGTAAGAAATTCTCCATTATAAAACATTGCATAAGTCGTACACGGACTTGGTGCAGCCTGTGCCTGTTCTTTGGTTTCGATATGAACTGCTTTAAACGGAATTTTATTCTCCGAAGCAGTCTGTTCGAGAACCGGCACATACCTGCCGTTGAAAGGACACTGGCTTGTATAATATAAAACATAGCCCTTTTCTTCGATATGCGGATGCCTTGCCGATTCTGTAAACTGTGGAACAATTGCCTTTTCGTCAAAAGGAAGATACATTAAATTGATTCCCACATCTGACATATCGGCAGCTTTAAATCCTTTGTGCAGTAAATATTTTGGATCGGACAAAAACGGCTTCTTCTTTGCTGAAGAAAGAATGCAAAGCCCTGACTTACCTTTTTCTTCGGAGTCTTTTATGCATTCGTTTAACAGATCATTTGAGTATCCATGTCCTTTGAATGAGCCTGATACCCATAAGCAATCTATGTACATATAGTTTTTTGCAATAATAGGAACCCACGCATTTTCCGCCGGAACATATTCAATAAAGCATTTACCTCTCTCCGTGCTTTTTAAAAAAACAAGCCCGTCATCAAAACACCGCATCATCCAGTCCTTTTTGGACGAAACCTGTATATCCTTGTTATTGGATATTGCGCAACAAATATGTTCTTTGTCAATATTTTCTTTTGTCACTCGTATGTATTCCATTGTTTTTTCTCCATAAGCCTGGTTTGTAATTCGATGATTTTTAAGAAAAGTATGGGCTGTTATATTTTATCAATAAAACACCTAAATCTCCGCTAACACTCAAAAGCATTAAGTTTATCATAAGTAAGCTTCCCATCGGAGTATTACTTGTGCCATTTCTTCCCATATGCTTGTTATGGGTCCTGCCGAGAAAAAAATCACACAAAATATTATAACAAATTTTTTTCAATGTATTTAGCTACGCCATCCATATCATTGCTTTCTGTTATAAAATCTGCCGCGTCAAGAACCTCTCCAATAGCATTAGAAACAGCAATGCCAGCGCCGCATTTCTCTATTGGTTCTATATCATCATAATCGTCTCCGAAATAAATTGCGTCATTCTGCTTGATACCCACAGCTTTCAACATAGCCTTGATTCCATTCCACTTGGTAGATGAAATACTCATAATCTGTATTAATGTACCCGCTGCCGCAGTCATGTAAGTATCTTCGGTTAAAGCCTTTTTTATTTCCTGTTTTATGTTATTTGTTTTACTGCTAAGCAGCAGCTTGTATATAATGCTTTCTGTAGGCAGGGCAAGGAATTCGCTAATGACCGTAGTATCCAATCCCGGGATCGGAACATTTGAAAATAAACCGTTTCCTGTTTCCGCCGACAAAACCAAATCGGGTATCATAATTACCTTTTTCAAAATGTTATCTGCACTTGACGGCATAATACCGTTTTCGATTATACTATTTGGCAAAATAATCCGCGCACCGTTTAATGTGGTTATCGCATCGAAGCCAATTCTATCATGATAGGTTAAAATGGATCTTTCCGGACGGGCAGTCGCCGCCATAAGAACAATTCCGCTCTTATGACACTCTTTAAGTATAGCGTATGTATATTCCGACACAGTCTTATCTGTGTGGAGCAAGGTCCGATCCAAATCTGTTATAATTGCCTTCATCCTGTTTTTTACCCTTATTGTCCGCCGTCTGTCCATACAATAACTTCATTGTCTAATACAAAGAATAAAAGTGCATGTATTATTTTTTTGCTTTTTATACCTTGATTTCAAATAATAAACCCGAAAAGCATAGATGATATGAGTCTTTGAAACACCCTGATTATAATTTTTCATTTCTTGATATTATACAGGATATCACAGATGCATCAACAAATAAAAACGTATTATTTTTTCTTGAACTTTAAAATTCCTGTTAAGTTTATAATTTGTCATAAAAATATGAAAAGTACATGCAGTTTAAATTTATCAGCCCCTAAAGCATCAAAAATAAAAGGAATTCAATTCACTTACCGACAATTCCCGATTTATCAAACAGATTATTTTTTCCCGCCGATCTACCGGTTTGAAATATACACTACGCTTGCTTAGCACAAATCCGGAACACATTTTGTTTGCAATATTAATTTCTCACCTTCATGGTAAACCGTAATCTATTAAAACCGGCTGGCTCCTCTCGACTTTTCTATTAAATCGATATCCGTTAAATCTTTTTTCCTGCCAAGCTTCCTTTTCATCGCTATAAGTCCGTCCACGGACACAACGGGAACTCCGCTGATTATTTCCACCGTACCATCAATCCAGTTTTCAAAAATCTCGATATCTTCGGAAAATAAAATTTTTCTGCTTCCATCCTTACCGCGTAAAACCATATACCCCTGCTGCTCTAATTTATCCGCCAGAAGTGTGGTGCAGCCCAAATCGATATCATGTGTCTGAAATCGAAACCCATGTAAAACCATAGCGGCGCCGGCGACTACCCAGTACTCATTTTCGGAAAACGAAAGTTCCTGAAGTCGTCGAAGCAAAGAATATTTATCAAACATATTGATCGGTAAGCTCCATATCTTTATTATTCGTAATTCAATTCGTAATTCAAATACGGATCGTTATTGCGATAAAAGCCGACCGATACGACAGCAGCAAAAAATATCCGCCGCAGTAAACGGTTAGCCTGTTAATCATGCGTGCCGGAAAGATAAAAGAGACGACTACTCTAAAATTCTATCTCCCGTCGCCAAAGCATGTTCGCCGTTATCCGTTTATATATTACGGGCACAAAGTAACTTAAGCTTTCTTTTAACTGTTATTATATTTTTTCTATATACGCCTGACCGGGAACAAAATAGAAAAAAACGGCGGCAATCCGCATCGGTTCGCTCTGACTGAAGTTGAACTTTAGATAGCGGCGGACAAAGGGACGATATACGAGTATTCCTAAACTGCACCGGAGCAATGGAAGAAGCATGAGAATAACCCCGGATACAACGATTATTATCTTTCAAGATCTTTAAAGGATTTGTCCCGTATTTCCAAGGGTATGCCACTATAAAGAAACGCATATATACTACGGATTATAAACCGCATGACATTAACGATACTTTAAATTTACTCGCAGTTTTTAATAAGCGCCAAAGCTATATCCGGATATGTCCAATCCATTTCGCTCCTGTTGTACAGACCGAATAATTCGCCGTTACCCGTAAAGGCATTGTTATCCCACCATACGCAGCTTATACCGGCTGCTCTTGCCGAAGCGACATAATAACCGGCATGAGCTATCCTTGATTCCGTATTTTCATTCTTATTACGCGAACCGAATTCACCTATGACTACCGGAATGCCTTTTGAAGTAAATTTATCGTAAAGACCGTCCATTACTTTATCTATCAATCTGCCCATTCGTTCCGGATCAAATTTTGAAGCTTCCATTTTATCCGAAAGTGCAAAATCGTAAGGCTCATACGCATGTACTGAAGCAATGATTCTGTCTGCCGGGTCATCGGGCAAGCTGAAGCTGTCGGCGCACGCAAAAGCGGGCGAAGCGCAATAGCTGGGTGCCATAAGATATCTTTTGTCATTGTTTCCCCCGCTGGCTCTTACAATATCCACGAATTCCTGATTCACCTGCATAATGCAGTCGATGACTTCTTTACCCAAATCACTGTTGGTATCAACCCACCATTCATTCGACGTACCGATTAGTCTCGGTTCGTTTATCGACTCAAAAATAAGACGTTCGTCATAATCCTTAAATGTTTCACAAATCTGAGTCCATACCTCTTTTGAATATTTTTTTGTGTTATCCAGGGTATCATATGACGGATAATAATATTTTATATCCGTATCATGATGGATATTAAGAATTACGTACATTCCGTTATTATAAGCGTAGTCAACGACCTCTTTTACCCGCCCCATCCAGTACTCGGTTATTTTATAGTTCTCATCCATATGTGTGTGCCAGGTAACGGGAAGCCTCAGAGTATTAAAACCTGCGTTTTTAATAGCCTTTATCATCTCCTCCGTTGTCATAGGCGCACCCCATGCTGTCTCCGATGCGCTTTCTTCTGATGTCCTTTTATTTGCATCAAGAGTATTGCCAAGATTCCAGCCAAGCTTAAGCTTCTTTACAAAACTAAGGCCTTCGCTTTCGGGGAGCTCCCGCTGCTGGATCTCAAATTCGGGAATATCCGCTCCCGTTCCGGTAAGGCTGTTTCCGCTGCTGCACGCTGTGAACAGCATGCATGCGGAAATAAATAAACTGCTAAGATTTCTAACGGCTTTCTTCATTTAGGTTATCCTTTCATTAATTATTCTTTATTTAATTCAAAAGCAAAGGGTAAAAGCTCGCCTAAAGTAACATTATAAACCGATTTATCCCCGTCGAAAATAATCAAGGGCATATCCGAAGAACAGAATTCACTTAAGACCTGCCTGCAAATACCGCACGGGAAAGGAGGAGAATTCCCTTCATCGGTAAAAACAGCCAAAGCGGAAAAGTCTCTTTCTCCCTCGCTGACCGCTTTGAATAAAGCCGTTCTTTCGGCGCAATTAGACGCTCCATAGCTTCCGTTTTCAATATTGCATCCGGTATAAATTTTATTCTGCCCGGTAATAACGGCCGCCCCTACCCTATATCCCGAATAGGGACAATAGGATTTTTCCATAGCCTCCCTTGCTTTTTGCGCAAGTAAAGCGAATCCGCTGTCCTCAATACTTATTCTGATCAATGTGAAGGCCCTCCCTGTCAAAATATCCGAGAAGAAGCTTCTTAGCTTCAGGTTTACCAGAAAAACCGTATGCATCGACGATCTGTCTTTCAGCTGCCTCAGCGGTTTCCTTATCCGGAGCATGTATTTCCGCTAATGCCTGTCCCTTAGAAACCTTATCGCCTGTCTTGGCCAGAAGCACGAATCCGCTGGAATGATCTATGACGTCGTTTTTTAAAATTCTTCCGGCCCTGACGGTTAAGGCAGCCGTCCCGATCTTTTCTCCGTCTATAGACGTAACAGTACCGTCCGAAGGTGCTTTGGCGGTAATAACCGTCTTGGCTGACGGCAGCAGCTCCGGGTCATGAATAATACGGGGATCACCGCCCTGGTTTTCTATAAACCGCTTAAATTTTTCAAGAGCCGAACCGTTTTTAACGGAGCTCTCTAACATTTGACGTGCCTGATCGAGATTATCGGACTTTTTTCCGGCCAGAAGCATAAATGAGCCTATGATAAAACAAAGCTCCGTAACATCATTAGGACCAATTCCTTTAAGTATATCAATAGCTTCCTTTACTTCAAGCGCATTACCTACCGCCCTACCCAACGGCTGATCCATGTTTGTAATAAGTGCATATATGCTTCGTCCGTTTGCCCGGCCTATATGTTCCATTTTTTCAGCCAAAGCCGCGGCGTCCTCAAACGATTTCATAAACGCCCCGGAACCGCACTTGACGTCAAGAACTATGCTGTCCGAACCGCAGGCAAGCTTTTTGCTCATAATACTCGCGGCAATAAGCGGAATACTTTCCACAGTGCCGGTTACATCTCGCAGAGCATAAATCTTTTTATCCGCCGGAGCAACATTTTTAGTCTGCCCCATAAGAGCAATTCCGTCTCTTTTTATAAATTCAACAAATTCCTCTTCGGAAAGAGCAGTCCGGAATCCAGGAATAGATTCCAGCTTATCGATAGTCCCGCCGCTGAAGCCTAATCCCCTGCCCGACATTTTAGCAACCGTAAGTCCGCAGGCCGAAACCATTGGCGCAACCGCAAGAGTGACCTTGTCCCCTACTCCGCCGCTGGAGTGCTTATCGACTTTAATTCCGTCAATGTAACTAAGATCAACACGATCGCCGCTTTTTGCCATTGCGTCAGTAAGAATTGACAACTCTCCGTCGCTCATTCCGTTAAGATAAATCGCCATAAGAAGGGCGCTTATCTGATAATCCGGAACAGAACCATCGGTAACACTATTGATAAAAAATCTGATCTCTTCCTCGGATAGCGCTTTTTTATTTCTTTTGTTTTCAATTACCTCAATAAAATTCATATATTGACCTCCGGATCTCATTCGCTCCAATAAACAGTACAAAAGCCATCGATCCAATTAATGCCGTCTATTACCGTCTTATGTATTTCAAAGCATTCCAAAGGATAATCTTTAAAGCCATCCTTGCTTTTTAACAATTCAATCGCCTCGCGCGCCTTTTCCCTTCGTGAAAAAACACCTATAAGCTTCTCTTCGTCATGAACCCCCAGATCATCTCTCAGCTCGTGGCAATGCCATAATAAATAAACCTGTCGCATAAAAACCTCACGAATATCCGTTTTATTTTACAAATATTACAGCCACTCTGACATTCCGGTTGATCAGAGCCCGTATAGAAGCCGAATATTTCTTTGATCCGTTTAAGTCCCTTATGATAAAGATATAGCTGTACCGCCATATCCGTATTACATGGGATAACATAATACGACAGCTTACTTTTAAATCATCCCGCAATATGAAGCATGACATTAAATAAATTTTAAAGGATCTTGTCCTGAAACCCGTAATATATACGTTATCTTTAGATAAGATACAGTATGTGTTTCATTATAGAAAAATTCCGCCGTTGTCATATGCAAAAGTACCGTAAAGAGATTGATATTCCGCAAAAAACAGCATGTTTTTTCTGTCAGCCGGTACAAGCTTCATACGCGATCAGAATATAATATACTCCCATTACATAAAAAGCATATTTCATTATAACGGGCATTGTTGAAACCATAAAACCGTTACCGTACATTTGCCAACCGGTCAAAATAAAAATTTTGCTCCGTATATCCATAGTTACTTTTATACCCGGGCACACGTATGAATATTTTGCTCTTATTCGTTTGATGATAGTGCAAAAGTGATATAACAACAATGTTTACGGCGAAAATCCGATTATTATGAAAATAACCTCCGGTGCTCCGGATATAATCAACGCGAAAAAGTTTTATTTATATTTCGATTTTCAAAATCGTCATATCCCGTTTACAATTTATAGATCAGGCTCGGAAGCAGCGCTATTGTCCATAGGCAAATTTGCTCAGGCTGATACGGTCCTACAGATCTCTGTCTGTATCATACTGTTTATTACAGTCTAATATATATATTTTTATTGTAACATGCCGCAGCTTTATTTGTCAATATTACTCTGCTCCCATATCTCTTTTTATGGCCGCAGCCCGTATTGTATTTCAAAAAATATAGAATAGATCTGTTTTGTTACAAGCTTTTCCCTTTTTAATTTTATATGACAACATCATTCGGCTGCCCTCTCTCCGATTAAACATAATTCTTTAACGGACAGTACGGAAAGCTTTTAATAAAATAAAATTTATTTAAGCACCATATGAAAAGCGAGGCATTGTATGAATCGGATTTAACGCATGTGCGGCATTTTTTACTACGTTATAAAAATGTGATCAATCCTAAAAAACAAATCACATGTTTATTATTTGAATATCATCTGATATATGAAACAGAACATTATATAACTATCCGCAAATAAATTTTTTCGGAATTCAGAATAAGATTAATTTTTATCAGGTCTGTTAAAAGCCAAATTTTTTAAAATCCTCTTAACAATAGTAAGCTTTCAGGAGGAAACACAGACATACTCAGTCCCACTGATATTTTAAGTAAACCCAGTAGTTATAAATATTAAGTCGTCGGACCCTCATTATTTCTTCAGTTCTTTGACATACAATCTGTCTTTTCCGTTACCGTAATTTAAAATATCTTTAACATAACGATATCCATACTTTTCATACAGGCCTGTATGCTCTGATGGGATATATGTTTTGTTAAATCCATTTTCTTTTGCATACTGATTCGCAAAATCAATCAGCTTTTCGCTGATCCTGTATCCGCGATATTTTTCCGTTACAAAAATACTTGATATCCATGGATATATTTCGGGCATCGGATAATAGTCTGTCCTCATGATAGTAGCCATCCCCGCAATTTCACCGTTTACTATTGCTGCAAACGGCGTTTCCCAATCGGTAAACATCCACGACCGAAGTATTTCCAGCATATGTTTTTTTACGTCTTCCCATGAAAAATTTTCAACAAAATCAATTAGTTTATCAGCCAAGTCCGTGCCTTTGTCTACTCTTTTTATCTCCAATTCATTCATGTTAAAATATTTTTTTATAAATCCAAAGTGTCTTTCTACTTTTTCCGCAGTTTCATCGATCGTACCTTTTGCGGTTCGTTCGATCCAATAATAATCACTATCCTTGATATCCCTACACCTTTTCTCATTTAGGCTTTTCAGGGTTGCATTGCACATCTTCTTTGCCTTCTCGGTGTCAGACGTACTGTTAATAAAATCGCTAAATCCTTTATGATCTGGTCGGTTGCAGTAATCATCAACTAAATTTGAAGGTTCCTTTATTAAAAAAACTATTCGGGATGCTTCCGTGATTTTTTTAGCTTCTTCCACCGTCAAATGGCAGTCACACAATACGATTTGATTTTGTGAAAGGCGGATCAAGTCCAATAATACAAAATCCAATTGTTCCCTTGTGTTTTCAATCAACCATTTTTTATATTCCTCTACAGTACGCCCAAAAAACTCATCCGCATCCTTAAAAACCTTATTCATTGACGGCTGAAAAGCAGGATTTGACATTTTCCGGTGCTTTTCAAACTGCTCATCAATATCATAAACCAATAAATTGTGTCGTTTTGCCAACTCTCGTGAGATTGTTGTCTTTCCGCCGCAAGGAGTTCCGGTTATAAAATAAACATTTTTTAAATATTCTTTGATCACATTATCTTGAAGTATCATTACAAAATTTCCTTTAATAAACAGTTTATAGTGTTCTGCTTATACATAAAACTATTTAACACCACTTAATCGTAAAAATGCCGTCATACTTTTCATCTCCGAAACTCCGAAGCTTTATTCCATTATCACATCAAACAAGTCATTCCATCATCTCGTTAAAAAACACTTCTGTGAAAATCCGGGCATTATAAAGTGTCAACAGAATCCATAAATACCCACATATCGCCGTCCGGAGCAAGCCGTGGTATGTTGGTTTACATAATGCTGAAGCATTGAAAAAGCTCTGCAAGCAGGGATTGGTGTTTTATCCGATATCTGCCTTGCCCCGATCGATCCTCGGTTTATTATTCACAAATGTGTTGCGCTTTTGCCGTTCATTCACGGATCATGCTATGCACAAACCGATCTCGTCATATCTGTTATTTTTATTAAATCTAAAATAATTTCCGGTTTACATAATCAATTCATATTATGTTAACTAACCCTCATTGTGAGGCTGTATAAATTCTTTTAAAACGGTACATAAGTGAATACATAAGGAAAAACCAATATAAATAAAAGTAGGTATTTTAAGATTTGCCAAGAATTATAACAGCAATGTGACCATTAACTCACGTTATCACGCGATCGCATTTTTAACCCGAACCTTATTTTTAATTATGCTACAATTAAAAGCTGCCAAAAATCATAACGGCAGCTTTTAAAATCCATCATATCATTTTTTATTTATAAACTTATCAAGAAGCCTTCCAACATCACCAACATCTATGGGCTTAGCGACATGTGCGTTCATACCACTGTCCAGACATTTTTTTATGTCTTCTGAAAAGGCATCGGCTGTCATGGCAATAATAGGAAGATCCGAATCGGAACGATTGAGCTTACGTATAGCTTCGGTTGCCTCAAGTCCGTTCATTATTGGCATTCTTACGTCCATAAGTATCGCGGCATAATAGCCAATGGGAGAATTGTTGAATTTATCAACACAAATTTGACCGTTTTCCGCCAAATCCAACACAAGACCCAATTCGGCCGATAAAAGCTCATTTGCTATCTCCCAGTTGAGCTCGTTATCCTCTGCTACAAGAATTCTTATGCCATTAAGCTCCGTTTTCTTCTCTTCTATCTGAATGGCAATATCCTCCGCATTATCGGCAAATTGCCTAAGTCCGTAGAAAAGAGTTGATTTAAAGAGCGGCTTTGAAATAAATCCGGATACTCCCGCTTTTTTCGCCTCATTCTCGATCTCACTGCAATCATACGCTGAAATAAGTATAATGGGAATATCCTCATCTATTATCTGATGAATACGACGAGCCGTTTCTATTCCGTCAATTCCCGGAAGCTTCCAGTCCAGAAGTATGATATGGTAATCATCATGCTTTATATGATGCTCCTCGATCATTTTCAAAGCGGATTCCCCATCCAATGCCCATTCCGCTTTTACTCCGATTTCCGTAAGAGAATTCATGACTCCCATACAAATCTCTTTATCATCATCAACGACAAGCATATGCCAATTAGGCAGTATCATTTCTTCGTCGATATCAAGAACCTTTTCAAAATCAACAGTAATGTGGAACGTTGTTCCCTTCCCCTGTTCGCTTTCTACGGCTATAGTTCCCTTCATGGCGTCAACGATATATTTTGTGATTGCCATACCGAGACCGGTACCCTCTGTTTTATGTACCCTCTTATTGTCCTCTCTTGCAAACGAATCAAATATTTTGTCCATGAATTCCGGAGACATTCCTATGCCGTTATCTTTTACGATGATATGTACTTTGACATAATCGTCGCCCAACTCGGAATCCTCTTGGTAAAGAACGACCTGAATAGTTCCTTCATTCGGTGTGAATTTTACGGCGTTGGACAATAGATTCAAAATTACCTGATTAAGGCGCACGCTGTCACAAAAAACATTTTCGGTCTGTATATCATGGATCAGCACGTCAAAACGCTGGTTTTTACTCTTAACCTGCGGTTGAACAATATTTACCAGACTATCCATAACCTCGCGCAGAGAAACGCTGTCCATATTGAGCGTCATTTTTCCGCTCTCTATTTTGGACATATCCAGAATATCATTAATCAGACCGAGAAGATGCTTACTTGAAAGAGATATTTTTTTAAGGCAGGTTTGTATCTGCTGCTTATTATCAATATTGCTTATTGCGATTGCGGTCATACCGACAATCGCGTTCATGGGAGTGCGTATATCATGACTCATATTGGAAAGGAACTCGCTTTTTGCCTTATTTGCTATTGTTGCCTCTTTGCGTGCCGCCTCAATTTCCTTTATCTGTTTCTGCGTCAATATAAAATAGATAATAAAAACAACAACAACAAAGAACAACACAATCGCCATGCTTAATGAGAAATTGAATGTTCTGTCCTTTTCCATACTATTGACGACAATATCAACGTCTCCGTAAGGCATAACCGTTACCAGATACCATTCCGAATTAGGCAGCCTTGTACAGTAAAGACTTCTTATTTCCCCTTCAAAAGAGTATGTCGTAAAATAGTTTTCATTTTTATTGATCGCTTCTTTAAATTCCTTGACGTACTGATAAGCATCCTTCCCCTTATAATCATCATAAGACGCTATTATTCTGTCAAAATAATTTGTCTCGGAAACATTTGCACTTTGGATTATAAAACTTCCGTCCCGCCTTATTATATGTGAATATGTAAGTGTTGATGAATCGTCAATATCCAAAGAAAGGATATAGTCAATGTAATCTACCGGTATCCCTCCGATCAAAGCCGTACACTTTTCCCCGCTTTCCATAGGGTATACGGTCGAGATACCCATGACAATTACGTCTTCTCCCTTGGAATTTTTTCCTATAGCAACCTTCTTTTCATCATTATTCAAAGAATTTATAAACGGCTCCGGATCGCTTAACTTGATTTCATCACCGTATATCATTTGAAATTCACCTTTATCGCTCATCATAGCCATACAGTTGAATTCACATATATTACCTTCATACGAAAGACGATTGATCAACTCCTGATAATTATCAAAGCTTTCCGATTTATTTCTTATAACAACTGTTTCCAACTGGTTAAGCCGCAAATCTATAGTCGTTTCAAAATGCATTGAGATTTCCTTGCTTATTCCGGACATATAAAGATTTCCTATGTCGCTGATCACCTGTTCGTTTTTATTCGCTAAAACAACCGTAAAAAACGTCATTGAACCAATCACAACGCTTATTAAAACAACAAAGCTTATAATAATAAAAACAAAGGTTTCTCTTTTCACCTTTCTGATTTTTTCCATTTCTGTATCCTTTCTTCGACAAATGAACTGAATGAAATTGTTCGTCTTCATCCTTCTTTCCCGAACAACTGAATTTTAAAATCGCACATTTGCCGTTAAAGCAGAATCAATTATAAAAGGCTTTTAAAATGATATATATTCATTCTTCCGCCGTTCTTCTGATTGTAAATCATATATTTTAACTATATCACAGATTCCGTTTAATTGCAACCGCTTTTTAAAATTTTTTTCATTTACAGATGTAGAGCTACAATAGATATTGGACAATCGAAAAAAAGATATTGAGAGAAAGCC
>CAJTTE010000022.1 GCA_910579265.1 uncultured Ruminiclostridium sp. | reverse complement strand
AATTACCCCTCTAACCGTCCCCGCAAACCCTCATTCCTTCGTTCCTTCTTTTCCCGAATTCTCACTTTATTTTCGGTTAGCTTACGCTAACCAAAAATAAAAACAAAGTCATGCAATCTCATGCTTGGTAACATCCTGTATCCGTTTAAAGGCTGAACAAACAGGATAGAGGTATCGAAAATCTGCCGGATCCGACTGATAAGGTTGATTTAATAATTAAACCGGCTGATGCTTGAAAACAATTTGACTGCTTCTGACTGGCTGATATGCTGATGTTTTATAAAAATAAAAAGAGCCGGTTCGGCTCTTTTGTTAAAGAATAATACATGATGGGAAAAGCATTTCTACTGATCGTCGCCGTACTTTATGGCAACGCACTGAACGTCGGTTCTGAAGCTTTGATAATATGCCTGAGGAACGGCGTCCTCTTTTGATAAAAAATCCTCCGCGGCCTTCAGAACCGCTCTGAGATCCCAAGAAATGAAATCAAGATAGCTGTTGTCCGTTCCTGAAGCTCCTCCGATGAATACGACGGAGTCTCCCGCCTTTTCTTGAATATATTCCTGAAGCCTGTCCCGGAAGTCCAACAGCTTTTTCCCGGTGGATTCGTTTTCATCGCCTTGAAATCCGTATATCGGATAGAAAATAAAACCGGCTGAAACACCGTCGTTATCGGCTTGATTTGACATTGTGGGGTCATTGTTGTAATAATCTTCGATAAAGGGAGTAAGACATGTAAAACCGACAAACACATCATGTCTTGGAGTTATGTACTCATCCTCTTCACCGGGTTCATGGGGCTTCATTTCATAGGCGGTGCAGCTGTCCAAGTAGTTTTCCGCATTATTAAGACCTTCGTTTACCTTGAACCTTTCATTTAATATTTCGGGGAGCTTAGTGAGAGGGAAGGCGTCATCCTCTTCTCCGAAAGGTTTTTCGGCAAGATCGATGGTTTCCACATATTTCATGTTTACTATCTCTCCGAGGGTCATATCCAGAAGCAGATCAAAGAACCACAGCGCCTCGTTTCTGTTGGCACCGAGCAATGCGGACAAGCCTTCGCAGTAGCCTGTGACGCAGCAGCTTTTGGCTCCGTCCCGCTGTTGTATGGTTACGGTTACTTCGGAGGGCGAGATCTGTTTTCCGAAGAATCCAAGCTTTGCATTGGTGGAGGGCTGTCTTCCCAACAGTATATTCCAGTGTTTTTTTACGTTTTCCGGAGCATGCTTTCTGAAGGCGTCAAGAAGGTAAAGCATATACTTGTTTTTTTCGGGTGAAAGAATAAGGTCGTATTTTTCTCCGTTAAATCCGATCTCAAAGCATACGTCCGTAAAAGTTGAGGATAAAAGTTTGTGGCACAGCTCCGTAATTGTTGTGCTGTCCGCTTTATCCGAAATCAGCTCCCGCAGTTTTTCCTCGCCGTCTGAAAAAACCCTCCACCCCTCCTTGATCCTTTGAGAAAAAGGCTTTTCAAATAATGGAAGGGCCAGTCTGTCGCTGCATTCGTCAATAAAAAAAATTGTATCCTCGTCTTCCGGTTCTGAGGCAAGAGCGCACCGGAATCTTTCAAGTGCTTCGCCCTTACGGTCGAGATAGAACAGAGCGTATCCGAGCCGGAAATTTAACAGATGATCGTTTTCCGGAAACTGATTCTCTATGCTTTTAAGCAGCGAGACGGATTTTTTGAGCAGATCCGCGTCGATATTATCCGGATCTTCATAGGCGGCAAGATTATTGTAGGCTCTTGCAAGCTCGCATAATATGCGCGGTGTATGTTCTTCTTCGTTCATGCCTTCGATAAGCTCTATTATTTCTTTAAAGCTGTCGTTTTTGTTTAATTTATTGATGCTGTCCAAAATTTTTTTCTCTGTCATTTGAATTTCCTTTCATAGCGTCTGCCGTTTTAAAAATCCGGTCATTGATATGCTTGTGATTATCATAGTTTAATGCAATATAAGTAATAAAAGGCTTTAACGTGATATAGCCTGATTAAAAAAACAAAATAGGGTTGCCGCTTTTTTTAAGGATTTTTTAAGCATTGTGAAAAATCGGGAGTATTGTGTTGCGTAGCTGATAAACGATAGCTATCAAGCTGTGATCGGATATCTTTTCTGAAACTCGTTCGCCCTTCGCGGAGTGCGGTTTTAACATTGTTTTACCGCCATAAATGTTTTATCCCGTAATATCGGGTTTATAGGCCAAGTGCGCGGCGTCTGATTTTTTATATTCTGCTTTAAAGGCTATTAGATATAAAGTAAACAGGCTGTTGGATATTACATGAAAATGATTAATGCGGGTTGTTGCCATAAAAAATAAATAGGTATTTAAGGCTCGTTTTCCTCTGCATTTAAAAGCATAGTGATGTATTTGCTTCTGATCAATAAGATCCTGTCTGTTGGATTAAACAAGCCCCTTCATACCTGCATAGGATGTTCCGTGTTTTATTGAAATACAAAAAGATTACGCTCAAATTCATGCGCAATAACATTCTGCGGGTTTTATGATATTCATATTTATCCTTAATAAGGTCGTAGACATGCTTTAAGGTTGCACCGCAAGCATTGATCCTTGGTCATAAATATTATTTGTCTATATCTCACCAAAGATTGGTATAAGGTCGTAACTGAAAACAAAGCAAATCATAGGATTACGCTAAAGCGTGGCGATTTCAAGGAAAAAGCGGAGAAATACGAGGATATTTCATAGTTATCCCTTTGGTATAACATCTGCGTTCTTTGACGCAAAAGGCGTCCCCGATTAGAAAAAACTGTGGGATTTGCGGCTTTTCATATAGCTTCTAATCTGCATAGCTTGGGTTTAAGCGATCGGTGAGCATTTTAAGCATGCCGCGGCAGCCCTCTTCGATATCCGAATACGTTTCGTCAAAATTTCCGGTGTACCATGGATCCGCAATATCTTCTCCGGCCCGGTCCGTAAAATCAAGAAGCTTAAAAAACCGTTCCTTTCCGTTGTCTCCTGTTATTCGCTTCAGATTGCGCATATTATTTTCGTCCATAACCGAAATGTAATCGAATTTACTGCAATCCGATCTTGTAACCTGTCTTGCATGCCGTTTTTCAAAAGGTATGCCCATTTGAATGAGCTTTCGGCGGGTTCCGGAATGTATATCGTTTCCCAACTCTTCCGTGCTTGTGGCAGCGGATTCAACGTAAATCTCATCCGTCAGCCCCGCCCTTTCCACCATATGCTTCATAATAAATTCTGCCATAGGCGAACGGCATATATTGCCGTGGCAGACAAAAAGTATTTTTATCATAAGTTTTGATTTCCTTGAATAATAAGTGGCTATCTGAAAAGCCGCAAACCGCAGGCTTTCTATTGACAGCGGATGCCTTGTGCGTCAAAGAATACCGATAGTTATCCTAATAGGGTTAGCTATAAAATACCATCGCATTTCTCCGATTTTTTTCTTAAAATCTTAATGCTTTTAGCATAATAATACTAATTTGCTTTGTTCTCAGATACGCCCTAATAAACGTTATTTTCAACGAGCTCCTTTTGCTTTCTTTTCGCAAAGTATCCGAAAAGTACTCTGAAAAACTCTTGTTTTTCATGGTCATCCTGGGCAAAATCGTTCCCGGCCTGCATGATATCATATCCCGTACAAAAGAACTCTTCACATAATTCATATGCTTTTTGCAGCTGCTTCACTTTTTTGTTCGTCACGTGGAAAACCTCTCTTCTTTAGATACCGCGCTGTTTCTGATCGTTTCATAAGCCCCGGAGCAGGTGTTTTATAAATTGCGGGAGAACATTGGATCGTAAACCTTCTTTATTGCGGCTTATTTGTTTGTAACGGATGTTTATTGATTTTACGGCCGAAGCTTTGGCGGAAATGTCTATTGAACATTACCAAATGAACCGATCGGCAAATATATGATTTTTTCCCATATCTGCCGCTTTGAACTAACCTTTCTGATCACGGAAACACGAAAAAACTGTCTTGCGTTCAGTCGGCGGCGTCCTTCAGTCAAATCGGCCCTTACTGATTTTGCGGTTATTTTTAAAATAATCCCCTGTTTGTCGATATTATTTTATGCTCTGACATTGTCGTCTGTTATATAGTATCCGGGCGGCAATATTCAGACTTCTTATGAATCGCCCTCAAGCACCTGCTTGCAGAAGTCGTCAAAATTACCTTTTGTCACTTGCTGGAGATAATCCTCATAACGAATCTCCCCCATAGCCAATTTCTTAAGCATCTTCTGTTCATCATCCGTAACGATCATTCCTTCAAAGGCAAGTGTAGCGACGGTATGTCTTACCAAAAGATCCGCTTCTTTTTCTGTTTTTGCATATACAAAACTATCTTTTCTCACAGCTGTACCTCCATTGATAATATTACAGAATTGAACGATTAAACTTTCCTTTTTTTCATTGTGTTAATTTTGTTTTGGGATACGAAAAATGCTAAGCCGGATATGCGGTAAATATCGCTCTTAATCATAGCATCGTTGTTTTACAGAATTAACCGATAAGTTTTTTGGTATTTTCCTGGGCGTAATAAATATTACGATTGTTTCATAATCATCGGTATAGCAAGTATCATCATTGAAATCATAAAAATCCGCATAAAAAGTGAATTCATTAGAGGGTAAAAAATTTCAGTTATTAAAATAAAATCTCCCTCTTTATTTTTATGAGGTTATATAAACCACAGCAAAGCAGAGCGATCCCACTTAAAAGGTAAAATGTTCTCAAACATTAAAATAAAATCTTCCACTTTCCCCTGTTTGAGGTTATTATACCATAATTCAGCCGAAAAAGCAAACCGGCACACGATACGCTCTGAACAGAAAATGATTTTTCAAATTATGAATATGATGAGCTCTAAACAAGCTGTTGTGAATATTACCAAAAATCAAATCTCAAATTACAGCATTTATACCAAATTAACAAACAGTCATTTACATTTTAAAAAAAACGTGGTAAAATGATATCCATGATGTATCATCGTTCTTTAAATTTAATGATCCCTAAATATAAGCTTCTTTAAAGTTAAATAAATGGTCATTTTTACAGACGGTAATATTTCTGTAAATGCAAGTTTTACATAGTTTCCATGCGGTTTCGTGAAAAAGCGGAATAGAAGTATCGGCGGCCTTGGAGCTCTGCCGCATTTTGTATGTGCAATAAATACATATTGAAAACGGAGTCTATTGATGAAAATACGTACACTATTTATTATCGCTCTTATATTCTTTTCCATATCCTCAATAATAACCTATGCCGTTTACTGCTCGTCAACTATGAGCGGCGTTGCGAAAAGTCAGTATGAGCGTATATGCTCGGATATTGCCGTGAATGAAGCAGAAAATGTTTCGCAATACGTAAAAAATCTGAATTCCGTTACTTCCATAGTGGCGCATAATGAGGCGCTCGCTTCGTCTGATCTTAAAAACGAGGACGGGCGTACGGCGGCTATTGATACTGCAAGCGCTTACTTGAACGGGGAAGCCGGTATAAGACGCATTTTGATATTGGACAAAAACGGTGAGATCCTGATCGAGGCTGCTCCTTCTTCGGATGTTAATTATAAGCTTTTTGAGAAGACGGAGCTTGACTCTATGATACAGGGCGATTCGTATGTAAGCGTTATTCTTGACTCAAATGATAAGGCGGTCGATTACGAGATAGTGTGCCCTTATATCGCTGATGACCGTATTTTCATGGTGTATTTTAATAATAGTGAGTTTGATTCCATAATAAAAGCGGGGTTATTTCCCGGAAGCGGAAGAGTCATAATGGTGGACGGAATGGGACACGTTGTGGATTCTTCGTACCAGGGAGTGATAAGCGATCTTGCCGGTTCCGGATCCAATTCTGAATGGATTGAGATAAAAAATGTAATCGATGATTCGTCTAAGCTTAATTCCTCGGTATATTTTGAAGCAAGAAGAACTCCGATGGTATCCTATACCGTAAGATGTACGGGAGGCGTAAACTGGTATGTTTCTTCCATAACCGAATCCGACAGAGCGTATAATCAGTCGTCCGCTGCTTCGTCAAGCGTTGCGGGACTCGTGGCGGGTCTTTGCGTATTATTTATTGCGGTTTATGTGGTAGCCGTTATTCTTGTTACCAGACCGCTGAATAAGATAGAAAGCACACTTACAAAAATACACAGGGGCGATCATGATTCCAGAGTTGAAATCACCGGCCGGAACGAATACGGAGATATAGCCACTGCTTTTAATAATCTGCTTGATAATGTTGTGGTCAGCGAACGCCGTTATCGCACGATCGTCGAAATGTCGGACGACATAGTTTTCGAGTGGAATCTGAAGACAAATAACATAACTTTTTCGAATAACTTCAATAAAAAGTTTAGTTATCGTGCCCCCTCGGATCATTTCAGCGATTGCTTCTTCCTTAAGGGAAAGGTGCATCCGGAGGATAACGAACAGTACCGTAAGGATTTGGCGAAGCTGGAAAAGGGTGAGGAATTCAAGGATAATACTTACCGCTGGAAAAACATTTACGGCGATTATATATGGATGCAGATGAAAACGTCAACCATACGTGATAATGACGGTAATGTGGCTAAAATAATCGGTGTGCTTTCTGATGTGGACCGTGCAAAGAAGGGTGAGCTACAGCTTATTAAGCGTGCAAGCTATGATGCTCTCACCGGTGTTTATAACCGTGAAACCATTGAAAATGTTATAAATAATGAAATCGCAAAGGTTGCCGAAGGCAGTGATAATTTTGCTATTCTATTCGTTGACATTGATGATTTCAAGATTTATAATGACCAGTACAGTCATGCGACGGGAGATCAGGTACTTAAATTTGTTACAAGCTCTATTACGGAGATTATAGATGACTTTGGATTTATCGGTCGTTACGGCGGAGACGAATTTATAGTTTGTGTCCGTAACGTATCCACAAACGCTCCCGAAAATATAGCGAGGGATATTTTAGCCAAGCTTAAGGCCGGTTTCGTATGCGATACTGACGATCATCTTACTGTAAGCGTATCTATCGGTGTTTACATTGTAAGCACCGGAGAAAAGACCGTTGAAGAGATTATCTCCATAGCCGATGACGCGATGTACAGAATAAAGAAGAACGGTAAATCAAGCTTTGGTATAGTAAACGATCAATAAATGTGAAAAAACCTGCTGTATTATGCGGCAGGTTTTATTATATATTATCCTGAGGGACGGGATAGGTACATTGCTCGGATCAGCTGTAAGATAATATTCCGCTGTGGATGATATATGTAAAAACCATTTGAGGAGGTCGGGCAGGGAATGGTCGACTTAAAGGGAGCGGCTTTTTTAAAAGAAATCAGATCGATAAATTGGTTTGAAAAGAGCGGCATCCCCAATGAAAAGTATCATATGATTTTTTCGCTTTATGAGGCTTGCGATACCTGGGGAAAACGATATATGGATGTTTGGGAGCCTCGGATTTGCGCGTTGGAAGCTGCGGCGTCGGAAAAAATCGGAGACGATGCTGTTGATGAAGCTTTTGATGCCGTTTCCGCTGCAATAGGCGATGTCGTCTGGGAAAAATTCGGCGGATATATCGAGAGACAACACTTAGGTGAAGAGACTGCTGTTAGTTTTGAACTCTTCGACATGATTAAGCGGGATATGGCATGGGCATATGTGGAAAAGTTATTGGATATGCCCGGTTTTTTTACAATGCTGACAGATATTTATAGACAAGGATATTTTCCGTGTTCATGGAAAGGCGAATACCCTTCCGGCCAGGCGGTTGTATTATAGCGGTCTTTTGATTGGCTTATGCTTAATTGGAAAAATTCAAAAATTAAACAGCGGTAAATCTGTAATGGATTTACCGCTGTTTTTTAAAATAGGAGGTTTATAATTAAATATAATATGCGATATGCGTCTGAATATTTGGCTTTTTTAAAAAAATCTGGTATAAGCTATTTTGATCGATCCTGTTTAAAATTATATTGCATTTATGATCTGTGAAAGACGGACCTTTGTTCTTTAAGCTTTTGCTTCTTATAAATACGGATTTGAGCTGAAAACAGGGGGGAACGGAAAAAACGGATAAATTACAGCTTATGTTGATATAGGCATTACGGTTTTAGTGAAAAATTGAATTAAAAGCATTAAATACTTATACAACTTTAATCGTGTGTGATCCTGACCTGATAGCATCGGTTATTATAAAATAAATTCTCTTATTCCTTTATCAGCATTTTTTTACTGAGCCTGAGGGACAAAAAGACGGATAAAACGGCCGCTGCGGGGATACCGCCGTAAAAAACCGTCCTGAGGGCTTCCCATACTCCGCATTTTACGCTCGCTATAGCAGCGGCGGCAAGAATAGCCGCTATAACTATAAGAAAACAGAGATAAAAGGGAGTAGCTGTTTTCGATCCGAACCGCAGCGCGAAAGGGAATACCGGAGAAAGAGCAGTCATCTGTAAAAACATTGTGCATATAGGAGCCGCGATCAGTATTTCGGCATTGCCAACGCCCATAAAAACGCCAAACAGGCTCATTAACAGCGAAAGAAAGGTCAGAAGCGCAAGAATAAAGAATGATGATAAAATCTTACTGCCGCATATCATACGCACCGTAAAAGGCATGGTGCCGGCAATTTTACACCAACCGCAGGAAACGTCCTCACTGACGGTATTTATGAAAAAGGATGAGCCGATTATTATAGAGCTGAAGCTTATAACGGCGTATATCAGGGTCAAAAACCATTCCGGACCCGGTTCGCCTGTTCCCTCGGAATATCTTATGGTAAAACAAAACAGCAGAAAATTCGGAAACAGAAAAAGCAATATACTTGCAAATATTTGAAATTTAACTGAATATATGTCCTTTAAGATCAAACCCTTCAACACATGTCACCTCCTTTTATAAATCTAAGGCAGATAAAATAAGTCGGTATATATGAAGCCGCCAACAAGCTTGTTATGACTATTTCCGATATCAGATCGAAGCTGAAGACTATCATACCGGATCCATCACTGCTTATTGTATTGTTGGTGATTACAATACAAAATATTATAAAACCCATTACAATACCCAGCACGAGCCCGGCTTTCTCGGCGCTTTTTATTTTTATAACAAGAGGAGTGACCCAATAATCTATACTGTGAATAAAAAATACAACACAGGGAACAAACATTATAAGTTCTGCCGTAACCTGCTGCCCGCTGGCAAAAAGATATATAAACATCAGTGCAAAGCCCTCTGCAAAAGAAATGCCCAGGCATATCAGATTACGTACCAGAAGAATGTCGGTAAATCTTTTACAGCTAATGCCTGCCGTAAGAGAATAATCCGCAAAACGGCTTTTTATCATACCTTCCAGATCTTTACCCAAAGATTCCGCACTGCATATTAACGCCGCCGCACTCAAAAGGAAGGAGATAAAATTGGCTGCGAGCGTTAGTGATGGATCTCCGTTTTCGGAGAAATCGATATTCGGAAGCACTAAAAGCATACCTGTACAGGCAAAAACAAATAACACTCCTCCGATAATAAAATAATTTTTTCTGGTTATGAGCCAGGAGTATATTAAGCCTTTCATAATGCCTGCCTCCTTACGCTTCTTTTACGTAGTAGACCATAATGTCTTCGATGCTTGCCTTGTCGGCTGTAATATCGGGGTATTTGTCAGAGCAAGCCGTGAGTATCTCGTTGGAGAATTTCCCTTTGCGCAGCCCTATTATATCTTCCTTATCCACGGCGTCAAGCTGTTGGTCTGTACATTTTAATATATGATATTTTTCGATCATTTCGTTTCTTTCTTCAAAAAACACTATCTGTCCGTTATGGATAAAGCAGATATAGTCGGCAATGTGTTCAAGATCGCTTGTAATATGGGTAGACATAAGAACAGAATGCTTTTCATCCTGCATAAAATCAAGAAGAAGATCAAGGATTTCATTCCTCATTACGGGATCAAGCCCCCCCGTAGGTTCGTCAAGTACCAAAAGCTCGGGCTTATGAGATAATGCCGCCGCAATTGAAAATCTCATCTCCATTCCCTTTGAAAAGGTGGAAAGCTTGCTTCTGAGCGGAAGACCGAATTTGTTCAGATATTCGAAGTAATCCTTGCTGCACCAGCTTTTATATATGCCGTTAAAAACCTTATCCAGCTGAAAAGCAGTTAAAGACGGCGGAAAAGGAATACTGTCAAATACCACTCCTATTTTCTCCTTTGTATCGGATTTCATATTATAAGGATCCTCTCCCAGCACCTTTATTTCACCGGAATCCTTTTTTAGCAATCCCAATACCGCTCTGATAGTAGTGCTTTTTCCTGCTCCGTTTTCACCTATAAAACCCACTACCGAACCCTTCGGAACATTAAAGCTGATGTTCTGAAGTGCAAATTGATTAAATCGTCTTGACAATCCGTTGATTTCTATACTGTTTTCACTCATTGTAATATACCTCCATAATTTCCTCAAGCTCTTTTCTTTCTATTCCGCTTTGTTTTGCAAGGTAAATCGCCTTTTCCAGATGCTCTTCGATTAGCTTTAAATTTTGCTCCTTCAGAAGCTCCGGATTTTTGGATGCCACAAAGCTGCCTTTCCCCGTATAGGATTCAATAAGTCCGTCCGCTTCAAGCATTTCATATGCGCGTTTTGTGGTTATAACGCTTATTCTGAGATCCTGTGCCAGAGCACGCATAGAGGGGAGCGCTTCTCCTTCTTTTAAGGCTTCCGAGAGGATAAGGGCTTTTATCTGGGAATATATCTGTTCGTAAATAGGCGCTCCCGTTGAGTTGGAAATAATAATATTCATTTTTTGACCATACCTTTCTTTTTGGGGGCGGGGCATTAAGGTATCTGCGCAAATACCCTAATGTCGCTTTACAAAATATATTTTGTGTTGATTGTATATATTCAACATATATAATATACTACATTCTAAGACAGTTGTCAATAGTTTTCTTAAAAAAATTCGGATTTGTGAATAAATCATAAATCCGGATATAATGATTTGTGAAAAATATAACCTATCAAAAAAGAATGCCGTAAAAACCCTTTATAGGATATTTACGGCAATTATTGGTACTTTTTACTATACGGCTGCATTCATTATTTTCTGTTGTTATGGAATACCGTATGCTTGTTTTTTATATAGTTGTTATTAAGCCTCGGAAAATGCTTGAACGCTTTTGCGCCTAAAAAAATTCAATAAAAGTAAGAAAATGATGCCTGTTTAGGGATATGAAAAAAATTTGACTCGATTTTTAGAATGAAATGATACAAGAACTGTGAATGATATTTTCCTGTCTTCAGCCTTCGGCGCGTCTGTAACTACTGCCGGACCGCTTAAAAACCTGTTAAGAAAATGTATTTGCGGGCCGAATATTTCTATAAAACGCGTCCTGAAATTTTTGTGCAATACGGGATAGCTTTAACGGAATGTATTCTCATACGTCAGCCCTCTATATGTTCCTTACCATAACGGTCAGTTGATTTTTTGCCTGTATGTTTTCATGTATTTGATATCCGCGGTTTAAATAAAACCCTATGTTATCGTCCTCTGTGGTTAAAAATATACGACTGATGCCGTTATCCTTAAAATATTTTTCGGCGAGGCGGAGCAGTTCCGTACCATTACCTTGTTTTCGGAATTTCTCATCAACCCAGATTTCTCTTAAAAATCCTGATTGTTCCTTAAAAAACCAATTTTCAAGCGTTATGGTCGTAAACTGTATAAATCCTGCCGGTTCATTATTGCATGTGCGGATAAATGCGGTATTTCCGTCGTTTTGGCTGTTCATCTCCGCCCAGAGTCCATCCCAATCCTTCACTTCGATTTTAATTTCGGAAAAGTATTTTTTGAACATTTCCTGAAATACTTTATTGGAAAAATCGGTGATCAATATGTTGTTTGTTATCATACATACTCCTTAATGCGGTCAAAATAAAAAAGTGTTCTCAAATCGAGAACACTTTGATTTATCAATCCGCATAACCGTGCACTTGACCGCCTTAAGCTCCGGAATGTGAATGACAGATATTCCCGTATTTGATCATTTCATGCTTCATATCATTCACCTGCCTTTCTTACATGTCAATCGTATCATAAAATCGTATTAAAATCAACTGTGAAATATCACAAAAATTAATAGGGCAATTTTACAAATCAATATTACGCTTCTCAAATACGGACGCCATACGGGTTTGTCATTGATAGATACGTACTGCGCTCTTCTTATGGTATAATAACCTCAAACGAAATAAAGAGGAAAAAATTATTTTAATGTTTGAGAACATTTTACCGTTTTAAAGGAAGCGTTCGCTTTGCTCACTTTTCTTATGGTATAATAACCTCAAACGAAGTAAAGTGGAAGAAAATATCCTAATGTTTGAGAACATTGTACCTTTTCAGTGGAATCGCTCCGCTTTGCTGCGCTCTTCTTATGGTATAATAACCTCAAACGAAATAAAGAGGAAAAAATTATTTTAATGTTTGAGAACATTTTACCGTTTTAAAGGAAGCGTTCGCTTTGCTCACTTTTCTTATGGTATAATAACCTCAAACGAAATAAAGAGGAAAAAATATTTTAATGTTTGAGAACATTTTACCGTTTTTGAGGAATCGCTCCGCTTTGCTTCGCTCTTCTTATGGTATAATAACCTCAAATGAAGTAAAGAGAAAAATTATCTTAATGTTTGAAAACGTTTTACATTTCGGAGAAATCGCTCCGCCTCGCACCGCTCTTTTTATGTTATATTAAAGCTCCATCTAAAATGTTCTCCGGATTATCATTTAAATACGTTAAAAGCATGCCTGTGTAAGCGGCTTAAGCTGAAATTTCTGTTTAAGCCTCTTAGATCAATGCCGCTTGTTTAATGATTTATTTTTTGTGCGGGACAAAAATGATGCGCAGGTAAAATAAAATATATCAATAATAGTCAATGTGCACAAAACAAGCTGAAGTTATTTGTTTAAAATACCGCCCTTGTACTGTAAACGTTTTCCTGCTATAATTAAAATCAGAAAAGCAAATAATGCCGTTAAGACGGTTATTTTAAAAGGAGAATATTCAGCATGAACTACGGTCATTTCGATGAAAAAAACAAAGAGTATGTCATCACCCGTCCCGACACTCCTTCCGCATGGGCGAACTACCTCGGCTCTCCCGAGTACGGCGCCATCATTTCCAATAATGCAGGGGGATATAGCTTTGTAAAATCGGGTGCCAACGGACGCGTTATCCGTTACCGCTTCAACAGTGTTCCCAATGATCAGCCCGGCAGATATGTTTATATCAAGGACAATGAGGACGGAGACTTTTGGTCAGCCTCATGGGCGCCTGTCTGCAAGCCGTTGGACAGCTTCACAAGCGAATGTCGCCACGGTACGGCTTATACGGTCATCACCTCCGAGTATAAGAATATTAAATCCGAGGTGACCTACTATGTGCCTAAGGACGCTACCTACGAGGTATGGGCGGCTAAGATCACCAATAATGATACAAAGCCCCGTAAGCTGTCGGTAACAGGCTACTGCGAATTTGTAAACGATAACAATTATGAGCAGGATCAGGTAAATCTTCAATATACTTTGTTCATTACCCGCACCTACTTTAAGGATAATTTCATTCTTCAGAAGCAGAATGAGGTTTTCAAAAATCCTGATAACGAAAGATTCCTGGGTGTTGCGGGAGCTGAAGTGACCGCATACTGCGGTGACAGAGACGCTTTTGTCGGCTCTTACAGGAGCTATGCAAGCCCCAAGGGCATTGAGGAAGGCTTAAAAGGCAACCTTAACTATAACACGAACTCCTGCGGCGCTCTCCAGAGCGATATTGTATTACAACCCGGTGAAACAAAAGAAATCACTTATCTTTTGGGTCAGAAGCCTGAAAATACCGCAAGAGAAATTATTGCCAGATATCAGGAAAAAGGCGTTGTTGAAAAGGAACTGGAGGAGCTTAAGAATTTCTGGCACAGCAAGCTGGGCAATCTTCAGGTCCATACTCCCGATGATAATTTCAACAATATGGTAAACGTATGGAACGCTTATAACTGTTTTATAACATTTATCTGGTCAAGAGCCGCTTCCTTCCAGTATTGCGGCCTGCGTAACGGCTTCGGCTACCGCGATACCGTACAGGATATCCAGGGCATTATCCATCTTGCTCCTGAAATGGCATACGAGCAGATCAAATTTATGCTTTCCGCTCAGGTAACAAACGGCGCAGGACTTCCCCTTGTAAAGTACACTCATAAGGCCGGACAGGAAAATACTCCCGATGATCCCGAATATGTTAAGGAGACAGGACACCCCTCCTACCGCGCGGACGATGCCCTGTGGCTGTTCCCCACTGTTTATAAGTATATATCCGAAAGCGGAAACAGCGCTTTCCTCGATGAAGAGATCTTCTATGCCAACGGCGGAGAGAAGGGAACCGTTTACGATCACTTAAAGAGAGCCATTAAATTCTCCATGGACAATCTTGGAAGTCACGGAATGCCCGCAGGTCTCCACGCTGACTGGAATGACTGCTTAAGACTCGGTAAGAAGGGCGAATCGACCTTCGTTGCTTTCCAGCTGGTTTATGCTGTTAAAATTCTCAGAGGCTACGCCGAGGAGAAGAATGACGCCGAATATATAAAGTATCTTGACGAGATAAAGTCTAAGCTTGATGATATTCTTTCCGCATGTTGGAATGAGGACCGCTGGATAAGAGGATATAAGGAAGACGGTACCGTTATCGGTCAGCGCACCGACCCTGAAGCCTCCATGTGGCTGAATCCGCAGTCTTGGTCCGTTATCTCCGGCTTCTCAACACCCGAGCAGGGCGTTAAGGCTATGGACAGCGTTGAAAGAGAGCTTAATACTCCTTACGGCGCGATGGTTATGTATCCTCCCTATGTTGAGCATGGCTTTGACGGTGCATTGATGCAGTGCTTTAATAGATGCACAAAGGAAAACGCAGGTATCTTCTCACAGCCCCAGGGCTGGCTGATTCTTGCGGAAGCAAAGCTCGGAAGAGGCAATATGGCGTATAAGTATTGGACGGAAGCCGCTCCCGCAACCTATAACGACAAAATTGAAACAAGAATTCTTGAGCCGTATGTATACGGTCAGTTTGTAGAGGGCAAGGACAGTCCTTTTGCGGGAAGAGCCCATGTTCATTGGCTGACAGGCACCGCGTCAACCGTTATGGTAGGCACCACCGAAGGTATCTTAGGATTGAATCCTACTACCAACGGACTTGCCATCGATCCTTCGATTCCGTCAGAATGGAAGGAATATACCATGGAGAAGGTTTTCAGAGGAAAGAAGCTTAACGTTACCGTTAAGAACCCCAACGGTAATCAGCACGGTGTTAAATCCGTTACCGTAAACGGAGAAAAGATTGATGGAATTCTGATAAAAGCCGACATCCTAAAAGATACAAATGAAATCGTAATAGAACTGTAAAACAGAAACAAAAATACCGTCAATGCTCGGATATGAGAATTGGCGGTATTTTTTTAAGAGCCTGTTTAGTATCCCGAAGTATGTAGATCACGCAGCAGCTTTTGTGTATTTCGAGGCCGCTTTTCGAAGACGTACTTGCGGTAAACATAAGTATAATAAACTGTGCGGCTTTGCTTTTATTGTTTTAATAATTCTCCTGTCCGATTTACGGATCCTGCGCACTGTTTATCTTTACGCGTTATTTCCGGACGCTAAATCGTTGGTGACACATATCCTTATATAAAAATAACTTAAAAATGACTTAAAAATGTTGTGGATCCTATCCGTTTTTATATAACCCTTAAAAAGATCGTCTAAAATATAAAAAGCTATTTTTCCAATTTTTCCGCAATTCTGTTAAGAAGCAGTGCGGAGGCTGTTTTTATGTCTCTTGATGCATAAACGCCCTTATCCGCCGCCAGATATGCTTTATCTGCAAGCTCCGCGGCAGCAGCCGTGTCTCCTCCCTTTTCAGCAAGCTCTGCCATTTTAATGTATGAGCGAGCGGTAATACCGTAAGCTTCGTCCCATAATTCGCTGTCCATAAGCGATTTGACTTTTTCCACAGCTTTTTCGTATTCGCCGTTATTGTAAAGTGCTTTACCGTCGATGAGAGCTTCGGCGGGTGTTTCTCTTCCTGAGCCTTCTTCCTTGCTGTCAGGCAGCAGTGTGCCCATGGGAATATCCAGTATGGAAGAAATATATTCCAGCGTTTTGAGAGATGGGTTAGCGCTTCCGCTTTCGATTTGACTGAGCATATTGCGGGTAATGAATTCACCGGCAACATCAGCCTGCGTCATTTTTTTTGCAAGCCTTGCTTCTTTTATTCGTCTGCCCAGCTCGTATCTGTTCATACTTGTCTGCCTCCTTTTATATATAAAGTAAGTCGTTTTAGGGCGTATCTGAAAACAAAGCAAATATGTACAATTTCGCTAAAGACAAGGCGCTTTCAAGAAAAAACGGAGAAATACGAGGATGCTTCGTAGTATCCCTTTAGGATAACTATCGGCATTCTTTGACTTGGATAGCGTCCGCAGTTAGTTGAAATTGTGCGGTTTGCGGCTTTTCAGATAGCCCCTATTCAATGCCTGTTTCAAATCGCAGTAAATTCTATTTACTTAACATCTTAACATTTTTTTGGATAAAGTGCAATAGCTTTTTTCATTTTCTATGTTTCATACAAAACGGACGCCTTGATTTATGCAAAACCACGATTTTGTTTTAGTAATGCTTTTGACTGTTGACATTGACGGGAAAAGTGGTATAATTATAGTAAATAAAATTTACGATTTTTTAAAGCCGTTAAAGAAAAAGGCTGGTTATGTTAAAATAAGAGATCCGTAAAAGTCTTGGTGTTTGGGTTATGTCGGATAACTGGATAAATGATTTCGTAACATATGATTTGGCGGCACTTTTTTATGAAACACGGGCATATCCGACCGATAGGATATATGACAGGCGTCATGTATATGTGTAATATATGGAAATGCTTCTTATTTAAGGAAAGGGGACAGGAAAATGGAATGGTTCAGTATATGGTGGAACGGCTTAAAGCTGGTGGAACAGATATTGTATTGCATAGCCGTGCCCGCTTCGCTTATACTTATAATACAGACGGTAATAATGCTGCTGGGCTTGGGAAATGGCGGAGAAGGCTTTAATCCGAGTGATACGTCGGGGCTTGATGTTCCGGATTCCATAGATACCGACGCGGGCTTTGACGGGTCGGCGGATATGGATACGGATCTCTCCAATCATGATATAAGCAATCCTTCGGATATCGCCGATTTTCGTCTTTTGTCCGTGCAGAGCGTTATAGCATTTCTTACCATTTTCGGTTGGAGCGGAATAACCGCGATTTCCAACGGAATGGTGGAATGGGCTGCGCTCCTTCTTGCCGCCGCATTGGGTTTTGGAGCCATGTTTCTGGTGGCAAAGATCATCCAGTGGTCGTCAAGGCTGGCTCAGAACGGAACCTTTAACGTAAAGAATCTGCTGGGTGAAAGCGGTACGGTATACATTCCCATTCCCGAAAAAGGAAAGGGAACAGGCAAAATAAATATAAGCTGCGGAGAGCGTTTTATGGAATATGATGCAGTCACCGAGGAACAGGAAGCTCTGAAAACCGGTACTCCCGTAAGAGTTGTGGATATTATAGCGGGTTCGACCCTGGTGGTTGAAAAAATTTGAGATTAAGCTTATAATGTTCATTTTCTAAAAGACAAGCATATATTGGCTTCGGTTTATGCTTGACGATACCGCTTTTGATATATTAATTGATTTATGGCAATATGGCGGTTAGCGTGGATTTGCTGTGCTCTTATACGGAACAAGGCTTTTGAAAAGAAATCGAAAACTATGGAATTATTCACGGTGACTTTTTTAATATTGCTCCAGCAAGTAACCCTTGAAGAATTTGTGCGTCGAACGTCGCATTTGATCCGGACGGACATTATTGAGTCCGGGATCGATGATCTCTCTTAAAACATCTGTGTGCTTTGTCATATAGATCATCGGGGATGACTGTGTCTTAAACGGCGGGAAGTCCGGTTTTGAATTAGCTTATGTAAAGTGTTGCGGAAAAAATCCGGCTGTACGGAGAAAATCAGGGCGGAGGCCCAAAAAATAAATATAAATCTGGAGGAAATTAATCATGCCCGAAACTATTATTGTAGCTGTGGCGGTAGGGGTTGTTGTAATAATCGCCCTTATAATTGCCATACTTTCACGTTATCGCAAATGCCCTTCCGATAAGGTGTTGGTTATTTACGGTAAGGTTGGCTCGGAGAAAAACGGTCAGGCGCGTTCTGCGAAATGTATTCACGGAGGAGCGGCATTTATTTTTCCGGTTCTTCAATCGTTTCAGTATCTGGACCTTACGCCCATATCAATAAACGTTGATCTTAAGAATGCCCTTTCAAAGCAGAATATACGTATCGACGTTCCCTCTCGTTTTACCGTCGGTATTTCAACTGAGCCGGGTATTATGCAAAATGCGGCGGAAAGACTTTTGGGTCTTCGAATGAATGAGATACAGGAGCTTGCGAAGGATATTATTTTCGGACAGCTTCGTCTTGTCGTTGCCACAATGGACATTGAGGAAATCAATACCGACCGTGACAAATTCCTTCTTGCGGTTTCAAACAATGTGGAGATCGAGCTTAAGAAAATCGGATTAAGACTTATTAACGTAAATGTAACGGATATTAATGACGAAAGCGGCTATATAGATGCTCTCGGAAAAGAAGCTGCTGCAAAAGCGATCAACGACGCAAAGAAGAGCGTTGCCGAAAAGGACAGGGACGGTGAAATCGGTAAGGCTAATGCCATGAGGGATCAGCGTATTCAGGTTTCGGCGGCAAATGCAATCGCCATTAAGGGTGAAAACGATGCTAAGATTGAGGTAGCGCAGTCGGAAGCTGCCCGCCGCGAAAAGGAAGCTGAAGCGCTTCGAATTGCGACTGCGGCTGAAGCCGTACAAAACGCAAAGGCGAGAGAAGAAGCCTACAACGCCCAGAGAGAAGCCGAACAGACTCGTGCCGCATTGGAAAGAGCAACGCAGCAGGCGGATATAATCGTAAAAGCCGAGATTGCTAAGGAACAGGCTCAGATTGCCGCCGAAGCGGAGGCTGAGGTTATGCGCCGCAAGGCAAAGGGTGAAGCAGATGCGATTTTTGCAAAAATGGAAGCGCAGGCTAACGGCGCCAAGGAAATTCTCCAGAAGCAGGCGGAAGGTATGCGCGAGCTGGTAAGCGCAGCAGGCGGAAATGCGGACGATGCAGTAAAGCTGATAGTTTCCGACAAACTGGAAGAGCTTATGCGTATTCAGGTTGACGCCATCAAGAACATCAAGATCGACAAGGTAACTGTCTGGGACAGCGGGGCGGGAAATGCCGACGGTAAAAGCTCCACCGCAAATTTTATAAGCGGGATGATGAAGGCGGTGCCCCCGTTAGGTGAGGTGTTCAGACAGGCTGGGATGGATCTTCCTTCCTTCTTGGGTACCTCGGCGGAGGAGAGCGAAAAGGTTGAATCCGTAAAAGATATGCCCGGTGCATAAGGGGGTATATTGATGTTCGGCGTAAAGAAAAGGCTGATCGCTCAAAACAATCGTACACAAGGAACAATAACCTCGGTGAATAAGTGCCGGTGGCTTCAGATTAATACCAAGCCTGTTCGCGCTTGCTCTCTTGACGGAGCCGTATTCCCTTATACGATCAATTTTAAATACAGCGTAAATAATACGGAGTATACAGGAAAAAAATTTATCGGAATAAACACAAGAGGTTTGAGCGTAGGCGAAAAAATAACGGTTTACTACGATAAAGAACATCCGTGCAAATACACGCTGTCCGACAGTATTTACGGCAGAGAAATTTTTTAAACAAGGTCAGCGTCCGATTTTCTGAGTATTGTCTCCGGTCTTTTGCCGGAGGGCAATATCACTAATGTAAAGATCTGAAAGTCCACCGTCTTAATAGGCGGTGGACTTGGAATTTTATTATGTAATGCCTGAAAAGTCGTAATTTGAATCTTTTTTAATGACTGCGGATGCCTTTTGCTTTAAAAATACTTGAAATATTATCATATTTCTCCGCTTTTTTATTTGAAAATATCACGCATTTAAAAAAATAATTTTCAGATGCCTCTGAAATAAGATGACCGTATTCCTAAAAATTCAGCCGCCGAAAAGCGAAACCGAAGCGGATCCGCCTTTCTCAACCAACCGTTGAGCGAAAATCCCACCGTTGGTTGTGCTGATATCCCCATAATCAACCTTTGTTACATTCCCTTTACTTATGCAATGCCGTAAAATTATAGCATCAGAAAAAATAAAAGGAGTGAACTATATGGCAAAAACTACATTAGGTGAAAGAATAGGAGATCTAAGACGAAAAAAGGGGTATACGCAAGAGGAGCTTGCCGAAAAAATATCCGTTTCGCCTCAGGCTGTCTCAAAATGGGAAAACAACATATCGTGCCCCGATATAATGCTTCTTCCCGAGCTTGCAAAAATTTTTGATGTGACCACCGACAGCCTTTTAGGCTGCGAAAGCGCACCTCCCGTTACTCTTGTTCCCAACGAACAGAGAAAGAAAAATGAGAACCTGATTTTACGTGTCATTGTCAACTCCTCGGACGGTGACAAGGTACGTATAAATATACCGTTTTCGCTTTTGGCCATAGTCATGGAAGCGGGCATAGACATTTCGGGCTTTTCCAAAAACGATTCTCTTAAAAATGTGAACTGGGAGCAGATTGTGACTATGGTGGACAACGGGGTAATAGGTAAGCTTGTGGAAGTAGAAAGCTCGGACGGAGACATTGTTGAGATAGTGGTTGAGGAGGCTTGATGCCGGATGAGGATAATAATCAGGGAAGACGGAAAAATTCACCGGATTATATTGCCGACCTCGCTTATGCTGAGCCGCCTTTCGGGATCCATAATTCTGAAGGCCGCAGGAAAAAGGTTGAACTCGGAGATGTCTCTGTCCAAAAAACAAGTGGATCGTCTTTTTCGTGAAGCAAGACGATGGAAACGAAAAAACGGAAGCTGGACCCTTGCGGAAATTAAAAGCAGCTCCGGCGAAGAAATCAAAATTATTATCTGATAGCATATCCGATAGGAAAATGCTCGGAAGAAAGGCTGCAAATATGTCATGTAAAGATAAAACAAAGCAAACTGGCAAATTTTTATCGCTTATACTGCGACACAGTCCGGAGACGATTGGAATAACTCTGGATGAACACGGTTGGGCGGATGTAAGTGAGCTGATAGCGGGGATAAACAAAACCCGCCCGGTTGATATGAAGCTTTTGGAGGAGATAGTGGAGAGGGACGAAAAACAGCGCTATTCCTTTAACGATGACAAAACTCTGATAAGGGCGAACCAGGGACATTCGGTGCATGTGGATGTTGAGCTTGAGGAACGCATACCGCCAAATCCATTATGGCACGGCACAGGTGAGAAATTTACTGAAAGCATCGATAAAATAGGGCTTATCCCGAAATCGAGACTGTACGTCCATCTGTCGGCGGATAAAAAAACCGCCGAAAAAGTAGGCTCAAGACACGGTAAACCGGTCATTTACCAAATAGACACCGAAAAAATGGTTAAGGACGGGCATAAGTTCTATTGCTCCGCCAATGGGGTATGGCTTATATATAATGTTCCGAGGGAATATTTGAAAAAAACATGAACAGATATGTTGAATTATGCCGAAAAATGTTATATATAAATTACGGCAAGGCTTGTGTCTTAAATCATATTGATTTTTTTATTATTCCCTTACATATTTAAGGAAAATATATTGACTTTTTTTAAATACTGCTGTATAATGAAACTATAAATTCAAAAATGTGGTAAAACGGCAATTGGATTTATAGAAGGTATATATTTTATGAACGTGATCAACAATGTTCCCTCCCGTATTGTAAGCGGTTTAAAAACTAATGGTATATTGAGAGGGGAAAGAGAAGAAAGGGTGGAGAGAGTTTTTCCTGCTGTGGAACGCTTACGGCGAGATTCTTATGAATTTATTAATAAGAACGAATTAGTTGATTCAATGTCCGGGACATACGTAAGCTCCTCAGCGGCATATGCTTTAAGCAGCATATAACAATCGGACAATTTCTATTCTACATCCATTCCGAAATCTCAGATGGCGGCTAATCGTGCGGGTATTGCTTCAACTCCCGGGGGCTCGCCCATAATAAACAGCGGCGCTGATTATAACGCATATGACAGCGCAATGAATTGGTTAAATAAGTTTAAGCCCATAAATACTTATAACTGTTTTTCCGATGACTGCGTTTATCGGCCCATTTCCTGCGGGAAAGTAACTGATACTGTTTTTACACAGGATCATCAATACTTTCTTTATGCATTAACAGCTGATTATGATTCTGCCGCAAAAAGCTATTATGCAGAGCAAGGATATTCAATAGACGCTTATATGTTAATGGGGATCGGTTTTGGTGAAAGCAATGCTTCCCAGTCATCATCCAACCCGTTTGGCGCACTTGCCTCGCTTAACTCTTCGGGTATAAATAAGGCAGCCAACAGAGCGATACAAGCATTGCAGGATTGCGAATTGGCTTCAACCGAGGCTGACGCAAAGAAATGGATGGATTCCGATCCTTTTTATCAAAAAGCTGCTGAAGTATTAAGTTATATGGATAACGGATATTCATACGGACTTGATCTTAAAAATGTATATGAGACAGCCGATCAGGCTAATAAAAATGCAGGGAGGTGGCGCTATGCGGCCGCAGCAGGGTCAACCAATGAAGAATATTTTGCGTACTATTATTATAAGTAATGTTCTTATTATATCCTTATTAACGTTCTCCGCGTGCTCACAGTTAACGGGCGAGTCTCCCGATTCCTCACAGATCCCGAATACGGCTTTGTCGGAGGATATATCGGCGTCCGAAGAGTCCTCACAGGCTCCGTCGGCCGGTGATGAAAATAAGAACGTCCTTCTTCCCGAAGAAATTGATAACTGTATAAACAAGCTGTCTGAGAACGGGCTTGAAATTAAAGACTATGCTTATGAATATGATATAGACTTTGACGGAAATGACGAGCTTTTATGTCCGTTTATGGGATTGTTGAAGATTTACAAAAAAAGCGACAATGTAATATCGGAAAAAACCGCAAACGGCGATGGACTTCATCATTGCATGGGCGGCTTAAAGACCTTGCAGACTTTTGACGACGGAAATGAAAAATATTCCTGCTTTTACTACGATTATGACGGCGGAGTAATGAAGTGCAATGTTCTGACCGCCATAAAATATGATTCGGAAAGCGATATATATACTGTTGAGAATCTGCTGTCTTGGGGTCGTTTGGATTACGAAGGAGACGCTTCACAGTTTTCGAGGCCCTTTTTCAGAAAGGGCTGGAGTTCTTCTGACGTAGCCATCGGTGAAAGCGAAGCCGACATATCCCGGGAGAAATTCCTTGAAATATACGGCAAATACCAAAATCTCCCGCCATGGGACGAATTTTTGGATAAAGAATAACATCAAAGCAAATTAAGAACCTGCTGTTATAGTGTTCCTGATACCGATTCCTTTTTAAACTGACTTAATACCAATACCCGCAGTTTAAAAATTGATTGCACCCGAAACATTGATCCCGCGGTTTTAAAAGGGAATATTATAAAAAGTATCCGAAAAAACAGACGCTGTCGTATATGTTCTGTCCCGTGGTCGTTTACCCGTTTTGTAATTGGATTTATCGGTAAAATGATCTCCTTGGATCTGAAATTTGTATAAAAGATTGTGATCGTTGATTATAATAATAGATTATCAGCTCCCCCGCTAAGCGGGGGAGCTGATTTTTCGATAGGAAGATATGATTTGACTGAATAATTTTATATTATTGCACGCTATCGGCATAAACCGATGTAAAACCGTAATATTCTTCTAATGACAGTCCGGATTCGGATATGATTTTGGCCTTCTCTTTACCTATATATCTGATGTGCCAGGGCTCATACATATATCCGGTGTATGCTTCCTTCCCCTCGGGATAGCGGATGATAAAGCCGAAATCGGCACAGTGCGCTGCGAGCCATTTTCCTTCTGCCGTATAAGCGAAGCTCTGATTTAGAGAATTAAGATCAAAGGTATATCCTGTCTGATGGTCGGAGTGTCCCGGCCTCGATGAATACGTATCGGCTTTTTCCGCACCGTCCTGGTTGACCCATCCCGCATACACTGACTTTTGGGAATTATAGGAGCGATATCCGGATACGATGAAGAACGAGAGCCCGTCGGACGCTGCTGCTGCCTGAAGCTCCGCCAGCGCATCGGCGGCTTCCTTCTTTACGCCCGGGTCATAATCCGAAGGGAGGTTATAGGTCTTATTGGCTATCATGATCCCGTCTATATATGTAATGCCGTTTATTCTTTCGATAACATATCCTTTTGTCGTTACCGACCTGTAATCTCCGCCGTTATTTCCGCTTTGGCTATTGTCGGAAATTTTGTTTTCCGAAAGATAATCCGCATGTATAAAGGTCCCGTCATCAAGCTTATAATAGTTCGTATCGGTCTTAGCGACCACCTTGACCTTATCGTTCAGCCCGTACTGTCTGACCTTACTGCTTCCCTGTATTGCATTTACTCTTGAGTAAATATTATCCGTGTTTATATAACGTTCGCCGTTTATTTTTGTTTCGCTCCATTGTGGAGTATTTGGCGATTCCTCTGTTGGCGTCGGCTCCGTCTGGGGCGGATTTGTCCGAGGCGGTTCTGTACTGGGCAATTCTGTTTCGGGAGCACTTTCTGAGGATGCCTCACTCTGCGGTTCGCTTGTACCGGAAGGTGCTTCGCTTTCGGCGGGGTTTTCCGGTACGGTCACTGTTAAGCTGCTCTGCGGCTCGTCGGTATCGGATATTGTAAAAGAATCTCCGCCTGTTTTTTCTATGCTTTCAATCCCGCTGCACCCGGTAAATTGTGCCGCCGAAAAAAATAAAGTCAATGTTAAAATAATTTTTTTCCCCATTTTTCCACGACCCTTTTCGACAAATTTCCGTAACAGTGACATTGTAGCACAAAGGCTTCTTATTGTCAAATACGTCAAAAGCCGGCTTCAAAAAAACGCTTCCGCGCTGAAAAAACGCGAAAGCGGTCTTTTATCATTTTTCGGTTGTTAACGAAAGCTCTCCGTCTTTCCGATCTATAACCACCCTGTCGCCTTCTCTGAGCTTATCCCCGATAACGGCCCTTGCGATAAGCGTCTCGACCTTACTTTGAATAAATCTCTTAAGCGGTCTTGCCCCGTAAACCGGATCGTATCCGCTGTCGATGATATACTCCTTAGCCTCGTCGGTTATTGTGACCCTTATCTGTTTATCCTCAAGACGTCTTGAAAGATCCTTTATCATCAGATCTACGATGCTCCCTATTTCTGATTTTGCAAGAGGCTTATAAAATACTATTTCATCGAGTCTGTTCAGAAATTCGGGTCTGAACTGGGTTTTGAGCAGTTTTTCCACCTGCTCCTTAGCCTCGTCGGAAATTTCGTTATTGTCTCCGATACCCTCTAAAATATAGCTTGATCCGAGATTGCTTGTAAGGATTATGATCGTATTTTTAAAATCCACCGTCCGTCCCTGGCTGTCGGTTATACGTCCGTCGTCGAGCACCTGAAGCAGAATATTGAACACATCGGGGTGAGCCTTTTCTATTTCGTCAAATAAAACTACCGAATATGGCTTGCGCCGAACCGCCTCGGTAAGCTGTCCGCCCTCTTCGTAGCCGACATAGCCGGGAGGAGCTCCGATAAGGCGGCTTACGCTGTACTTTTCCATATATTCCGTCATATCGATGCGGACGATATTGTGCTCGTCGTCAAAAAGCGCCTGTGCCAGAGCCTTCGCAAGCTCCGTTTTGCCTACTCCGGTAGGCCCTAAGAAAAGGAACGATCCTATGGGACGGTTTGGATCCTGAATACCCGCTCTTGAACGTAAAATAGCTTCGCTGACTTTTTCCACCGCCTCATTCTGGCCGATAACACGCTGATGAAGAATATCCTCCATACCGAGAAGCTTTGACCGTTCGCCCTCCATAAGCTTGGCCACGGGAATACCCGTCCATCTTGCAATTATCCTTGCTATTTCCTCCTCCGTTACTTTATCACGGAGCAGTGACTGGCTGCTTTTCTTTTCCTCTGCGGTCTTTTCTTCCTTTTCCAGTTCAGCCTGTAACTGGGGAAGCCTGCCGTATTGCAATTCGGCTGCTTTATTCAGATTGTATTCACGCTTTGCCGCTTCGATTTCTCCGCCTAACTGCTCTATCTCCTTACGTAAAGCCTGTACTCTGTTGATGCCGGATTTTTCGTTTTCCCATTTTGCTTTCATGGAATTAAACTGTTCCCTCATCTGAGCAAGCTCCTTCTGGATATCCGAAAGGTGTTCCTTTGAAAGTCTGTCGTCCTCCTTTTTAAGCGCGGCTTCTTCTATTTCGTGCTGCATAATGCGCCGTGACAGCTCGTCAAGCTCGGTAGGCATAGACTCCATTTCGGTTTTTATCAGGGCGCATGCCTCGTCCACAAGGTCTATCGCCTTATCCGGCAGGAATCTGTCGCTTATATATCTGTTTGAAAGAACGGCTGCCGCTATAAGAGCCTGATCCTGAATTTTAACGCCGTGATATACCTCATAACGCTCCTTAAGCCCTCTCAGTATCGAAACCGTATCCTCGACGGTAGGCTCGTCAACCTGAACGGGCTGAAATCTTCTCTCCAGCGCAGGATCCTTTTCAATATACTTTCGGTATTCGTCAAGAGTTGTGGCGCCGATACAGTGAAGCTCGCCTCTGGCAAGCATAGGCTTAAGTATGTTTCCTGCGTCCATAGCCCCGTCGGTTTTTCCCGCACCCACAATAAGATGAAGCTCGTCTATAAACAGAATTATTCTTCCGTCACTTTTCTTTACCTCCTGCAATACCGCCTTAAGACGCTCCTCAAATTCGCCTCTGTACTTGGCTCCTGCTACCAGAGCGCCCATATCGAGACTGAACAGCTGTCTGTCTTTAAGACTTCCGGGAACGTCACCCCGGACGATACGAAGTGCAAGACCCTCTGCTATGGCGGTTTTACCGACGCCCGGTTCTCCTATGAGTACGGGATTATTCTTGGTTTTACGGCTTAAAATCCTTATAACATTGCGTATCTCACTGTCACGTCCGATAACGGGATCAAGCTTATTCTGTCTTGCAAGCTCTACCAGATCCTGCCCGTATTTTTTCAGCACATCGTAGGTATCCTCGGGACTGTCCGAGGTAACTCGGGTGTTTCCCCTTATCTTCTTTAAAGCTTCCAGAAAGTCGTTTTTGTTTATCTTGTATTCGTAAAAAAGCTCTTTTACTTTACCTGCTGCCTTGTCAAGAAGACCCAGGAACAAATGCTCGACGCTGACAAATTCATCGTTCATTCTTTCGGCTTCGTTTTCCGCTGCGGTCAGCGCCTTGTCCAGCTCTGCGGTGATATATATGCTGTCCATCTGTCTTGCTCCGCTGCCCGTGACCTTCGGAACGCCGTCAACTATTCTTTCCGCCTGCATTTCAGCTTGTCTTATGTTGATTCCCATGCTCTCTAAAAGCTGAGGAATAAGCCCTTCCTCCTGGGTCAGCATAGCCGCCAGAATATGACACTGATCTATCTGTTGATTGCTGTTCTCCACAGCGATGCTCTGTGCCTGCTGAATGATCTCCATAGATTTTTTGGTTAATTTTTGTGTATTCATTAAGCGATTCTCCTTTCATTGTTTATGTCTGTATCATAAAGTGTCTACTTTTTGCCGATGATCAGATAACGGTGTATCGTTCCTGAAATTTCTCCGTTTTTTTCAATGTCTTCCTGCATTTTCATCAGTGCTTCAAAGCAGCCTTCCACAGAAAAGCCGGGAAATTCCCATTCAATTATACGAGCGAACCAAACGAACGCACCGACGTCGTAAAATTTGATCGGACGGTAGGCTTCATTTGCCTGAACGATTTGAAAGCCGGCCTCTTCGAAACGCCTGCGCTGTTCAAGGAGATTAAGATGCGCAAAAGGTTTATCCGTTCCCGGTAAAACCGCTTCAACCAAGTCTCGGTCGTTATCTCCGCCGACCTGCTCGGTAATAAACATACCTCCCCTGCGCAATAATCTGTATATTTCCCTTGGCTCAAAGTCCCCGTGTCTGTTGATGATCAGATCAAATGCTTCGTCTTCGAAAGGGATATCCGATGGATCATCACATTCTTTGAAGCCGATCCCCAACGGCAGCAGTTTTTCCTTGCAAAGCGCAACATTCGGCGGGTATCCCTCCGTAGCACAGGTCTTTTCATAAGGGTGATTTAATGACAGTAAAAATTCGCCTCCGCCCGTGTCATAATCCAGAATTTTAGAATCTCTGTTTAAGTATTTCCGTACCAGCTCCTCATAATCCCAGGGCAGATCCCTTTCTTCATCATATCTGCCGTGAATATGCGAAAAATCCCACCCCCGGATATGTGCGATTTCCTCTTCACGCTTCCAGAGCTCTTTTAAATTATCTATATCCATAACAGCCGCCTTCCTTTTCATTTCATGTTTTTAAAACCATAACGGTTGAACCTGATTTAAAAACCGATATTAAAAACTCGTCACAACAATTCATTCACATTTTTACCAGCTTCATCTTTTCTAAAATCTCCCGCATACGTTCGGCTTTTTTGATACATATATTTATGATTTTCTCTTCCCGCCTTCATAGAACCTTCATTTCATCCATATCCCTAACAACCGCCTTTTTTTCGTTACATAAACTATGCAGCTTCGTCTTTATTTAATATTTTCAAAACCATAACGATTGAGCCTGTTCTAAAATTTATCACAACAAGTCACACTCGTTTTTAAACAGCTTCATCTTTTTTTCATATAAAAGCTCCCGTATACGTTCAGCTTCCTTTATATCATAATGAAGCGCCTGAATATCCTTTTCTTTTTTTGGACCTCCGGTTTTTATATCAAATATCATATCAAAATAACAATTGTGGATCCAAAAGTTTCTCCTGAGACAAATTGATTTCAGCTCTTCATATTCATGTCCTGAAAGGACGCTTATACCATGTTCTTTTTCTTGTTTCTGAATAGCTTGGATTACTCTGGGTATACTGTATTTTTCAACATCTTTTAGTCCATAATAAAATTCCTTTCCGCTTAAAGCCGAATAAATTCCTTCCAAATGAGACTCTATAAACTGAAACTTCTCGTTCTGTCTCTTTCCGTAAATATCATTTTTTCGATCAGACCAGTCAAGTTTATTTGCTTTTGCCGAACTTATCTTTTCGAAAGGAAAATGGCTTTATTTTTCATATCAACTTCAAACGCTGTTTCCGATATACGGATAAATTCAGTTCCTATTGGTGCAGTCAAATATTTATAAATATCCCTGTCCAGTTCATGACACACTTTGCCGAGCGGCATCAACACAATGTTTTTCACATCCGAATTATAGTGTTCGTCTTCATTTCCTGCAAGAAATATCCATCCGCTGTCCGCCGGATTGTTTGGCTCACGTCTGTACATAAAGCCCGCTTTCCAGCCTTCCTCTACAATTTTTCTGGAAACAAGTGCGCCTTGATTCATGAGTGTGCGTATTTTTTTGATTTCATCATACCGACTTTCATTATTCAAAAAACTATTTCTCATTTCGTCGCTGACAAGCGTATCGGTGCGGAGAATTTCAATATTTGCGTTCCATTTGCTGCTGTCTTCTGCCTGATGCCTCAAGAGCACAGCCAAATCCAATAATTCTTCCTCTCCGCGCTCAATACGGGTACGCACTTCTTTACACATATTCTTTCCGGCATTGTCATAAACAAACACCTGAACCGTTCCGTCTCGATAAAGCAGGAGTTTTACAGCTCCCATTTTGGCTTCATCGTCATAAAACATCATAAAAGGCGGCAGCTTATCATTGACGAACCATTCAAATTCAGTTCCATCCTTGCTGTTCATGAAATAGACCGCCCCGTTTTCTTCCAAATCGCTGGATTTTACCTGTGGCAAATATTGTTCCTTGTGCTGTTCCATGATGCTTTTAATTTCATCTAATATCACATTCATAATATATACCTCTGTTTTACATTGTCCGTTGTAATTTATCTGATCCTCAAATTAAAACTTTCAATAACTACTCCCGTTCATATAACCACGATCCCTTTTTCAAGATACCGGCAGTACCTGTCAGCTGCCGCCGCCGCACCCTTTCCGCTGTCCTCCTCGGCAAAAAAACATTTCAGAACATCGTCAAACATACGTATATACTCTGCGATAGCTTTGCCGATATCCTCGTTGCTTTTATTCCTGTATCCTTCCGGCAGCACAAACACCCTTGAAAACCGCCCGTCCTCAATAAAATACCGTATCCCGTCGGGAAAATACTTAACGATATACGTATTCTCAAGCTTGGCCCAGAGCCGCAGAAAATCCTCCATCTTTTTCTTTAGCTCCTCCGACTGTGTGCGGAAGCTGACCTTAAGCTCCCCTTCCGTATATTCACCCGTCCTCAGAAGCTGAAGGGAATAGCGTATCGTGGGTTTATACTTATATTTTAGCGAGGAGCGTATGAGCATGGATTGATTTTCCGATTTAACGATAAAGCCGTCTCCGCCTTCGGAAAACAGCCTGTTAAGGCTTTCAAAAATTCCGTCAGTCCGCATTTCTGCGGTAGAAAACCCAACTCTTTCGGCAAGCACACGGTCGATAAATCCGGATCTGCTTATTCCCGTAGCATAAGCAAGCCTGTCGATTGCGTCGATCACTTCGTCGGTAAGCACAAGACTGTAAACACTTTTACTCATAAATACAAATCCTTTTCTTTGATCTGATATAAGTATATCACCGTTTTAATAATTTGTCAATAGTTTTATATAAATTTTTCTACGAGTTTTAACACTGCCACATAAATATGCATTTATAACAGGAAAGACCCTTTTAATAAAGGGTTCTTTGGAAACTCGGATAAGATTTCCGTAAGCTGTAAGAATAAAGCATTGAACGCTTGCCGGAAACGAATGTGATCTGTTACGCCGCTTTATCTTGTTATTAAGTTTGCAGTATATGCCATTGATTTATTTTGATTATCGAGCCGTAAGTAGGTTATATCTTTAATCTTTTGTCAGCTTTCTTCCGAGCTGTTTTTTATTTTTTACATGCTCAGTAGTCTATACCTTATATGGTTTTGCATTGGATCTATGATATTGCATAACATAAGAATTAATTTAAATGTGATCAAATTCATTTATATCGGATCGATTATGCTGATTATTTAAAATAAACAATAAATATTTTCTGATCAGCTGTTGATTTCCGGAAATATCATCGAAGCTCAAATATCAAGTGCTTTTTATGCATTAAAATGAAAAAGGGTTCTTAAAAACGAAGTTACCGCTGACTAACCAAAACGGTTTTAAGCCTTTTGCGGGTTGTAAAAAACATTAACGCTGTAAAAACCGATACCGTAAAGCCGCATTTTACCGTTAAAAAAATTATGATAAACAGCTGTTATAAGTTGTAAGCCTAAACTAACCGAAAATACTTACGAGACCACTTTTTCCTGATGCCTGTCAGCTTTTTTGAAAGTGTATTATGTTTTATTGCGAATTTATACATATTGGGTTTGCTAAAAAATCATATCATATTATAAAGATTTAAACTTTAAACTTTTTCTTCATGTGCTGACTGCATATAGAAAAATTTTCCCGGGGATACTAAAGTTTTCCGTTTATATGACGATATTAATAACGAAGACGTCAGCTGAGGCGTTCATAACGGAATATGTCCGGTTACATAAACAGGATTGTTAAAAGTGAACCCATTTGAACATTGATGATTGTATAATCTGTCAATTGAAGGCGTCGGAAAATTATGGTATTATGTTTTTAACAACAGGTAGACAGCTGAATATAGATTGATACCAAAATATTGTGTTTACACCGAAAATTTCAGGAGGATTAGATTTATGTCTGCCAAAACCGAAAAAAAAGAAAAAGAAGAGAACAAAAAACTTATTGCCATCATTATTATCGTTCTCGGAATTACAATACTGGCTTTGGGTACAACATTGCTTATAGTGCTTCTTAACGAAAAGGACGAGGCTCCTTATGATCCGATAAAAAACAATATGGTTGACGGAAAGCTTAAGTATGATGAGGCTGCGATAGTTCTTGATCCCGATGAGCTTGAAAAAGAGGTTAATGACCTGTTCCAGAAGACCGAAGAAGGATATATCACACTTTCGCATAAAAATATCGCGGTCAGCAATGACGGAGAAAACTTCGAATGCTACATAATGAACAGCATAGAGAACAAATACGATCTGTATATCAACATATACAAGGATAACACGGCTCAGGAGCAGCTCCTTTTGACCGGACTTATTGCTCCGGGCAAGGGTATAGACCATTTTAAATCGGAGATTAAGCTTGATCCCGGAAATTACAAGGCTTTACTTGTCTTAACACAGGTCGAGGATGATCACGAAACACTGCATGGTTCCCAATTGTTTCTTGCGCTTGACCTTATAGTGAACGGACAATAAAGAAATAAATACTTTTTCATGGAGGCTGAATATGAAAAAACAGTTGATTTCTGCCGTTTTAGCTGCAGCAACGGCGCTTTCACTTTCCGCAACGGCATTTGCAGCAGCCAGCACCGACAAGTCTCATTTTGAGGTACCTGTTGATACATTGGTTACTACACCTAAAATCGATATCACTTGGCCCACGACTGCCGGTATAGTTCTTAACCCCTATACAATGTCGATCACAGTTACTTCCAGCACTTCCGGTGTAACCACAAAGGTTGACACTACGGGAAAAACCGGAGATGACAGCACCGTTATTTCTCCCGAGCTTAAGTTTACAAGCAAGAGCGAAGCAGAAGTAAAGATCACTGTTACCGGTTCTATTGCTGCTACCACTATGTATGACGATAAGGGCAACCGTTTGACTATTCAGGATACGAACGATGACGGATCTCTTAAGTTTGAGGCTGACGGTAAGACTAAGGTTATGACCGACACCAATCCTGACGGCACTCCCGTAACTAAGCCCAGCACCAAGATTAAAATTGCTACCGCTCCTCTTAAGCAGCCTACATGGGATGCTACCGGAACAAAGCTTACTCCCGGTGATACCTACAACTCTATATTCCTCTATTTTGAGGCTGCTGCATCTACAACCGGTTCAAGCACATCCGTTACAGGTGTTTACTCCGATAAGTTTGCTACAAGCAATACCAATCAGATGGTTTTGACCAGCAAGGATACATCTAAGGAACTCTTCAGAATTCCTTTGAACGGTACTGCATGTGCTAAGGTTCGCGGTGACGTTTCTACTATGCCTACAGTTGGTTGGGATAAGATTGTAAAGACAGAAGAAGTTAATATCAAGCTTATATTTGACGCTTCTCCTGTTGCTAAGCTTCCCGAGCCTCCCGCAGTTACTACAGCTCCCTAAGTCGGTTTTTTCCGATATAAAAACAGACACTTCTAAAGTGTCTGTTTTTGTTTTATAAAAGCAAAAAATCCCGTTTTAATATTAAGCTGTAAAGCCTCAAGCGTTTAATAAAAAACTATGGTAAAATTAAATTGATTTGACAGCTGCAAGCAATTAAAGCCTAAGTGAGATATTTGCACTATAATAACATTTAAGCAATACACAAAGGCATTGAAGCGTTGCATTAAGCCTGAATAAATGAAAAATAGTGTTGATAAGGTAAAATCGTGCTGAATGCGAAAAATGCTGCGAGAAATTTGTGAAGGCGAGCCTTCAGGAATACATACGGTCTCAATAAAAAGTTGCCTGTTCCTAAACCTTATTATCCGAGTTAAAAGGCAGCTTTTCGTGATCCTCCGTATATGTCCCGGTTGTGCCTACGGATGTTTGTTTAGCATATAAAAGCTTTTTCATATCCTCAGGTATTTGACTTTTAAACTCCATTTCTTTTCCCGTCAGCGGGTGAAAAAATTTTACATATCCGCAGTGAAGAGCCTGACGGTTTATTATATCGGTTCTGCCTGCGTATAACTCGTCTCCGCAGAGCGGATGACCTATATAGGACATATGGACCCTGATCTGATGTGTGCGTCCTGTTTCCAGAGATATTTCAAGTAGAGACACATTATCATCTGCATTTGTTTTAAGGGTCTTATAATGAGTTATTGCGGGCTGACCCTGAGCACATACCTTGCGTTTGATCATGCTTTCTTCTTCTCTTGCTATAGGAGCATTGACGGTGCCCGTTTTTTCGGTTATACCTTCTACAACGGCATAGTAAAGCTTTTGAGGTCTCCTATGGCATAGTATAGCTGCTGCCGGCTTATTGAGCGCTATGACGCACAGTCCGGATGTGTTTTTGTCAAGGCGTGTAACACAGCGGAATCTGCATTTCGGATAAATAGCCGCGAAGTGATTTGCCAATGTATCCTCATAATGCGCTATGCTCTGATGCATAGGCAGAAACGGCGGCTTATCCGCTATGACTAAGTCTTCATCGGCATACACGATTTTTACTCCGGAAGCAAGAATAGGCTGCGCCGTATTTTCTTCATCGGGAAATATGATTTTAACCGTGTCATTTTTACTGAGTACAAAGACAGTTGGAGCGGCACTGCCGTTTACATACAGTCCGCCCCTTTTCAGCATTTTGATTATTTCCGAGGAAAAGCCCTTGCTTACAAGAAGAGCCGAAATTTTTTTCCCTTCGAAGCTTTCATCGATTGTATACGTCAGTTGTCTCACGGCTTAAGAAGCTCCTTTTCCTCCTTCTTAGTCTCTTTGTGTATATTGAATTCAAACCAGAATATGCTTCCTTCGCCTAATTTACTGTCACATCCGTAGACAAAGCCGTGGCTGTTAAGTATGTTTTTAACTATGGATAAGCCTAATCCGGTTCCTTTTACGGCTCGCTTGTGATTTTCTGAACGGTCTATTTTGTAATATCTGTCCCAGATATAAGGAAGCTGTTCATCAGGTATGCCCACGCCTTTATCTGCAACTTCAAACCTTGCCGTATCCTGTGTTTTTCTGAAAAGCCGCACATGCACCTGCATATCGTCTCCCATATAATTAATGGCATTGTTTACAAGATTGTAAACTACCTGTTCGATTTTTTGCTGATCGGCATTCAGCATTATCCCCTCGTCCTCTTCAAGAGTTACCTGATAGTCCTTAGCGTCATCGAGCAGAGAAAATCTGCTTATTATCCCCTTCAGGTGCTCTGAAAAGTTGAATACGGAATAGTTGATAGGCATTACCCCGCTTTCAAGCTTTGAAAGATTCAGAATATCGCTTACCAGCAAGGTCAGACGATCGGTTTCGTCAATAATTACCTGTAAATGCTTTTCTCTTTTTTCCGGATTGTTTCCTGACAAATCCCTTATCATTTCGGCATACGCTTTTATCATGGTGAGAGGGGTCCTGAGATCGTGCGAAACATTGGCCATGATATCTCTTCGAAGAGTTTCGGTTTTTGATATTTCAGCGGATGCTGCATTTAAATTTTCGGTCAATGTGGCTATCTCATCGTATTCTGTTTTCTTTATTTTCATATTGAACTCGCCGGTAATAAGCTTGTCGGCGTTTCGCGAAATTTTGACAAGAGGATTGGCGATATGCGACGAAATCATTATTGATACGATACATGCGCCTACGAGTATAACATTGGAGCAGATAAATGAAAGAGTGTTTACTATGCTTAATGTAGTTCCTATGGGCTCCGTATAGCCGAAAATAAATATATACGCCGCTATTTCATCATATTTTTTCACATACGTTGCCAGTATCACGCCTTCGTCACCGTTATTGTCCATTTTTGTTATGATCGTGCCGTTTTTTGCTTTTAAAAGAGCGTTTTTGATTTCATCGTTTACGGTGTTTGCCAGTATATCATTTCCGCCGGAGCGTGATGCATAAATTGTTCCGTTGGTTGCAGGCAGATTGATTATTATCTCAAACTGGTGAGTTGTTGCCAGTTGTCCTACCGAATTTTTCAAAGCTTGAGTATCCGAAATACTGTAAGGACTCCAGCCGTCCGATGTGACCCATGATTTTATTGTGTCGGAAGCAGTAATATATTCCTGAGTTTTCATCCGTCCGTAAAATAAAGGAGTAAGAATGATCTGAGCAAATAACAGGATCCCCATTGTTCCCAAAGAAAAGGCTACGAAGGTTATCCATATTCTGAAGCGTATGCTTTTAAAATATTCTTTCATCAGTTTGCCTCAAACTTATATCCCATTCCCCTGAGAGTAACTATAAATTTTCTGTATGGACCCAGATTGTTTCTCAGCATTTTTATGTGGGTGTCAATGGTTCGGTCGTCACCGAAAAAGTCATATCCCCAGACCTCCTCAAGAAGCTTATTTCTTGACAGGGCGATATTTTTGTTTCTTACAAGATAAAACAGTAGATCGTATTCCTTTGGGGTAAGGTTAGCCTTTATTCCGTCGATCTTTACGTCTCTTGAGGTGAAATTGATCTCAAGTCCCTCGAATGTTACTGCGTCGGCAGGAGTATCTCCGGATTTGTTCCTTTTGATAATAGCGTTGATTCTTGCCAGAACTTCTTTCGGAGAGAATGGCTTCACGACATAATCGTCCGCCCCTATCTCAAATCCGAACAGCTTATCATATTCTTCGCCCCTCGCAGACAGCATCAGAACAGGCGTTTGTTTTAGTTTTCTTATTTCTTTGCATGCGGAGAATCCGTCAAGGCGGGGCATCATAATATCAAGTATTATTATGTCAAAGTCTTCCTGCTTGGAAAGCTCTACAGCCTGCATTCCGTCGACGGCTTCCGTCACCTCATGACCTTCATATTCCGCATATTCCCTGAGTACTTCCCGGATTTTTTGTTCATCATCGGCTATAAGTATTTTATACATATGATTACCTCCTGCTAAAAATTTATTTATTTTAAACTGTTAAGGTTTCCGATCGGTCAATATTGTAAAAAAAATCGTTCAGTCTTAGCTTTCGCCTTAACTGAACGGCCTGCACAAATTGTGCGAAATCAAATGATATTATAATGAAAATGTTGGGAGAGGAAATTATGATTAATGTGTCATTAACCACTTGTCAGGATCTCTCCTGACAAGTATGATTATAGCCGTACAATATGATAGATATGTGACAAGCTTTTTAAAATAGACAGAAATATTTTTTATTGACTGCCGATCCCATAGCCAGCTTTATCATTTTGTTTTTTTCAGTTTTTGCATTTCCGAAGCTATTATGCCGGACAGTGAAGAATGAAGGGGCTTGAAATCCATACCGAGATAAGCTGAGTTTTTACTTGTCAGCAACGATCCGCGATTCTTTTTGGAAACAGGTATCATAATTTTTGATTCCAGTTCTTTATCGTTCTGATTTAATTTGTATTCACCGTTACAGTCATAGCATATTATTTTGTGTGCAAGATCACGGAGAAACAATGCCGAGGCTTTGTCCTGAAGCTCTTCATATCCGGTTTTGTCAAGCTTTGATCTTAATGTTATTTCGATGCAACTTTCTTCATCACATAGTGTTGATATATGAATTTTGCTTTTTAAAGGGGAAGTGTAGAGATGAAAATGGAGAAGGTTTGAAATTGCGATAGTCAGAAGGTTAAAATCGATTTTTGCATAATAATTTCTTTGCTCGATGTCAATAATAACTTCCCGTTTCACCTCTCGGAAACATAATTCGGCTTCGCTGCACAATGCTGACAGCAAAGCGGTAACATTACAGTTTACACGCTTGTAACCGCTGTCCGCAAATGCTGAATACCTTGTACGGTTCAATTCGCTGTAAACATCGATCAAAATATCGTTTTGTTTTTCGAGTAGATCCAGAGTTTCCTCCGTGCTCTCGCCCTTCTTTATGCATTCGATTATTATTTTGTTGTTCTGTATCACATCTGTAATGTGATCTCTGTGTTTTTCGAGCGTATAATTTGTGTAATCGGCAATTATGCCGGCATTCATCATTTTGTAAATGTAATAATCCGATCTTACGACAAAAGCGTAAGCGGCAACGATACGTTTGCTTTTAAATACAGGCGTTACGGAAATGACGGCCTTCTCATCTCCTGCTTTTACGGAATATATTTTTTCGTCTTTAACGGGCGGATCGGCAACTATTGCACTTATATCAAGATTTTCAAAATAATCCATACAGGGTGAAGATATAAGTTCAAAACTGTCACTATATATGGCTGTTTTGGCATCGATAGAGGAGAAATATGAGGTAAGACCTCTCATTATTGGGGAAGGAATCATTTCGCACGCTCCTTTCTCATTTTAAGCTTGGTTTTATTTCCGTTTCCGTCAATATAATATGTGTTGTCCAGCTGATCCAATATATTTTTCCGAAAACACTCGCGATATTCGTTACGTAATTCCTGCTGTTCCTTTTTTTCATCTTCTGTCAATCCTGAAGATTTTGATTTTGCGGCGAGAAAATTTATGCGCTGAATTTTATCTTTTTCCATTAAAATACCTCGTACAATGATTTTTGAGCAACCTAAATGTTATATTGACGCGGTTAAAGCGCTGTCTTATGTTTTATTGCCGGGATAACCGCTGTTATTTCATTGTTGTTATCAATATAAAAGCGTTTATGCAATTACATTTAAAATCAGCATTAATCTTATTAAGTCGCACAATGTATTTTTACTGTGATATTGTCTTTATATAAATAGCTGCACTTTGCACGAAAAATTTTATTCTGTAATTATAATACACTATGTACAAGGAAAATTCAAGACATTTTTGTAATTTTTTTGAAGTAAAGAAGGTATTGTTAAAAGAAGAAAATGATGGTTATAAGCGAATTGATGGCTATAATCCTGAATACAGGCTTCATAATTCTTAAATTTTTATGAAAAAACAAACGGTTTCTTGACTTAGAGACGTGAAGCGTGTATAATAAAATGGAAACAAAAAGAAAAAGGGGATTTGCAGCTTGGCAAAGAAAAAAAAGATAAATGGGCTTTCGATGGCTATCGTTGCCCTTAACATAGTTATTGTCGGTATCATCATATTGCTTATTGTTTTGATATACCTTCATATGAAGGAGGATACGGTAAATGACCGTGCCGACGCCACGGTCACGACTACCGCCAAGACAGAGCCTTCAGATACGGTCAATGAGGAAACTCAGATAACAACGACTCTTACCGATATAACTGATGCGCCGGTTACTTCTCCATCCGATACGTCGGATGTCGTTTCCTTGCCCGTAACATACAATAAAGAATATTTTTCTAACGACCTTTTTATCGGGGACAGTATATCCACAGGTTTTTATCTATACCAATACCTTGATATTAAAAATGTTTTTGCGGAGGTCGGGCTCAATCCCGAAAGTGCCCTCAACAAAGAAATAGACGGTGTTACATGTATAGAAAAAGCTTCTGCCATGCAGCCGAGGAATATTTATATAATGCTTGGAACCAACGGCTTGGCATTTTTGGACAGCTCCTATATGACATCAAAAATGCTCGAGCTTATTGAGGCTTTGGAAATGGCCTGCCCAACCGCAAAGATATGTATAGTCTCCATTCCGCCGGTCACAAAGGCTCATGAATCGGAGGGCAAGGAAACCATGGATAAGGTAAACAAATACAATTCGGAGCTTAAATCAAAGGTAACTCCGGGCGGATATACTTTCATAGACATATCTTCCATGCTAAAGGATAAAGACGGATATTTCGACGTTAAGTACGCGGAGGAGGATGGCCTTCATTTCCTGGGAAATACTTATATTGCCGTGCTCGGTTATATTGAAAAAACCTTAAATTAAGAACATAAAAAGAAAGGAACGTTAAAATGGATTTTAAAAGATTTTTAAAGAAGGTTGCTTTATTGACGGCGGTTTCCTTAATGCTTTTTGCAGGATGTGATTCAAACAGCGGACAGCAGGGAACGCAAAGCAGCGATGTTTCTTCATCAGAGAGCGGCGATGCACCTCAAACCGATATTGCGCCCTCGGATGTGGTTAAAGCTATTCTTGCTCAGGTCAGCATAACTTCTGCTGTCGAAAAGGATCAAAGCGAACTGGCAACCTATTATGGCAAGCTTGATACATCTAAGGTTGAAAGCGCAGCTTTTTGCCTTTGCGGCTCAGGAGCGTATCCCGATGAAATAGCGGTTATAAAATTTAAGAGTGCGGCCGATGCTAAAAACGGTGAAGAAGCTCTTAAAGCAAGGATTGACTCTCAAAGTAAAATATTTAAGGACTATACCCCCAAAGAAATGTATAAACTTGAAAATTCGATTGTTTTTTCAAAGGGAAATTATGCAGTTCTTCTTGCGGTCTCCGATAATGAAAAAGCAAAGAGCATAGCCGACGAAAAGCTGGCGGGATAAAGACTTTTGTCTTGGGAATAATTCTGTTAGGGAGTCGGTATACATTATACAGAAACGAACCGGAAAGAGAGGCGGCGGCTTTTGATAGGAGAAAGCTTTATTATTACCATGCTGCTTTTAATAGTGGCTCTTGGTCTTGTCAGATCGAAAAGGAAAAACTGGGCTCTGGCTACTTTGCCGCTTATACTGCTGCCGGCGGTAAATGCTGTAGCCAAACCGTTTTGTATGTTCGTTTTGGACATAGAATTTACTTTTGTTATTGCGGTTTGGACTATACTTATTGCCGTTATGGCCTCGTGTATATGGATAGGTTTTCTTACCGCTACGTTTTTGAATAAGAGAAAATCGAGATTGATCTATATGCTTGGCTGCACAGGATTTAATATTATTTTAGCGGCAGCGTTCATGTGGAATCATTATCATGCTTTGGGCGGGGAGTTCAGTTTTTTTTGAGTCGGGAAATATTTAAGCCGCAGTCAGGCTGTAACGACTGCGGTTTTTATTATAGCTTCAGCAAAAAAATATCGCTTGAAGCTATGGAATAAAGACCTTAAAATAAAAGAAAGGTCCTCCCATTGGGTATAATAGAGGATAGGCTTAGCAGCCATATCACAGCACCAAAAGAACACATTCGAATAAATGACAATCGAAGTTTGTCGCACACTAAATGCAATTGCATGTATGGTATGTGCTTACAATTGTATACTGGATGACACAAGCTCGGCAGATATATTGAAAGGGAAAAATGTATCCCTTGGATTTGCCGTATCAAGAAAGGCGAGCTTCAGATGGCTATAGCATTTACAGCAAAATATCATAGACAAGTAATATATGCGGATTAAAGCAGTTATAGGGAAGATACCGGGAAGACCGGAAAAAGATATGATCATACTATAGGTATCTGAAAAGCCGCTAAATGCCGAATCTCTACTAACAGCGGACGCTGTCCGTGTTGTCAAATGCCGATAGTTATCCCAAAGGGATAGCAACGAAATATCTTTGTATGTTTCCGTTTTTTTAAAATCTCCGCGCTTTAGCGTAAATGTACAAATTTGTTTTGGATACGCCTTAAACAAATGCATAATGGATTATAGAAGCTTATAATCAAATCATATCCTTCATATTTTTACGGCCATCATAATGAAATGTCTGACTTTAAATAAGTTTATAAATAAAAAGGGATCGGGCAGTATCTAAATACAGCGGTTATACTAAAGTGCCGTGTGTTATCGATTGTTTTTATTAACCGGCGGGATATTAAAGGGCTGTTGTAAAATCAGGCACCGGACGGGTCTAATGAATGCCGAACAGTAGTTAATAAGAATAATGGCGGTAATGATTTGCAGGTAAACGGGAATGCCGTTGAGCACGAAAATAAGTTTGCCAATATTGCAACATATCGGACTGTAAAAATAATCTTATTGTTTCAGACAGCGGACAAAGGAAAAAACATGATAATATTCAAATTAAGCATAGTAGGAGTAAGTAATTTAAAAAAGCTTGATATTCATAAGGAATATCCGCTTTGAACGTTTTAAATTCTTTATTGTTCGGATAAAAACGCTTGTACATTGTACATAAAAGCCGGAAAACGAGGCAGGACGGCTTATTTTGGCGGTATGACTACAGTACAGGAAAATTTGCCAACGGCTTCGAGAAATAAATTGCGGCTACGGCCGTATATCCTTAGTTATCTTCGGGAAAATGTTTCAGAGTTATAACACATATTTGAGGTATAATTATGACATATATTTATCGTTATCGTTCACCGCTTGGCGGAATTACGGTTTCAAGCAACGGCGACGCAATTACGGGATTATGGTTTGACGGACAGAAGTATTTTGGTTTAACACTTCCTAAATGTTATGAGGAAAGGGCTTTGCCCGTTTTTAAAGAAACGAAGGAATGGCTTGACATTTATTTTGGCGGCAAGGATCCGGGTTTTATGCCACCGCTTAAAATGGAAACGACCCCTTTCCGCAGGTCCGTATGGAACATAATGCTTAACATTCCCTATGGTAAGACTATGACTTATGGTCAAATTGCAGACAATATAGCAACTCGGAGGGGTCTTTCAAGAATGTCCGCACAAGCGGTTGGCGGCGCGGTGGGACACAATGCCATCTCATTGATTATACCGTGTCACAGGGTTGTCGGTACAAACGGAAGCCTTACGGGCTATGCAGGCGGTATCGAAAGAAAAATACAGCTGCTTGCTTTGGAAAAAACAGATATTTCAAAATTTTACATACCTAAAAAGTAAGGGCATGATATTTTGTTAAAAAATATAAAACGATCATATATACGGATACCGTAAAAGCTTGAATATAAAAATATTTTTGAATTTATATCGGGATTTTGTGTCAACAATACAGTCGTCAGTAAACGATGGGTTATGATTAATCTTAAGTTCGTTAAAGTTGTCGATTATCGTATTTACCGTTTTACGGCATGTTTTGCGGATTTTGAATTTTTTTAACCCGGCATATGAAGCTGATGAAGCACTGTTTACAAGACGAGGGGGGATTATTAGGAAACCATGGGCTATCTGAAAAGCCGTAAATCGTATAATTACTGCTGATTGGGGCCGCTATCCCCGTTAAAAAATGCCTTAAGCTATCCCAAAGGAATGACTATGAGATACCTTCGTATTTCTCCGCTTTTTCCTTGAGATCGCGATGCTTTTAGTTAAAATGTACAAATTTGCTCCGTTTTCAGATACGCCCAAAAACGGATTTGTTTAATATAAACAAAATCCGTTCTTTAAAATTGGATAAGTCATATTCAAGCTTTATATTGACAAAAGCCGATAAACGCAATATAATATATATTGTTCGCTTTTAAAATACTATATGTTGTGCAGTTGATTATATCGTCGGATAAAATCTCTTTAAAAGACTGATAGTAAATAAGGCGGATATTACCGTATCGGAGGAAAAAACCTGATCCTTTTGTAAAGATCAGGCTTAATTGCTTCTCAAACAGGAAAGGAAATTTATAAATGATCACTAAAATTCAAAAGCGAGACGGAAGAACGGCTCCATTCAGTGTGGACAAGATAGCGGACGCCATATATAAAGCGGCCAGAGCAGTCGGGGGAAATGATTATTCATCAGCTGTTGAACTGGCCGAAAAGGTTTGTGAGATGCTTGAAAAAAGCAGCTTCGACAGCAGTAATCCTCCCACGGTGGAGCAGGTACAGGATACCGTTGAAAAAGTGCTGGTGGAGAACGGACACGCCAGAACCGCAAAGGCTTATATTTTATACCGCGCGGACAGAACAAGGATTCGGGAAATGAACACCGGACTTATGAAGATATATGAGGATCTGACTTTCAAACCTGCGATCGAAAGCGATATGAAGCGTGAAAATGCCAACATTGACGGCGATACGGCTATGGGAACGATGTTAAAGTACGGTTCCGAGGGCGCAAAACAATTCAATGAAATGTATGTTTTGCCACCGGAGCAATCAAAGGCGCATATTGACGGAGATATTCATATTCACGATCTTGATTTTTTTACTCTGACCACCACATGCTGCCAGATCGATCTTATAAAGCTGTTTAAAAACGGATTTTCCACCGGTCACGGATATCTTCGTGAGCCCAATAATATCGGCAGCTATTCGGCTCTGGCATGTATCGCCATTCAGAGTAACCAGAACGATCAGCACGGCGGTCAATCTATACCCAACTTCGATTATGCCATGGCAGAAGGCGTAAAAAAGACATATAAGCAGCTTTACAAGAAAAATATAATCCGTGGCATAGGATTTAAAACCGGAAGAACCGATCCGGAGGAAATTGAAAAAAGCGTTAATTCATATATGAATATTCTTGAAGCGGAAGGAATTGTTCCGGAGCTTTCCGATAAGTGCGGCTTCGGAGCAAGAGAAAGAGTTTATCTTAACGAGATTCTCGGTGATGAAAAGTTGGCGTCTAATGTTCAGGAATTTACAAAGAAGCTGAGCTTCAAGGAAACAGACAGAGCCACATATCAGGCTATGGAGGCCCTTGTACATAATCTTAATACCATGAACAGCCGCGCCGGAGCACAGACACCATTCAGCTCGATAAATTACGGAACCGACACCAGCATTGAAGGACAAATGGTTATAAAGAACATACTTCTTGCCGAAGAAGCTGGTCTTGGCAACGGTGAAACTCCAATATTCCCAATACATATTTTCAAGGTCAAAGAGGGGATCAATTATAACGAGGGAGAACCTAACTATAATTTATTCAAGCTCGCATGCCGCGTAAGCGCTAAAAGACTTTTTCCTAATTTTTCCTTTATTGACGCGCCTTATAATCTTCAGTACTACAAGGAGGGAGATTACAATACCGAGATCGCTTATATGGGCTGCCGTACACGTGTCATAGGAAACGTTTACGATCCGCAACGTGAGATCGTATGCGGAAGGGGAAATCTCAGCTTTACATCCGTAAATCTTCCAAGGCTCGCTATTCTGGCAGAACGTGATGTGGTGAAGTTCTTTGAGCTGCTGGAGGATAAAATGAACCTTGTTATAGAGCAGCTTAAGTATCGGTATAAAATACAGGCACAAAAGAAGGTCCGCAATTATCCGTTCCTTATGGGTCAGGGTGTCTGGATAGATTCGGATAAGCTTGGTACGGATGACAGTATTGAGGAGATATTAAAGCATGGTACGTTATCCATGGGCTTTATAGGACTGGCAGAGTGCCTGAAGGCTCTTATCGGTGTTCATCACGGCGAAAGCTCAGAGGCACAGGAGCTCGGCCTTCGTATCGTTACCAGGATGAGACAGCGTATGGACGAGGAAAGCGCTAAAACAGGGATGAATTTTTCTCTTCTCGCCACTCCGGCAGAGGGTCTTTCCGGAACCTTTATCAGAAAAGACCAGAAGCGTTTCGGAGAAATAAAGGGAATTACCGATAGGGAATATTATACCAATTCATTCCATATCCCCGTTTATTACAAAATAGACGCATTCAGCAAGATAAAGCTTGAAGCACCGTATCATGCCCTTACCAATGCAGGTCATATCAGTTATATCGAATTGGACGGAGATCCGCTTGAAAATCTTGAGGCTTTTGAACAGGTTATACGCTGTATGAAGGAGGCCGGCATCGGATACGGTTCTATAAATCATCCCGTAGACCGCGACTCGATCTGCGGGTACACTGGAATAATCGGAGACGTGTGTCCCAGATGCGGACGCAGAGAGGAGGAGCATGCGGTTTCCAAGGAGAGAATCGAAAGAATAAAGGAATAGTTTTTGTTTAAGAGCCTGTTTAGTATCTTGAAGTATGTAGATTGTGCAACAGATCTTGCGTATTTCGAGGCGATTTTTCGCAGTCGTACTTGATGTACATCAAGAAAAATCAACGAAGAAATACACAAAAGGTGCAAGCAAAATGCATGCTGAGAGATGCTAAACAGGCTCTAAAGCAACACCGCATAGCTTATGACGTACTATTGCGCAATCGATTTTGCCGGATTAAACATATCAAGCATCTTAAGACTGACATACTGCAAGCGAAATCTGGATAAAGCGGCAGAAAAAACACGGATATGCGGCATAGGCGTAAGGCAGTGCCGCCTTAATATACATGATCCGTTCCGGCAAATGAGATATGGCTTTAGAGCTATATTTACTTCGGTTATCGTGAGAGGTCATACAAAGATTTTTTATACATTCTGATCTTATGAAAATAAATTTTTCAAAAAAAATAAAATTTTTTTAATATTGTAGGTTTGTCAATGATATTGGACAAAATTTTTTAAAAATTCAACAGGAGAA
>CAJTTE010000021.1 GCA_910579265.1 uncultured Ruminiclostridium sp. | reverse complement strand
TCAGAGGGATCGCTCCGCTTTGCTTCGCTCTTCTTATGGTATAATAACCTCAAACTGAGGAAATAGGAAAAATTGATTTTGATGTCTGAGAACGTTTTATCGGTTTGGGGGAATCGCTCCGCCTTTTAATGGAAGAAAAATGCAAATTTGGTAGATTTTGACTAATTTTTCTACAAGATGTTGTAAAAAACCTTGTAAATTTGTTTAAAGATTTTCAAAAAAGGTATTGAAATCAGAGACAAAATCTGCTAAAATTATATAGTGATTAAAAAGTTGGAGGTAGAATATGGGCGTTTTTATAGATGAAGACGGTTTTGAGACAGAACTGGACAATCTTGACGATAGTGCCGTTTATGACGTAAAGATAAAGGTGATCGGGGTTGGCGGCGGCGGATGCAACGCTCTTGAGTATATGGCAAAGCTGTATGCAAAGGAGGCCGAGGAGCTGGAAGCAAAGGGCGGCGACGTTATGTCCGACCTTCGTGATAAAATTGAGTTTATCGCTCTTAATACGGATGTTGCCGCATTGAGGAGCAAGGATAAGAATTTAATGCGCCGTATTCAGATAGGTAAGAAAACATGCAAGGGAAGAGGAGCAGGCGGACGTCCCGAAGTAGCGGCAGAGGCGGCAAAGGAAAACCGCGAGGAGATAGAAAAAGCCATAGGCGACGCTTCCATAGTGTTTATAGGAGCAGGTATGGGAGGCGGTACGGGTACCGGCGCAGCTCCCGTTGTGGCTGAAATCGCGCAGGAAATGAATATCATTACCGTGGGCGTCGTTACAAAGCCTTTTGAGTACGAACGTGAATATAAAATGAATCAGGCTATCAAGGGAATAGATGAGATGCGTAAGCATGTGGACTCGCTTTTAATTATTCCCAATGAAAGACTACTCAGAACAAACGAAAAGATGCTCAGCTTTAAACAGGCTTTCGCTATGGTGGACGATGTCCTTTACCGTTCCGTAAAAATAATTTCCGACGTGGTCTATGAAAGCACCTCGGGCAGGATAGGGACCGACTTTGCCGATTTATGCTCCATACTTTCCAATTCCGGAGATGCTCATATAGCTCTGGGAACAGGAGTCGGCGAAAATAAGATTCAGGACGCCGTTTCGCAGGTTGTAAACAGTCCGCTTCTTGAAACATCCATCAATCATGCCACAAAGCTTCTTGTAAACGTTACTTTGTCATCCGACAGCGGAATAGGAGACCTTCATGATATTATCAGTATGATTTCCGATGCTGCTGATCCTTCCGTTGAAATGATACAGGGTGTAAGTCAGCGCGAGGATATTTCTGATACGATCAGTATTGCGGTTATTGCCACAGGCTTTAAGCAGGGTGCTCCCGCAATAAAATCTACCTTTACTCCCGCCGCTTCGTCCGTTCCGACGACGGCAGCGTCCGGCGCGGCCAAGAGCGGGGAGGGCGTGACCCTTGCGTCAGTCGGCAGCGACAACGGCGAGGAAATCACCACTTCTAAAAATTCGGACGATCTTTCTCAGATAATTCAGAATACGCTGGGTAATTTGCAGGAAAAGGAAAGATTCTCGGTATTGCAGGAGATTTTTGATTCGAGAAACAAAAACCAGTAATCATACATATGCTTAGGCGTAACCGCCGGTTCAGAAGCAGCGGACGCTTTTACACGGCAGTATTGCCTGCGGCGCGGGAATAAGACACGACGGTATCAAGCAGATAAATGCATTTGTCGGCGGCCGATTTCCGCTTTAATAAAAATGCTCGGATAAATATTTTAAAGTAAAGATAGGGAAGCGGATCATGTTACGCTTCCCTTGATTTTTAAAAACTGCGTTTTTTCGGAAAAGCTTTGCATAGAATAGCCGCGGAGCTTTCAGGATCACGGTCGATGCTATGAAAAGCAGACCAAATATGCGATTAAGTCGATAACTCTTAATTCGTCGGGGATTTCATCCTTGTGGTGAAATCCCCCTTGACAAATGTTATCTTGATTGGTAATTGATACTAATCTATACTAATCTCTTTTTAACATGCGGGATTAGTGTTTCGGGTGCGATCCTTTTTTAAGATGCGGGTATTATGTCAGTTTAAAAAGGGATCGGCATGAATCGCTCTTTATGTCAACCGTGGCGTCTTGATCAAGTTCCCGATATAACGCTGTAATTTTATTTTTAACATGTGATCCTCATTTTCCGGCAAATACGGCGGATCAGATACAGTATACCGTATTACGGCTTAAATTTTAATCCGGCTGATCGGGGTAGGATAACTTTAAAATTTTCGCCTCCGGAATTGACTTTTGCAGCAAACTTGTAAATTGTGTTTTTGTTTTATGCCCGGGATATAATTCGTTTGCTACGGCGGAATTTGGGGCTCATCAGTTACCGACAAGCTGCGCCTGATACATACCGGGCTGTTGCTTGCTACTACTGTCAGCAGCTAAAAATGAGGGTTGAATATTGCTTGTGATTGTGGTATACTTTGTATGGATATGATAAACTCGGATTTGGTGATAGAACAAATATGAATATATATGAAGTGCAGACAAGAACGCCTTCGCTGATACAAAACCTTCTGACAGTCTGGGAAAAATCAGTTCGCGCCACGCATCTGTTTCTTTCCGATGCAGAGATCAAGCAAATCAAAGACTGTGTTCCACAAGCATTAAACGGCGTTGCTCACTTAATAATCGCTGAAAGGCAGCGGAATAGCCCGATTGCTTTTATGGGAGCAGAACATAACCGATTAGAAATGCTTTTTGTCTCCCCGTCAGAGCGGGGCAGGGGACTTGGGAGGCAGCTTCTTCAATACGGTATTCAGAACTATGATGTTACGGAGCTGACGGTGAACGAGCAGAATCCTCAGGCGGTCGGATTTTACGAGCATCTTGGATTTAAAACATATAAACGTACTGATCGTGATGAAGAAGGACGGTCATACCCGCTTCTGTATATGCGATTAAGCCGATAACTCTTAATTCGTCGGGGATTTCATCTTTGTGGTGAAATCCCCCTTGACAAATGTTATCTTGATTGATAATTGATAATAAGGCGTATCTGAAAACAAAGCAATTATGTACAATTTCATTAAATGCATGGCGATTTTAAGGAAAAAGCGGAGAAATACTAAGGTATTTCGTAGTTATCCCTTTGGGATAACTATTGGCATTCTTTGACGCAGAAAGCGCACGCAGTAAGTGGAAATTGTGCAAATCGCGATTTTTCAGATACGCCCTAATCTTTTTCTAACATATTGGATCAGTGTTTTGGGTCGATCACTTTTTAAACTGAATGCATACACCGTCTATATATTGCAAAGCATTGTCAATTAACGATCATAAATCAGTATAATTTCATAACTCTTCCGGGGCTTGATGCTTTGTGGGATATTAGCAGATTTTCGGATTTAAGTATTATTTAATAATTTCCATGCTACAATGAAGTCACAAAAGAGAAAGGAGCATAGGAAATGTATCTGAGCATACTGAAAAAAGACCTTAAACGCAAAAGGGCGATGAACGTTATACTGCTGGTATTTATTATACTCGCGTCAATGTTCGTGTCCTCGGGCGTGAGCAACATTTTGACCGTGACCACCGCGCTGGACAGATATTTTGAAATGGCGGACGTGCCAGATTACCTCGCTTTGTACCAGAACAAAGCTTCTGACAAGGACATTTATGAAGTCCTTGAAAACGCCTCTGCGATAGACGAGTTCCGTATCGAAGAGGGCATCACGATAACCCAGTCGAATATTACGCGGAAAGGCGAACCGCTTGACGCTTCCAATACCAGTCAGCAATTAGCATTGCAGAGCGACAGAGTTATGGGAATAAATTATTTTCTGGACGACGGAAGTATTCTGAAAAGCGTACCGAAAGGAAAGATCTATACCGCCGCTTTTACGGAAAAAAACATGGGACTTAAAGTCGGCGACAGAATTACCGTCGAAGTAGAGGGCGTAAGCCGTGAATTTACCTTTGCGGGCGGCTTCAAGGACGCTGCCTTCGGTTCGGAACTGATGGGCATTAAAAGGTTTATCATTAACGGCGAGGACTTTGACGAATATATGTCCAACGAGACGATAAAAACTATGTGCAACGGAAAAATATTGTACATACACACCGCCGACATTGACAGGACAAGATCCCAGCTAACGGATATATCTGACAGCTTTACCTTTGAAGGCAGCACGGATACATTGAATCAAGCTTATATTTTTGATATGATAATCACGGGTGCTATCCTTGTAGTGAGCCTTATTCTTATCATCATATCTTTTGTGATGCTGCGGTTCACCATAGCCTTTACCCTCTCCGAGGAGTTTCGCGAGATAGGCGTTATGAAAGCCATAGGCATACGCAACATAAAGATACGCGGGTTGTACCTTATAAAATACTCCGCTGTTTCCGTTGTGGGCGCGGCGGTAGGTCTGGTACTCAGCTACCCCTTCGGGAAAATGCTTATGGGTCTTTCCACGGATTCTATAATAATAGACAGCGGCAATAACGTATTTGTCAATATCGGCTGCGCGGTTTTGGTAGCGGCTGTGATCCTCCTGTTCTGTCTGGGCTGTACCAGCAGGGTGAGCAAGATGTCCCCTATCGACGCCGTAAGAAACGGTCAGACGGGAGAACGCTTCCGCAAAAAGAGTATTATGAGCCTTGGAAAGTCAAAGCTGGGTACGACGGCTTTTCTTGCCGTAAACGATATCGTAAGCAGTCCAAAACGCTACGGTATCATTATCCTTACGTTTTTTCTGTGCACGTCTCTGCTGATAATACTTTCCAATGGCACGGCTTCCCTTAAAAGCGGAAAGCTGCTGAAATATTTCTGCCAGGCGGACTGCCACATAGTTACGAACGTCGGCGACGAAGCTATGGAATTTATGACCGAGGACGGACATGAAAAAGTCAAAAAATATCTTGAGGATATGGAGCAGACCCTCGCGGAAAACGGTATGCCCGCGAAATGTATGACGGAATATTTTATGTATCCGATGATAAAACACGGCGAATATGAAAGCAAGACGGCTTTGCTTCAGGGTACGGGGACGACAACGGATATGTACGAATATTCGGAGGGTACACCTCCCCAAAACAGCGGCGAGATCGCGATAACGATCGTTTTGGCAAAGAAGCTTAAAGCGGCTGTCGGCGATACCGTTACCGTCTCCTATCCGACGGGCGAAAGGTCGGACTTTATCATAACCGCACTGTATCAGGCAATGGTCAATGAGGGTACTTCCGCAAGAGTCCATAACGATTGCGATATAAACTATCTCGCGGCAGTCGGCTCTCCCGGTACGCAGATAAAATTTACCGACGACCCGGGTGACGAGGAGGTACTACGCAGAATTGAAAAAATAAAGGCGCTTTACCCAAAATTTTCAAGCGTTAAAACAGCGGGCGAAACCGTAAAGGACACTACCGGAGTAGGCGACGCCATAGATGCGGTGAAAAAGATGTCCGCCGTACTGACGGTGATCTTAGCCGCGCTTGTGATTGTGCTTATGGAGCGTTCCTTTATCGCAAAGGAGCAGGCGGAGATCGCCCTTATGAAAGCCATAGGTATGAGGAATTCCAAAATATACGGACAGCATACGTTAAGATTTTTCATTGCGGTATCGGCGGCTGTCATTATCGCGGAGCTTTTGGGCATGACCTTTACAAAGCTTTGCTTCGACCCTATTTTCAGAATGATGGGTCTTGAAATGGGCGTGGAATATGTGCAAGCACCAGTGGAGATATACGTAATATTCCCCGTTATCGTCCTTGCCGCCACGACCGCAGGTGCGTTCTTTACCTCGCTGTACACAAGGAAAATAAAGTCCTCGGACACCGCCGATATCGAATAACGGAATAAAGAAAGGAAACAGCCGACATGAATATTCTTGAAGTTAATAATCTCTGCAAAACCTATATAGTAAACAAGCGTCAGAACAACGTACTGAAAAATGTGAATTTCACCGTTGGCAACGGGGAAATGGTAGCGGTCATGGGACCATCGGGCTCAGGTAAATCCACACTTCTTTATGCCGTTTCCGGCATGGACGGGATCACTGCGGGAGAAGCTTTGTTCTGCGGAAAAAATATCGCCAAAATGGGTAAAAGGGAGCTTGCCGACCTTCGTCTCGATGAAATGGGATTTATTTTCCAGCAGATGTATATGCTGAAAAATCTTACCGTTCTGGACAATATAATACTTCCTGCGACGCAGTCCAAAAAGAACGAAGAGACACGCAGGGAAAGAGTACGGCGGGGACGTGAGCTTATGCGCAGGTTAGGCATATCCGACATTGCCGACAATGACATAAACGAGGTGTCGGGGGGACAGCTCCAGCGTGCCTGCATATGCCGCAGCATGATAAACAGACCGAAAATGCTTTTTGCCGACGAGCCTACGGGCGCGCTGAACCGCACCTCCTCCGACGAGGTAATGGAGGAGCTCGCAAATCTGAATAATGACGGCACCACGATCATGCTTGTCACTCATGATGTAAAGGTGGCGGCAAAATGCACAAGAGTCCTCTATATAGTTGACGGAAACATAAAAGGAGAGTATAATTTAGACAGGTACGAAAACGCTTCTCAAATCAGAGAGCGTGAACGTTCGCTAAATAACTGGCTTTTGGAATTGGGTTGGTAATAATGGATATTCTTATTGTCGAGGACAACAAAGAGCTTTCGGGGCTTCTGTGCGATTTTCTGCGAGCGGAGAATTATACGGTGTCCGTTGCCGAATCGGGCGAAAAAGCCTTGTCGCTGTACGAAAGATACGGCGCAAGGCTTATCGTGCTCGATATAATGCTGCCAGGTACGGACGGCTTCGGGATATGCAAAAAAATCCGGGAGGAGAGCAACGTCCCCATACTGATAGTAAGCGCGAAAACCGCAAAGGAAGACAAGCTCTGCGGTTTTGACACGGGAGCGGACGATTATATCGAAAAGCCCTATGACATTGACATAATGTTGGCTAAGATAAGCGGTATCTTTAAGCGGCGGTATGCTTCGGACGAAATAGTCGACGGCAATGTATGCATAAACAAGGCCGGACGCGCGGTTTACAAAAACGGCATACCCCTTGAAATGACCGCAAAGGAATATGATCTGCTTCTTCTTTTGATTGAAAATAAGGGCAGGACGCTCAGTAAGGAATATATTTTCGGTCAGGTCTGGGGCAGCGACAGCTTTTCAGAGCAGCAGACCCTGACGGTACACATAAAACGGCTGCGGCAAAAAATCGAGGACGATCCCAAAAAACCGAAAAGAATAATGACCGTGTGGGGAATAGGCTACAAGTATGAAAGCGTTTAACAGAATTTTTGCGGTGGTGACGGGGGTACTGGCAGTTCTTCTTGCCGCGGCGAATATTATGCTTATGACGGACGTTCCGGGCGGAGGCAGACCTTATCGCGTGGAAATAAACCGTCTTTCCCGCCAAATCGAAACGGAGGGATACGCCGATGTTTCGGGCTGCGAGTATGTAACGGGAATAGAAAAATACGGCGATGGCTTTTTTGATACCGACAGCGATTATGCCGTTCGGGAAATAAACGGCGAGCTGTACCGCTTCGATTACAGAACCGACGGCGGCAGCGGCGGGATCCGGCTCGCCGTTACCGTAAACGTTATTCTCGGCGCTATGGCGGCGGTGGTAATTTCCGTTATGCTGTACGTTAAGTTTGCCGTCCTCGTGCCCTTTCAGCGGCTGACGGATGTTCCTTACGAATTGTCAAAGGGAAATCTGACCGTTCCCGTAAAGGAAACGAAAAACCGTTTCTTCGGCCGTTTCATATGGGGCATGGATATGCTTCGCGAAAATATCGAGCAGCAGAAAAAGCGTGAGCTTGATTTTCAGAGGGACAAAAAAATGCTGCTGTTGTCACTGTCGCATGATATAAAAACACCGCTGTCGGCGATAAAGCTTTACTCAAAGGCGTTGTCAAAGGGACTTTACAAGAATACCGAAAAGCAGCTTGAAATTACGGAAAGCATCAACGACAAAGCCGATGAGATAGAAAGCTATGTTTCCCAGATAGTTAACGCATCGCGGGAGGATTTCTTAAGCTTCGAGGTAAATATGGGGGAGTTTTATCTTTCCGAGCTTGTGACAAAAATAAAGGGGTACTACAAGGAAAAGCTGTCCCTTATCGGCACGGCTTTTTCGGTATCCGATTATTCCGACTGCCTATTAAGCGGAGATCCAGACCGCAGTGTTGAGGTGGTGCAGAACGTTATGGAAAACGCCGTAAAATACGGTGACGGAAATAGTATATCGCTGATTTTTTCCGAAGAGGACGGCTGTATTCTTATAACCGTCATAAACAGCGGCTGCACTCTTGCCGACACGGAATTGCCCCACATTTTTGAAAGCTTCTGGCGGGGCTCAAACGCCGAGAGCATAGCGGGAAGCGGCTTGGGACTTTATATAGGCCGCAAGCTTATGCGTAAAATGAACGGAGAGATTTTTGCGGAGATACGGGACGGCTGTATGTACGTTACGGCGGTATTTGCAAAGGCATAACAAAAGCAGGCTCTTGTCAAGCATACGAGCCTGCTTTTATAATCCGCCGTTTTTTCGTTAATGATGACTTATTTACCGCTGTCCGCCTTGCTGCGTTTTTCGTTTTTTATGATGAAATTTGTAATATACAGTGAAAGATCCGTAATTTTATCGGGCAAACTGGCTGTTATACAGATTGGCATAAAATCCGCCTTTATCAATAAGCTCTCTGTGACTGCCCATTTCGATTATATGTCCGGATTCCATTACAAGTATACAGTCAGCTTCCTTTATAGTCGAAAGCCGATGAGCTACGATAAAGCTGGTCCTTCCTTTCATCATCTTTGCAAATGCTTTTTGTATGCGTATTTCAGTCATGGTATCAATTGATGACGTGGCCTCGTCAAGAATAAGCATGGGAGGCAAGCACAGCATTACCCTTGCTATACAAAGAAGCTGTTTTTGTCCTTGAGAGATGTTGGTCTCATCATCGGAAATCCTCGTGTTATAACCTTCCGGAAGCCTTTTTATAAAGCTGTGAGCGTGAGCGGCTTTAGCCGCGGCTATTACCTCCTCCTCAGATGCATCGGGTCTTCCATAGGCGATGTTTTCGAAAACGGTCCCGTTTTTCAGCCATGTTTCCTGAAGCACCATTCCGTAGGAGGCGCGAAGGGAGCTTCTGGTAAGATCCTTTACAGGTATCCCGCTGACAGATATTTCTCCCTCGTTTACGTCATAAAAGCGCATAAGAAGATTAATAAGAGTCGTTTTACCGCATCCCGTAGGACCGACTATGGCAATACGCTGTCCCCGCGATACTTTAAGGTTGAGATTTTCTATAAGCGGTCTGTCGGGATTATATGAGAAGGAAACATGGCTTATATCAACCGTTCCGTCCACATTTTCGGGAGTAAGCACTATTGCGTTTTCGGAATCCCCTGTTTCCGCTGTTGCATCAATCACTTCAAAAATTCTTTTTGCGGATGCAAGAGCACTCTGAAGCTCGGTTATTACGCCGGATATTTCGTTAAAAGGCTTTGTGTATTGGTTAGCATAGGTAAGAAAGCAGCTGAGCTGACCTACGGACATTGCTCCGGAAATTGCCGTCAAGGCACCGAATACCCCGACGCCCGCATAAATAACACCGTTTACAAAGCGAGTGGTCGGATTGGTAAGGGATGAGAAGAAAATGGCTTTTACACTATATTTCTGAAGCTCTTTATTTATAACGTCAAAATCCGCTTCCGCTTCGCTTTCGTGAGAAAAAGCCTTTACCAAGTGCTGTCCGCCTATCATCTCTTCGATGAGGGAAGTCATCCCGCCCCTTGATTCAGACTGCCTTCTGAACATATCGAAGCTGTGTCTTGCTACAAATGACGCGACAAAAAAAGAAAGGGGAGTTATAAGCACGACAATCAGCGTTATCCATGGATTTATGGACAGCATAAACCCAAGTGTACCCAAAATAGTGACTATACCCGTAAAAAGCTGCGTAAAGCCCATCAACAGACCGTCGGATATCTGATCGGTATCGGTTATCATTCTGCTTATCAAATCACCGTGGGGATGAGAATCAATATAGGAAAGCGGTACCCGCTGGAGCTTTTCGAATGCGGTACGGCGTATATCCCGTACCGTCAGATAGGTTATCTTATTGGTGCAAAGATTCATAAACCAGCTTGCTCCGGCTCCGGCTGCTGCGGCAACGGCAAGCTTTATCAGAATAGGCAGCATTGCGTTAAAATCCACCGCTCCCGCCTCTATTGCACAGTCGACGGCGTCACCGATCAATATTGGAATATATAATGTCAGGGCTACGTTTATTATTGAAAATATTGCCGCAAGCGCCAGATAGAAAAGATGAGGCTTCGAGAAATTCAGTATTCTTTTAAGTGTTTCAAAGCCGATCCTTTTTATATTATTTTTATCGGACATCGGATACCATCCCTTTTAAAATTTTTAACACATATTCCTTCCGAGAAAAACAGAGTTCGGATCATCCGCCCGCTTCGCTTTCCGACATCTGGGACAGACATATTTCGCGGTAAACGGAACAGTTTTCAAAAAGCTCTCCATGTTTTCCTATACCTACCGGATCTCCGTCGTCAAGCACTATTATCATATCGGCATTTTTGATTCCCGACGCCCTCTGCGATACGATAAATACGGATGTTCCGCTTATATCTTTTGCCAGCGCGGATCTCAGTGCGGCATCGGTGGCAAAGTCCAGAGCCGACGCCGAGTCGTCAAGTATCAGTATGTCAGGCTTCATTATTACGGCTCTGGCTATGGTAAGACGCTGGCGCTGACCGCCGGAGAAATTACGTCCTCCCTGTTCCACCTTCGAGTCCAGTCCGTCGGGAAGCTTTCTTACAAAGTCCGCCGCCTGGGCCGTTTCAAGAGCCTGCCAGATCTCATCGTCACCGGCATCGCTTTTTCCCCATTTCATGTTCGAGCGTATCGTGCCTTTAAAAAGTATCGCTCTTTGGGGTACTATTCCTATCTTTTTTCTGAGCTGTCCGAGAGGATATTTTTTTACGTTTATACCGTCGATAAGGATCTCGCCGTCCGTAACGTCATAAAAACGCGGTATAAGATTCACGAGCGTTGTCTTACCGGAACCGGTACCTCCGATTATTCCTACGGTTTCTCCCTGTTTAAGAGAAAAACTTATATTTTCAACCGACGGTTTATCCTTATGGTATGCAAAGGCAACGGATCTAAACTCCACCGACGGCGCACCCGGTACCGGACTGCATTCGGTATTGCCCTCGTCGGTAACGGAGGAGCGTATGTTAAGTATATCGTTCACTCTCGCGGCGCTGGCACCGGCTCTTGTAAGTATTATTATAAGATTGGCAAGGGCAATAAGCGCAAGAAGTATCTGGTTCATATAATTAACCAGCGCTATGAGTTCGCCCTGCGTTATAGCTCCGCTGTCAACGGAGCCGCCTCCGAACCATAGAATTGCGGCAATAGCAAGATTGACCACGGCAAAGGTGAGCGGATTGAGAAGAGCTGAAATTCTTCCTACCCGAACCTGCGCCTTCAAAAGCTCCGAGGTTTCGAAATCAAAATCCTCCTTTTCGTTTTTCTGACGTGAAAAGGCTCTTATTACCCTTACTCCGGAAAGATTTTCCCTGGTAAGAAGGGAGACCTTGTCAAGCTTTCCCTGTATCCATTTGTATTTCGGTATTGTTTTTGTCATTATGAGGTATACTATAAGGCCAATAACAGGAGCGGCTACCCCAAAAATAAGTGTAAGCTCAACGTTTACGGTAAGGCACATCACAATTGCACCCAAAACGATAAAGGGACTTCTCAAAAACAGGCGCAGAAACATGTTGACGCCTGTCTGAGCCTGGTTTATATCATTGGTTATCCTGGTTATCATGGAGGAAGTTCCTATTTTGTCTATTTCGGAATGAGAGAGAGTATTCAGATGCTTATAAAAATCGCGTCTCAATGCGGTACCGAAGCCCAATGCAGCTTTCGCGGAAAAATACTGGGCAGTCACGGACGCCGCCAGACCCAAAACACCCAGAAGCACCAGGATCAGCCCCATTTTGTAAATATAGGCCTCGTCCCCGTTTTTTACCCCGACATCGATAATGTTCGCCATTACTATTGGAACCGCAAGCTCGAAGCCGGCCTCGAGAAATTTGAAGAGAGGCGCAAGAATGCTTTGTAATGTATATCCCTTAAGGTATTTTATAAGCTTAAACATAAATTTACTTCCTGTTATCCCATGGTTTATAGGGGCTGTCTGAAAAGCCGCAAAATGCAGACTTCCTACCGAATGCGGACGCTTTTCTTGTCAAAGAATGCCGTTGGTTATCACAAAGGGGTAACTACGAAATAACCTCGTATTTCTCCGCTTTTTTCCTTTAGATCGCTATGCTTTAAGCGTAATTGTACAAGTTTTTTTGTTTTCAGATCTTCCTTAATCGCAGCATCCGGTCTCAAATCCAATAACGGCTCCGTTTTCCCCATTTATTTTATATTCATACTTTGTTCCGCCGTGCCTGAATTCGATCTAATATATCATTTGTTCGTATTGCCATTCAAATTCAACGCATATATGCGTTGCTTGTGATAAGGAGACACCCGAATGCGGCAACGCCGCCGAAAGCGCTTTATCATATGCAGTTTATACAGTTTTCATAGCCGCGGAAATAACAATTATGGTGGTGATGGGAGGAATGGTGCGAATTTTGTCCGTACATTTCCGTTTCTCTTTTTAGAATTTTGCCGTCAGAAGCGCTTATTTCATATTCGTAGTCACATCTTTGACTGCAAAATTCAAGTTCGTATATCAGAATACCGTTATCGTAATCCTGTTTTATTTTTATAAATGTAACCGAATCTTCCGTCAATCCGGCATCGGAAAGAGCTATGGCCTTTGCACTCTCCAATCCGATATTCTGTTTTGGATCATCCGAATCATCGTTTAAGCCCTCGATCTCTTTTTTCAGGATGCTTCCGTTCAAAGCGTTTATTTCATATTCATATTTATTGACCGAGGTACAGAATTCAATTTCATATACCGTTATACCCTTATCATAATCCTGTTCGGATTTGATGAAGGTAACGCCGCTTTGCGACAGTCCGGCATCGGAAAGGGCTATTGATCTCGCTTCCTCCATGGTTAACGGTGCGGAGGACTGAACATCATCCGTCCGGATAGGGGGGCGGTCATCTGATGTGATTTCCGTCATTGGCGGGCTATCGGTTTCAATCGGATCCTTGTCTGCGGGAGACAGCGTTTCCGAATCCGTTTGCCTTATAATTATACGCTTATCCTTGCTGTATATTTTTCCGGTTTCCGCGATTATTTCATATTCATAATCGGCATTTTCGGTGGAAAATTCAATTTCATAAAGCAAAACCCCGTCTTCGTTATCAAGTTTTGCTTTTTCAAAGATAACGTCCGACGCCGACAGACCCGAATCGGAAAGAGAAATGTTTTTAGCCTCCTCTATGGTAATATTTGAGGATGGAGAGAGATCGACGTTTCTTCCGGAAAATGATATAATTATGGTTGTAAACACTGCTGCCATAACAAATATTATAACAGAAAAAAGGATAATAATATTTTTTTTCGACATATAAAATCATCTCCTCATGTTTTTATGGGTCAAAAGCCTAAAACCGATATATGCATCTTTTGGTATTGTATCACGAAACAAAAAAAAAATCAATACATTTTTTATAACGAAAATTATAAAAAACGATTTCAAAAAACCAGGTCCGGTAAAAAGAAATGATAAAAAAATTACAAAAGCACAGTCGTATTTCTGAAAATAATCGGAACGCTTTATATCGGGGCGTATATGAAAACCAAGCAAATTCGTACAATTGCGCTAAAGCGCGGCGATTTCAAGGAAAAAGCGGATAAATACGAGGGTGTTTCGAAGTTGTTTCTTTGGGGTAACCATCGGTATCCCTTGACGCGCAAGACGGATGCGGTTAGTTGAAATCGTGCATTTTGCGGCTTTTCAGACAGCCTCTGACATACTTCTTTTTTTTGATCAGTTTTTGCTTGAAAAGTACGGAAAGATGTAATATAATTTAAAATATGAGATCTGAAAAAGTAAAATCACAGGAGGACGGGACTTGACGGAAAAACTTTTTTTGACAGCTGACAGCTGCCTTAATCATTGCGGCGATCCTCTCAGCTTCGGCGGTGATAAGGAAAAAATATTAAGCTATGCCTCCTTTGCGGCGGGAAAAATGCTTCATAAATATATTAAAGGCTACGACAGGCTTAAGATACCGGTATTTGAAGGGATTTTTTCCGGAAAAAAATCCGTTCCGGAGATCACGAGAAAAAAATATGCCGGTTGTTCGCAGAGCCAGATAAAAAGACTGATGAGCTGCGTTTTTCTGGATATGATATGTTCGGGCAAGCCTGTTTTTATCTTCCCGGTATCATTTGACGACAGGTATTCTCTTTTACGGCCCGAAAGGATAATTGCGGAGCTTAAGGGAGATACGGACGGCATCGGCAAAAAAATTAAAAGGAATATATCCAGGTCCGCCTTAAGCAAACGTTCATATCCTTTCGTTCAAAAATCGGTTTTTAAGATGCGCGGGAAGCTGCTCCTCAAAATCGGAGCGGCGGTCATGAAAAGCTCGGTAAACGAAAGGACGTTTGTAAAACGCTTTAATCAGGAAAAGTTCTTCAGGAAAATTGACACCGAACATTTTTCGCCGAGGGTTTCGGATTTTTGCGAAAAAAATTTTATGCTTGACCTTGCGGCGCTTTATGCGATTACATTTCTCGGACTGTCATTCAGGGACATTTACACGGTGGATGAGGTTTTCGGTTTTTCGGATGCGGATATGGATATACGGAGCAAGGACGATATTAAAGGTGAAGCGGCTTTCAGAATGATTTCGGATATCGAAGGCCAAAACGACGAGAATACGGTCCGAATGCTTATAAAGATGGGAGAGGAATTATTGAAGCTCCCGCTGCCGGAAATAGACTCGGACAACGCCATCCTTCTTGCCGAAAAATATCCGTTTTATTGTGCGGCGGCAGATATCGGAGACGCATATATACGCGCTTCTGACGGCAACCGCCAAATCTGGCTCGTTATGGAGAGAGACTTTCAGACGGAGCACAGGAGAGCGGCGGCAAGAGCAAGACTTCTTTCACAGTACAGGGACGTCGTCAGGCTTTGTGAAGAAATAGTTTCGCTTTCGCAAATGGGTGGAGCGGATATATCGGAAGCAAAAGGGATCAAAAAGGCAAAGCTCCTCGAAAACGAGGTGAAAATATATGGATGAGCATGTTGAAGGATGTATGCTGTGTCCCAGAGAATGCGGTTCGGACAGAGAAAAGAAAGCGGGCTTTTGCGGCGTATCCGGTAAGGCTGACAGCGTCAGGGCTGCAAAGGCGATGCTTCATTTCGGAGAAGAGCCGCCCATATCCGGTACCAAAGGCAGCGGAGCAATCTTTTTTTCGGGTTGCAATATGCGCTGTGTTTACTGTCAGAATTACATGATAAGCAGTGAGGCATTCGGGAGGGATATTTCTCTTTCCCGTCTTTCGGATATATTCCTTGAGCTTCAGGAGCAGGGTGCTCACAATATAAATCTCGTTACGGGTACTCATTATGTTCCGCAGATAGTCAGAGCGCTTGAAGCAGTAAGGGGCAGGCTTTATATACCGGTAGTGTTTAACTGCGGAGGATATGAAAAGACCGAAACGATTAGGATGCTTGACGGATTGGCGGATATATATCTTCCGGATGTCAAATATTTTGACGATTCATATGCGGTTCGTTATTCCGGTGCAAAAAATTATTTTGAAATGGCTCTGGCAGCAGTCAGGGAGATGGTAAGACAGACGGGAAAATATCGTATACATAACGGTATTATGAGCAAGGGAGTCATCGTAAGGCATATGATACTTCCGGGATGCCATAAGGACAGCATCAGGATCCTCGAGGAGCTTGAAGCGTTCAAGGACCAAGTACTTATAAGCCTTATGAGACAATATTATCCCTGCGGCAGGGCGGAAAGCTTTTCCGAAATAAACAGGAGGCTTACAACCTTTGAGTACCGTAAGGTGCTGGATAAATGTGAAGCTCTTGGATTTAACGGATTTGTTCAGGATAAATCCGCTGCCTGCGGCGAAATGACTCCGAGTTTTGATCTTGATGGGATCTGAATAAATCCGTACACGAAATTGTCCTATGCCCGGTTATTCCGGGCTTCGAGAATCCTGACGCTCTTTGCTAAGTACCGCTACCGCAGGTCCTATCGGCGGGATCTGATTTTTTACAGCGCAATAGGGCTGCCGTCCGGGGTATGTTTTACGTATTGACAGATAACGGATCGATTTTTGTAAAATGAAAGGGGTGAATCATACCTTGACTGACTTTGTACATCTTCATGTTCATACGGAATACAGTTTGCTGGACGGGGCGTGCAGAATAAAAGATCTTGCTTCACGGTTAAAAGAGCTGGGGCAGACAGCCTGCGCCATAACGGATCACGGAGTTATGTACGGCTGCATCGAATTTTACCGCGCCATGAAGGCCGAAGGAATAAAGCCCATACTTGGCTGCGAGGTATATGTGGCGCCGAGAACCCGCTTCGATAAGGAGGGCAAGCAGGATTCCTCCGCGTATCACCTGATCCTTCTTTGCGAGAACAATACGGGATACCGTAATCTTGTAAAGCTTGTTTCCGACGCAAATATAAACGGGTTTTACAATAAGCCCCGCTGTGACCGCGAGACACTCAGGAAGTATCACGAGGGACTTATATGCCTTTCGGCATGTCTTTCCGGAGAGGTGGCAAGAAGGCTTCTTGAGGACGATTACGGCGCCGCAAAAAAGGCAGCGCTGGATTATCTTGATATTTTCGGCAGGGGAAATTATTTTATTGAAATACAAGACCATGGGTTAAGCGGACAAAAAAAGATAAATCCGTATTTATACCGGCTCTCAGAGGAAACGGGAATACCTGTCGTTGCCACCAATGACGCTCATTATCTTACCGAGGAAAGTAGCGAAATACAACGGGTCCTTACCGCCATTTCCACAAATACCACCATAAACGAAAAGAATCCTCTTAATTTTAATTCGAAGGAGCTTTATATCAAATCCGGAGAACAAATGTCGGAGCTTTTTAACGAGGAAGCAATTTCAAACACCGTAAGGATTGCCGACAGATGTAATATCGAAATCGAATTCGGTGATATAAAGCTTCCCAAATTTACGGCCGAAGGCGTGGATAATAACACCGAATATTTTAAAAGACAGGTTTGGATAGGTTTAAAAGAGAGGTACGGAGAACCTGTTCCCAAAGAAGCGGTGGAAAGAGCCAAATATGAGTTGGATATAATTATACGCATGGGCTATGTGGATTATTTTCTTATTGTTGCGGACTTTATTTCCTTCGCAAGGAGCAGGGACATTCCGGTAGGACCAGGAAGGGGATCGGGCGTAGGGAGCATCTGCGCATATGCGATGAAAATAACCGGTATCGATCCTCTGCGTTTCAATCTGCTTTTCGAAAGGTTTCTTAATCCCGAACGAGTTACGATGCCGGATTTTGATATAGATTTCTGTTATGTAAGACGGCAGGAGGTGATCGATTATGTGTCCGAAAAATACGGAGCGGATCATGTAGCGCAGATCATCACCTTCGGCACAATGGCCGCAAAGGCGGCAATACGTGATGCGGGAAGGGCTATGGGTCTTCCGTATTCAAAGGCGGACAGCGTAGCAAAAATGATACCCTTCAGTCTAAATCCCTCCATCGAGCGTTCGCTTAAAGAGGAAAAGGATCTTGCACAGGCGGTAAAGAGCGATCCGGAAACGGCAAAGCTTATAAACACAGCTTTGAAGCTGGAGGGAATGCCGCGTCATGCATCTATGCATGCGGCGGGAATAGTTATAGCGCCGGACGCCGTTACCGAATATGTTCCGGTTCAGCGGTCTGACAGCTGTATGGTGACACAGTATACTATGGGGACACTGGAACAGCTGGGGCTTCTTAAAATGGATTTTCTCGGGTTAAGATACCTTACGGTAATCCATGACTGCGAAAAAAACATAAGAAAAAGCGAGCCTGATTTTAATGCAAACGATATTCCGGAGGGCGACAGGAACGTTTTCTCGATGCTTACCGCAGGGCAGACCGCCGGAGTATTTCAGTTCGAAAGCGCAGGTATGACATCGGTCCTTTCGAGACTCAGACCCGATTCGGTAGAGGATCTTACCGCCGTTATTTCCCTTTACCGGCCCGGTCCTATGCAATCCATTCCCACTTATATCGAGAACCGACACAATCCTCAAAAGATAACATACCGGCATCCGCTTTTAAAGGATATTCTGGAGGTTACTTACGGGTGCATAGTTTATCAGGAGCAGGTCATGCAGATATGCCGTACCATAGGAGGATATTCTTACGGAAGGGCTGACCTTGTCCGCAGGGCTATGGCCAAGAAGAAAAAGGATGTGATGGAAAATGAAAGGAACGCTTTCATTTACGGCACACAGACCAATTGCGGCGCCGTCAATAACGGAGTGCCGGCTGAAACGGCCGAAGAAATCTTTAACGAAATGTCCGCCTTCGCTTCATATGCGTTCAATAAAAGTCATGCCGCCGCATACGCCTGGCTTGCGTATCAGACGGCATATCTGAGATGCCATTATTATAAGGAATATATGATAGCGCTTATGACGAGCGTTATGGAATGGACGGGAAAGCTTAACGAATATATCGCGGATCTGGAAAAACACGGTGTTAAGCTTCTTCCACCGGATGTTAACAGCAGCTTTCTTGACTTTTCGATCGAGGAGGAGGGCATACGTTTCGGACTTCTCGCAATAAAGAATCTTGGCCGAAGCGTGATCAACGCCATTGTTGAGGAAAGAAAAAACGGCAGGTATACGAGTCTTTACGATTTTTGTTCCAGACTGTCGGGAGCGGAAATCAACAAAAGAGCCGTAGAAGCACTTATCAAATCCGGTGCTTTGGATAGCTTAGGTCATAACCGGCGCTCAATGTTCATGTGCTATGAGACTATTCTGTCCAGGCTTTCGGCTCATCGCAGCATTAATGTGGAAGGGCAGATGGATATGTTTTCGGGCATCGAAAATGCTTCGGAAGCCGACACGGATACGGATTTCAAAATGCCTCCGGTGGAGGAATTCAAGCCGGCTCAGCTTCTTCAGATGGAAAAGGAAAGCGCCGGATTCTATATTACCGGTCACCCTGCCGACAGATATGAGGGACTTATAAAACGCTTGGGATGTAAAAATATCTATACTCTTATTTCATCGGTAAAAGAGGGACTCGGAGGATTCCGCGACGGACAGAAGCAGCCGCTTGTTGCCATGCTTGTTTCAAAGAAGCAGCATGTTCAGAAAAACGGAAGAATGATGTGCTTCGCCGAATTTGAAGACAGGAGCGGGATAATCGAGGGAATAATTTTCAGCGATGTTTATGAAAAAGCTTCATCCCAATTGGTCGAAGGACAGGTTTATAAAATGACGGGAGCCATTTCCTCCAACGGCGGTTTTCGTGACGAGGAAAATCCCAAGCTTATCATTAATTCCATAGAACGGGCGGAGGAGATACAGTACGGCGGGAAAACCCTTTATATAAAGCTTAGTTCGAAAGATACGGATAAGGCACAGCGGGTATACCGTCTTTTATCGGAGAACAAAGGAGACATGCCCGTAAAGCTTTGTTTTGAGGAAACAAAAAAGACATCCCGGCCCAAAGGAATAGCAGGGGTAAAAAATGCAAAAGATTTAATGCAAAAGCTGGAGAATATTTGTGGAAAAGGTAATATTATCATAAAATGATGAAAAAAGATAAAAAAAGTCTTGACGTTTTTAGGTTATAAGTGTAAAATGGAATAGGAAAAAAACGGCGGTTTTATTTTATCGGAGCAAGAAACCGTCTTATGAAATTTGAAAGGATAAACGGTTATGAAAAAAATAGGTGTACTTACCAGCGGCGGCGACGCCCCCGGAATGAACGCCGCTATCAGAGCGGTTGTCCGCACGGGACTTTCAAAGGGTATGGAGGTAATGGGAATATACAGAGGATACAACGGCCTTATAAACGGAGATGTCAAAAACCTCAGCGTCAGAAGCGTTTCGGACGTTATTCAGCACGGAGGAACGATGCTTTATACGGCGAGATGCAAAGAATTCCGTTTTGAAGAGGGTCTTCAGAAGGCAAAGAAAACATGCCTTGAGCAGGGGATAGAAGGTATCGTTGTTATCGGCGGAGACGGATCCTTCAGGGGAGCTGCCGATCTTTCCGCAAGAGGAATTCCCTGCGTCGGTATTCCGGGTACGATAGATAACGATATCTCCATGAGCGAGTATACGATAGGATATGATACCGCTATGAATACGGCTATGGACCTGGTTGACAAGCTTCGTGACACTTCTCAGTCTCATGACCGTTGCTCCGTTGTGGAGGTAATGGGAAGAAACGCAGGATATATCGCCGTTAATACGGGAATTGCCTGCGGCGCCACATGCGTTATAGTGCCGGAGGTGCCCTGGACAATAGAGGCAGTTTGCGATAAGATAAAGAGAACGCGCGAGACCGGAAAACATCATTTTATCGTAGTCGTTTCCGAAGGAGTAGGCAACGCCGCAGAAATCGCCAAGGATATTGAGCATTATACGGGAGTGGAAAGCCGAGCTACTATTCTCGGACATGTTCAGAGAGGCGGTTCTCCCACTATACGCGACCGTGTTGCCGCAAGCCAGCTCGGATATTATGCGGTTCAGCTTTTGTATAGCGGAAAAGGCAACCGTGTCGTCGGTATTCAGAACAACAAAATAGTCGATTATGATATCCAGGAGGCTCTATCAATGAAAAAGCCTTTTGAAAGCGAGCTTTATAAGATCGCTGATGAGATCAGCTTCTAAATAATACAAAACCGTATCGGCATTCAGGCCGATCACAACGTATATTGTAAATAATCCGTCTGACGTCAGGCCGATAAACGGTTTTTCGGGCGGATGCCGGAAGTGAAGCTCGGAGGGTGATCATGTCGGCATGATTTTCGGTGCAGGCATCCGTCAATAAAAAACGGATCGTTTGCGGTTTAAAATAATTCCTGTTCATGGATTTAAATAAATAACAGAGTAGAAGATCGAGCGTTAAGTGCTTAACGGACGGAGAGTTGCCGTTAAGACGAAAAGCCCGGCGCCGTTGTGATAAAGGCGTTATCGGTTTGCGGTTCGGTTTTCGCATCTCGCTGTGCATAAAATTGAATAGGTAAGCCATACTTACCGCTTTTATGTATTAGCGCCGGGCTTTACGGCTTCCTGACCGGATGACGCCGTTGAGCCCCAGATAAAGGAGGATTAAGTATGGCTGTTTTAAATAGCTTCAAACGTTCTTTGAACGAGCTGCGCAGTATCCGCTGTTTGGCCGCTGTCGGCGTGTTTATAGCGGTATTTGTTGTTCTTGACGGTTTCGGTTCAATAAGGATCGGAGATTTTCTTAAAATCAATTTCGCTTACCTTGCCCTTGCGGTAATCGGTATGCTGTTCGGTCCGTCAGTAGGCGCGCTGGCCGGATTTGCATGCGATCTTGTGGGATATATGGTAAACCCTGTGGGTGGGTTTATACCCTGGCTTGCTTTGATAACATCTCTTGAGGGTATGATCTACGGTCTGTTTCTTTACGGATTCGTCCCTGACAAATCCTTTAAACAGTATATTAAAATATTCTGGGCAAGACTTACGGTGGTGGTGCTGTGTAATCTTCTTCTCAATACGTGGGCGCTGTACAGCTTCGGTTTTATAGGCAAGGCGGGAGAGAGCTTATGGGCACTTATATATGCGCGTATTGGAACGAATGCCGTCGGGCTTGCAGCAGCCGTATTGCTTATGCCTGCGGTGCTTGTGCCGGTCAAGATAGCTTACAGAAGGTTTTTGGGAAACGGCAGAAGCCATAGTTGAATTTTCATTCTCCCCGCAATTTTATGCGGGGAGATTTTTTGTCGGAAAATATTTTGCCGGCCATATCGATCATCGGTGAGATATTATACTTTGCAGGCTAAAAGGTTATTTATCTAAAGCTATGAGAACCGGTGAGAACCACGGATTTGCAGATAACTGAGCGAAAAAACGGGGACGGAAAAAATTTTTTAAAAACCAGATTTGGCCATTGACGGCCGGTATTAAAAGTGATATATTGTATAATGGAGAAACCGAAAGGCAAATGACCGTCTTAAATCGGCGGCATTTTAAGAATTTAGTGACCAGTTCCCGGAATTTAGCGACTCGTGTCCGGAATCGCAGCGGAAATTGCTTTAAAGCGTGTTCACATAAAACCGTTATACGGATATTCGGAACTGATTTTGCCGTAGATGAGGCAAATTTTGCAGGGATGCCTGATTATTTCAAAAAGTTAATAAAATATGCTGTAAGGTTTTCCAAATAGTCGTGCACAGGGCTTTATGCGGACACGCTCTTATTATGGGCGCAGCTTAAAGCTATGTAATTTTGTGCGGTTTTGCCGGATACATTGAGATTTCAAAAAAATCTGATAAATATGGTAATATTCCGGGTGTTTTTGACGCATAAAGTGTCCGCAGTTAATAAAAATCGTGTAAATCAAGACTTTTCGGACAGCCCGTAATTTAAGGCAATACCGCACGCAAAGCCCTCAGGCGGTCATTATGCGGTATTGCCTAAAGAATGCCTGGGAATAAAGCCGGCCTCCGCATCCAAAAAGCTTAAAAGCCGCATACCCGGACTTTTCAGATGTCCGATAATGCAAGAAGTGAAATAAAAAGTGGGACTTGAGGTTTATGCGGGATCCTTACGCGTTATTATTCTCATGACCGGAAGACTGTCGTTCGGCAATGGGCGAAAAAAACGGATACGGATTTAACCGTATCACCCCGGGAGGTAACTATGTGGCAGGCCGTCAGATTTTCCGAGGAAAAAAGCGTCTCAATATTTCCGAATCATTAAAGGAGAAGGTTTATGGGAAATATATACAGAAAACAGCGAATAGAAGGTGTGACAATTCCCGCAGTAATACATAACTCCAGCTATTTCCTCATACAGCTGGGCGTTTATGAGGACGGCACCGTAAGCTGCTGGGAAAAAACAGATTTGGGCGATTTTATAAGCATTCTAAAAAAAGGATGGGTCACGCCTCAGGTCCCGGACGGAAAGGAGCTTTCGATAAACGGTCTGGGCGCATTCAGGGTAGAAAGCGCAAAATGGCAGTTTGATATAACGGGATTTAACAGGCATATAGAAGAAACCGTCCGCAGCATCAATCCTGAGATGCGGAATATTTATGTCACTTCCCAAAGAGAAAGGGACAAGTGGGATAAGGCCAGGGTGCGATTTTCCGCTTCTCCTGTCCCGTTCAAGCTGAAACCGGGTCTGGGTTACACTATGCTCGACGGTAAAAGCGGATATATTTTCTATAGAAACAAAGACGGCGGACTTTACATTACCGAGCTTACGGTCTATGCAGATAAAACGGCAAGATTGGGTATGATCGGCGATAAGGCTTATACCGCAGAGGAAATCGGTCTTTTGTTCGATTCCGGAGTACTTCTGACAGCTCCCGCAGGTAAAGAGGAGGTTACTGTGGAGGGACTCGGAAAGATCGTTCTCGCCGACATCGGCAGCAGAGTTGAAGCAAAGGAAAAGAAAAAGGAGATAAACGAGCTTGCCTTGGGTCTTGCGGGAGAGGCAGACGCAATTGAACGCTGCCGCAAGGCACATTATCTTTATTTATGCTCACCAAGCGACCAAACAAGGGAATATCTCCGTAAAGCATATGACGCCGTTCCCGAGCATAATAGAATTTTTTTGGGTGATATGGATACGAGGGACAGCGATTTCAGGAGAATATTGTTTTGTCCCGATGAAAAGAGAGAGGTGTAAATGGCGGACGAATATTTAAAAAACTATTATGAAAGCTATGATGAGGACGCAAGGCTGCTTTCCCGCCACGGACAGCCGGAGTTTCTTACCACGGTAAGGTATGTAGGGAGGTATTTGTTTCCCGGTGCGAAAATCCTTGAAATAGGAGCGGCTTCCGGCAGATATTCCCACTATTTTGCACGGCTTGGTCATGAGGTCGACGCAGTGGAGCTTATGCCCTGCAACATCGATAAATTCAGGAAAAACACTTTGCCGAATGAGAAAATCACCATAGCCGAGGGCAACGCCTGCGATTTGTCTTTTATCCGGTCCGATATGTATGATATCACACTGCTCTTAGGTCCTATGTATCATCTGTATACCGAGGAGGATGAAAAAAAGGCGCTTTCAGAGGCAATCCGCGTTACAAAAAGGGGAGGAACGGTTTTTTCGGCATACTGTATGAATGATCCTACGGTAATACAATTCTGTTTTATAAAGGGCATGATCGGTGCCGAACCATATAAATCCCTTGTGGATCCCGTCACTTTTAAATGCTCGTCCACACCCTCGGAAATTTTTGTACTACACACCAAGGCGGAAATCGACCGGCTCATGTCCGGATTCAATACGGAGCGTCTCGCCTTTGTGGGGACGGATATGTTTTCCCGTTATCCCGATATGCAAAGGGTAATAGACGAAATGGATGACGAGGCCTTCGATACTTATATGAGATATCATTTCTCCGTTTGCGAAAGAGAGGACCTTACAGGGGTCTCAAACCATACTCTGGATATTTTTAAAAAGCGCTGAAGCATTTATGGAAAGGAAAAATACAATGATCAATTTAGGATTTCTCGGTGCCGGGAACATGGGGTTTGCAATTATTAAAGGCATTTTGGAAAAGGTAAAGAACAGCGGTGCTCAAACGGGTGATCATTCAAACAGTATTTCGCTTTTTGCTTTTTCAAGGAGTATTTCGATTTCCGCTTATGAACCGGACAGCGGAAAAATCGAGCGCTTGAAACAGCTCGGAGTAACGATCTGCTCAAGTGAAAACGAGTTAGTCAGCAAGTGCGAGTATATTCTTCTGGCGGTAAAGCCTCAGACGCTTGGAGATATTCTTGACAAGGTGAGACCTTCCGTCAGATCAAATCATGTTTTCATAAGCATCTGTGCGGGGATTTCATCGGAGTTTATCAAAGAACATGCCGGTCCCGGTATCAAGACAGCTATCGTTATGCCTAATACCCCGGCAATGTTAGGCCTTGGGGCAAGCGCTATCGCACGTGATCAAGAAATAAGCGACCGGGAGTTTGAATTTGCGAAATCCGTTATTGAATGCTGCGGGATCGTCAGGGAAATCCCTATGGACAAAATGAAGGAGATAATTTGTATAAACGGAAGTTCTCCCGCCTTCATTTATCTTTTTGCAAAGGCTTTTGCGGATTATGCACAAGAGGCCGGGATAGACGGAGGTGCGGCTCTGGAGCTTTTTGCGCAGACACTGACGGGAAGCGCTAAAATGATAACGGACAGCGGAATGAGCCTGGAGCAGCTTATTAAGCAGGTAAGCTCGCCGGGAGGCACGACTCTGGCGGGACTTGAAAAACTGTATGAGGGAAGACTTGAGGAAACCGTCAGGTCGGCTTGCGAGGCTTGTACCAAAAGAGCTTATGAATTGGCGGAAAAGTAAGCGGATATAAAAGCCGTAACTTGTTCAAAAATCGGCTTTGGACCGATATGACGGATCATTATGCTCCGCCGTGCAGCCGATTTTTAATCCGGGGCGGTAAATCCCATATTATTACGGAACGAGCAAAGCGGGAAATTTATGATCGCTGCCGCAGAAATATTTTTTTGATTTCAGGATTTTACGAAAGGAGCTATACTGTGGGATTTTTTAAGAAAAAAGAAAAAAGGGGACCGGAGGAAAAACAGGCGGTTTTAACGGTATATGCCTGCCGCAGGAATTCCGATGATGTGTCGGAGCATATGGCGGATATACTTAAGGATACCGTCGTTGACCGAAAGGAAATAGAGGGAGGAACAGAGTTTATTTTACAGGACGGCTCGGCGTTCAGGATACACATAATGGACGGCAGACAGACGCAGAGTCATGCCGCAGGAATGGCGGGATTTTTTTCGCAGGCTCCGCTTTCCAACGAGAAGGTGAAGAAAAGCGTAATTCAGCAGATAGCGCTTTTTAACTGTGTGACCGGGATCGAATTTACGCTCAATGACGATGACAATCGAACGGAATATCTTGTTGTGGCGGTTTATCTTCTGGCGGTCAGGCTCAACGGCTTTGTGCTTCATCCTAATATGTATTTGTACCGATCAGATAAAAAGCTTCTTATTTCGGCGGACGGAAAAACGGATTTTGAAGAATACATACCGCAAGCCGACAGCAGCATTCTGGATAAAGATATCGAGGAGGAACAGGCGGATGTTGACCGCAGGGAGCGTTCCCAAAAAAAGTGCAGGGATATGGGGATCCCTTATGCAGAGCACCTTAAGGCATCCGTATACGAGTCGGAATGCACGGTTCCCTCAAAGGAAAAAATAATTAAAAGACTCGCATGCGTATTTGCGGCGGCGGTTTGCTCCGAAGCCTGCAACTATGAACCTGAAAAAGCTAAAGATATGATCGCCGGAATGCTGGGCGAGCTGGAGGAAAAATATTCGGTGACTAATGGTTTTTCCATGGAGGAAAGGGAATATGTGGAAAATCCGCTCGGTCATCCCGATCTTCATCCGAAATTCGGCTGGCGGTATGAGTGCTGTGCCGTGCTTTTATGGGCGCTGGGTCTGTGGGAGCTCGGTGAGCCGGATAAGATCTGTGACGCAGGCGATATCGGAAAGATCATGTGGAATAACGATTCTGACAGCCTGAATGAAAAATCGGCGTTAAAAAGCAAAACGGAAATTCTTGATATGCAGGACGTTATATTTCGGTATAACTGGGCGTGCGTCGACGCAAGGATCCATCATAAAGAGATGTCAGCCGTAGACGGAGAGATCGTTTATGAATGGCACTATGCGCTCAACTGGCTCACAAATGCAAATCAAACGGAAAATTGGGACGATATCAGAACAAATACCTGATGGATCAAGATTTCGCAGGAAGCGGTACGCATTTTTTTCATCATCAATGATATTTTTGATTTTTTCAATTGTTTTTCACATCGCGCTATTGCATTTTTAATACGGATATAGTATAATATATTGTCGATAACATTGCATAGGTATGCGGAAAGTAGGATGTAATTGGGACTTTTCTATAATTATGAGACCTCCGGTAAGGGCGTCGCAAAGAACGGACCGAAAAAGAAGCCTTTTTTCAGATTCTGGGAGCAGTTCGCGTCCAAATTCTGGAAGCTTATCACAGTAAACTTTATTTATTTTATTTCCAGCGGATTAGTTCTGGTACTGGCCGCATTTATCATATCGAGTCAGACGGGAAACCGTTATTTCATGCTTATATCCGTTCCGGTACTCGTATTGTTCGGTCCGGCGACGGCTGCCGCGTCACAGGTCATGCGCAAATTTACTTTAGAGAAGCCTATTTTTTTGATGGACGAATTTAAAACCGCCTTTAAAAACAATTTCCGCCAAGCGCTGCCCGTGGGTATATTTGACGTGGTGTTTTTCTGCGCATTTGTATACGGACTGATGTTTTATGTTCAGGCAATCGACAATGCGCCCACAATGGAAAATTATGCTTTGATGATAATTTCCAGCGCCATAGCCGCATATTTTTTTATGGCACATTTTTATATTTACCTTGAAATAGTCAGCCTGACACTGCCGTTAAGTAAAATAATAAAGAATGCTTTGCTCCTTACGATTATGGGAATCAAGGTCAATATCATAAATTTTGTCGTATGGATATTCTTTATATCGGTTATGATTTTGTTTTTCCCGTATTCAACGTTTTTTACGCCGGTGATCCCGTTTGCATGGCTTATGTTTTTAAATGCTTTTAACTGTTATCCCGTGATCCAGAAATATATAATCAACCCCTATTATGAATCAAAGGGAATGAAAAATCCGGAGCTTCCCGAAGAACCGGATGAAGAGGAGCGCATATTTACAGATCACGGCGGCTCGGAACCGGAAATAAGAAAAAAGAGCCAAACCAAGGGAATAGGCAGAATTATAAAATAATATCGTTTTTAAGGCAACATGCAATCATTGTGCGTATTGCCTTAAGCAGGTCTTATTTAAGGCGAGCGGTTTATGCCGTTCGCCTTTATCTGGTAAAGGACGGGAAAATACGGTCAACAAGAGCTTTTTATCTATTGCATCCTTTTTTATCATGCGGATAAACGCCCCGCCTTTTTTTCAGGCGCCGTCGGTAATATTTTTTTAACGGCGCTGAAACGTTCGGCGGCTTCGGGTGCTTTTTATTGATTTGTTCCGGAGGATTTTTCAGGTAAAGACCGGTGAGTTTTCATATTTATTCCCGAAGCATTTCACTATCTGCATATATTTTAAAAAAACTTTTGTTATGGTCTGTGTCATGAGCTTTATGACGATCATATCTTATCGAAGTGACATTTTCTCTTTAAAATAAAATATTTTATATCATTAAGTGCGGTGAAAGCGTTTTTCGTTTTTGATGCTGCGGAGAATACACGGCTTCGCGGTTGGACTTTCAGCGTATTTTTTAAAAAATTCCGGACAGTTTATTTTTTTCTTGCTTTTCCGGCGAAAAAATGTTATAATTATTATAAGAGATCATAAAAACTGAATTTTTACAATTTTTAAGTAAACCGTGAGGTGAAAAGATGAAGGCTGATTTGCACTGTCATACCACATTGTCCGATGGCTCGCTCGGTATCGAAGAGGTAATCGCGCAGGCTAAGAGAAACGGTATAGATTATCTGGCAATAACCGATCATGATTGTCTGTCTTCAATATCAAGAGCTACTGTTTTAGGACAGCGTTACGGTATAGAGATAGTTCCTGCGGTAGAGTTTTCCGCATTTGACGGAAAAAGAGAGAGTAAGGTACATATTCTTTGCTATGTTCCGCAGAAGCCTGACCGTCTTGAAGGACTTTGCATGAGAAACAGCGAAATGCGGCGTCAGCGCGGTAAAAAAATGGCGATGAAGGTGCTTGACCGTTATCCGATCACTCTTGAAAACATAGTCAAATATTCCGCAGGGAGCAAGGCTATATATAAAGGCCATATAATGCATGCGCTTATGGATTACGGTTATACCACGGAGCTTTACGGAGATATATACGACGAGCTGTTTGATTCGAAGACAGGGCTTTGTGCGGTGGAGGTCAGCAACGAAACCATGTCAAGTCCCGAGGTGCATTTTGTGCTGGAGCTCATACATTCGGCAGGAGGCCTTGCGGTAATCGCTCATCCCCGAGTTTTTGACAACTTCGGTTTGATTGAGGAATTGGCCAAGGAGGGAAAGATAGACGGCGTTGAGGTCTGGCATCAGAGCCTTAAATCCGGAGACGAAAAACTGCTTCTTGATCTTTGCGGGGAATATAACCTTATTGCAACGGGCGGAAGTGATTTTCACGGATTTTATAATCACTATCCGATTTCCTTGGGATATAATCTTACTCCTCAGGATTCTCTGGATAAGATATTGCAGCATAAATGAGCATGATATTTACGGGCTTGATCACAGATCACGGAAGGAATGTTAAATATAATGGATACTAAATCTGAGGCGCTGAAAAAGCACTATGAATGGAAGGGAAAAATCGAGGTGGTTTCACGTGCGCCTGTTAATACGAGGGAGGATCTTTCCCTTGCATATACTCCCGGCGTTGCGGAGCCTTGTCTTCAGATCCAGAAAAATCCCGAGCTGTCCTACAGCCTTACCAGACGCGCCAATCTCGTGGCGGTAATCACAGACGGAACTGCGGTGCTGGGTCTCGGTGATATAGGCGGGCTGGCAGGAATGCCGGTGATGGAGGGAAAATGCTGCCTTTTTAAGGAATTCGCAGGTGTGGACGCATTCCCGATTTGTATAAAAAGCAAGGATACGGATGAGATCGTCCGCACGATCGAACTCATAAGCGAAAGCTTCGGAGGTATAAACCTTGAGGATATAGCGGCTCCGAGGTGCTTTGAAATCGAGCGGCGGCTTAAGGAACGGTTGGATATTCCCGTATTTCACGATGATCAGCACGGGACCGCGGTGGTTGTAGGCGCGGCGCTCATCAATGCGGCAAAGTGCGCGGGCAAGGAAATTTCCGAGCTTACGGTCGTCATTAACGGCGCCGGAGCTGCCGGTATCGCCATAGGTACTTTTTTACTCAGCCTTGGAATAAAGGATCTCATTATGGTGGATCTTTGCGGCATCATCAATCGAGATGATACATATGAAAATGCCGCTCACAGCGAAATTGCCGAAAAATCCAATTTCAGCGTCAAAAAAGGCGGGCTTGATGAGGCGGCGGCAGGAGCAGACGTTCTTATCGGTGTTTCAAAGCCGGGACTGTTCACAGAAAAAATGATAAAATCAATGGCGGCAAAGCCTATTATTTTTGCTATGGCAAATCCTGTTCCCGAAATAATGCCTTATCTGGCTAAGGATGCCGGAGCGTATATAGTCGGTACGGGAAGAAGCGATTTCCCGAATCAGATAAACAATGTTCTTGTTTTTCCCGGAATATTCAAGGGAGCATTGTCGGTAAGAGCAAAAGAAATTACGGAGAATATGAAGCTTGCTGCTGCATATGCCATAGCTTCGGTTATACCCGATAATGAAATAACAACCGAGAATATCATAGCAAGCCCTCTTAACAAGGCGGTAGCGGACAGCGTCGCAGACGCGGTTGCAAGAGCATGGAATGAAGAAAAACAAGCCGCAAATATAAAATAAAAATTTTCCTTACCACATATTATTTTTATGTGCGAAAAAATTAAGCGCCGTATTATACGGCAGAACGGAGTTTTTATGATCATTGAATACATTCCTCAGGGAGTTTGCTCGCGTAAGATGACTATCGACGTGGAGGACGGCGTTGTCAAGAGCCTTAAGGTAATAGGCGGCTGCAACGGTAATTTGCAGGGAATTTCCAGTCTCGTCAAGGATATGCCGGTAGACGAGGTCATTAAAAGACTGGACGGCATCAACTGCAACGGTAAGGGCACCTCCTGTCCCGCTCAGCTCGCCATAGCTCTTAAGCAGTATAAAGAACAGAACTGATTTCTGTCTGAAAGGAAAATCAATATGAAAATTATGGCGGTTGATTACGGCGACAGTCATACCGGGCTTGCCTGCTGCGACAGGACCGAAACTCTCGCTTCTCCCATAGGAGTTATAGATGAGAAAAATTTTAATACATGCGCTGAGAAAGTGGCGGCGGCATCGGTCGAGTATGAAGCCGGACTTATAGTTGTGGGAAATCCCCTCAATATGAACGGCAGCGCCGGTCCGAGAAGCCAGCTTTGCAAAAGCTTTGCAGATTTGCTTCGTACTTATGTAAAGGTTCCCGTTATCATGTGGGACGAACGCTCTACCACGGTCACTGCTCATCAGATGATGAATGATGTAAATAAAAGGGGTAAGAAGCGCAAGGCGGTTATTGACGCGGTTGCAGCAGCTGTCATATTGGAAAATTACCTTGCATGGAGAACAAATCATAAGGATCAGGTGTGATTCCGGCTACGGCATACGAACACGGTAATTCCTTTCCCTGACATTGAACAATGTTATTTTAAAACAGCGATGTATTATATATGGCATAGGTCATCGCGCTTTCGGTTTTATAGATATGTGTCCGGCTTTCTCACAGCTTCTGTGTTTTTAACTACATTGAATGTTTTCGGAGGTTTACATGAAATATTTTAAAAAAATTTCAGGCGAAAAGATTTACCTTTCACCGATGAATCTTGAGGATCTGGATACATATGCCGTTTGGCTCAATGACGCCGTCGTTTCCCATGGCCTGGGCATGGCTGATGAAAGCCTTAATGCGGAGGAAGAGCTGGAGTATTTTAAAAACGGAATGACGGACGGAGACTGGCATTTTTCTATAGTACGTCAGTCGGATGACGTTCTTCTTGGTTATATCGGCATTCAGTGCTCCAACCGGACGGTTTCAACCGCTGAAATAAAATTTTTTGTTGGAGATGCGGAAAACCGCGGGAAGGGCTATGGTACCGAGGCCCTCAGACTCGCATGCAGATATGCCTTCGATAATCTTAATATACAGAGTCTTTCTCTCTGGCTCTCCGGGTACAGCGAGTACACGATAAATACTTATAAAAGAGTTGGATTCAAGGAGACCGGAAGACTTAGCGAAAACTATTTGATTGACGGAAAATATTATGACAAAATTTTAATGGAGCTGGACAAGGAAAATATGACGGATTAAAGCTTCAGTTTTTGCGGCACCGAGCTTTTGCAAGGTGCCGCTTTTATTGTTCGTGATAAACCCGATAATTTATAGCGTTTTCACGTTAAAACGATATGCGGATTTTATACTAATTTCCGATTAAAATCAGACAAATCCAACGACCGGAGCATCCCTACTCTGCGTCAGCCCTCCTTGAAATATCCGCATATTACTGCGTCGGGACTTTCTTGATCAGGAACGCTCCGTCCGCCGCCTTTGTCACTTTTAATTGGGAATTAGTATTAGAGCATAATTTTGCCGTAGATAAGGCGAAGTTTTGCAGGGATACCTTCGTGCTTCAAAAAAGTCAGCGAAAAATGCGGCAAAATTTATCGAAAAGATCGGGTGCAGGCTTTATGTGAACACGTTTTATTGCTCCACCAAGTAACTCCTGAAGAATTTGTGCGCGGAAGGGCTGTGGAAAGACAAGGAAGAACACCGCAGGAATATGCGCATATTTCAAGGGCTTCTGACGAAGTATTTAGGCAGCCGGGCAAGCGGAAAAATTCAAGAGTTACTTGGGTGAGCAATAATATACGATCTGAAAAAAGGCACAGCTATTGATACGACGAGAAATATTACGCAGGAAATAATTATGCTTCGGTAATAGAAAACGGGAGTTTCCCAAGGAGGATAAATGTGCTTTTAAGGCGATCGTTATGCCGGATCCGGCCGACCGCTGCATTCAAATAAAAATGCGCATGTTTTCGGATATGGCTTGTAGGGAAAATACGGGAAAAAATTCGCATTCAAACGAATCTATCTTATAGCAGGGTATATATGAAATAACGCAAACAGCAGGATTTCTACTAACCGGGGATGTTATCCATGTAAAAAAATCCGATAATTATCCCAAAGGGATAACTATGAAATACCCTTTTATTTATCCGCTTTTTTCCTTGATATAGCCTTGATCTTAGCGTAATTGTACAAATTTGCTATGTTTTCAGATATGCTTTAACATATAGCGGGAACAGGAGACAATAAAAAATCTCGAATATATCTATAATGAATATAAGGACATATTCATAAAATATTTTTCGGCGGAAACAGCGATCCCGCAGCCTATATAGCGCCTTCCAATGACTTTTATATTAACTGCGGCAGTTTTTTCAAAAAGTTTTCAGCCGTTTAATACGATCAGATCATTACGTATTTTTTTCGGAAACAGCATGAGGCATGTTCTAACATTACGGTGTAATACATAGCCTTAGTATGAGGTGGTTTTAATGATATGCCGATTTGACGATCTTAGATGTAAAGAGATAATAAACATCAAAACAGGATGTAAGCTTGGGTATCCCGATGATATTGAGTTCGATACGTGCACAGCTAAGATATGTAAGCTTATTGTTTACGGGAAAGCTAAGTTTTTCGGACTTCTGGGAAGGGAAGAGGATTTTATCATTCCCTGGTGTGATATTGAAGTTATAGGACAGGATACGATACTTGTTACCTGTGATTTTCCGATTCGCACAAATAACGGTAAAGGATTTTTGAAAAATTTGTTAAAATAGACGAAAAAAACGGTGTTGTAAATAACGGGGCTATGTGTTATAATTATAAGGCGGTTTTTTAGCCGTAAATCCGCACATAACGCCTGTTTTCCCGCAGGTGCCGATATTTCGGTTCGGGAAAGTTAAACGTTATGGAGGAAATAACCAAAAAACAGGAGGACACTGCTATGGCAGTAGTATCAATGAAGCAGCTTCTTGAAGCCGGTGTTCATTTCGGACATCAGACAAGACGCTGGAACCCTAAAATGGCCCCTTATATTTTCACGGAGAGAAACGGTATCTACATTATTGATTTGCAGAAAACCGTAAAAAAACTTGACGAAGCATATATGTTTGTACGCCAGGTGACCGAGGAAGGCGGAGAGGTTTTGTTTGTCGGAACAAAGAAGCAGGCATCCGACAGCATCAAGGAAGAGGCTGAAAGAGCCGGCGCACATTTTGTAAACGCAAGATGGCTCGGCGGCATGATGACGAATTTTGCCACTATTCAGAGAAGAATCAAGAGACTTGAGCAGCTTCAGGAAATGTCAAAGGACGGTACCTTCGATCTTCTTCCCAAAAAGGAAGTAAGCAAGATGAATCTTGAGATCGAAAAGCTGGAAAAGTTCCTCGGCGGTATCAAGAATATGCAGAAGCTTCCCGCAGCTCTCTTTATCGTTGACCCGCGTAAGGAAAGAATTGCGGTCGCCGAAGCTAAGAAGCTGGGTATTCCCATTGTGGCTATTGTGGATACAAACTGCGATCCGGATGAGATAGATTATGTTATTCCCGGAAACGACGACGCTATCCGTGCAGTCAAGTTGATTGCCGGCGCAATGGCTGACGCTATCATAGAAGGAAATCAGGGTGAAACAGGTGTTACCGGAGAAGAAGCGGAGCCTGCTGTTACCGAAGCTGCCGAAGAGACAGACGGGGCATCCGAGGAAAGTGCGGAGTAATTCGTAAGGAACTATTAGGATCTATGTAATATTCTTTGTCTGTGTTAAATTGGCCGCGTTATGCGGCAGTGAGTGCGACAGTGTGACTTAGAATATTGAATAACTTATCCACAGGTTTATCCATACTATATCGAAATATAAAAAGGATCAAAAGGAGAAATAAAATGGCTATTTCGGCACAGGACGTAAAACAGCTCAAAGAAATGACCAACTGCGGCATGATGGATTGCAAACGCGCTCTTGAACAGACCGGCGGCGATTTTGACGCGGCTGTTAAATATCTGCGCGAACAGGGTCTTGCAAAGGCTGCAAAAAAGGCTACCCGCATTGCGGCAGAGGGTCTTGTTTATACAAAGATCGACGATGCAAAGAAGGTCGGCGCTATTGTTGAGGTAAACAGCGAGACCGATTTCGCGGCTAAATCCGACAGATTCGTTGAATTTGTCGATATGGTTGCTCAGACAGTTATAGATAATGACGTTGCAGATGTTGAAGCACTTTTGAACGTTAAGATGAGCGGAACCGATGAAACAGTCCAGGATGTTCTTACTGAGAGGATCGCCACCATAAGCGAAAACATCAAGATCAGACGTTTTGCAAGACTTGAAGGCAATCTGTTCAGCTATATACATGACGGCGGCGGAAGCATCATCGGTACCTTGCTTAAGCTGGAGGCAGATGATATAAACGATGATAGCGTTAAGCAGTGCGCCAAGGAGCTTTGTCTTCAGATCGCAGCTTCGGCTCCTCAGTTTGTATCGCAGGCTGATGTTCCCGGCAATGTAATTGCCGAGGAGAAGGAGGTTCAGATGGCTCTTGCTCTCAAGGAGAACGAGGAAGCCGCTAAGCCTAAGCCTCAGAATGTTATTGAGAAGATCGTTGAAGGCAGAATGAAGAAATTTACCGAAGAAATCTGCCTTATGGATGAGCCTTATATCAAGAACGACGAAATGACTGTTGCAAAGTATATTGCAAGCCTTGGAAAGAATATCAAAGTGGCTCAGTTTGTTCGTTATGAAAAGGGCGAGGGTCTTCAGAAGAAGGAAGAGAATTTTGCCGACGAGGTTGCTTCTATGATGAACTGATTGATATTTTATCATCTGATAAATTTTACGGCGGTGCGTAGTTATGCGCACCGCCGTTAATATTATATAATTAAGATAGCCAAAAGCCGCCTAAACAGACGGAAAATAAAAGCTTAGCAGGAAAAATCAGAATTTTCAAGGGCGTAATGAAAAAACGGTTAAGAAAGGTTCAGCAGAGAGAATATCCTATGATGAATCACGAAAGTTGTTTGACGCACTTGATGAAAGTGAGAGAGGTAGTAATTTAACGGTAATCTGAACATGATCGGGTATCGTATATAATAGCGCAAATCTTTTATATAAGGTTTTTGAAGTTCGAAAGCATAATCCCGTCAGGACGCGTTATAGAATCCGCTTACGGTATGTCACCTTTAAAATGCACTGCTACGGTATTTTGTCAGCTGAAAATTTCGGTCAAAATCCTTTTTACCGCATTAATGAGAAAACACATATTAATGACGCGATCCGGCTTAGCGTAGGGCCACGTTCGGGAGTGTAAGGGGACAAATAATTGAGACATTTATTATATACAGCCTTTGGCAATTTGTTGTTACGGAGTTTTAACCAATGGAACTTTTGGTCAAAAACAGCTTTACCTCATTGGTGTGCATTTTCATATTTTGAGCTGCTGCTTGGTATAACAGAGCATTGAATTCAAAGACAAAAAACTGTTGGTTCGGACTAATACCGATCTTTGGTCAAGGTATAGACAAGTATATGGACGGCCAAAGATAAGTGTTTAAAGTACAATCTTTGATCAGTCTATAATATGATTAAAGGTCAATATAAAAAGCATTCCGTCATAATAACAGCTTTTATTATGAAGCCGCCGAAAATTCATGTCATTAAGAAAAAATCAAAACGGGGCATCAATGATCAAATATGAATAAATTTTGACAGGTTCGGTTTTTGGACGATTAATGTATGTTGAAACGATCATAGCTTCGGATCTTTGATGCTCGTTTTAAAGATAACTGTCCTTAATGAACATATTCATTATTTTGGCGACTATGTCCGAAGGCTTTTCATAGAATCGTTCGCGCATCCTCTTGGCCTGTTCATAATCAGGGGCGAATATTTTCAAATCCATAAGCTCGTTTCCGTTTATTTCATTCAGAAATTTTACGGTGAGAAAGCAGGGCTGACTGTTCCCGCCGCTTTTTTCTATTCTGCATATGACCGAACGCTCAAGCTCCGCCATTTCCAGTACCTTTTTTCCGTACTCTATGCTTTTTTCACGCACCGAAAGGGGAATTCGGTTATAAAATTCTTTTGACATTGTTTCGCCCTGAGGAAGAAGTGTGCATGTGTCGACGCCCGATGTATCCTTACGGCTTATAAGCTTATTTTCCTGGGCAATACTCAATGCCTCAAGATAATCCAAAAAACTTACCGATTCAATTTCGGTTACAATATCGCTCAGCTGCTCATAGGTCAGATCGCCTAACTGTTCCAATAAAAAGCACAAATATATCTGAACAGTAAGCTTATCGTCAATTACTATTTTCGGAGATTCATACACCGGCTTTTCCTCCCTCAGCAAAAATAAGACATAAGAGCAATATTCATTGCGGCTTCCACACACGGCACGGCTCTTGGAACAATACACGGATCATGTCGTCCCTTTATTTCTATGACAGAGTTTTCGTTTTTTATATAGTCCACGGTATTTTGAGGGCGCGCAATAGACGGGGTGGGTTTTACGGCGGCACGGAATATGATAGGCATTCCGTTCGAAATACCTCCTAATATTCCCCCGGCATTATTCGTCCTTGTTCTGATCTCTTTTCCGTCCGTGTAAAATTCGTCATTATTTTCGCTTCCGTAAAGACAAGCCGATTTAAATCCGCTTCCGAATTCTATCCCTTTTACGGCCGGTATAGCGAAAACAAGCTGAGAAATACGGTTTTCGATTCCGTCAAAAACAGGCGATCCTTTACCGGCGGGAAATCCAACGGCAGCGCATTCTATTATACCGCCCACGGAGTTCAGTTCCGTTCTCGCCTCGTCTATAGCTTTTCTCATTTTGGAATCGATTTTCGGATCAGCAACCGGAAGATACCGGTTTTTTACCTCGTTAAGCTCCTCGGCAGTTATATTCACAGGGTCAAAGGGAATATCCGCCGCATCCGCTATCGAATATATATGCGCTCCTACGGTAACGCCCCTTTTTTCCAAAAGCTGTCCGCATACTGCTCCGGCAAAGACAAGAGGAGCAGTGAGCCTTCCGGAAAAGTGTCCGCCGCCTCTTTGATCGCAGGAACCGTTGTATCTCAGGAATCCGGTGTAATCGGCATGCCCCGGTCTGGCAAGGGAAGAAATGCTTTTGTAATCGGCCGAATGCTGATCATGGTTTCTTATAATTGCACAAAGGGCTTCTCCGGTGGTTTTTCCGTTATATAATCCGCTTATAATTTCGGGGAAATCCTTTTCGCTTCGCATTGTGCTTGTACCGTCTTTTTTAGGGGCTCTTCTTGACATAAATTCGTAGATTTTGTCATGATCCAGCTCCTCACCGGCGGGAAGATTATCAATAACGGTACCTATGGCCGGACCGTGGGATTCTCCGAATACGGATAAAGAAATTGGTCCCGCATTAATTGTTGATGACATTTATTTTTCCTCCGAGAGCCCGAAAATCTTCAAAGAAATCAGGGTAGGATTTGGCGACGCATCCGGCGTCTTCTATGGTTATCGACCCGGTTGAGCGGGTGGAAGCAACGGCCAGGGACATGGGTATACGGTGATCGTTATTTGAGTCGCAGGTTCCTCCATGAATGTATTCGACTCCGTCAATAACAAGGGAATCACGATATTCGTGAACCTCAGCTCCGAGCTTGTTAAGCTCCTTGGTAATCACCGCAAGTCTGTCGCTTTCCTTCAGTCTAAGTCTTCCGCAGTCGGTAATATATGATGTTCCCTTTGAAAAAGCGGCTAATACGGTCAATATAGGAACAAGGTCCGGTATCTGGGACGCATTGACTTTAAACGAATTGCCCCGTGATTGGCTTATAATATCCATTATAGCCCTGTCCCCCTGAAGACTGTGCGGGTTTAAGCCCTCTATCTCTATTTCGGAGCCAAGGGCATTGGCAACGGCAAAAAAGGCGGCTTGTGACATATCCGATTCGATTACGGTATTAAAGGGTCTATAGCATTGATTTCCTTCAACGGTGTATCCGTTTTCGGTTTCTGTTACTTCAACGCCGAACTTTTTCATTTCCGCTATGGTAATATCAACGTAGGGCTTTGACTGCAAAGGGGATGTAATTACTATGCTGCTTTTTCCGTCAAGCAAGGGAAGGGCGAAAAGAAGCCCGCTTATAAATTGAGAGGATATATCTCCGGCAAGCCTGTATTCACCCGCTTTAAGCTTTCCTTTTATACGGTAGGGCATAGTTTCCGTTTCAAATATTATACCATTTCCGGTCAATTCTGTAAAGTAGGGAGTTATGGGTCTTTCGGGAAGCTTGCCTTTTCCTTGGAATTCCGCCGAGCAGCCTAAGGCAGCTGCAACAGGAATTAAAAATCTGAGCGTAGAGCCGCTTTCAAAGCAATCGGCAGTTATTTCACGGTTCGCTTTTTGTATTCCTTCAATAACCGTTACCGATCCTTCCTTACATATTTTTGCACCAAGGGATTTCAATATCCCGATGGTAGCTTTTGTGTCATCGCAGTCCAGAATATTTGTTATTTCCGATCTTCCTTTAGCCAGAGCAGCACAGATCAAAGCACGGTGAGAAATGCTTTTCGAAGGCGGAACGGTTATTTTTCCCGAAAGCAGAGACGGGTCTATCACAACGGTTTGTCCCATAACAGATCATCCTTTCATATATGATCGAGAAATTCCCGGTATTGCTTCAGCGACATCGTAATTATATCACATTTACCTATTTCGGGACAGATCAATATTCTTATTTCATCCGAGGTTCTTTTTTTATCTCCTGTGGATATTGCATACAGCTTATCCGCTTCTATTTTAAAATCAAGGGGAAGTGAATTGGCTGTGAGACAGTTTTTCAGTCTTTCTGCCGTGCCCGTTTTTACTCTTCCCGTATTCTCGGCAGCGCGAGTGATCATATGCATTCCTATGGCTACGGCTTTTCCGTGAGATACTTTTCCATATCCGGAAAATTTCTCTATTGCATGACCGAAGGTATGGCCAAAGTTCAGTATCATGCGTTCGCCTTTGTCAAACTCATCATTTTGAACCACATCACGCTTTATTTTTATACATTCACCGATTATCTCTTCAAGATGATCCTTGACATCGCCCTTTTCCAGAATCCCGAACAGTTGAGCCGATCTAATCATACCGTATTTTACGACCTCGCCCATTCCATCATCAAATATATCTTTGGGAAGAGTTGAAAGAGCGTCGATGTCAGTTATAACTAAATCCGGCTGCTTAAATGCTCCTACAAGATTTTTCCCCGCGTCGATATTTACGGCAGTTTTCCCGCCTACCGAGCTGTCAACCTGCGCCAGAAGCGTTGTGGGAATCTGTACATAATTTATCCCTCTTAAGTATGTTGCGGCGCAAAATCCGGTAAGATCCCCCACCACTCCTCCTCCCAGCGCAATCAGAAAATCTGTCCGGGTAATATCGTTTTTTGAAAGAAAGTTATAAAGTGCAATAAGCTGTTCATGCGATTTTGAGGATTCGCCCGAGGGAATGACGAATTTTGAAACGGTAAATCCGCTTTGTTTAAGGTTTTTTACCGTTTCGTCTGCGTACAGCTCATCAACGATGCTGTCAGTTACGAGAGCACATTTTTTTGATTTTTCGACTTCTGAAATAAGCTGCCCTGTTTTTTTGAGTAATCTGCTTCCTATGATTATATCATAGCTTGTAGCGGTTTTTACGGTTATTTTTTTCATTATAGCGTACCAACCTTTTTACCGAGAACGGAGCCGATCTGAGCACATTTATCCATACAGCTTCCGAAGTGCTTTGGAGTAAGGGACTGTGCACCGTCGCAAAGGGCTTTCTGGGGATTATTATGGACTTCGATTATAAGTCCGTCGGCGCCGGCGGCAACCGCCGCCATGGACATTGGCTCCACAAGCTCGTATTTTCCTGTGGCATGACTTGGATCCACAACTACGGGAAGATGGGTCAAGGCTTTAAGAACCGGGATGGCAGAGATGTCAAGAGTGTTTCTTGTTTGTGTTTCAAAGGTTCTTATTCCCCTTTCACATAAAATAATTTTTGTATTTCCCCCCGCAAAAATATATTCCGCCGACATAAGGAGCTCTTCGATTGTGTTAGCAAGCCCTCTTTTTAATAAAATAGGTTTTTCGCATTTTCCAAGCTCCTTAAGCATTTCGAAATTCTGCATATTTCTTGCGCCTACCTGAATAATGTCCACATCGGCGAACAAATCGATATGAGCCAGTGACATAAGCTCCGTTACTATAGGAAGACCGGTTGCCTTTTTCGCCTTAAGGAACAGCTTCAGACCTTCGTCACCCAATCCCTGAAAAGAATATGGAGAAGTTCTCGGCTTAAATGCGCCGCCCCTCAGAAGATTTGCACCGGCAGCCTTTACCTGCATACAGGTATCTATTATTTGCTCTTCTGTTTCAATTGAGCAGGGACCGGCGATAACCGCAACGTCCCCATTACCTATCGTAGTGTTGCCGATATCGATTAAAGTATTTTCCGGATGAAATTTTCTGTTTACGCCTTTATACGGTTCCTGGACACGCTGAACAGACTCGACAATTTCCTGAGCCTCGATGGCTTCCGTATCGATTTTGTGAGTATCGCCTATAAGTCCCAGAATAGTTGTGTGCGCACCCTTTACTTCATTGATTTTAATATTCTGGGATTCAATGACTTTACAAAGGTCATCTACTTCATTTTTGGGCGCGTTTTTCTTAAGAATAATAATCATGGCTTTTTCCTTCCTTTTTTCGTTTTTTAGGGCGTATCTGAAAACAAGGCAAATTTGTACAATTACGCTAAAAGCACGGCGATTTCAAGGAAAATGCGGAGAAATACGAGGGTATTTCGCAGTTACCCCTTTGGGATAACTATCGGTATTCTGCGGTGCGGATAACGTCCGCAGTTAGTAGAATTGTGCAATTTGCGCCTTTTCAGGCAGCCCCAAGTCAGGGCATCAAAAAAAGCCCGCATCGTTGAGATGCAGGCTTATAATTTTGCGAAAAATACGCTAAATCAGACCGTTACACCGCAACTTTATTTTTGGTATGCAAAAAATACTTGAAGCAAAAATAAAACCCCAAGCCGCTAAACCAAAATATAAAGTTAAGTATAAACAGTTCAAGCATAACTTAAATGAACTCCTGATATAAAGTATTCTTGTAATATTTTAACCTCTGACAGAAAATTTGTCAAGAGGAAAAGGAAAAAATTTTAATTTTTTGTACTGTTTCATTTAGGAATCGTATGAAAATCCGCTATTTTCACAATTTCCGAAAACCTGAGACATATTCAAAGAAAGCTGTGCCCGTATACCTTCGAATATATACATTTTTCTTCGAGCCGCCGCGTATTCGCTGTAACCGTACTTATATGATTGGTTTTCAGACATGCTCCGACATTAAAACAGGATCCCCTGTCCTTTGAGCAGGGAATCCTGTTTTAAAAATGCAAAACCTCAATAAAGAGCATACTGGCAGATCAATATAAAAATTATGCAATACCTATCAGTTTTTTTCCGCCGTCTTTTTTTAAAGTACCGCTTACAACCTTGCGGAACTCCACCAGACTCGGACGTGTTATCGTTTTTGTAAATCCGCCTTTTACATAATTTCTTCCGCATTCGTCACAGCGGTCGTTAAGTATGCGGACAGTCTGGCTGATCACGACCTTGTTTTCTTTTTTTGCTTTGTGCTGTTCGCTGCGTACATGCTCCATTTCGTGAGACATGACGCGCACCTTAGCTTTAACCGGATCCATAACCGTAGGCATCTGGAAAGAAACTCTGCTGTCATTTGAGCCGTCCTGATAACGCCTTGTCCGGCATTTTTCACATTGGCAGGCGGGACAGTCTCCCATAAAACCGTCTTCTTTTTTCTTTCCTTGAACAATACTGTCCGGTTTTTTATTTTCAATAATTTTGTTCGATTGGTTATCTGCTGAAAATGTCGAAAAATTCAGATAGGCCTGCTTGGCAACGGCATCAATCTGCATAAATTTCCCTCCTCTCATAAATATAGGGTATGGCTTTGTACCATAAGAATTTTTAGCCGGTCTTCCGTTTTTTATGTTATATCGAGTTTAGTAACGGTATTCTGTAAAAAAATCTGAGTTTAACACAAAAAGCGGTTTGACAGATTATTCTGCTTCAATATGTATAATATCACGTTTCGATGAACTTTTCAATACTTTCTCACATTTTTTTATTGTAAAAAACTACAATTTTTTTCGTCAAAAGGTACAAATCATACGGTGAAACTCCATTTTGAGCAGTACACTTTTACCTTAAATGTATTAAAATTTTACCGTTCATGTGTTAGGGCGTTGCAGCAGTGACCTGTATCAAATATATTATATAATAATTATATTAGATATAAATATAATTAAGAAAAATCCCCGTTTCTATGAAATGCCGTACTTTCTGAGGTTGATTTTATTACTGATGCTGAGATATAAAATTTGTAAAGAAGGATTTAACTAAGCATTGAAATTGCTTTAACAAAGCGGAATTTACTGATCGGGCCAATATACTTCAGGCCTTTTAACGCTTTCTCTTTGTCTTATAAGAATTACATTAATATATCGGATTTCTGTTCTTCGTACTCTTTTTGGAGTATCCAGTAAATTACCTCTTTTGCTGTTCTTTTTGCAATAATGACAGCTCTATTCCCGTCATATGCTCCGCAGCATTTTATAAAAATTTCCGCTTCTTCCAGGTAACGGGACCGCCTATGGGATATTCGGGGTTAGATATTCGTCATATAAATCAAGTTATAAATCGGGTGCTTCCTCGCAGGGATTTCCTTAAGCCGCGGAAAATGCAATTTCTTCAAAGCCTTTTTGTGGCACTATAAATTTTTTTGATACAGTTTCCTGCATGTTATGCTCTTCCTCAAATCCGGAGCTGTCGAATCAATATATGCAAATTATACCCCCGTGATTAAGTATAGCGCAGTTTGTCGGTTTTCTCAAGAAGTACATTGACGATATTTGACAGCGCGCAAGCTTAAAATACAAATACGGAAATCGGCTTTTTCGGTGTCCCGGATATTTTACAGATATGGCGGGAATAAATGAAGCCGCAATAAAACAACATATTTAAATTCGGCCGAGAAAAGATCGGGAGTATGATCAAATTATATTTAGGAATATACTGACCCGTTTACGGGCAGCAAGAATCAAAGGACAAAAACAGACAGCCGCCTCAGCGGCTGTCTTTATAGTAATGCTGTGTCTGATATCCAATACTTTTTAGGGACTGTTCCTGAGTTACGCTTTTTTGGACGAGTGCAAACCACTGCTTCAGTTATGGGATTGATTAAATCTCAGGATTATTTTCCCGTTTGTTTTTCGGTTTCTGTTTCTTATTTGTTGCAGATTTCTTATTTGAAAACGGAATATGGCATTACAGCCTTTTTTATGTACAGCTTAAGCAGCGTAGGGTTTGTTTATCACTCAGTGCGAAGAGCTTCTACCGGATCGCGCTTTGAAGCAACACGTGAGGGAATAATTCCCGCAGTTAAAGTAAGCAGCATGCTTATTGCTACCAAAATAACCGCTCCCGCAGCGGGAAGTACGGCGCGTAAGCCCTCTATACCGGTGGCTTGGTACAATATTGCGTTTATTGGGATAAGTAGAAGAAGAGAAACACCTATTCCTATTACGCCGGAAACCAATCCCACAATAAGGGTTTCCGCATTAAATACGGTAGATATATCTCCTTTTGAGGCACCGATTGCACGAAGGATACCGATTTCTCTTGTTCTTTCCAGAACGGAGATATATGTTATTATTCCGATCATTATTGAAGAAACTATCAGGGAAATGCCGACAAACGCTATAAGCAGATAGGAAATGCCGCTTATAATGTCGGTTATGGAGGACATAAGAAGGGCAACATAGTCGGTATATTTTATTTCATCATCCTCGTCGGCATTTTTGTTGTAGTCTGAAATCGCTTCGGAAATCCTGTCCTTGTTTTCAAAGGTCTTGGCATAAAGCCTAATTGCCGAGGGGTCATCAAAATCAGCGTGACCGAGTAATTCAAGGTTGCTTTCATAATCGCTTTCCGAAAATTTGTCTGGAGTGTATTTTTCAAACAATAATTTGTACTGTTCCTCATTAAGCTGCATGGCGTCCAGAGCGGCGGCAAGCTGTTCTGAATTAAGGGCGGCAAGCTGTTTTTCTACGGTTTGGGCAAATTGTTTTGCATACTGGGATTTAATGGCTTCTGCCGCGTATCCGAACAGTGTCTCGTCATCCATCTGCCTTATATATGACAGTACGGATTCCGCATCCACCCCCATTTGTTGGGCGTACATCTCGGTTACCTGTTTTTCGAAATCTTCGCGGGTAAGGTTGGAAAGGTATTGTTGGACATATGCCTCCATTTCGTCTTCTTTAGGCATCGACATCACGAATTTGTAGATTTCCGCTTTTTGAGATGTGGAGCATTTATCCAAGAACGCGTTTATTCTGTCGGCCATTTCCTTTTCGTCCGGAGCGGTATAATCGTCTGTTTTGAAAGGAAGAGCCGAAATAACATCTGTGGAACGGTCGTTCAACTGGGCTTTGACGATATCGCTGTTGTTTGTTTTTTCAATAATGTAATCCGTCAGGGCTTTCGTATAACCCATATAGCCGTTTAGCATGGTGGCGGAGGATTTTTCGTTGGGACGGATAAAGCCGGTTATCTTAAGCTCAAGACCAATATCGTCCGAACCGTAAATATATTCAAGCCCCGTTTCGTTTTCCGTAAGATCAACGTAACTGTTATTGTTTTCGCTCTTCTGATAATATTCGCAGGGAAGTATAAGCTTGAACTCCTTACCGCAGATCTCTTCATAGCTCCATTCGGTTTGCCCGAAATCTTCTATTACTTCTCCCGTCATTGCCGCTTCCATTATTTCGGGCAAAAGGCTTATATCCTTCATACCCAATGCAAACATTATAACGTCGGGTATCTGGTTTTTCTTTGTAAGAACCAAGACCACTTCATTGTAATTTGTGGGCCAGCTGCCATATACCAGATCATACTGGTTTAAAAGTATTTCGTTTACAGGGTCTCCGCTTTCAGATGGCAACAGCTCCTCCCATACTTCCATCGTGCCGCTTTCCATCATGTCGTAGCCCATCATTTGCTGCTGATCCTTGTCAATGCCCATAGCGTCGTTTACCATATCAACAAAGTCGGCTTTGATTATTTTTCCTTTTGAATCCTTTGTAAAAACGGGCATTTGAACATTATATGAATATGCTACGGCGGTTGTGTTGTCTTTTATTTCATCCGAGGAATCCAGAAATTCCTTGAAATCCTTCATATTGTTTGTTTGTTTTGCGGATGAGTTGAAGGCGTTAAAGACTTCATATATGCTTGTATTAGAATGTATCTTTTCTGATTCCGTTTTGTCCGAATCTTCTTCACCGCTGTTTGCGCCGGTCCGTTCCATGATCGAGGCGAACATGTTTGACAGATCGGTGGTCTCCTTCATTATGCTTATCGGATATGAGGACAGGGTCTCTTCCTGAATGGCATTTATGTAATCGTTTATTCCCGTTGAAAGAGAAAGAATCAAAGCTATTCCGATAATCCCTATCGAACCCGCAAAAGAAGTCAACAGAGTGCGTCCTTTTTTAGTGAGCAGGTTGTTAAGTGAAAGAGATACGGCGGTAAAAAAGGACATGGAGACGCGTTTCTTTTTAGCGGTAGTTTCCTTTTCTTTTTCGGGCGCATCAAAAGGTGCTGAGTCACTTATAATATTTCCGTCCTTTACTTTTACGATTCTTGTGGCGTACTGCTCAGCCAACTCGGGGTTATGGGTTACGAGTATAACCAGCCGGTCCTTTGCGATATCTTTTAACAGCTCCATCACCTGAATGCTTGTTTCACTGTCAAGAGCGCCCGTGGGTTCGTCTGCCAGCAGAATGTCAGGGTTGTTTATCAGGGCTCTTGCTATTGCAACACGCTGCATCTGGCCTCCGGACATTTGGTTAGGCTTTTTATGAATCTGATCCTCCAGGCCTACTTTTTTTAATGCTTCCACAGCTCTTTTTTTACGTTCGGATTTTGAAACACCCGAAATCGTAAGTGCAAGTTCCACATTTGAAAGCACCGTCTGATGCGGAATCAGATTATAGCTTTGAAAAATGAAGCCTATTGAATGGTTCCTGTAGGCGTCCCAGTCTCTGTCCTTAAATTTTTTTGTGGATACATTGTTGATAATCAGATCTCCGCTTGTACAATGATCAAGTCCTCCGATTATATTGAGCATAGTGGTTTTACCGCATCCGGAATGTCCCAATACTGCCACAAATTCGTTTTCACGGAAGGAAATGCTTACTCCGTTTAAGGCGGTAACCGAATTTTCCTTTTCACCGTACTTCTTTACTATATTTTTCAGCTGAAGCATATAAAATCCTTTCTATTTTCGGTTAGTTTTTTTAATCGCCCTGGGTCTGTTTAAAAATAACTTGAACTTCATTATATTTCTATTTTAAGGCATTGTCAAGAAATATAGCTATGTTTTCACCTTTTTTACACATATGATTTTTTCTTTTTAGTAAGAGCCGGTGATCATCATAAAACAAAATTTTCTTTTTGGCACGGGAAGATCTTTTATGCAGCGTAAGCTATTGCAATATAGATCCGTAAAAAATTTTTTTCAAAAAAACAGCAGGTTGGTTCAGATTTTTTGTATATTCAAATCCGCAGAACATAAGGGGTCTTCGTAATATTTTATCCTACGGTTTATTAAGATTTATAGAAAAGACCTGCTGTTTATTCAAATGAGGTCTTAATTTAAATTATTTATATATATTTTATAATATAATTTATTTTAAGCAT
>CAJTTE010000020.1 GCA_910579265.1 uncultured Ruminiclostridium sp. | reverse complement strand
AAGACGCAGAGCCGATGAAATTGTGGAACAATTCACGAATCATCGGCTCTTTTTGTTTCGTATTTGAAAGAACAAACTCACCAAATAAAAAAAACGATATTCGGGTGGGTTATTTTGTTATACCCTAAATTACCCTCTGAATTTGTTTTTAAATTTGGAGGGATTTTTTTATGTCCTTTTTTCGGGCAGTTATCTATCTGCTCATACGAAGCAAAATTTATCAATACATAGCATATCAGAGAACGGCAGGAAACCAGTTAAAAAAATTTCTGCCTATGCAACGGCACTTCCTGCCTTGAATGTAGAAGTACAATCTCCATACAACAGAATTAATATTTCCCATAACCGTAAGAGAAGCTCGCAGAGAAAGCAAATATAAGTCGTTCTTTGCTCAGTGTGATAGAAGCTCCGAATGCTGCTCACAGCTTTTCTCTTGAAGTTCTATACGACATTGCAGACGCATTAGATGTAACTCCAGCAGACCTAATAAACGCTTCACTATTCTCAGATAACATCATCAATAACAAACACGATTAAAAGTAAAACGGCAGACATTGTAGTGTTTCTACATTGTCTGCCGTTCTTTTTTATTCCAGTTCTCCTGAACGCTTTCTTGAACGTTCCTGTTCCTGACTAACATCTCTGCCCAAAATCATATCAATGTTTTTCTTCGTTGTCTGTAATTCGGAGAGTTCCGATTTTTCAGAATAGTAGCTTTTGTATAGCTTGTCCTTCTCGGCTTGGAGAGATTTCTGCTCAGCACGGAGTTCCTTAATCAAAGGAGCTTTTCCGCCGTTAAATCTTCTCTTCAGATACTTTTCAGCAGCAGAATAGATAATCAAATCTGCCTCGTGTTCCTTGCGATAACGCTCCTTGAAAACAACAGTTTCAAGTTTATCTGCTATCGGCTTTGTCTTTCGATAATTGTCGATGTTGTGAATATCCTCGTCAATGGTTTTCAAGCGTTTCTCAATCTCCTTAATACGATTACGAGTGCCGTTGTAGCTCTCTCTTGTAGCTTCAGTTTTCTCCGAGAGCTTGTCATAGTCCAAAAGGTTATGCTCGGTAAGATAGTTTACAGTGTTCGCCATAGTTTTAAGATTTTGTAGTGTAGCCCAACGCTTATATGCTTCGGGATTTTTCTGACGCTCCTTCATAGCATTTTCAATATCAATGATAAGCGAAACTCTCTGTGAGCTTTCAATTTCAATTCGCTTTCCGCCTGCAATTCGATTACGGATTTGTTCTTCCGTATAATCAGCTCCGAGTGTTTTGGAACGGGTAAAGCGTTCCTGACCTTCAGCACGGAAAGAAATATATTTGCCCGATTTTATTTCGTACTTTTCTCTTTGCATAAGCAAAAGAAACTCGTCCCAATCTCTCGCCTTGATGATACAACGGTCAATATTCTGACGAAGCAAGGACTTCCAACTCTGCCCCTTCTTGTCAAGTGAATGTTCATAATAGGACTTGCCCTTTTCCTTCGGATTTTCAATAACCGATAGGTTATACTCCTTGCATAACATATCGCTTGTTCGACGAATATAGTAATAGCTGTTTGGCGTAGAGTGATATTTCTTCTTATCCTTGAAACTCACAGAATTTATTAGAATGTGATTATGGACGTGTCCTCGGTCTGTGTGGGTTGCAATAACATACTGAAAACGTCCTTTAAGGATTTTGTCAGCAAGTTCTATTCCGATTTTATGTGCTGTTTCATAGTCCACCTCGCCCGGTGCAAACGATTGTATCAGGTGCAGTGCAAGTGTTCCGTCTGTCTTTTCAGTGTTTTTCTTAACTTGATTAAATTGATAAAATGCGATTTCGGGAGAACAACCAAATCCGTCAACAAGCAATTTATCGTCGGTTTTCTTCGGGTTCATAATATAATCAAGGGCTTTGTTCAAGGTAGTTGTGATAGGATGGATTTCAGTAACTGCCATATTTCCTCCTGTTTCTGTTTTATGTCTTGCATATCGCCAGCATAAACCGTATCAGTTGCATTTATGCGTTTCGCAATTTGGTTAATATTTCGGGAAACGCCTGTAAGTTGTTCTCCGATTTTATCAAATTGCGAATAATCAACTTGTATCAAATGTCCGTCAATCGCCATTTTTCTAAGATAGGCAGACATATTGGTAATGTTCATCAAGGACATTTTGTGTTTGATGAATTCCTTTTCTTCGTCAGTAACATAGAATGTCAGCATTGTCTTTCTTATTCTATTCGCCATAAGCATACCTCCTTGCAAATGAGAATTTGTTTGCTTTGTTTAAGGCAGCATTGCCGCCATTGAAAGGGTCTGGGAATTCCCAGCAAGCGAAGTTTGTAAAATCTTGCGTGGCAAGATTTTACAAACGGGCGTGTGTCAACGGATTGATTTTTGATGAAAAATCAGGAGTGTATAGACACAGGCTATGCTTGCTGTCAACTCCTCGCACCGCAGTGCTTGAATAATTTTTTCAAAGACCGTTATCCTTTTAGAAAGGCTTTTTCAATGAAATCAGCAACATCCATTCTGTAGCACATCTTCCTCAAAATCATATTCATTTGCCTTAAGAACAGGGATTAAATGCATATAAAAACAAGCAATAGCTTGGTTAAAATAGCGATAATAGTTTGAGCTTGACATTTCAAGAACCTCAATAATTTCATCGTGGGTATATTTGAAATTGTCAAAATAGTAGCGTGACAGAATTTCGTAATAGGTTCTCCCGTTGTCGGGGTAGTCACGAACCATAACCATAGTTTTATCAAGAAGCTCTAAAAGTGTAAGGCTCTTATGGCTTCGATAAACCTCGTCATAAAAGGTATTCGTGTTCACAGTTGTTTCAAATTCCACGAACGAACCCACAAGGTCGGTCAGATGTTTTCGGCTCGTAACATACGTCATTTCGTCCAGATAGAAAATTCTATTGTTCACATTGTGAAGCACACGGCGGTAAAGTCGAAGCAGTGATTTCATCGCTTTTGCTTTGCTTTTATCACATTTCAAATCAAAGTTTCCCATATATGCACCTCCTGAGAAATATAAATATTTTGGATTTGTTATAAACCTCTTGACAAAGATTTTTTATTGTGGTACAATAAACACGAACAATCGGTACAATTACATTATAACCTGATGGCGAACGCTTGTCAATAGGTTATATGAAAATTTGTTCGTTATTAACGAACGATTTATAGGAGGTTTCATCATGGAACTGAAAGAAAGAATCGCAAAATTAAGACGCATTAAGAATTTGACTCAGGCGGAGCTTGCCGAAAAGGTTGGGGTAACTACTCGTTCCATTCAGAATTATGAGCTTGGAACCCGTGTTCCTAAAATGGATACGGTTGTGAAAATTGCAGAAGCTCTCGGTGTTGATGAGAAGGTACTTATGAGCGACGAGGATTATTTTGTAATTGAAGCACATGAGAAGTACGGCTCACGAGGAAAAAAGGACGCAGAAGAACTTGTGAAAAATGCTACTGCGTTGTTTGCAGGCGGGACAATCAGCGAGAGAGATAAGGCTCTTGTCCTTGAAGCCATTCAGGAAGCATATTTTGAAGCCAAGATTATCAATAAGAAATATACGCCAAAAAAATACAGAAAAAATGATGACAGCAATTCTGACAAAAGTGATTAACACCTATATTCAAATGTCCTGAAAGTGATACATTTACATATGTTATAATAAGGATAGGCGGATATTCGACTGAAAGGGGTGGTGAGATATGTTTATCGACCGCATTTATGATTTCACTCAAAAGACAATACGAAAAGCAAGAACAGCCGACCCATACGAACTTGCTGAACAACTTGGCATTACCGTTAAATATAAATCATTCGGCGACCTGAAAGGAACTTATTTTATTTCAAAGAGACAACCATTTATCATTCTGAATGATACCCTTGATGAAGTAATGGAGCGTGTTGTAATTGCACACGAAATCGGACATCATCTCCTACACAGACATATTGCTGTCGGCAATTTTCAGGAATTCGGATATTTCGATATGACCTCAAAGCCGGAGAAGGAAGCAAATCTTTTTGCAGCTAATTTTCTTATAACGGACGAAGATGTGATTTCATTAGCCGAGGAACAATATACAAGTGAACAAGCCGCTTGTATTCTTAAAGTTCCTCATCAGCTGATTTTGATAAAGATGGAGGATATGAATAAACGAGGTTATAACTTGAATCTCTCCTGTGTTCCGAGAGGTGATTTTCTTGGAAGATAAATACCGTGCAATACTCAACGGCTTGATGCTAAAATATCAGAATGATGACGAGGCACTTGAAATGATTTATCGTGCAGAAGCGGATATTAAGTATCTCTGCAAATGCCAAAAAGTGAATAATTATAAAGGGCAAACTCCGGAGCAATATATTAATTGCTTAGAAGCACATTTGAATTATTGGAATTAGTGTAAAATGTCCTGAAAATGACACACTTATCTGTGTTATAATATAGTAAAGAAGCCACACAACTGCATTTTCAGGAGGTATCACTATGGAGAATACATACTTCGTTACAATCACCGGACTTAATCATTATTACGGAAAGAAGCCCTTTGAAATCGGAAGAATTATCAGACTTATAAAGGAACCCGATAATGAGTATGATAAGGAAGCTATTGCTGCATTTCTGCCCTTTATAGACAAAATCGGCTATGTTGCCAACAGTACCAATACTGTTTATGATGGAACTATCAGTGCCGGACGGCTTTACGATAAAATCGAAGATTATGCTTACGGAAAAGTAATGTTTGTCACTCATTCCTCTGCAATCGTTCTTGTGCTTGACAAGGAAGATGTGGAAGAGCCTGACGAGGACGAAGATGAAGTTGAAGAAGAAACTGTTTCCGTTCCGGTTAATGATATAAAGACCGAGAAGAAAACCAAGAAGCCGAAGAATTCAAAACAGCCTATTGGCTTCAGGGCATAATAAGGAGAATTTGATGTTTAAATTATTTTTTGAGTTATTAACAGACCCGTTAGGATTACCTATTGACTGGATATATGAATATATAATATTAGGTGTCATTGGGGTAATAGCATATCTCTTTGCTTTCAATACTGTAGGCAATTTATATAATAGTGAAATGATTTACGGAAGATTTTCAGGTTCATTATTCCATTGGATAATTCGTTTGTTTGCATTTTGTTTGTTATGGGCAATTACATACGGCGTGATTTGGATTGGTAAGAGAATAATAGAAAATTGGCAGATAATTCTGATGTTTGCTATATGCATTATTGGAACAGCTATAATTTGTAGCGTAACCATTTTTGTTATGAGACTCATCAAAAGAAGAAAGACGGTGGATAATACAAATGTCTGAAAACATAAAAAACACCAATCAACGTTTAAAAATTCTATACTTATACAAGATACTCCTCGAACGTACCGACGAGGAACATTACATAACAATGCCCGAAATTATTTCTCAACTTGAACTTTATGGAATTACGGCTGCCCGTAAAGCTCTTTACGAGGATATTGAAGCTCTTAAGCTATTCGGACTTGATATTGTTTCAAGCAGAGGCGTAAATGCCGGGTATCAAGTGGTAAACCGAGATTTTGAACTGCCCGAACTCAAGCTTCTTGCCGACGCAGTTTCTTCTTCCCGTTTTCTTACGGAAAAGAAATCAGCGGAGCTTCTGAAAAAGCTGGAACAGCTCACAAGCATTTATGAGGCAAAGCAGATACAGCGACAGGTCTTTATTGCCGACCGTGTGAAAGCTATAAACGAGCGTATCTATATGAATGTTGACGCCATTCATCGTGCAATAGCTGAACGAAAGAAAATCTCTTTTAAGTATTTTGACTATGACCTGAGCAAGAAAAAATGTTATCGAAAGGGCATAAGAACTTGTTCTCCCTACGCTCTTACTTGGGACGACGAGCGTTATTATCTTGTTGCTCATTACGAAAAGTATGACAGCATTTCTAATTTCCGTGTTGACCGTATGGAGATCGTTGAAATTTTGGACGAGCCTGCACAGAAATATCCCGAAGATTTTAATTTGTCTGCATATCTGAACTCAACCTTTTCAATGTTCAGCGGTGAAGCCGAAGAGGTTAAGCTGCGTTTTGATAAGTCGCTAATAAATGCAGTAATCGACCGCTTTGGAAAAAATGTGAGCATTGCTCCCGACGGCGATGAGCACTTCACAGTAAGGGTGCAAATAAAGACAGAACGTCCAGAGCCTTTCTTCGGCTGGCTTTTTCAGTTCGGAACGATGGTAGAGATTGTTGAGCCTTGCGAGCTGAAAGAAAAATACAAGGAACATCTGAAAGCTGTTCTGGATTCAATAAAATGAACAGGTGAAAATAATGGAAGAGAATAAAACCGAATTTGTCAAACTGACTGAGAACGACATTCCTGATTGTGTTCAAATTTATTTTTCTGCATTTAAAATTTTAGAGCAAATCAGACCATTTTATAACGCTGCCAGGTATTTTGGTAAGTATATATCCGATGATGATAAATTTGCCTATGGTTTGAAATGTGATGATAAATTAGTAGGGATTATGGTGGCGATTCAGCTGCCGGCATTTTTCAGCGACTACACCATATATATTGATGTGGTAGCGATTCAGCCTGAATATCAGCACAGAGGCCTTGGTACCAAAATGATGAACTCGTTTTTTGAGTCTGTATCAGGGAAATCGGCTACATCATTAAACACATATAAAAACAGTGAGCCATATAAGTTTTATCAGCAATTCAGATTTAAGGACGATGAAATTGTTCATATGGAACGTGAATATATTGATGTAAATGAATTGATAAAGAGACTTGAAAACGAGGTTGCTAATCTGAGAGAGAAGAACAGTACACAGCCAAGTGAATAAGTGTTTTGATGAAGTGCTACAGATTAGCAGTTTACAAACAAAGGACGGTATTTTATAATGATAACAGGAATACATCATATTTCAATGAAATGCAGTAGAGGAACGCAGTATGAAGAAATCGTGAAGTTCTATCACGAGGTTCTCGGACTTAAAATTGCCCGTGTCTGGGGCGATGAGAAAGCTCCCGACGGCATAATGTTTGATACCGGTAATGGGCTTATTGAGATTTTTACGAACAAGGACGATGAAGCTGAACTCGGTATCATACGCCATTTTGCACTTGCAACGGACAATGTTGACAAGTGTGTTGCTGACGTTAAGAAAGCTGGATATGAGGTTTTTATTGAGCCAAAGGATATTTCTATCCCCTCAAATCCGCCATATAACGCAAGAATGGCTTTCTGTTTCGGTCCACTGAGCGAACAAATTGAATTCTTCCAAGTAAAGTAGCTATTACTATTCGGTGGGAGTAATTTGGGAGTAAAGTGGGAGTCTTTTGGGAGTGACATTGGAGTTTGGATATGTTACAATTAGTATGCTGGCAGATTATATGCTCTTGCATACACCTTAAAATTGAATATGGGTTTAGATAGCCTTGTCGCTTAAATGCGGCAGGGCTATTTTTTATGCCCGAAATCTGTCGGCTAATACAAGTCGGCACATCTGAGGACTCACGGATTTATCCGTGGGTCCTTTTTTGTTGCACGAAAAAGGAGCAGCCAGATGAAATTTCATTACAGCGAAGCAATCGCAAGGTATCCCTGATTTTATTTTGAACTTCGGACACACGCAATTCAAATTAAAATTTTCAGGAGGATACTTAAATGAACATTTTTATTTTCAAGGACAAGAACAATACATCAGCAGGGTACGTTCAGATTACAGAGGACGAGCTTCAGGCTTACAAGAAGAATTCCGAAGGCAAGGTTTTCCTTATCAATCTCGGTCATTCCATAATGGAAGTTGATGAAATTGCATATCACGATTTCTACAAGGAAGAAAATCGTGAGGATTACAGGAAGAAACTCGCTATCAAAAACAATGTTGTTTCTATGGAGAGCCTTATTTCTGGCGAATTTAACGAATGTAATCTTGTTGTAGATACGAGTGAACCACTTGATGAGAAGGTTATGCGTGAAATGATGATTGAAAAGCTTCCAGAAGCTATCTCTACTCTTACAGATGAAGAAAATGAGCTAATTCAGCAAATTTACTTTAATCATATTAGTGAAAGAGAGTTAGCTGGTGTTTATGGTGTTTCTCGTACTGCTATTCATAAACGTAGAAATAAGATTTTATTGAAAATGAAAAAATTTTTTGAAAATTAAGGTTGCCACCCCCTCGTTTTTTTCCTGTATATAGTGAGGGGCAAAAAGCTACCTCGAAAGTACATTGAAAATTGAATAACAACTCTCAAGTTACGTTCCTCTTGTTGCACGAAAGTGTAAGCGACAAAAAGAGTACGCCACGATGTTAATGATACATTTCAAGGTGTCGCAGGCAACGACAAAAGCATTGGTTTTGACCGAATTCGTTAGGCACTGCACCTCAGATTATCAATATTGACGGAGCGAGAAAATACTACTTTAAAATAATAGGTAGCTCCTATTACGCCAAGACAAGCAAGAGGTATAATGATACTTCCGTTTAGACCGAAAGGTAACGGCTTCTCCATAAGAATGGGTTGAGGTGAGAGTCCTATGAAGCTGCTTTAGCGAGTGGCTGGCTTGAGTTGTTCCCTATACTGTGGCATTGTTCACAGTTGTTCCGTCAGGGGTGTCGTGGACAAGTATGACGGGTGCATAGCGATTACAGGGTTTGTAGGCTGGCACTTATGTCAGCCTACATCTTTTACATAGTAACATACTATGAATAAAATACAGAAAGGACAATCCAATATGGAAAAAGTCAAGGAAGTTTTTAGAGGACAGGTTTACTTATCAAGGCTTACCGGTAAAGGCTGTGAACAGCGTGGCAAACGCCCCGTGTTAATTTTACAGAACGATGTCGGTAACAAGTACAGTCCGACAACAATCGTCGCTCCGATTACAACGGCAATGAAGAAACGAGCGTTACCCGTTCACGTTCCCGTTTTCAGCAATCGGCTTCACAAGAACTCGATGGTGCTTTGTGAACAGGTTCAGGTAATCGACAAATCAAGGCTCGGCAAAATGCTGTGCCGCATAAGCAACAAGACACTCGCTGAAGTCGATAAGGCTCTTGCGGTAAGCGTCGGAATTAACAAAAGCTTTGGAGGTGACGAGAATGAATAACGAAATAAAAATCTTTGAAAACGAACAGTTCGGTTCAATCCGAACACTTGATGAAAACGGGAAAATCTATTTCTGCGGAATTGATGTGGCAAAGGCTCTTGGTTATTCCAGACCAAGAGATGCAATTTCAGCTCATTGCAAGGGGGCGGTAAAACGCCGCTCCCTTACAAACGGCGGTGAACAGACACTTACCTATATTACAGAAGGCGACCTTTACAGGCTCATCACACACAGTAAGTTACCGTCTGCTGAGATTTTTGAATGTTGGGTATTTGATGAAGTCCTCCCTTCAATCAGGAAATACGGAATGTATGCAACAGAGCAGACAATCGACAATGTGCTTAGCGGCACAGAGGAAGCCGAAAAGCTCTTTGTTCAGCTTAAAGAAGAAAAGCTCCGCACGAGGGAGCTTGAAAACGAGAATATGAGGCTTGCCGAAGAAAACGACTCTCTTGCAGAGGTCGTTGACTTTATCAATATGTATGATGATGAAAGCGATTTGCTGAATGTATCAGATATTGCAATCGCATATCAGATGTCAGCAATCGAGTTTAATCGCTTGCTCTGCATCCTCGGTATTCAGCATAGAGCTTATGGCACTTGGATGATTGCCCCTGAATATGAGAATTGCGGATATGTGAGGACGGACAAACGCCCGACATTCTACGGTGAAGGCTTCTTTATTCACACCCGTTGGACGCATAAGGGAGCAGCGTTCCTGTATAACCGCCTGAAAGAAAACGGCATTTTACCTGTTTTCGATTGGATAAAGCAGATAATAATAACTAACTGAAAATAAAGGAGAATTTATTTATGGAAAATGTAATGGTGATAGCAGTTATTACTCCCGATGAAGCGATGAAGGAGCTTGACAGAGATTTGGAGAAAACCTGCGAAATTATGGGTTTACTCTACCATAACTACGGTATTGAACTCAGCGACAATGAGTTTGATAAGATATTTGACATCGTAAACAGATAATTTTCTCTCATATTGGTTACCTCCTTTTTCAAACGGCAGTTCTTAAAGAGCTGCCCTTTTTACATAGCCTACCCCAAGTAGGCTCAACCTCGCACTGAGCGAAAGTCAGGAAACACTCTTGACATTTACGCTTTAAAGTGCTAAAATATAAGGAGAGATAGAAATGACTAATACAACACAAATCGAACGCAATTTTGGTATATGGGTGGCTCTGAAAGTTCTGCTCAAGCACGAACTTATCAATCAGGAAACCTTTGATAAAATTGTAAAACACGAACTCAGAGAATATATGGCTTAAAGCCAAAGGAGGACATATTATGTATTACGGAACAAATCCGCTTTTTCTTGACAAAAACAGACCGAGAAAGGTCGTATTTTATGGACGAGTATCAACTGAACACGAGGCACAGCTTTCGGCACTTGAAAATCAGATGCAATGGTATGAAGATACTGCGAAGCGTTTTCCGAATTGGGAAGTCGTAGGCAGATACATAGACGAGGGTATCACAGGTACTCAGGCAAAGAAAAGACCTTCGTTTATGAGAATGATTGCCGACGCAGAAAAAGGTATGTTTGACCTTATCGTTACCCGTGAGGTATGCCGTTTCGCAAGAAATACCGTTGATACTCTCACCCATACCCGTGCATTAAAGGGGCGTGGAATTGAAGTATTCTTCGTTGATGATAATATCTGGACTATGGACGGTGACGGTGAGCTTCGTCTGACAATTATGGCTACACTCGCTCAGGAAGAAAGCCGTAAGGTATCCGAACGTGTCCGTGCAGGACAGCGTATCAGCCGTGCGAATAAACAGCTTTACGGAAGTGGAAACATTTTAGGCTATGACAGAAAGCCCGGCGAAACCTACACAATAAATCCTGAACAGGCTGAAACAGTCCGTATGATTTATGACCTTTACGAAGAAGGCTACGGAACGCTGAAAATCGCAAAGATTTTAATGGAGCGTAAACGCCTTACTGCAACAGGTACTACAAAATGGACTTGCCACAATGTAGGTCGTATCCTGCAAAACGCAACTTATAAGGGATATATCGGCTACAACAAGTCGTACAGCAATAATTACCTTGAACAGAAGCGTATTCATAATCTTGACAGAGATACCTATGAATATGTTAAGGGTGATTTTGAGCCGATTATTACCGAAAAACAATGGGACAGATGTCAGGCTATTCTCAAAGAGAAGCGTAAAACCACACTTGTTGAGAACGGCGAAGAAAAGAAAAAGAGCAACCGCACTTCCAGAGACATTTGGGTCAAGAAGTTACGCTGCTCTTGTGGCTCATCTTTCAGAAAAAACCGTTATCATAAGAATAAAGAGGGTGTTACCTCGTATAATTACGTCTGCTACAATCAGGTGAATAACGGTAAGGCTTCTCAGCGTGAGAAGATGGGACTTGAAACTGACGGATACTGTAACGAACATTCTGTTACAGACTGGAAAATGGAAATGATGGCAAAATACTTCCTTAATGAAGCGTGGAAAAATCGCAAAGAAGATTTGATGATAGCTCTTGAATACATTAAGAAGTATTACACTGACGCAACACGAAACAATACTCAGCACAGTGAGTTGTTCCTTGACGCACAGATTGACAAGGTAGAAAAGAAACTCAGAAATCTTATCGACCTCTACACAGACGGTCAGATTGACAAGGAAGATTTCGCAGAGTTCAAAGCTACCTATAATGCTGAATTACAGAAGTTCAAAGACGAAAAATCAAGGTGCGGAGAACAGCAGGAACTCTTTGAAAGCTGTATGTGCGATATAACAGCAGTTTCTCAGGCTCTCGCAGGAATGGTGGATATGAGTTCACCTGAATACACTTCCGACCTATTTGATGAAATCATAAATTCCATATTAGTTGAAGATAACCGCTTTATATGGAATTTCAGCTATAATAAAACCGCCAACGCTGATATGAACATTAGCGTAGACGGAAACAAACGATGCCCTGTAATTAAAATTGACGGCGAAATTATGGGGACTCCTTCGGGAGTCCCCGATTTTTTACATATATCAGAGGATAATTCTTTGAATTTACCTGCGGAAATCCGCAATAATTCGCTGTTTGCCAAAAACTTATCCCTAATACTCCACCTGCACAGGCAGCCATTAAAGAAGGAAAGTAATTCTCCTTAACTGAATATAAAGGCTCACGTTATACCGTGAGCCTTTTATTTTTCGGCTGTAAACAAGATCCGGCGACTGAGCATTAATACTAATTTCCAATTAAAATCAGACAAAGGCGGCGACCGGAGCGCCCCACTCTGCGTCAGCCCTCCGCGCATATTTTAAGGGCTCCTGACGAAGTATTTAGGCAGCCGGGCAAGCAGAATAATTCAAGAGTTAATTGGGGGAGCAATAGCAGATATTATTCAGTTCGCGGCTTTTAAAATAGCCTTCTGTGCCGAATAAATTTTATTTGAAAACGACCTCCGGGCCATGCCATATAATGTACGGGTGCATTTACATGCTTTGCCCGTCCGCTTACTTAAGACGGCATCTTTGACCGTACACCTGTTCGTTTCTTTCCTACCATCACGTCATTTCCGTACTTTTCATGATTTACCCGTTATTTATCTACAATATCACCCGCACAATAAAAGACGGATCCCGGCCTTAAAGCATTTTGGCACGGCTAACGTCCATATCGTTTTTTCAGAATGAAAATATCAAAAAGATAATTAAATAATCAGGAAGCCGGACTTTGATCATTATTTAAAATTTCGATTCCCTTATTTTTTATTTGCATTAACACAGTGGGCTTAATGCTTTGCAGCTGTCATTTTTTGAACGGACCTATACGAAATTCTTAAAATAAAAGCAATATGATTACGAATACGGCCTTCGTCGTATATCTTTATTTTAAAAACCGACTTTCGGCATAAATAGGGGATTCCTTTATATCATAGCCCTTATCCCTCATGATTCTGAGCTTAAAATCCAGAAGTTCCGCAGGCACACTGAGTCTCGCAGCCGTTTCAAAAAAAGTCTTTCCCTCTCTCAACAGCTCCAGAACGTCTCTATCCTCTATCAAAAGCTCCGCCGCGAACAAGTTGGCTTCCCTCTCCATAGACGTTGCCTCATCAAACATCCACAGCTCGTTAAAGCTATGCAATCTTTCATTTCGGTGCAGCACCGCATGTCCCAACTCATGTGCTGCAATAATTCTTTGAAGCTCTTCAGGCAGATCCGAATTGACGGTTATTGTCCTTATCCTGTGACTCTCGAAATAAAATCCCTTTACCGCATTTTTCTCCGTCCCCATAGACTGAAACAACAATATTATATCCATATCTCCGCAAAGACGGACGGGATCTCTGTCTTTACACCTGTCAATGATCCTCCCCACCGCTCCGCAAATATTTTCATATGTCAACCGGTCCACCTCCCATATTACGGATAAATCAGAGTATCGCTAAACGAAATCCAAATGCGGATTTTCCGGCGTAATTTATCGTAAAAAACGTGTCGTATAATTTTTAAGGAATACCGCACAATGACCGCCTGACGGCTTTGCATGCGGCTTGCTTGCATATATTCCGTCATATTACAAAAATTCTCCTTGAAATACGTCAGTATTCCTGCGTCGTATTTACGCAAGCTGACGAAAAATCTGACCGCGCGATTCACACCCAATCATTGTTCGGTGTTGCCTTAAACCGGGCGTAAAAGCCAGGTTGAAAAGCGCCTGAAGGCTCTTTTTTCAAAAAAGGTGCAATAACGAGCTTATACCAATATTTAAGCAAGTTATAGATTTGATTAAATATTGCGCTCCAAGCACTAATCTTTGGTATTTATATATTTGTCTATACCTTGACCGAAGATCGGTATTATATACTCATATCGAAGCAAAGTCTTCCGTCTCTGTCATTTAAATATGGCTGACGTTTTCTTATATAATAATACTCGGGATATTTCGAAATCACATTGCGGAGTATACAAATAATGACCGGATTTATCAACCTGTCATTTTCACCGTTATAAGGCAGCCTTCTGTTTATAAGTCTATCAAGAATTTCATCCTTATACTTTTCCGTTTCGCTTTTAGAAATATCTGAAGGAAGCTCCGAAAGACACAGCCAATAATAGTATAAAGAATACCAGGGCCGTTTTTTATCCCCGTAATGACGGTTAAAATTATCGATTCTGCTTTTTATCCATTGGTTTTCATTCCGCGCCGCCGATGCAAGAAACCTCAACACCACCAGAGACGCGTCAAAGCATTCTCCCTTTCCGTCATCCATGTATCCGAAGCAGGTGTTTTTTAATCTTTCCAAAGTCATGGATATCATTTTTTTAACATCATTGTTTTCGGGTGCAAAAATATACAGCAATCTGAGAATTTCGAGTTCATACATATTTGCCGATAGTATTTGGGTTTTTGGCGTCTGGCCCAGTATGGTTTCCAGCTTTTTTCCGTTATTATAAGGCGGAATATAAAATACCGGGTATATTCCGCTTGTCCCTTTATCGTAGTTACTGGAAAATCCAACGCGGGTACAACGACCGACTTGCTTTTTATTTATAACGCTGTCCGAAAGCAGACGTTCCACGATTTTATTTATATGATCATTGCTCGGTTTATCGCCTTTTATCAAAGCATGATTTATCTTTATCATCAATTCATAAGAATTCATTACATCCTCCGGCTGTATTTTAAAGGGTTTCTGATAAGGGATCCGGTTTTCCGCATAATATTCGTATAAAAGGCTTTAAAGCAATACCACACAATGACCGCCTGACGGCTTTGCGTGCGGCTTGCTTGCATATTTTCCGTCATCTTACACAAATTCTCCTTGAAATACGTCAGTATTCCTGCGTCGTATTTATGCAGGCTGACGAAAAATCTGACTGCGCGATTCACACCCAATCATTGTGCGGTGTTGCCTTAAAAATGTATCGTTTATTTAACGGCCCATCGTGGTTTACGAAAAAGCAATGCGCAGGACAGCCGATTAAAATTAGTCATATCTGAAAACGGATATTTTATCCTTTGATTTTTTCACCCTTTTGTAGCCCCAGCCCCGGCTCGTAAATCCGAAAAAACAAGTATAAAAGTATTTGACCTCATTAAAACATTTATAACTACCGATCACATTTCGTCTCGATACGGACCGATCCCCGTATTGACAAATAAAATGTTTCAAAATTTACGGATCGTATAATACTTGGAAAAATCAACAATTATTATTTACCATTGGGCTTATAACAATCAAATCATATCCTTCGGTTTTCTCAATCCCTGCCAAATTTCTCCCTTGCCGCTTCCTTGCAGGTGATATAAGCCTTCATTACCGCTTCAAAAAATGCGTCCTTCTGCTCCTGGGACAATTCTCCCCCCGCAAAAAGAGCTGCATTTTCCTTTAACAGCTCCTCGGCATCCTTTGCCCCCTGTATACCGTACCTTTCCCGCGCTTGTTCGATATATCCGTCCTTTTCCATATCCTCAACCGGATTATCGCATTCGTCGCACATAAGAAATTTTACCGATACCTGCAATGCCTTTGCAAGCTTCAGCATCGTCCCCTGTCTCGGAATCTTTTCACCCTTCTCATATGCGAGAACAGATCTGACCGACACCCCTGTCAACTGAGCCACCTGAGGCTGCGACAACCCCAGAGAAGCTCTTGCGTCGCGCACCTTTTCCGAAAAACACTTCACCCTTAAATCACTCCCTTCGCAAGTATATCTTGTTGTAAAATTCTGTAAAGTTCGTCGAACATATTGACATTTCGCCATACGGCTGCTATAATTTAATTGAACTTTATGGAACTTACAAGAACATTATACCATCCTTTTTAAATTTTGTCAATATGAATTTACGGCGTATATGAAAATTAAGCGATTTTGTAAAATTTTGCTGAATGAGTGAGTATTTCAATGAAAAGCGGATAAATTAACGAGTATTTTTGACGCTGAAGGATCCCGCAGTCGGGGGGTATCTGAAAACAAAGCAAATTAGTACGATTGCGCTAAAGCCATGGCGAATTCAAAGAAAAAGCGGAAAAATACGAGGACGTTTCGTAGTTGCTTCTTTGGGATAACTATCGGTGTTATTTGACGTGAAAAGCGTCCCCGGTTATTTGAATCCGCAGTTATTTGAAACCGTACAATTTGCGGCTTTTCATACAGCCAATGATCCATCGGAAAGTCCAAAATAAAAACCTATACGGAGAAACAGGAATTTTTCTTTGTCCTCCGGATTTATTTCTCATGAATAATACCGTAAGCTTTCGGAAAAGAAAGGGGAGAGCCTGAAAATGTCACCGAACGAGCGCCAGTATATAGCTATTGACCTTAAATCCTTCTATGCTTCCGTAGAATGCGTGCATCGCAGTCTTGACCCGTTAACGACAAACTTAGTGGTAGCCGATCCCGGAAGAACCGAAAAAACTATCTGCCTTGCTGTTTCTCCGAGCCTGAAGGCCTTAGGCATAGGCGGGCGGCCCAGACTGTTCGAGGTTATACAGCGTGTAAATGAAGTAAATGTTCAAAGAAGACTGAACGCTCCGAACCATACATTTAAATCAAAATCCTTCAACAATACCGAGCTTGTCAATGATCCTTCATTAGAGCTGGATTTCATAACGGCGCCGCCTCAGATGGCTTTATATATGAAAATAAGCGCTCATATCTACGGTATTTATCTGAGATACATTGCTCCCGAAGACATTCACGCCTATTCGGTGGATGAGGTTTTCATATACGCTTCGCCTTATCTTAAAACATACAATATGACGACCCGTGAGCTTGCGATGATGCTTATACGGACCGTCCTTAAGGAAACAGGTATTACTGCTACGGCAGGTATAGGAACGAATTTATACCTGTGCAAAATAGCTATGGATATAACCGCCAAGCATATGCCTCCGGACAAAGACGGAGTAAGAATAGCCGAACTCGATGAAATGAGCTACCGCAAAAACCTGTGGTCACATACGCCTCTTACCGACTTCTGGCGGATAGGAAGAGGCTATGCCGAAAGACTTGAGGAAAAGGGACTTTATACCATGGGAGATATAGCCCGCTGTTCCTTGGGAAAAAAAGATGAATTTTATAATGAAGAGCTTCTGTACAAATTATTCGGCATCAACGCCGAGCTGCTCATAGACCATGCCTGGGGCTGGGAATCCTGCACCATGGAGGATATTAAGTCCTATAAGCCCGAATCAAGCAGCATAAGCTCGGGACAAGTGCTTCAATCTCCCTACCCGTTTGAAAAAGGGCGTCTGATAGTGCTTGAAATGACGGATCTTCTGGTTCTTGACCTGGTAGAAAAAGGACTTCTTACAAATCAGATAGTCCTTACCGTAGGTTATGACGTTGAGAATCTTGCGTACCCTGATGACGAAAAACAATACAAGGGTGAAATATCGATCGATTTCTACGGAAGAAAAAAGCCTAAATCCGCCCATGGATCAATAAACTTAAATGAATACACCTCCTCTTCAAAAAATATCATGAAAGCCGCCGGGGAGCTTTATGACCGTATTGTTGACAGAAGCCTCACGGTCAAACGAATGTATGTTGTGGCTAATAATGTTCTGTCGGAGGCGGAGCTTGAACGTACCTCATGCATGCAGCTGAACTTCTTTTCGGATTTTGCCGGAAATCAAATCCCGAACCGGGAAAAAGAAAAAGAGCGGGCTCTTCAAAAAGCCTTGCTTGCAATAAAAAGAAAATACGGAAAAAATGCGGTAATAAAGGGCATGAATCTTGAAGAAGGAGCCACTACGATAGAACGTAATCAGCAGCTTGGAGGCCATAAAGCATAAAGGAGCGATCACGTATGATTTATGATATGAACGAAAATCCTTACAAGGACATTATTCTGCTTCCACGTCACGTTTCAAAAAAGCATAAACAAATGAAGCGCTCCGATCGGGCCGCCCAATTTTCCCCGTTTGCCGCTCTGACCGGATATGAAGCCGCCTTGTCGGAAACCGCGAGACTGACCGGAAGAAAAACGGAGCTCGACGAAGAACAGCAGCATAAGCTTAACGCATGCCTAAATCTTCTTATGGAACGGAAATACGTCCGCCCCTTAGTGCAAATAACATACTTCCTTCCCGATAAAGTAAAAAAAGGTGGCGAATATATTACAATACAAGGTAATTTCCGCCGTATCGATGAATCCGATATGACGCTTGTCCTGACAAACGGAAGTAAAATTCCCATAGACGATCTTTATAATATTGACGTGGAAGCATGACCCGGATATCCGGCCTTAAAATTTATATTGAGATGCAATTTGAATATTTCATATCCCGAAACGCAATTGCGTCCTGATATTTGCGCTGATTACCTAAATCCTCATTTTATCCGCCGCTCAGTTTTTTCATCACATTATCGGCGGCGCTCAAATTTCAAAACCAACGAGAACGTATATCTGTACGGCTTATGATTCATATGCTTAGATAAGCTTGTGAAGAATATGTGACACTTTTTAACGCTTGGGCATTTACGAATAAAATTACGTCTTATCCGGCAAAATCACACAAGTGATTCCGACTATCTATTTTAAGTGAAATATGCATTAACAAAAGGAATTCTATCTTTTATGCCAAAGCGTGCTTTTGAAATAAAGAAAAATTTTTGCAAGATTTTAAAATACATCTTGCATTTTTTCTTTTTATGTGTTATAATAACCTCAATGAAAGAGAAAAATTTATTTTAATGTCTGAGAACATTGTACCGTTTTAAAGGAAGCGTTCGCTTCGCTCAGTTTTCCTATGGTATAATAACCTCAAACGAAGGAAAGTTGAAGATTTTATTTTAATGTTTGAGAACATTGTACCGTTTTAAAGGAAGCGTTCGCTTCGCTCACTTTTCCTATGGTATAATGTAAAAAAAATATATATGCTATTCGGAAAGGGGCAGCGTATGAATAACAGAAGGAAAACCGTAAAAACCCTTTACTCACCTGCTTTTGAGCACGATAACTGCGGTATAGGAGCGGTAGTCAACATAAAAGGGAAAAAAACTCACAGTACCGTGGAAAAAGCTCTCACTATAGTCGAGACCCTTGAACATCGTGCAGGAAAGGACGCGGAAGGAAAAACCGGCGACGGAGTCGGGATACTGCTTCAGATCTCCCATAGTTTCTTTAAAAAAACCTCTGAGGCAATGGGAATACAGCTCGGCGGCGAACGGGATTACGGAGTGGGCATGTTTTTTTTCCCGCAAAACGAGCTTGTCCGTAATCAGGCTAAAAAAATGTTTGAAATAATCGCCGAAAAGGAAGGCGTTAAAATACTGGGATGGAGAGCGGTTCCCGCTTGCCCGGAAATACTGGGAAAAAGGGCGGCGGACTGTATGCCGTGTATAATGCAATGCTTTGTAAAACGTCCGGCCGAAGTAAGAAAGGGGATAGATTTCGACCGAAGGCTCTATATTGTAAGACGTGTTTTTGAACAGAGCAATGAAGATACATATGTGGTTTCGTTATCGAGCCGCACGATTGTTTACAAGGGTATGTTCCTTGTTCAGGATCTGCGGAGATTTTATCCGGATTTACAGGACGAATGTTATGAAACTGCAATCGCTATGGTCCATTCGAGGTTTTCCACCAATACAAATCCAAGCTGGCAAAGAGCCCATCCCAACAGAATGATAGTTCATAACGGCGAGATAAATACCATTAAAGGAAACGCGGATAAAATGCTTGCCCGCGAAGAAACTATGAAATCGGAGCATCTTAAAGGGGATCTGGATAAGGTGCTGCCGGTTGTAAACACCGAGGGAAGCGATTCCGCCATGCTTGACAACACTCTTGAATTTCTGGTTATGAGCGGTATGGAGCTTCCTCTTGCAGTTATGATAACCATACCCGAACCCTGGGATAATAATGATACAATAAGCAAAACCAAACGGGATTTTTATCAATACTATGCTACAATGATGGAGCCTTGGGACGGACCTGCTTCTATCCTTTTCAGCGACGGAGATATTATGGGTGCGGTTCTTGACAGAAACGGGCTCAGACCGTCACGCTACTATATCACAAAGGACGGTTGCCTTATACTTTCCTCCGAAGTAGGCGCACTGGAGACGGATCCCTCGGAGATTTTGGTAAAAGAGAGGCTTCGTCCCGGAAAAATGCTGCTGGTGGATACGGTTCAGGGCCGTGTAATAGACGATGACGAGCTTAAAGAAAGCTATGCGTCAAGGAAGCCGTATGGAGAATGGCTGGACAGCAATCTTGTAAAACTTTCGGATCTTAAAATACCGAATATAAAAGTCGAGGATCACGGCCACGAAGAAAGAAAGCGGCTTATGAAAGCCTTCGGATACACATACGAAGATGTTATGACCGGTATTCTTCCGATGGCAAAAACAGGTTCGGAAAGCATAGCCGCTATGGGAACGGACAGTCCTCTGGCCGCCCTTTCCTCCCAGCCTCAGCCGTTATTTAATTATTTCAAGCAGCTTTTCGCCCAGGTTACAAATCCCCCCATAGACGCGATCCGCGAAGAAATCGTAACCTCGGCGACGGTATATATCGGAGAGGACGGAAATATTCTGGAAGAACGTCCGGAAAACTGTCAGGTAATAAAAATACAAAATCCGATTTTAACAAATACGGATATGCTTAAAATCAGGAATATGAAGGTCAGCGGCTTTAAAGTTGCGGTCATTCCCATACTTTATTATAAAAACACATCCCTGAAAAAAGCTCTTGACCGCCTTAATCTGGAAGCGGACAGAGCCTACGGCGACGGAGCCAACATATTGATACTGTCCGACCGGGGAGTAGACGAAAATCATCTTGCCATACCGTCGCTTCTGGCTGTCTCCGCGCTGCACCAGCATCTTGTGGTAACAAAAAAAAGAACGTCTCTTGCCGTAATCCTCGAAACCGGCGAACCGAGAGAAGTTCATCATTTTGCAGCATTGTTAGGCTACGGCGCGAGCGCGGTGAATCCCTATCTTGCCCATGAAGCCATACAAAGCCTTATCTCCCGGGACATTCTTGATAAAGATTACTATGCGGCGGTAAGCGACTACGATAATGCACTGCTTCATGGAATAATAAAAATTGCTTCTAAAATGGGCATAAGCACCATTCAGTCATATCAGGGCTCTCAGATATTCGAAGCAATAGGAATAAGCAAAGAGGTTATAGACACTTATTTTACCGGAACAGTGAGCCGTGTCGGGGGAATAACCCTTAAGGATATAGAGCGTAACGTAGACAGGCTTCATACCATAGCCTTCGATCCGCTGGGGCTCGGTACGGACAGCTCGCTTGACAGCCGCGGAAGCCATAAATTCAGAAGCTGCGGAGAAGAGCATTTGTATAATCCTCAAACCATACATCTTTTGCAGCAGGCGGTAAGAACCGGAAACTACAGTCTTTATAAACAATACTCCCGCATGATAACCGAGGAAATGGCGCCCGTAAATTTAAGAGGTCTTATGGATTTCAATTACCCTGAAAAGGGCATAGACATCGATGAGGTTGAGGATGTAAAAAGCATTATCCGTCGTTTTAAAACCGGGGCAATGAGCTATGGCTCAATTTCCCAGGAGGCTCACGAAACGCTTGCCATAGCTATGAATATGATCCATGGACGCTCGAATTCGGGCGAGGGAGGGGAAAGTCTTGACAGACTCGAAAGCAAAGGCAGCGCATACGATCGCTGCTCCGCAATAAAGCAGGTGGCTTCCGGCCGCTTCGGAGTTACTTCACAGTATCTTAACAGCGCGGATGAAATACAAATAAAAATGGCTCAAGGGGCAAAGCCCGGAGAAGGAGGACATCTTCCCGGAAAAAAGGTCTACCCATGGATTGCCAAAACAAGGCACTCAACTCCCGGAGTAGGTCTAATTTCTCCGCCGCCTCACCACGATATTTATTCGATAGAGGACTTGGCGCAGCTTATATATGATCTTAAAAACGCCAACAAAAACGCCAGAATAAGCGTAAAGCTTGTTTCCGAGTGCGGAGTGGGCACGGTGGCGGCAGGTGTTGCCAAGGCAGGGGCGTCGGTCATACTTATAAGCGGTTATGACGGAGGTACCGGCGCCGCTCCGAGAAGCTCGATATATAACGCCGGACTTCCCTGGGAACTTGGTCTTTCGGAAGCGCATCAGACTCTCATTATGAACGGACTCAGAGATAAAGTTATAATCGAGACCGACGGTAAGCTTATGACGGGACGGGATGTGATAACCGCCGCCCTGCTCGGTGCGGAAGAGTACGGCTTCGCCACGGCGCCGCTGGTAACCTTAGGCTGCGTCATGATGAGAGTATGTAATCTGGATACCTGCCCGTTCGGAGTTGCAACACAGAACCCCGAACTGAGAAAGCGCTTTGCGGGAAAACCGGAATATGTAATTAATTTTATGAAGTTTGTCGCTCAGGAAATGAGAGAGTATATGGCAATGCTGGGAATACGCAGCGTTGATGAGCTGATCGGAAGAGTGGATCTTATAAAAAGAAAGGAAGGTCTTGACGAACACGGAAAAGAAATCGACCTGACAAATATAATCCGTCCATCCGAAGAATATATGTCCCGGTCAATAACGTACAGCGGCAAGAAATCGTATGATTTTAAGCTCGAAGAAACTGCTGACGAAAAAATCCTGATCAAGGAATTTTCCTCTGCAATAAAAAGCGGAAAACATAAAACTGCCGAAATAACCGTAAAAAATACGGACCGAACCTTGGGAACCATGCTGGGCAGCGAAATAACAAGAAACTGTAAAGAAGCGCCCGATGAAGACGCCTATAAAGTAATTTGCCGGGGATCCGGAGGTCAAAGCTTCGGAGCGTTTATTCCGAAAGGCCTGACTCTCGAGCTGGAGGGCGACAGCAACGACTATTTCGGTAAAGGGCTTTCAGGCGGAAAGCTTATCGTTTATCCTCCAAAGGAAAGCACCTTCAGAGCGGAAGATAATATAATTATAGGAAATGTGGCCCTATACGGAGCCACAAGCGGCAAAGCGTATATCAACGGCGTGGCGGGGGAGCGTTTCTGCGTAAGAAACAGCGGTGCCATAGCCGTGGCGGAAGGCGTCGGCGATCACGGCTGCGAATATATGACCGGAGGACGTGTGGTTATTCTCGGTAAAACAGGAAAAAACTTTGCCGCGGGAATGAGCGGCGGCATCGCCTATGTGCTTGACGAGGAAAGAGATCTTTATTTAAAGCTGAATAAAGAAATGGTAAGCAGCAGCGAGGTCAGCGAAAAGTATGATATCTTGGAGCTGAAAGATCTTATAGAGCAGCACGCAAATGCCACGGGTTCAGAAAAAGCCGTAAGGATTCTTAATAATTTTGAAGAATACCTTCCTAAATTCAAAAGGATAATCCCTCATGACTATAAAAGAATAACCACGGCTATACTGGGCTTTGAAGAAAAAGGAATGACCGAAGAACAGGCTCAGATAGAAGCTTTTTATAGTGTTGTAAACGATAATAAATAAAAGCTCCGTTTTTCAGTTAAGGCAACGCCGCACAATGATCGCGTGTGAATTGCGCAGTCAGATATTTCGTCAGCTTGCATAAATTCGACGCAGGAATACTGACGTATTTCAAGGAGAATTTGTGTAAGATGACGGAATATATGCAAGCAAGTCTCACGCAAAGCCGTCAGGCGGTCATTGCGCGGTATCGCCTTAAACCGCTGAAGCATATCATTCGATTATAAAAGCTTCTTTGAAAGCACAAACCGAAAGAAAGGATTAACACTTATGGGAAAGCCTACAGGATTTCTTGAATATGACAGGATCAATGCCGAAGCATTACCGGTGAAGGAGCGCATAAAAAATTATAAGGAATTTCATATATCTCTTCCCCCGGAAAAGCAGCAGCTTCAGGGAGCAAGATGCATGGAATGCGGAGTCCCTTTTTGCCAGTCGGGAATGATAATCGGGAATTCGGTAAGCGGCTGTCCTCTGAATAATCTTATACCGGAATGGAACGATCTGATTTTCGGGGGCAACTGGGAGCAGGCGTATAACAGACTTCGCAAAACGAATAACTTTCCCGAATTTACGGGGAGGGTATGTCCCGCCCTTTGTGAAGCGGCATGCACATGCGGGGTCCACGACGATCCGGTTACGGTAAAACAAAACGAGCTTAGCATTACGGAACACGCTTATGAGAAGAATTTTGCCGGCCCGAAAATCCCCCGGGTCAGAACGGGGAAAAAAATAGCCGTAGTAGGCTCTGGCCCCTCCGGTCTTGCGGCGGCGGATCAGCTTAATCAACGGGGCCACTCCGTAACCGTCTTTGAGCGAAGCGATCGCGCAGGCGGCCTGTTAATGTACGGGATTCCGAATATGAAGCTGGAAAAGCATATTATCCAACGGCGAATAGATATCATGGAGCAGGAGGGTATAATTTTCGAAACCGGAAAGAACATCGGAGAAAACGTCGAAGCGAAACAGCTGCTTGAAAACTTCGATATTGTAATATTAGCCTGCGGTGCCTCACAGCCCCGCGATATTAAAGCGGAGGGCAGAGATGCAAAAGGAATATATTTTGCCGTGGATTTTTTGAGCTCCACCACAAAAAGCCTGCTTGACTATGAACTTGAGGAAGGAACCTTTATTTCCGCCAAAGGCAAAAGGGTTGTTGTGATAGGCGGCGGAGACACGGGAAACGACTGTGTTGCAACGGCGGTCCGTCATGGCGCTCAAAACGTGATACAGCTTGAGATGATGCCCAAGCTGCCTGATAAAAGAGCTGAAAACAATCCCTGGCCTCAGTATCCGAGAATTTCAAAAACCGACTACGGACAGGAGGAAGCTGCGGAAATTTACGGAAGCGATCCAAGGATTTATCAGACAACGGTAAAAAAATTTATTAAAGATAAAAAAGGAAAATTAAAAGAAATAATTCTTGTTATGCTCGAACCCCGCACAGACGAAAAAAGCGGAAAAACTGTCATGTCGGAGATTGAGGGAAGCGAATATTCCCTTAATGCGGATATGGTTCTTATCGCGGCGGGCTTTACCGGAAGCGAGGATTATATACGAAAAGCGTTCGGTGCACAGCCGGACGAAAGAAATAATGTTAAAACCGAAGCGGGCCGGTATAAAACCACGGTCCCTAAAGTTTTTGCCTGCGGCGATATGCGCAGGGGGCAGTCTCTGGTTGTTTGGGCGATACGCGAGGGAAGAGAATGCGCCCGTGAGGTTGACAAGGAGCTGATGGGATACAGTAATCTTTAAAAAATCAGGCATTCTTTTACCTCTGAGATTTATAAAAATTAATGCCTTAAAAAACAACGGACAAACATTGTGACATGGATTGAAACCAACAAAGCGGCTTCGGGCAAGTATCGGAAATCATGTTACGGCGGGTGATGATCTTCCGTGCTATAAAATTTGAGAAAACACCCGTAATATTCGTGAAGTAATATCTCAAGCTCCGGCTCGGTAAAAAGAAGGTGGTCCAATGGCTGAAAAGAAAACGCCGGAAGAACGTTATGCGGATGAAGTGCTGACGGACAACGCCGCATTGAACCATTATTCCCAATGCAAGGATTGCGTTTTCAGGGATAAAAGGCTTGCCGGAGATGAAGAATGCGGTTATGATAAATCCGTATGCCGCATTTACGGAAAAATCTGTGCAGAGCGAATAAACAAAGCGCACCCTGATTTCTTCCCGTACACGCCGGTCGAATCCGGCGATAAACCGCCGGATATTTACGACAATACGGGACAATGTGAGTTCTACGAAAAAGAAAAGAAAAAATAGAAGATAAACCACCTTTGAGGATTGACTTTCGAAGGTGGTTTTTTCATGCCGTTTTTCAAAAAGAAGGAGATCCGCCTATCTTCCGGCTATGGATCAAATAAAGATTTTGTTTTTTAAAGCGTTACAGACGGTAAGGAACAAGGTCAAATATCGCGATTCGTTACCTTAGCCAAGAATAGGAAAATTTTTGAAGATTGCTTATTTTTTCCTTCGCGGAATTTAAACCTATTATGCTTTTTTACCTCTTCTTATCGACTTAATTTAAGTAACATTAACAAAAATTTACTCGGATTTTACAGCAGTTTCAACTAAAAATATATGAGAAGATTGTAACCATTAACTATTGCAATCGGGATATGTATAATGTATAATTGAAATTGGATAAAAATCCCGAAGTGGGAGAGAATTTCCAAATCAACAAAAATATTACGGAGGAACATTTACAATGAACATGAAGAAAATCATTGCAGGCGTTGCTGCTTCGGCTTTGACCGTTAGCGCAATGGCTGTAAGTGCATTCGCTGCCGATACCGTTCTGAAGGCCAGCCCCTGGAGCAAGGCTGATACGGTAGAAGGAAACACCATCACATTTACAAAAGCTTGGGCAGGCTCTTGGATTCAGTTCAACGAAGGCGAGACCGCTCTTCTTCCCGAATCCGAATGGGCTAATTCAAAGATAATCGTTGAGGTTAAACTTGAGCAGGCTGATCTTGACGCCGCAATCGATCCTGAAGATGATGGCAAGCCCAACTCAGCTGCTGAGGTAGTTCTCTTCAAAATGGGTGATACTGCCGATGAAAGCACCGCTCTTTTCGCAGAAGAAGGCAAGCTTGAGTATAGAATCGAGCTTGACCCCGCTGATCGCAGCACTGCGGAACCGGGTGAAGACGGCAGCAAGTACTTCGGATGCAATATCCAGAACGGTCATGTTGCAAACTCTAAGATCACCATTTACTTCGAAACAACTTCCGAAGCTCCTGGTACTTCTGAAGCACCTGCTACTTCCGACAAGGAAGAAACCACCGGTACTGACGCAGCAGGCGACACCAACAAGCCTACTGATGATAAGAACAATGCCGAAACCGGTATTGAAGGCGTAGCTATCGTTGCCGGTCTTGCAGTTCTTGCAGGCGGTGCCGTTATAGTTGCTAAGAAGAGAAAGTAATTTTTCTCTTTTCTGACAAACAGGATTTAAATGAACGTTTTTGAAATATAATTTCAATTAAAGCGTCAACAGTATAATATGTTTGCGATTAAGGGAACAGGCTATGGTCTGTTCCCTTTTTTGTTCGATTCTTCAAACAAACTCAGAACCTGTCCGCATAGAAATGATGCTCGGATATTATGGCCGAGCTCTGTCGAGAACGAAGCAAAATTTCGCAGGCTGGCTTGCGCGAAAAGCAAGTCAAGTAATTTTTAACACAGTCATAGGAAAATATTCCGAAAAGATGCGTACTAATTTCTATGTGGACAGATTCTTAATACGGTAAGAACTGAAATCCTTATACCGATCCCATTTTAAACTGAGGTGATTTCACAGGTTAAATTGGATCACACCTGAAACACTGATCCCACAGTTTTAATTAGGGAGCATCTGAAAATTCGCAAATTGTACGGTTTCTGCTGACTGCGAACGCTATGCGCGTCAAAAAATGACGGTAGTTATCCCAAAAGGATAGCTAATACTCTCGTATTTATCAGTTTTTCCCTTAAAATCGCCATGCTTTTATCGTTTCCTACTATTTGCTTTGTTTTCAGATACGCCCGATCTGCCCGGCGTGATTATAATATTTTATACCTATCTTTAATCAAATTATAGACTTGATTAAAGATTGCATCCTAAGCACCGATCTTTGATAATCCATATTATTTCTATACCTTGACCAAAGATTAGCATTAAAGCGCTTTTATAGTTTTACAAATGCCGCCTCTCAAGATGCTGTCATATAAAACAAAATCCGCAAACACGGATCAAATCTTAAAACGCGCCGGAGCATATATCGCTGAAGAAGCTTAACTCATTTTGAAAAATGTGCTGTTTTTTAGCTAACGGCAATTAAAAAAGGCTAACCGTTTTTGGATTAAAGTTAAAAAAACCCTTGACAACTTGAAAAAATTAAGGTATTATATATGTGTAGGTGAATCGAACATAAATAATTGAAAACTATAATAATCACCGATAATACTAAGGAGGAAAACCATGAATTTTAAAAAATTTATTGCCGGAAGCGCAGCATGTGCAATGGGTATTCTGTCATTGGCTACCGTTGCCTTTGCAGACGCAGACAACACAACTGTTGCGGATAATACTGCCGCTACCCAGGACGGAACCGGTGCCGAAACTACCGAGCCCATTGAACTGAAGGCTGAAAACTTTGAAAGCACATATAAGTTTACCGTTAACGCATATGATTACGATAAGCTTACGAGCGATACTTTCTACGCTCAGATTCAGATGGGACATATCAACACAATCGAAAAACTTACGGTTTCTGCCACAAACGGAACTGATACCGTATATCTCAACATTTCCACCAACTGGGACGCAGACGCTCCGGTTGAAGCCAAGGATTTCGAATGGAAGGTTGAAGGAATTAACCCCTGGACAGGCGCAGGTCTTACCTTCCCCGAGGGAGTAGTATGTGAAAGCGGAGACGAATCCTGGACGATCACCATTGAGGCCGAGATCGATGTTCAGAGATGCCTTGATTATTGGGTAACTCCCGAACCCGACGGAGTAGGATATGGTGCCGAAGGTATACATGATCTGACAATCTTTTGTGTTGACACTCTCGAAGAAGGAAGAACATCTATGACCCTGGCTGACAAGGGTTCAGGCAAGAACGAGGTTGTTATTCCTCATGCCGGCGAAGAACCCGGCAATAACACACAGGGCGGCGATCAGACATCCGCTCCTGCGGAAAACACTGCGGCTTCTTCCACAAATGCGGCTTCCACATCAAGCCCTGCCACTACTACCACCGCTAATTCCAGCAGCAGCTCAAGCAGCGACAGCGGTTGGATCATCTGGCTTATCGTAGGCGTTGCAGCAGCAGCCGTAATAGTTGTTGTAATTGTTATTGTCGCTAAGAAGAAAAAGTAATCCCTCCGGTCATTGACCGGCATTCCGGATTTGTTCAGCTGAGCTTAGCATGCGGCTTTCTTAAGAAAAAGCACTTTGACATAGCCGATAAAAAAGATATAATAAGGGAATGGGCATAAGCTCATTCCCTTTGTTATATGTTTTTTTCGTATGATCCTGATCTTCCTTGGATGCCTGAAAAAAATTTATCCCACCGGAAAAAATTAACTTAATGTTCCCGTAAAGTCTTATTGCGGCTTTTATTTCTTTCTATAATGACAAAATCTGAAAGATATGGTAAATATTTTTTCAAAAGCCATTGACATTTTTAGTTTTTTAGGTTACAATAAAGACATACTTATAGTATGGGGTCTGTGTGTATTTTATAAAAATAGACAGGCTCGAATTTATATTAATTTTAGGAGGATTTTTCTTATGAAGATGAGAAAAATTGCAGCAGTTGTTGCTTCCGTAGCTGTTGCTGCTGCTCTGGCTGTTTCTGCAAGCGCTGAAACCGCTGGTTTAATTTTCAAGACAAGCAACTGGGCACATCGTAACAACGTAAGCCAAAAGGAAGCTATGTACGAGAATGAAGATCTTGATACTCTTGCTGTTCCCGGATTCAAGGCAGGGGATGTTACCGTTGATAAGGACGGTCAGTACACCGCTACCGTTGAATGGACTGCAATGGATGACGGAAAAGACGGAGAAGATACCTTCTTCTACTATTTAGGCCTTGACACTAACATTAGTGCTGATACCTACCCCGATCTTAAGATCACTATCGACAGCCTTAAGATCGACGGTAAAGAAATCGAAGCCGGCAAAAACGCTGCTATGGAATCTGGCAACCCTGAGGCCAGCGGCTCTGACAGTGCTGACTTTGACAAGTCTATCAACCGTTATTGCGTATGCTTCTTTAACGAATGGGCTTCCGACAAGTCATTAAACGTAATTTCATCCAAGGATGATTTCGGACGCAAGATCGAAGTAACATTCACAGTTTCCGGTATGACTGCAACTTCTGAAGGCGATACAACTGATGCTCCCGGTACTGACGCTGCCGGCGACACCAACAAGCCTACAAATGATAAGAATAATGCTGATACCGGTGTTGAAGGCGTAGCTGTTGTTGCAGGTATCGCTGTTCTTGCCGTTGGCGCTGTTATCGTTGCTAAGAAGAGAAAGTAATTTGATTGAAGGATCATAGTTACTGCTCAAAGAATTCGTTTTTATGATTCGGATTCTGTTTATTTAACAAAATTTTCTTTTAAGGGAACGGGCATAAGCCCGTTCCCTTAGTTTTTTCGCCTTTTCCGAAGAATATCCGAAATTATCACGCACGTTTTCAAAAAGCCCAAAAGCGGAAAAATGTACGGCCTCCTGCCAAAAGGCTTAAATAATTATTTAAAAACCTGATATTTATTTAAAAGCCGGCTCCTTTTATGTATCCAATAGGTTTATAATTTTCAATATTGAAGGATAACCGTATTTATTATGGCTGTTTTCATATCCTTTTTTACAGATCGAATATTAAAAACCCGTTTAATCAAAATTACCATAGGATCTGACGGTTTGCACCTGTCCTTCAATAATAAAATATCGGCTTGTGCCCTGAAAATACATTAAATCGCCGATAACCGTATCCTTTTCAAAACAGCTTCTTAAGCGGCTGTTTCTTTTTTCAACCGGTGCATACTGCATTTTTTAAGTTATGCTGCGATCATCAAACCCGCTTTCATTTTATACCGTATGAAAAAGCGAATTAAGCAAACGCTTTATTTAAAACGGTACGATCTTCCCATACATCGGAATAAAACCTCCATGCTTCCACGATCTAAGGTTGTTATACCATAAAAAGAGCGAGCGAAGCGAACGCTTCCTTTAAAACGGTATAATGTTCTCAAACATTAAAATAATTTCTTCCTCTTTCCCCGGTCTGAGGTTATTATACCATAAAAAGAGCAAAGCAAGGCGGAGTGATTCCTCTAAACCGGTACAATGTCCTCAAACATCAAAATAAATTTTTCCTCTTTCCCCGGTCTGAGGTTATTATACCATAAAAAGAGCGAAGCAAAGCGGAGCGATTCCTCAAAAACGGTACAATGTCCTCAAACATTAAAATAATTTCTTCCTCTTTACTTCGTTTGAGGTTATTATACCATAAAAAGAGCGCAGCAAAGCGGAGCGATTCCTCTAAACCGGTACAATGTCCTCAGACATCAAAATAAATTTTTCCTCTTTCCCCGGTCTGAGGTTATTATACCATAAAAAGAGCGAAGCAAAGCGGAGCGATTCCTCTAAACCGGTACAATGTCCTCAAACATTAAAATAATTTCTTCCTCTTTACTTCGTTTGAGGTTATTATACCATAAAATCGAATCGATTCCTCCAAATATGCAAAATGTTCTAAAACATAAAAATAAGCTCTCCCTTCTTCCGCAGCTTAATCTTACTGTTATTCTAAAGCTTTTAAGCTTTTTATTCCGTCGGCTCAGGCGGTTGTTTTTTTGCCGAAGCTGCAAAAAAACAGAGATCACTCCTGAAAGAGCGACCCCTATTAGATCAAAATATAATTTTCGGAAAATAATCGGCTGATCAGTTTCTCGCCTGACTATCCTTAAGAATCACATCATGAGAACCGCCTTCCACGATACTCGTGGAGGATACAAGGGTAAGCACCGCCTTCTCCTGAAGCTCACGGATCGAGAGACAGCCGCAGTTGCACATGGTAGAACGCACCTTTGAAAGAGTGCGGTTTACGTTGTCTTTAAGACTTCCGGCATATGGAACATAGCTGTCAACTCCCTCTTCGAAAGAGAGCTTGCTGTCTCCGCCCATATCGTAACGCTGCCAGTTTCTTGCACGGTTAGAGCCTTCACCCCAGTATTCCTTGACATATGTACCGTTAAGCATGATCTTATTGGTGGGAGATTCGTCAAAACGGCTGAAATAACGGCCAAGCATTATAAAATCTGCTCCCATGGCAAGGGCCAGTGTGATATGATAATCGTGAACTATACCGCCGTCGCTGCAAACAGGAATATAAACGCCTGTTTCCTCATAATATCTGTCACGTTCCTCGCAGACCTCTATAAGAGCCGTAGCCTGTCCTCTTCCTATTCCCTTCTGCTCTCTTGTAATGCATATGGAGCCTCCTCCTATGCCGACCTTTATAAAATCGGCTCCGCATTCGGCAAGAAAACGGAATCCCTCTCTGCTTACTACATTGCCTGCGCCTACCTTAACCGAATCCCCGTAATGATCTCTTATCCATTGAATAGTAAATTTCTGCCAGTCGGAATAGCCCTCGGAGCTGTCTATACAAAGCACGTCCGCCCCCGCTTCAACCAGAGCGGGAACACGCTGTGCATAGTCTCGTGTATTTATTCCGGCTCCCACTACATAACGCTTTGCTCCGTCCAGAAGCTCATTCTGATTACTCTTATGGCTTTCATAATCCTTTCTGAACACGAAATAAACGAGCCTTCCTTCGCGGTCAATTATGGGAAGCGAGTTAAGCTTATGATCCCAGATAATATCGTTTGCTTCCTTTAAGGTAGTTCCCTCGGGAGCGGTTACAAGCTTGTCAAAGGGCGTCATAAACTCCTTGACCTTAACGTCCGGCGACATCCTTGAAACGCGGTAATCTCTTCCCGTAACAATACCCACCATTTTGGTATCGGCTGTGCCGTCCTCGGTTACGGGCATGGTAGAATGTCCCGTTTTTGCCTTAAGATCAAGCACGTCCTGAAGTGTCATTTCGGGGCTTAAGTTGCTGTCGCTCTTTACATAGCCCGCTTTATACGCCTTTACCTTCCTGACCATATCCGCTTCGGACTCAACGGACTGAGAACCGAAAATAAAGCTTATACCGCCCTCCTTTGCGAGCGCCACCGCCATCTTATCGTCTGATACCGACTGCATGATCGCGGAAACCAAGGGTATGTTCATGGAAATAGAGGGTGTCTCTCCCTTTTTAAATTTAACTGCCGGCGTTTTAAGGGAAACATTGGCGGGGATACATTTGTCTGAGCTGTACCCCGGTACAAGGAGATATTCCCCGAATGTATGGGAGGGTTCGGTGTAAATTTTAGCCATAACTACCAGTCCTTTCTTAGCACTGCTTTAACCTGTGGTTTTATTGTTATTGATTATTAAAATACCTGTCGTTTACAGAGAAATACATTACCCCGGCGGGGGCGGCCGTAGTTTCTCGGACCGTCCGGCATTGCCCCGGCTTAAACAGATTTGTATTTCTTTTTTACATTAAAGCTCATTCCTGTTTTCCAGCGCCCTCTGCAAGGTAACTTCATCGGCGTATTCCAGCATGCTTCCCGCAGGAAGTCCGTAAGCAAGTCTCGTTACCTTTATACCCAGAGGCTTTATAAGTCTTCCTATATACGAAGCGGTGGTCTCCCCTTCGATCGTTGGGTTGGTAGCCATTATTACCTCCTCAACGTCTCCGCTCAGCCTTGCCATAAGCTCCCTTATACGTATATCGTCGGGAGTTATGCCATCCGTGGGGGACAGAAGGCCGTGCAGGACATGATAAGATCCCTCGAAGCCTCCGGTCCGTTCAAAAGCGGATACATCCTTAGGCGATTCGACCACGCATATGACGCTTTTATCTCTTCCTTCGTCTGCGCATACTGAGCATATCTCCTGTTCTGTAAAATTCTGACATATTTTACAAAACCCCACCGATTTCCGGGCTTTAAGTATGGTCTGGGAAAATTCCTCCACCTGTTCTACCGGCATATTCAAAATATGATACGCCAGACGCCCCGCGCTTTTCATGCCTATTCCCGGAAGCTTCGCCAACTGCTCCGATACCAGAAGAAGAGGAAGAGGATTATATTCGGCCATATCAGAACAGACCGGGCATATTGATTCCGCCCGTCACCTTTTCCATTTCCTTGGCGCTCTCCTCATCGACCTTTTCGAGAATTGCGTTTACTCCCGCTATGATAATATCCTCCAGATCCTCCGGACTGTCCTTATCGATACAGTCGGGGTTGAGCTTGACCGATTTGAGCTTCTTTCCTCCGGTCATTGTCAGCTCGATCATTCCACCTCCTGCGGAAACCGTAAAATCGGTCTCCTCAAGCTTGGCCTGAACCTCCGCAATATCATCCTGCATCTTCTGCGCCTGCTTGATCATCTGATTCATATTCGCCGCGCCCTTGTTCTGATACTCCTGTGGTAATCTTGCTCTCATTTTACTATCTCCTTTTATTAAATTTTATCTGTCCTTTAACGTTACTTCAATACCCATTTCCCGGGCTCTGTCAAGAAACGGTGTTATTTTATCCTCTTTCTTCTCCTCAGAAACCGAACGCTCCCTTAAAAGAAAAATATCCAGGCTTTCTCCCATTATTTCCGCCGCTTTTTCCCGAAGAGCCGCAGCCTTTATTTTGTTTTCAAGAACCGTTTTGGCCGAAGTAGAGGCGCTTACGTAAATCTTACCTCCGTAAAGATAAGCCGTCGATTTTTTCAAAAGCCTTCCCGAAGAGGAAGGAAGCGCCGAAATGATATCGTTCCACTGAGGAAGTATAGGAACATTGTCGGGAAGCTCAAAGTCCGTTTCACATACCGCCGCGTCATAAGCGCTCCCGTCAGTATTATTATCGGCAATATTCAATGGGGGGGCGGATAAGCTGCCCGTCTCGGCTGTGTATTCACCAACCGGATTTATATCCGCAGCAGCGGTAAAATTCTCAGAATCATCTATACCTGTAACCGGCGGCAAAGGCAAAGGTATTTCCCCCGGCTCTTCATATACCGTATCCGTCCCTGAAGACCCGGATTTATCCGGAGCTGTGCCGTGATCCTCCGCAGAAATAATGATATCACTGCTCGGAGCCGTCTGCCGCTCTTCCTGCGACTCTCCGGGATTTGTGCCCGGCCTGAGCCCGGGCAGCATATCTTCTTCATCGGATGCGTACTTCTCTCCTGCTGACGCCGCGCTGTGAACAACACGCTCTTTTATTATGCCCTTCGACATGTTATCCATCTTGATTTCCAAAGCTCCCAGCCTGGCCGCCAACGCAGCGGGATAATCTGAAAGTCCGGGCACGGTGAGCCTTATTAAAAGCTGCTCGGTAAGAAGCCGCGCCTGACCCGTCTGCTTCATGCGGTTAATATTATCGAGGCTGTCGGAAATAAGGTCGATGTGATGCATTATTTCTTCAAGGGAATATCCGTCGCACTGCTGCGAGTATTTTTTTATATCTCCGTCCGAAGCTTTTATAAGAGCTGTTCCCACCGACTTGGCCAGCATAAGGTTCCGGTAATGAAGAGTCAGCTCTTCAATAAAGCGGCTTAGATCCTTACCGTTATTTATAAGCTTATCCAGCACCTCGATTGCTTGGGACGGCGCTTTTTTTATCGCCGCTTCGGATACCGCGAACAGATAACCGCTGTCAGCCGAGCCGCTGCATCGCCTTACCGCTTCCTCGTTGATCTCTCCCCCTGATGATATGCACTGATCCAGAAGAGAAAGCGCATCGCGCATTGCCCCGTCGGAAAGTCTTGAAATAAGTGCGGCGGCATCGGCGGTAAGCTTTATACCTTCCTTTTCCGCGATATCCGACAGGCGCAAAGCCGATTTTCCGGGATCTATCTTTGAAAATAAAAACTGCTGACATCTCGAAAGTATGGTAGCCGGAACTTTATAATATTCCGTTGTTGCCAAAATAAAAATAACATGCTCCGGAGGCTCCTCAAGAGTCTTGAGCAGCGCATTAAAAGCTGCTCCCGTCAGCATATGGACTTCGTCTATTATATATACCTTGTATTTGCAGTCTATCGGAGTATAAATCACTTCATCCCGGATCTGTCTTATGCTGTCCACCCCGTTATTGGACGCCGCGTCTATCTCTATTATGTCGGTAGAGCCTTCGCTTATCGCTCTGCAACTGTCGCAATGCCCGCAGGGGCTGCCGTTTACCGGAGAAAGACAGTTTACGGCCTTGGCCATTATTTTGGCGCAGGAGGTCTTTCCTGTTCCGCGCGTTCCCGTAAAAAGATAGGCATGTGCTATCTGACCCGATATGATCTGATTTCTTAGTGTGGTTGTAATATGCTCCTGAGAAATAACGTCGTCAAATGTACGGGGACGGTATTTTCTGTATAAGGCCAGATACATCGGACGTTTTCCTCCTTCCAAACAGCTGAACCACTGTATTATTATGCTATGAGCCTCTCATTACGGAGTAGGTTACCTGCTCACAGTCGGAAATCCGCTTAATGCTGCTCGGTTCCCCGCCTGACATGGTTCACGGCACCGTCTTGAGCAGGGCTTCCTGCTCCGTAATCAAAGGCTCAAAAACTATAACTGCCGCCAAATCCTAACGGCCTTTTAACCCGCGGAGACACTTTCTCCCGCATGAAAATCTATTGCATATTATTATAACCCATTTCTTTAAAAAAATCAAGAGGTATTTTAAGAATAGGAAATATAATTTTGATAAACCCGAACTAAAAAGATCGTCTCAGATAGCCCACAAATATTTACATGGACTCCGGCGTATATCCTATGTTATTTCCCCGCCCCTCCTTTACTCACATTAACATCCGGATACAAAGCACTGATGCGAAATATCCTGTGTTATACACTTTGATTTTAAATATTGTGCCGGAATAGATTTTTTCGGAATAAAATATGATCTCGATCCGAAAAACGTTAAATTGATCCTGAAGGATATCTTGATATCCTGAGACTTCTTTTGCCGTTTATGTAATTTCTGCCGCACGGCTGCAAAAAAAATTTTTCTAACCTATTGCAATTCGGGAAAATTTATGATAAAATATTTAGGTAATTGATCGATAGGGGGCTTTGGCTATGACCTATAAGGAAGATTTTATTAAATTTATGAGCGAGAGCGGAGTTCTTACATTCGGGGATTTTACTCTTAAAAGCGGCAGAAAGGCTCCTTATTTTATCAATGCGGGAAAATATATGACCGGCGGTCAGATTGCTCGTCTCGGCGGTTTTTATGCTGATTGTATCAATGAAAACGGCTTTGAGGCCGATATCCTTTTCGGGCCGGCATATAAAGGAGTACCGTTGGCGGTGAGCGCGGTTACCGCGCTTTATAACAAGTACGGTAAAGATATGTTTTACTGCTTTGACCGCAAGGAGGTCAAGGATCACGGAGAAGGCGGGATGTTTGTGGGCAGACAGCCCGAAAACGGTGACCGCATAGTAATAATAGAAGACGTAATGACCAGCGGAAAAGCTCTTCGAGAAGTGCTCCCGAAGCTTAATCAGGCTGCCGATGTTAAAATCGAAGCAATGGTGATTACCGTCGATCGCATGGAAAAGGGTTTAAACAGCGATCTTTCAGCGGTTCAGGAAGTCTATCGCGACTTCGGGATCAAAGTTTACTCTATTGTTACGATCAAGGATATAATTGCCGCCATTGAAAATGGGATTATTGAAGGCCGAGAGTATCTGAATGCAATGAATGAGTACCGTGAACGTTACGGAGTCGAATAAAAAGCGAGGTTTTGTTTACCTTTTTTGACCATTTTCGACTTTTAACCGCAGCTTGGTAATATTTCCGGATACGGCGGATAATGCCGTTATATCGGACAGTGGCTCAAGCGCTGCATTTGACCGCATAGAGCTGTTGGAGCGCATTACGGAGCCGTTTGCGGCACATTTTCTTTGATTTCGCACTGTTAAGGCGGTTTTGTTGAGCAGGTATCTTGGTAAAAAACTGTTTAACCGCTTTAAAATTTGCGGTAAAAAACTTTTACAGTCGAGGCGTGGCTCAGCTTGGTAGAGCGCTGCGTTCGGGACGCAGAGGTCGCGTGTTCAAATCACGTCGCCTCGACCAGCAAACCTCTTATTTTGCTTTTGCAAAATCGGAGGTTTTTGTTTATGATTTAGGGGGAAACCCTGATGGTTTCCCCCTAAGACCCCTTTCATTTCGAAGTTTGAAACGAGATATAAAATCTATTTGATCACAATATCACAGCCTGCAAGGCGGGCAGCTAATACGCTCTCAATTTCGCGAGGTTGAACTTCATGTTCGACTTATTTCTCTATATTATTAAGTTATAAAACGGAGGTAAAAATTTGATGAAGACCAAAGTCAATGACTCGGTAAATGCCTTGTTAGACATGTCTCCCGAACCTATTCCCCGTTTTGTTTTATTAAAAGAATTTAAAGGCATTACATCAAATGATTCCGAATATCATAACTTATATGAACAGGTTTGCAATCATCGTTATATAAAAACCTATGAGGCAACTCAAAATGAACGCGGATTTTGGAAACCGTTTCACGGATATACAGAAGCCGTTATCAGAAAATTATTATCCTTTGGACTTGATAAAGAACATATCTGTTTAAAGAGAGTCGCGGATTATCTTGTAAAAGTGTTAAACAATGAAGAAGAGTGGAATCAGTACGAAAAACAGGATCATCCGCTTTGGTATTCTAAAATGTTTGTACCGCTCGTAAGCGCGGCAATGCTTTCACTGATCGATAAGGATGATCCTGTATTACAGAATCAGCGGCAACAATGGATCCATATTGCTAAAGTATCTTTCGCGGATGGAACATATGACCGGAATAAAAATATCGAGGCTATCAATGACTGCTTTGGTTTTTACACAAAGCGACCGATAGCGCCTTTTAATTATTACAGCCTTTTATTATTAACTCCCGATGATAACTGTTCATACATTGATGCGGTAACTGATAAAGCACTGGTTGATCATTTTATGAATGAAGCCGAAGGCCTTGGGTATGTTTATAACAATAAACCCTCTGATATGATTCCCATTACTGCACAAAACAGAGATAGCAGAGACTTTTGGCACTGGATTAGAGCGCTGTCGATTATTTCGCAATTCCATAGCTGGTCAGCATACAGGGAAAAATATTATGATTATATAATATCACAGGCGAATGAAGACGGGCTTTGGGAATTTCCGAAAAAGTTTGACTTTATACTTTCAAATGCTTGGAGAGGAAAAAACAAGGTGATTGACAGTTCTGTTTATGTTATCAGAATGCTCAAAGGTTTACGGGCATTCTGATTATGCATTGAATAGTACAAAAACAATTTCTTCTGTACAAAACAAGCTTTTTTAAATTTTCAGAAAAAACCTGCTTTGTAAATCATATGAAAACCGCTTTGCTAAGCCAATCGAGCCTTGCAAAGCGGTTTCATTTTTGAATGTATGCCGTAACATTTCGTTGTTTCATCTTTAAAATTACCGTTTCGGAAATTTTAAAGGACAACCCGTTTTAGGTCGGGTTATTTATGTGCTGCCGTATTCTTTGTTTACTGCGGCTCAATTTTTTACATTAAAAATAATGACGGAAGGTTTTGTCCCGTCATTATTTTATTATGGGGTATTCATCTGTATCCCCTCTATGACGGTATCTCGTGTTTCACGAGATACCGTCAATGGCTTTAATTCAATTCGGTAACGATTCGTTATCGAGTTTCAAGGCTGAACGATCCGTTCACCGTTTTCAACCGCTCTTTCCCCACCTTGATGTCAGCCTTGACCTGCGCTATCATCGCCGCCAATTTTTCCTCGCATTCCTCGCAGGTTTTGGCGCAGATATTATGGGCTTCGCGCTTTCCGTAAGCATTTCTCGGACTATACCTGCCCCCGTAGGAGCATCGTTTATCATCGTCACACAACCCTTTCCGGATTTGCGGCATTTGGGCTTGCAGGGCCCGAAACCGGTCGGGAGGGGATCTACCATTACCCTTCCTTTACCACTTGGAATATCGGCTCCTGTATGACCTGCCAACAGGCGCGTTGCTGAGTTATTTAAAAAATCTGAGATAATCTCCGGAAATGCGGAATTACTTTCTTTTGCGTCTGATTGTTTCCGTAAGAACCGCGAGCACTGTCATAAAAGAAATAAACGATACCGCTGCTCCTGTTGACGGATTACGGTCCTGTCCGCCTGCGCCGCTTCCGTTTGGATCAGAGCTTTCTCCGCTTGAGGTCGTGCCGGGATCATCCCCGTCGCTCGGTTTGCTTTCGTCCGGCGGAGTGCTGCTTGCCTTTTCGCTGTATACCAATGCATAAGTAGAAAATTTGTCGGTTTCTATAGTCACGGTGTTAACGTCCTTATCCAAATCAGGCAGAACCGTTATTTCGCCGTCGTGAATTCTGATCACCGAATACTCTGTCTTTCCCCGCAGCTTTTCGGGAACTTCAAATACGACTGTGATCGGCGCGTTAGTTTCGGTTACCTTTTCATGGCTGTCACCGATGATCTTCAACAGATTTACATCAAGATATTGTCCGAGTTTATAATCGGTCAGATTGCCGATCTTGTTTTCAACTGCCGTCTTATCAGCAGCGGAAACTTTTTCCGTTGCATCTTCGACAGTCAGGACTATTTTGATATTGATCCCGTCCTTGACCGTTTCCTGCTCTTCGGAAGTCAAAATTGCCTTAATCAGTTCGTCAAGGGTAGTGGGCAGCTCTGTCTTTGGAGCGTTCTCGCCCGGCTGAACCTCCTTAGAAATTTTTCCGTTATTGATATCATCGGGTGGACTCGGCTTATCCGGCTTATCCGTTTTATCCGGCTCGCCCGGAGTATTTGGCTTGTCGGGGGTATCGGGATTCTCGGGGTTATCCGGATCATCTGGATTATCTGGATCATCTGGATTATCCGGATTATCTGGATTATTAGGATTATCAGGATTATCAGGGTTATTTGGATTGTCGGGATTATCAGGATTATCCGGATTCTCGGGTGTGGTTGAACCACCCTTTGCGGGAATTATTTCTGTTTTGGTCATGCCGCAGACGGTACACTCAAACGTTTTTTCTCCCTCCGCATCAGCCGTGGGCTGCTTTGTGACCGCTCCGCCGTCCCATAAGTGAACCGCCTCGTCTTTTTTCTCACCGCAATCGTTCAGACAGTCGTGCCAATGATATGTATCATCCTTGCTCCAGCTGCTGCTCCAGTCGTGCGTATGACCAAGAGGCGCTATCGCTTCCGTTTTAGTCGCGCCGCAAACGGTGCAGGTGTAAGTTCTTATACCTGCCGTATTCTCTGTGGGAGCGGTAGTAATAACACCGTCATTCCAACTGTGACCGAGAGCGGGAATACTTTCCTGTGCCTTAATTATCTTGCCGCATACGGAACAATGACTTCCCGCAGTTTTGCCCGTTTCCGTACAAGTCGCCGCAATAGCCTCATCGATTACCCTCGAATGTCCATTCGCCAAAACAACATCTTTTTTCGTTTCGGCACAGCGAGAACAAAAGAATGTCTTAACGCCGTCATCGGTGCATGTGGGATGAGTTGTGATCTCGCTATTGCTCCAATCGTGTCCGAGCGCGCTAATAACCTCCTGCATAATAAGCACTTCGCTGCAAACTCCGCAGTGACTTCCCTCGGTCAACCCGGTTTTGGTGCAAGTAGCTTCAACGCGTTTATCGGTTACGGGAATATGCTCCGTTGCCGGAATTGTTATCGTTACTTGTCCGTACTCGCATTCGTAGACTTCATAACCTTCCTCCGTGCAGCTCGGATCTGCCGAATCGATCAATATCCAGAAATCCTTGTCGGTAAGCGGAGGTATTTCGTCGGTCTTAACGTGTTCCGGGTTTATTCTGCAAACGCTTTGTATCTCTCCTTTGCTTTCCATTGTCGGATCGGCAACTATTTTCCAATCGCCCCAATCGTGAGCTTCCGCTTCAACATGAATAAACTCGGTTTTATTCGCGCCGCAGACAATACACTCGTAACGCATAACACCCGTATTGGTGCAGTCTGGGAATTTCTCTACCGTTCCGCTATCCCACCTGTGCTCTTCCGTACCGCTTGTTTCGGTATGACAGAGCGTGCAGACATGATAGTGTCTTGTATCGTCATAGGTCCATTCGTTACTGAAATTATGCTCCATGACTTCTATATCCATGGTTATCACATGACCGCATTTCTCGCAGGTATATTTTGTATAGCCCTTTTCGGTGCAGGTAGGGTCTTTATGATCCGTCTGCTTTAAAATATGGGGCTCGGGATCGACCTTTTCGCCGCAGTTATCGTTACATTCGTGCCAGTGCTCGTCGTCATCCGAGCCGCTCCATTCACCCTCTTTATCCGTGATATTATGTGTGTGATCAAGCATGGCTACCGTCTCGGTTTTGGTTGCGAAGCAGGTTGTGCAGGTAAATGTCTTTACTCCCGTTGACCATTCGGTGGGCTCTGTCGTCACCACGCCGTCATTCCAGACATGAGAGCTTTTTGTACCCGCTGCTCCGCATTTTGTACAGACATGCCAATGATAAGTTTCGTCCTCAGTCCACCCGTTCGAGTAAGTGTGCCCCGTTTTGGTGATCGTCCCCGTATAACTGTGACCGCAGCTGCAAGTATAGGTTCTCACGCCGTTGGTCGTGCAGGTCGCGGGGGTGGTCACTGTCGAAGTATAACTGTGCTTATGTCCCTCGGCGGTGATCGTGATATTTCCGGTGACATAAGCCGCCGTTATTGTCACCTTGCCCGTGGATTTGCTGTAAGTGTACTTAGAGGTCGAAAGTGTTGTTCCGCCGACCTTGACGGTTATGCTGTCGGGCAGAACGTAGCCGCTTGCAGCCGTCAGCGTTCCCGTCCATGCGGTTTTATAGGTCGCTGTTCCCGTGCCGAAGCCGGAAGATGCGGTGACGTTTGTGCCGCTGAGTGCAGCATCGTATTTCTTTAACGTACCGCCTACCGTGACGGTAACAGCGCCGGTAACGTTTGCGGCGGCTATCGTCACCGTTCCCGTTGAACCGGATCTTGTATAAGTATATTTCGAGCTTGCGAGAGTAGTGCCGCCCACCGTCACGGTGATGCTTTTTGGCAGGTCACAGCCCGTGTTTGCGGTAAATTTGCCCGTCCACACGGTATTATATGTGACCGTGTTTGTGCCGAAGCCGGTGGATTTGGTGACGTTCGTGCCGCTGAAGGTCGCGTTATATTTGTTTACCGTCCATGTGGCTTCAAGGGAGATGTTGGCGGTATAAGCGGTCGCACCCAGCGTAAGGCTTTTGGTCGCGGTCGCGCCGCCGTTCACCTTCCAGCCCGCGAAGGTGTAGCCCGCTTTTGTCGGGTTTCCGACCGTGGTCGCCGTGCCGTAGGTATGCGTTGTCGGCTTTGTGGAAAGCGTCGCGCCCGTCAGTCCGCTGTATGTAATGGCGTATTTGTTTGGAACGGCGTTTACGGCGACGGATATGCCGCCTCTTATATTTTTCGCGGCTATCGACAGCTTGCCCGTGCCGCTGTTCCATGTATATTGGCTTGCGGACATAGCAGCGCCGTTGCATTTGACGGTTATCGTACTCGGGAGTGTGTAGCCCGTATTTGCGGTAACGGTCGCGTTATAATCACTGCCCGCCGTGATCTTCTTGTTATGGGTGTAGGTGCAGTTGGGAGCGTCTATCGCCGCGTAATAGGCGTCATCGTAGGACGCGTATCCTATATTTTCAAGGGTCAGGTTATAGACAGGATCGGGATAATACAATCCTACGGGACGAAAACCGGCGAAAAAGACATAATCCCCATACATGGTTTTTGCGCTGTCCGTATCGTTTGACAAGGTCAGCGGCACGGTCACGCTGCCGGAATGGGCGTCGCCCCCGTCGGAATACACTCTCAGCTTTGTATTCCCTGTCATATTCGCGCTTGCCGAGGTGTTGAAGCTGTTCGGCACGCCGCCCTCTATAAGCTCGGCAAAAAAGCCCGTCCCCGATTTTGTATTCCTTTCATAATCTATCTTGAAGGAAAGATAATATGTCCTTTCGGTATAAGCGGGTACCGTTATCGGTACGGAAAACGGGACGTAAGACATCTTTGCGACGGTAGAATCGCTCTTCACGGAAAATGAGATCGTATTGGTCGTATTTCCGGACATACATAAACGTTCTCTCCAAACCGCATCCGTCACGGTATCGGCGACATTCAAAAGCATCACATTCTGCCAATCGGTAGAATTCATTTCTTTCAGAGCTTGTTCGGTCACAAAGTTGTCTTTTGAGTACGAATCCCGTTTAGTGTTATTAACATTATAGCGCATATCCGAGCTTTTTACATTTATGACCGGCGCCGCGCCGCTCTCAACGAGCTTTCCAAAGCTGAGCGCGCATTTTGCCTCAACCTGATGCGTGTATTTGGTTGCGCTGCTGCACCCCGAGAAAAATCCGAAGTAATGATATATCGTCTTTTCGGAGGAAGAATTGTTTTCAAAGCTGACCGAAACGCTGCCGCTGCCGGTAAAATCATTTGTTTCTCTTGAGTCGCGAGTCAGCGTATAGCTGCTTGAATGCTCGTATTCCTTTTTTGCGTTCGTGTTGAATGTAAGACTTGACGATTTATCCGTGGAGCCGAGGTCAAACAGCTCCACAAAAGCCAAGGCCGAGCTTCTGCTGCTGCTCTTATTCGGGTTGCCCGTGATATTAAAATGCATTGTCGTTTGATAAGTCGTATTAGCCGGAACGTTCACGGAAACGACGATCGGCACATAGCCCCAGCTGTAATTCTTGTTCGCCGACGATTCCTTAAGTATGATCGTATTTCCGCTTTTAGCAGCCGTCATAGCCGCAGAGGACGTCGTACCATTTGAATACGCTACAGAATCGGCGTCGCCGCTCTGAGAATACTTCCACAGCGTTCCCAGGGAGACCGTAAGAGTCGGGGCTACCGCAGCCTTAACCGTAAGCAAATTGTTCGGCACCATACCCCAAAGCATAGCGATTATCAGTACTGCGCATACTGCCGCTTTTGGCAAACGCCTCTTTAAAGTCATATCCTGGTTAAAAGTCATATACTGTTTCATAATTCACACCCCGGTCAAATTTAAAAATGCCCCAAAAAGCTCTGAAATTTGCCGTAATTGCGGCATTTTGCTTCATGGAGGGCAGAGATATCTGATAATTTTATTATGGCATAAATATCGCTCTTTGCCATATGCATTCTGCATAATCCGCAATGGCGCCCGCGCCGATTATCATAAGAATGCCGTTGCTGTCAAACACATAAGGGATATTGTCACCCTTCGCGCCGCACTCACCGATGTGGATAACCGCGCCGCAGCATTCATCCTTTTAGGCATGTCGAACGCAGATAAGCAATCGGCGCCAATGCACTCGCCGTAACCGACGATATCATTTTCTTCGGCGATTTGTCCGAAAAATCAATTCCATCCGGATCGTTAAATAAATGCCCCTCATATGCCGGAATTCATATTTCCCGCTTCGGAGGATCGCCGCGCTCTTAAAATACGGACAATTCGTATGTATGACTCCCGCCCGTAAGCTTTCACATATAACATAACACCGTCTGATTTTCTAACATTTATATCCTAAATACTCTGAATGCTTTGCCGGACAGAATTCTCAGGCTTTTTTAAACATACTTCCATTAAAAAAACACCCATCTGGGAATTAATTTCACTTTAACTTAATTATACCTAAACAAAAAACCGGAATCAATATCTTTTCGTGAAAGAGCTTCTTTTTTGCGTGAAACGGCAACTGTCTTAAAAAGTTTTCGCGCAAAGAAAAAAACGCGCTCACTAAGAGGCCTTGATCCTCGAAGTGATCGCGTATTGCGTTATTTAAAAAAATAATTCGAGAAAACTCCCTGCACGGTCGAATACTGCTTTCTCGGTATGGGTATCCAGTGGTTGCCGAACATCAACAGCCCGTATCGTTTTATCCCCATCGAATAATCCAGATTCACAATATATGCGCGGTGCGGCATATAAAAATTTTCGTGCTCGCAAAGCTGGGCGAACAGCTCCGAAAGAGTTGCCGGAGTCTCCAATACGCTGTTATCGGACAAAGTCAGCATACGCATATGATTAAAGCTTTCGATCATTACCAGCTTGTTAAGATGTATACGCCGCATACCTTCCTTGGTTTTGACGACCAACGCCGCGTTTTTCTCGTGAACAATCAGCTTCTGAACGGCGCGTAGCAGTTCTCTGTCAAAATCCGCCTTGCACACAGGCTTCAGCAGATATCCGCATGCGTGAACCGAAAACGCGTCCACCGCATACTCACGCGAAACGGTTAAAAACAGGATCTCCGCGCATTCACCGCGGCTTCGTATCTTTTCGGCAAGACAGATCCCCGATATCTCAGGCATTACAATGTCAAGGATATACAAATCAAATCCGCCGCTGCCCTCAATATGCTCAAGCAGCTCCTCCGAGGATCTGAATGCCTGCAACCGGATAGGATACTCCGGATGCTCGGCGGCAAACTCTTCGGTAAAGGATTTGAGGAGTCTGATATCCTCGGCATTATCATCACATAATGCTATTTCGATCATACATTCACCTCATAATTTCTTCAAAGATCTGTTTATTAATATAAAACTCGGGGCGGCCCATACTTCCGGGTGCTACCTCATACTCGTCGAATACTATAACAAGCCTGTCAAAAGAATCTATATAGAAATTTGCGTCCTCGCTTATTGCGGTGAAAGCGTTGTCACCGTCAATATAGAAGCTTCCGCCGTAGCTTTCGTTTTTCATTTTCATCTGATCAAGTATCTCGGCGCTGATTACTCCTATATAATCGCTGTCCTCCTTGAACAGGTCCCCAAGCTCAAGCACCTTTCCTGCGGATTTATCAAAAACTATCCACCGGCTGTAATCCATAGAACCGCCTGCGTTTATCGTCACATTGAATTGTACGATAAAATATTTATCATCATCTCGTATAACGGTATAGCGCATATCTTCCGCCACATATCCGTTATATTTACGGCTGAAGTACCACAAAAACTTTTCCTTTGCTTCATTGACGTAGTTCGTCACCGCGCCGTTGATCTGCTCCGAACCGTTTCCGTCAACTTCGGGATACTCCATGCTTATGGAGCTGTCGCCCCAGCCGAGAGTAAAGCTCCTTATCGTGCGGATATTTATCGGTAAAAGAGAAGACGCCGCTTTCGCCGCCGAAGGAAATACGTTGAGTATAATAATTGCTCCCAATCCGAGACCGAGCAGAGAAGAAACCGCCCGTTTTGGGATGTTCCCCGATCTTGTCTTTTTCTCACCGGACATATCCTCTTTATGAAACAATGCCGCGTGCATCACGAATTCGCCGTTCTCCAGCTTACATTGCAGAAAACCGTTGTATTTTTCGGCGATTCGGTTTACCGAACGAAGTCCTATACCGTGCTCCTCCGAATGTTCGTCGACAACCGGCAGCCCGTTCGCGTCAAACTCAAGAGTATCCGGGCATGGATTTATTACCGAAATAAGAAGCCTGCGGTTATTCACACATTCCACCGAGATGTTTATATACCGTTGTTCCCCGGGAAGCTTGTTACAGGCGTTTATTGCGTTCTCAACGGAGTTTGCTATCACCATGCACACATCGTCCTCGGAAAAAGGCAGATTATCCGTCAATGCAATCTTTTGCACCGTTACTTTACATCCCGACTTCCCCGCGCGGCTTATATATTCCGACAGAACCGCGTTGATTTCTGGGTTTTTACAATAGCTAATGCATTCAAGCTCGTCAAGCGTACCGTTCATTTTATCGGTATATTCAATGACCCTTTCATACTCTCCCTGCCTGACAAGCCCTTCGATCACCGTGAGGTGATGCCGCATATCATGACGGTATACTCTGCCCGCCTCCATTTTACGGACTAATCTGTCATAGCCCTGCCTCTGAATTTCCATATATTCGGACATTTTCTTTTCCGAGCTTTTAGTCCGTATAAGCTCCGTCGTGGAGTCTAAAAGCTTAGCGACAATCAGAAATACCGACAGCGCTATCAGCATTGTGAAAATCAGCGCTATAATATCGGTCGTACTGTTCAGGAAGTAAGACATCATAAGAAATACCAGAGTTATCGGCACTGACAATAGCAGCCGATTCTGACGGTTATCCGTAATGCAGAACCTAAATGCTTTTCCTATGTACCTGAAAGCAATAAATACCAATCCCGCCGCAGCGAGAGCAATAATCACATTCGCCATCGTGTACATCGGAGCAAGGCTATTCTTGTTATTCAAAATGATAAATCCTTTGATAATCCTGCTCAGCGACTTTAGAATCAAAACGTCCAGCATTCCGACGGAACAGAACGCCGCCGTCTCGAACACTCCGCAGTCCGATAAAAAATACAGCAGAACCGAAAACGGAAGGTAAGCCGTAAGCGGTAAAAGCGTAAGCGCAAGGGTTTCTTCTCCCGACAGCATAAGCGCCGCCTGTAATCCTGCTATAACGGCCGATGCAGCCCCGAATACAAGCACGGTGGTAGGCATCGAAAACCGCCTTTTAAACAGCGCCGTACAAATCAGTATATATGATAAAAAAATAATCGCTTCCGTCACCGTTGCTTTCGCAATAAAACTTAACATTAAAATCTCCTTTAACTTAAAAACAAACCGGATTTTCTTTTTTTACAGGCTGTCATTAGCCGGAAAATACATTTTAGCCTTAATTATAGTGAATTCACCGCAGTTTGTCAAGCATCTTTTCCTTTACTATTAACCATGATCTGTAGAGCTACAATAGATATTGGACAATCGAAAAAAAGATATTGAGAGAAAG
>CAJTTE010000019.1 GCA_910579265.1 uncultured Ruminiclostridium sp. | reverse complement strand
AGCGATGCGGAGCATCGCTTACGGGGCTCGGATAGGGGCAACGCAAGGCGTTGCCACGGTGCGGATATTTCACATTTAAATAAGACGGGTTGCAGAAACGTTTCTAAAAGCTGGTGCATTCTCGTAGTCCTTTCTAAAGGCAGGTATATTCTTGCAGTTCTTTCTGAAAGCAAATTTAATATTTCGTATTTTACAACAAAAAAGAACTCCCTGAAAGGGAGTTCGTACAAATACAACAAATACAAAAATTAATCAGCCTTAGATGTGTTATCCTTGTTGGTAACACTGTAGCCGCTGGGCTTAAAAGTGCTCTCGGTCTTCTGATTGGTCACACTGTAGCCTGAAGGCTTGAAGGTCTCCTCGGAGCTTGAAGTGCCGCTGGCTTCCTTCTTCCAGTCATCGAACATATCCATTACCTTTTTATAAGTATCCTGGCAAATGGAGGGAAGTCCGCTTTGACCATACTTTTTGCTGAATGCAGCTCCGGCTTGAGCAAATCCCTTTTCAACTGCGTTTCTGAGAGTTTCAAGCTTGCTGTCATCTCCGCCGGCCAATGTACGTGCAAAGTTGTAAATACGCTCCGCAGTAGCATCCGCACTCCAATAATCATCAATGGTGCCGTTCTGGATCTGATAGGCATCCTTCATGATAGCATTGTAAGCTGCGCCGCCCTGCTGGCCGATTATGTCCTTTACCATTGCCTGGAAGGCTTCATTCTTCATGGCAACAGCCGACTTGGGCTTTTCGATCTTTATTCCCTTATCGTCATCACTTGCATTTTCTTGCTGAGTTTTTGTCGAAGCCTTTGTATACGCGGGAGTATAAGATGCCTCGGACTTAGCTTCAAACTTGTCGATATTGGGTCTGTCAGCAGCGGTCGTACTATCCTTTTTTGCAGCCTGCTCAACTGTGTTCTTCGGAGTAGCAGCCGGAGTCGGAGTGGTTAATTCCGCAATTCTGCCTACGTTCATACTGTATTCCTCCTTCTTAGAGAATTTGATTATTCATCACTTATTATATCGTCAGCTCCTTAAAAAACTTTAGCAGATTTTTGAATTTTTTTCCTTTGTCCTTTTTTCTTAATTTAAAGCCGAAGTAAATTTTGCTTACTTCTGCACAGCGCAATAAAATTGCCTTTGTTAAAGCAAGATTCTGTGTTGTGTAAAAATATTGTAAATTGTATTGACATTTTTTATTGACTGTGCTACAATGTGAATGAAAAAAATATGGAAGGAGAGGAAAAATGTCGCTTAAGGTTGATAATATTTCAAAAAAATACGGCGATTTTACCGCTGTGGAGGGATTGAGCTTTGAAATAAACAAGCCGGGTGTCTTCGCGCTTCTGGGAACAAACGGAGCGGGAAAAACCACATCTATAAGAATAATTCTGGGAATGCTGTCAAAAAATTCGGGTTCGGTGCTATGGAAGGGAAAACCCATGAAGCCAGCCGAAGAAAACGTCGGTTATCTTGCCGAGGATAGAGGATTGTATCCGAAAACAAGTATTCTTGATCAGATGTATTTTTTTGCTTCCCTTAAAGGAGTTAAGAAAAACGACGCAAAAAAACAAATAGATTACTGGTTTGAACGCCTAAATATCGACGAGTACCGGACAAAACGTTCGGATCAGCTTTCCAAGGGCAATCAGCAAAAAGTACAGCTCGCAGCCGCGCTTATAGGAGATCCTGAGCTGTTGGTGCTGGACGAACCGTTATCAGGATTGGACCCCGTAAATGCCGATCTATTCAAATCCGTTATTCGCGAAGAAATGTCCAAAGAGAAATTCATAATAATGTCAAGCCACCAAATGAATATAATTGAAGAGTTCTGCGATGACATAGTTATAATGAACAGAGGCAAAACAGTTTTAAACGGAAATCTCAACGCAATCAAAAAGGCCGAGGGCAGGGTAAACCTTCTCGTCAAAGCCGATGCGGATTTTATGCCCCTTGCCGAGGACTGCGGACTTGTCATGAAGGAAAATACTCCTAACGGCGTCTGCTTTACCGTAGCAAACGAAACACAGGCTCATAATCTGCTCAAGAAAATGATGGAAGCAAATATCCCTCCGATAAAGTTTGAGTTGAGAGAACCCACCCTAAACGAAATATTTATAGAAAGAGTAGGTGAGAGCAATGAGGTTTAAGGGTTGGAAAAATATTTTCAGCTTCAATTATATCCAGCAGGTAAAATCCAAGGCGTTTAAAGGCGGGACCGCGGTTCTTTGCATATTGTTCGCGCTTATAATAGCCGCTATAAACCTTCTTCCCGTACTTTTATCCGGAGATTTCGGGGACAACGGAAATCAGGATGAGGAAAATGCCGGGCTTAAAGCGCTTTACATATATAACGGGACCGATTTTCCCATTTTTGACTTTGCTCCGTTTACCGAAAAAAATATAGAATGCTTCGAGCTGTCCGAGGAGGATTTTGAAAGCAAATGCGAAGAAATAACCTCCGGAGACAAAGCAGAAGCCGTTCTTATGATATCTCCCGATAAAAACGAAGAAAATCAAATAAACTCAATAACCCTTACAGTTTTCAGACCCGAAAACGAGGAGCTTTTTTCAAAAGGCGCCGCAGAGGATTTAGTGTCGGAATGCAGAGGGTTATTCAAGGATTCCATGCTCATGAGCCTGGGAGTTGACAAAAACGACCTTGCACTGGCACAGCTGGACTTTAACACGGATGTGAGAATCTTTAACGGCGAAGATATATCTCCGTTTAAGGAAGCCATGAAAATAGCAGTCCCCATGGTATTTTCCGTGCTGCTGTTCTCGTTCATCATAAGCTATGCGCAAATTATCGCTCAGTCGATCGCTATGGAAAAAACGTCACGCGTTATCGAACTGCTTATAACTTCAGTCAGACCCCTTGCCATCATTACGGGAAAAATTCTGGCTATGCTTCTGGTAGCAATAACACAGATAGCTATTATAGGAGCTGTAAGCGGAATAACCCTGGCCGTCACCGCTCCGTTCGGCATCATGTCCATGGGAGGCTCAGGAATGATGGGAGATGCAATCTCAGCGGCAGGCGAATCGGCATCAAACGCGGATTTCATAGATATAGGGCAGGAAATAACAGAGGCGCTTCCCGGTCTATTCAATCCCGGCTCGGTTATTGCGATCCTGATAACAATGCTTCTGGGATTTCTGTTTTACGCTCTGCTTGCAGGGCTTGTCGGGGCGGGTATCAGCAGAAGCGAAGATCTTGCTTCCGCAATACAGCCTCTTATGATGGTGGCAATGGCCGGATTCTTCCTCTCTTATATGTCCGCCGCATTTAACTATGACGGAGACGGAAATATTATAATGACGCTATCCAGATATATTCCCATATCTTCGCCATTCGCTCTTCCCGGAGCAATAGCCATGGGAGAAATGTCAGCGGCGGAAACACTTATATCCGTATCATTTTTAGCGTTATTGACCGGACTTATGGTACTGCTGGTATCAAAGGTGTATGAAAATATAATACTATACTCGGGAAATCCCTTAAAGCTGGGACAGATCATTAAAATGGCCAGGGAAAAATAGCGGTTTGTGACAATAAACGACTTTTTATCACATTAAAATCAGGTGTTTCATAAACGAGACCGCTTTTGCTTGTATAAAATCAACAAAAAAGATAAAGCAGCGTATGCAAAACTGATAAAACAGACAATGCATACGCTGTTTTTGTTACCAAATTGTAACCGAATTGTAACCGCTTTGTAATTGCATTTATGAGAATCGGTTGTATAATAGTATCATAGAATAAAGCACGGTTTAATATAAGTTAATATAAATCCCATTTTAAACCGAAGTAATGTCCGCAGGTCAAAATCGGATCGCACCCGAAACACTAATCCCACCGTTTTAAAAGGGATCGGAGACTGTCTGAAAAGACGCAAATTGCACGGTTTCTACTAACAGCCGGCACTTTCCGCGTCAAAGAACGCGTAATTACCCCAAAGAGATAATTACGAAACACCCTCGTATTTATCCGCCTTTTCCCTTAAAATCGCCACGCTTTAGCGTAATCGTGCAGATATGATTTGTTTTCAGATAATCACCAGTATAAAACACATGAAAAGCCATAGATTTTTTAAAAGAAAGGACTGCTGTATGAAAAGAAATATTTTTGGAGTAATGCTTATGATAATAGGCGCCGTAATGTGTATTACCGCAACTACGCTTTTCGCCGTTTCTGCCCAGGATTCACCCGGGAATGCCGTAACAAACGATAATTCGCAGCAGGAAAATAAAGTATATACGGGTGAATATTATCTGGACGGAGATTCCTCCGCAACTAAAATAACAATTTCGGATAACGACATAATCCTTCCCGACGGAACGGTTATGCGCTATACCCTGTCGGTATGGAAGGATATGCCTATCACCAACGAGGAGACAGGACAGATAACCTATTATGACTATTGCTTTTTAAAAACGTCAACCGAAAAATTAAGATATTTCCCTGCCGAAAAAGAGGTTGAAATAGAAGGACGGGTTTACAAAATGTGCTGATTCCTGTTGGTTTAATATATAAAGGCGGACGGAGTTAATCCGTCTGCCTTTTTTACGGAGTTATAAACTGTTATTTAACGGGAGCTCACAGATATGATACAAAACATGAAAAGCGGACGCAGGAACTCTACCGTTGTCAACGATCCTTAACGGACCGATCAAAACATCCTTCATCGCAATATTAAAGGAGGACAGTAATTTTATTTCGCAAAGGCGGTTTTGACAATAATGCAAAAGTATGGTATACTGTTAGTAAATTCAGAAATAAAAAGCTTTATATGAAAGGAAGTATGAGAGGAACGGACGGTAAATAATAAGAAAGCCGCCCCAAAAAACAGGAAGGAAGGTTATTTAATGGACATCAGTTACATCGGCGGGGTTACACCGCAAATTCAGCGTCTTACCGATCTATGCATCAGCAACAGCGGTATTGATCCGGAGCTTTACGGAAAATACGAAGTAAAAAGAGGCTTGCGTGATCTTAACGGAAAAGGCGTTCTTACAGGTCTTACCGAAATATCCGAAATAAGAGCAAGCAGGATGGAGGACGGGAAATCCGTTCCCTGTAAGGGCAAGCTTTTTTACAGAGGTATAGACGTTGAAGAAATAATAAGCGGGTTTATTGCAGACAGAAGGTGCGGTTTTGAAGAGACAACATACCTGCTGTTATTCGGTGATCTTCCCAACGGTGAACAGCTCAAGGAATTCAAAACTCTTCTTGGGGAGCTTATGACACTGCCGACCAATTTTATACGGGACGTAATAATGAAGGGCCCCAGCGAGGACATGATGAACAGCCTCGCCAGAAGCGTACTTACTCTTCACAGCTATGACGAAAACGCAAATGATATAAGCCTTCCCAATGTCTTAAGACAATGCCTTAAGCTTATCGCACTCTTCCCCATGCTTTCCGTATACGGATATCAGGCTTTTAATTTTTATATAGAAAAGCAAAGTCTTTTTATTCATCAACCCGATCCGTCGCTTTCTATCGCCGAAAACATTCTGCATCTGCTGCGCCCGGACAGCAACTTTTCAGAGCTTGAGGCCCATGTACTGGATCTCGCTTTAGTTCTTCACGCCGAACACGGCGGCGGCAACAACTCAACATTCACAACACATGTAGTAACCAGTTCAGGAACAGATACCTATTCTGCGATCGCCGCAGCCCTATGCTCGCTTAAGGGTCCTAAGCACGGAGGCGCAAACATCAAGGTTATGAAGATGTTCGAGGATATGAAGCAGAAGGTCAGGGACTGGAAGGACGACGATGAAGTAAGCGCATATCTCGAGGCGCTGCTGGATAAGCGTGCCTTCGATAATGCCGGACTTATATACGGAATGGGACATGCGGTATACTCCATTTCAGACCCGAGAGCCGAGGTGTTCAGAGTATATGTGGAGAAGCTTTCAAAAGAAAAAGGCTACGAAGAGGAATACTCTCTTTATGCTAAGGTCGCTGAGCTGGCTCCGAAAATAATAGCCAGCCACAAAAAGATGTACAAAGGAGTAAGCCCGAACGTGGACTTCTTCAGCGGCTTCGCCTACAGTATGCTGGGACTTCCCCTTGAGTTATATACTCCTATATTTGCCGTGTCCAGAATAAGCGGATGGAGCGCTCACCGTATGGAGGAGCTTATAAACGCAGGCAAGATAATCCGTCCCGCATATAAAAGCGTAAGTGAGGAAAGAAGCTATACTCCCTTATCCGAAAGAAAGTAAAACGAAATGAACAGGTATTTAAAAAAATCCTTATGGATAATACTTATGGCGGTTGAACTTGCATGCAGTGCCGTATTTTTTCTGCCTATGACAGTCGGAGTCACAAATGTAGGAGCAATTTTCGGAGCTATGGTGTTCCTTATATGCCTTGCCGTCACCGCTTTTTTCAGGCAGATAAAAAAACTGTTCCGAACACTGTGGACGAATAAGGCATGGAAAATAGCTATAACGGTATCCGGCGGTATCTTGGGTCTTTTGGTACTATACGCCTGCTTTCTTACCGTTCTTATGCTGTGTGCTGCAAACGCCGTCCCAAAATGTCCCGATACGGTAATAGTACTGGGATGTAAGGTTCAACCCGACGGCAACCCCAGTCTCATGCTTCGGAAAAGAATTGAGGCCGCCTATGGATATTTAGAAAAAAACAGCGAGGTCATTTGCATAGTATCCGGCGGCAAGGGTGACGACGAACCCATATCGGAAGCGGAAACAATGAAAAGCTCTCTTATAGAAATGGGAATAGACACAAATCGAATATTAATTGAAGACAAATCCGTAAGCACACGGGAAAACATCGAGTTTTCCCTAAAGCTTCTTGAAGAAAAAGGTATATCCGTTTCAGAAGCGGCTATAATCACAGACGGCTTTCATCAATTCCGCGCTTCGCTTATTGCAAAAGAAAACGGAATAGAATCGACCGCAGTAAGCGCGGATACTCCTAAGTGGCTTCTGCCGGCTTACTGGTTCAGAGAATGGTTTGCATTGTCCCATCGCTTTGTTTTCGGTTCATAAAACAAAACGCCGTCATAATAAAAGGCTTTATTTTAAGGAATAATAATTCGCATTAAAACCTTTTCATCCATCCGGCATTTGTCCCGACAGGCAATATTCATATGCAAAAGCAGAATCCGTATATAATTTCAACCTTTTTCAGTAATTTCATATATGCTTAAGCGGTCATTCAAATATGCGTCATAAACAGCAAGCCGCTATTTACAGCCGAATGTATGAGAATACAGGGATCCGGTTTTATATAAAGGATAAACCGGGCAAATTCTTCTAATAGAATGATATGATCATAATAAAATTTATAAAAAGCATTCCGAACGTTTAAAAGGAATTATTTACCGGCGGCAGGTTATTCTTCAATATGGATTTTTCTAAAAAATCAAATTGCCTGACGGATATACGCGACCCTTTAATATGATTACCGATCAGCTTTTACCGGAGATATCATTGCAAGGCTACCCGACGGCCCGGGGTCATGATCTATACTCTGAAAAGCCGCAAGCCGAAGGATCTATGCTAACCGGAAACGTTTTGTTCGTCAAAGAATGCCGGTAGTTATCCAAAAGGGATAACTATGAAATACCCTTGTATTTTCCGCTTTTTTGAATTCGCTACACTTTAGCGTAATAGTACCGATCAGCTTTGTTTTCAGATACGCTCTTATCTCTTTTAAACCTTAGTATCAGTGTTCAGGAGCCGATCCGATCTTAAACTGCGGGCATTACGTCGATTTAAAACGTGATCGGTATTACGGCATAAAGATCCTTAAATCAAAGACAACGGATATAAAAAAAATTAAAGACAACAGACATAAAAATATAGGAAAATAAACATAGGAAAATAAACATAAGAAATTTTAACAAGAAAAATAAAATCAACCTTCCCGGTTTTTAAAATCGGGACGAACGAAAGGAATAATTATGAAGTATTGTAAAAACTGCGGCACGGAAAACAGTGACGAAAACCAATTCTGCTTCAACTGCCGCTGCGCAGAGTTCAATCCCGTCAAGGAGACTTTCGCAGGTTCTCAGCAAAATGCCGCGCCGATAATGCCGCCTCCCCCTGCTCCGCTTCCGCCCTACCCGCAAAATATACCTATTGTACAAAAGAAAAAGAAGCCCCTCGGTATATTCGACCTGTTGGCTATTTTAGGCTTTGTTGCAGCAATCGTAGGAATGTTTTCCACATCTATCATACTTCATCCGATATCCGCCGTCGCATCAATAATCGGATTTATAGGCGAAACAAGATTCAAGGGGCTCGCGATCGCCGGCTTCGTAATGGCTATAGTAGGCGGAATCGTATATACAGTTCTGTCTCTGTATCAGAACAATATCATACCTCAATGGATCACGAACGGAGCCTTTCACTAAAATTTTTCAACCCGTATCAGGTATTATTTAAAAACCGCAGTCATCTTATTATCAGCTAATTGCAGAGTCTTTCAGCGCAAGTTCATGCTTTTTTAATCCGCGTTACCGGGTCAGCCTATTGACGGACTTCCAAGCGGTAAGTCAGATTTATATCGGGAAAACAGGATCGTATGACAGAACGGGCGAAAATATTAAGGCAATAAACCGCAGTTTCTTTAGGAGGAAAAATGAAGAACCCATGGCAAGGAATCCCATTAACCGATTATGAAAGTCATATGAGGCTCGATTCTGTTATGCAGTTGCAGGCTATGAATGAAATGATGAAAGGCCAATTTGACGCTTATCCCGTTTCCAGTATCATAATATTCGGTATTGCGGGCGGTAACGGTCTTGAGCATATTCAAGAAAACAAATACGAAAAAATATACGGAGTTGACGTAAATCCTTCTTATTTACAAGCGGTCATTCAAAGATATCCGGAGTTAAACGGGCTTCTGGAATGTTTATGTATCGATTTGACCGATGAAACCCACAAGCTTCCAAAAGCGGATATGGTCATTGCAAATTTACTGGTAGAGTATATAGGATATAAATGTTTTCAGAAAGCCGTAGCTCAGGTAGAGCCCAAGTATGTTTCATGCATTATTCAAGTCAATACGGATGACGGCTGGGTGTCAGACTCACCGTATCTTCACGTATTTGACGGCTTGGAACAGGTGCATTATCCGATAGAAGCAAACATGTTAGAAAACACAATGCTTGAAATCAATTATCGTGTAATCAATACTTCGGAGCATATCTTGCCCAATGGGAAAAGGCTGCTGCAAACAGATTTCTCTTTTTTCGGAATTATGCAGCCATAAGGAAATGATCTATAAATAATGGCAGATAAGGTTTTTTGCAATAAAATATAAATCGAATTTTAACGAATCGGAAGCATAAGGAAAATGAATTAAGGCAATACCGCAAAATGACCGCCTGACGGCTTTGCGTGCGGATTGCTTGCATTTTTCCGTCAGCTTACACAAATTCTCCTTGAAATACGTCAGTTTGGCGAGGATTTTTGACAAAGAAGATGACCGTTTGGAGGCGAAAAGACGACGTTTCCGATTTTTCAAACAAGCCCTAGTATATCCAAGTTGCAGATCAAGCAGCAGGTGCAAGCAAGATGCATGCTGAGAGGTGCTGAACAGGCTCTCGGATCATCACGATCTTAAGGGACATGATTATTCCGTATTTACCCAAATGGTTAAAGCATGACAAAAACGGCTCTGACCGACGGAGGTATGTATACCGATTTTCGTATACATAAGCTCTCCCGAATCGTCAGAGCCGCTTAGCTTTTTATTTTTTTCTCCGGTAAGACGTATTGCGGAGCAAGCCTTTAAAAGCTTCTTATCCTTATATCTCTTTATATCACATAATTTAAGGATTTAAGCCGCCGTTACAGCTTCCTCGGCATCCGTTCCGGCAGCCTGTTCCTTGTCCTCATAAACGGTAAGGTCTGAGCCCACCGGATCAAGCAAAGGCTCACAATAGTTGTTTTCGCTCTTAACGCTTTGTTCAAGCCAATCGATGCCCATTATCTTGTCCGCATCAAGAGTTTCACCCTTCTTTACCTTTATATTTCCGTTGGTATCCTTTAACTCATCCTTGAATACAAGCGCTTTTCCCTGTTCGCAAAGCTGATAAAGAGTATCGCATATCTCTTTGGTCCCTTCACGGGCTTTTTCGTTTATCGCCACAACTCTTACGGCACCCTCTTTGATCCCTCCGCGGTAAACCTCAACACCGTCCGTACCGTATCTTACGGAGCGGAGCACGTCAATAAGAAACAATTTCACATTACAGAAGGTTCCGGTTATATAGTTTTCCGGAGCCAGATCGGGCATATTGTAGGACAATCCTATCACCTTTATGCCCTTGAGCTCGCAATACTGCACCGCAAACCTGGAGCCCGTAGCCGTAAATATAACGTCACAGCCCTGAGAAATAAGGTTGTCGATAGCGTCCTTTGTCTCCTGATCCCTGTTGCCCCATGCCCAATTCACTCTTACGTCGGTATCGTTTTTCGTAAGCTCTTTGGCGCCTATTATGAAACCGTCAATGACATTATAAACAGAAATTACGGCAGGATCGGCAACCACACCTATAATATTGCTGTCCGAATTATAAGCCGCCGCAAGACCGCATACGAACGCGCCTTTGTACACCTCCCCCTGAAAACAGGAAAGATTATTCTGCGCCTTTGTTCCTCCATAGCTTACAAAATGAACTTTTTTATTTCCGGTTGCCTCGTCATATACTGCATTGGCATATCTGACGCTCGTACTTACAATAACGTTGCAGCCCTTTTCGACCAGAACCGCGGTCGCAGCTTCAAACTGCGACACAAGGACGTTTTCCACATAATAGGTCTTTGCGCCGAGAACCCTCGCGATTTCGGCTCTCGCATCTTCAAAATATTCGGAAACAGCGTCCCCGCCTGCCTTTCCGGAATAAACGAAGCCCACGGTAAGTTCCTTTTCCTCGGGAACGGCAGGTATTACCGATGTAACAACCTCTCCTTCGGCATTTGTCACGGGCTTTCCTTCCTCGTCGGTAACGTCGACATATGTGTTTCCGTCAGTTGTAGTTTCAGGCTGATCTTCGCCGCCGCTGCATCCGGTAAACAGAAGACAGCCCGCCAATAAAAACGATAAAAATCTGTTTTTTTTCATATTTAAAACCGTTCCTTTCCTGCTCAAAACGAATAACATAATTTGACGGAGAGTAATATCTTTTGGATATTTTCAAATTTGAAATATTCCTTATATGCATTATATTCTACCATATTTTACGATCCTTTGCAACCCCTTGTTTTCACAAAAAACTCAGGATTTTTTTTGAAATACATTTTGCTTTTCGGAAAAAATGTGATATAATGGTTAAGATATATTTGAGGCAGCACCGCACAATGATTGGGTGTGAATTGCGCAGTCAGATTTTTCGCCAGCTTGCATAAATTGGGCGCAGGAATACTGACGTATTTCAAGGAGAATTTGTGTAAGATGACGTAAAATATGCAAGCAAGCCGCACGCAAAGCCGTCGGGCGGTCATTGTGCGGTATTGCCCTAATGTCACAGTACGACGTTACCGCTTAACAGTGTACGAAAACAGCAAAAAGAAAGGATAACGGAATCACTCCGTTCAAGCAGTCACAATGATGAAAAAAATAAAACAGGCAGCGGCAGCTTTAATATCCGCATCTATTTTTTTTACAGGATGCAGCCAAAACGCGGCAAATAATCCCGTAGCATCCATCGAAAATCCACCCGAAGGCACAGGCGACCGTTTTACGGTAACCTTTAGCGATTGGAACAGAGAATACAAATACCGTATGGGCGCGGGAGGATATACGGAAGAAAAAGACGCGGAGCTTTGCACACAATTACGCAAGGAGGTCATAGAATATCTTACACAGGAAAGAGTAGTTCTTTACCTTGCGGAGCAAATGGATATTACAGCCGCCTCCCTCAGCGACGAAGAAGTAAAAAAAATAGACGAACAGGTTCAAAAAAACCTGAAAAAATGGTATGAATCCTATGAAGCGGACGCTAAGCTCGCTTTAGGCAGCGATTTCACGGAAGACGAGCTGCTTAAAAAGGAACAGGAGCTTTTTGAAAAGTTTCTTTCGCAAACCGGAATTACCGTTGAAGATTTCACAATGTGGGAAACGAATGAACAAATACGCCTCAAATTTATAGAAAAAGTCGGTGAATCCGTTGAGGACAAGACGGTGGACGATTTTGTGCAGAGTACGATAGACAGCGCAAAGGAAATGTATGAAAAAGACATCGCCACCTTTGAAAAGACATATACCGCTTTTTATATTCCGGAAGGTTCGAGAAAGGTACAGCAGATCGTAGTAATGATAGACGACATTTCAGCAAGCGAGGTAAAAGCCTATCGTAAGGACGGAGACGATGAAAAGGCTGATGAAATACTGAACGCCGCTCTCGAAAAGGTAAAATTCAGGATAGATGAAGCTTATGAAAAGCTTCAAAACGGCGAAGATTGGAAAAAGGTCCAGGAGGAGTACAACGACGAAACATCCACCAACGACGTAGATTTCAACCTTTATCCGAAAAGCAGCACCATTGACAAAAAAATAATAGAAGCCGCTATGTCTATAAAAAACAAAGGCGAGTACTCCGAGATACAAAAGACCGACGCGGGATGGTCAATAATATGCTACAAGGATGATCTAAAATTTACCGATGAAGAAATAAAAAGCCTTAACGATCAGGGCAGAGAGTTTTTAGTCCAGCAGGAATCCTATAAAAAGGTCACGGATTTTTTAAAGGATTATCCCTATGTACTGAATTATGAGCTTCTTAATCTGGAGGATCCGGAAAGCACAACCGCAAGCGAGAAGCAATAAGCGCCAAAGGATTATATCATCTTAGGACAGACAGCTGTAGCGTAAGGGTGAGTACACTATGGCATAATATGCCGATGTAATCCCGAACCCTGACTGTTTAATTAAAGCTTAGGGAAAACCGCGTAAACATCGCCGTGATCGCGCCTCGTTTTTTGTCAAATTGTATAAACCATACCAAATAATACGAATGTGCTAAAATAGAATTTTATAAAGGGAGACCGCGTAAAAGCTCAGGCAAACCTGCGCCACAGCACATAAAGCGACGGTTACGGGGTATCGTCTTAATTTATCGTCAAGTCGTTTTTCCCGCTGTTCCCGTATTTTTCCGGGAACAGCTCAAGGCAGTAAAAAACCGGACGGATTATTAAAATGTTTTTAAAAAATTAAAGATAACTTAAAAGACGGTACTGAAAACATGGCAATCGATACTGTTTTATAAAGACCCGCTGCACTTTAACGCAAAATGCGTCAATATGCAGCGGGCTTCTTCGATTTTGTACAGGATTTTTAAGGCAATACCGCACAATGGCCGCCCGACGGCTTTGCGTGCGAATTGTGCGGTGTTGCCTTAAATAAAAGCGGCTTTAAGCAAGTAAAGAAAACGAATCATTTTAATGTTCGAGAACCTTTTGATGATACGGAAAAATCGCTTTACCCTGCTCTATTTATTTTATAACGGCAGCCTGACTGCGAAAAAAGATTTTATTTTTATATTTGAGGACATGTTACCGTTTTAAAGAAAGCGTTTCCTTCGCTCACTTCTCTTATGGCATAATAAGGCCTTTATTCTTCCAGAAAATAACTGGCCTCCATATCTGCGGTAGATACCGCAAATGCAAGGGGGTAGCTTTCCATCGCCCTGCTTACGAGATTTGTCTCTTCACTTCCGGAAAAACCCATATGCCACCGAATGGCCATTGCCTCTTCTCTTGAAAGGCGCATAAACCCGCTTATCATATATACGGATTTTTCGCCGTGACCATACGGAAGCTTATCCTCAAAACGATAGGTGGGAACACGCTCCCATATACCCTGTTCGTTTTTCACGTTACGAAAATCCCTAACATATGTATCGACCTTGCATATATCATGGAGCAGAGCTACAACCGCAACGGTCTCATCAGTATAGCTGAGCTTATATTCTTCAATTACCCTTCGCCTTTCCAGATAATCCTTAAGGCAATAATATACATTCAGAGAGTGCTGTGCCAAGCCCCCTTCATAGCAGCTGTGAAACCGTGTGCTGGCAGGCGCCGTAAAAAAGTCACAGCGGTTTGTCAGATAATCCAACAGCTTATCTGCACCGTCCCTGTTTATGTTTGCGTTGTAGACGGAAATAAATTCATCCTTTATTTCAGAAGAACTTCTTTTTATCATAAACTGTTCCCTTTCCGAAAATTTAAGCACCACTCATATGTGGTGCTTTTATATTTTTTTTCAGTTTATTCCCCTATTTCAACCGATTCCGGGAATATCTTTTCACTTTCATCCTTATTGAGGAATGTGGTGCTTACATATCCCTGAATAATTGCCCCGTCGTCAACGGTAATGGTAGATGCGCTTATATCTCCGAATATAACTGCGTCCGCCTTAAATTCCGCCTTACCGGAAATCTCTACATTGCCCTTTACCTTACCGTTTATGCTGGCAAATCCGGAATTAAGGTCGCCTATAAGCAACGTATCGCGTCCTATCTCAACGCTTCCCTTAAGTACAAGATTTCCCTGCACCTGTGACGTTATCATATTAGCATTATTACATGTCATGTTTCCCACGATACGACCGTTAAGCTCAATATCCTTTGTGGTTTCCACGTCGCCTCTGATATCGCCGTCTATACTCATATTCGCAAGAGAACGAACATTACCGTCGATCATCGTATTTCTTGATATAACCGTTATTTCGTTATCAGCAGCATCACGGTAATCCCTTCGCTCAGTGCGGCTGCCCGAGGACGCCATAGGATATGTATCCCTCTGGTTTCTGCCCTCATAAGGACGGCTCTGGCGGTTATCGTAATCGTCCCTCCGGTCACTATAATCCGCATTCTGCCGCTCGGATCCGTTTTCATATCTTCTGTCCGGCGCACCGTTTTCAAAGTCTCTGTCCCGATTGCCTTCGTTTGCGTACATTCTGTCCTGTCTGCGGTCGTCGTCAAAATTTCTTTCCCGATCACGGTTATCGTTATATATCCTGTCGGATCCGCGGCCTCCGTTAAAATTTCTGTCCTGGTCGCGGTCATTATTATAGCCCGTCCCACGACCGCGATTATCGTCATAATAGCCATCCTGACGGCGGTTATCGTAATAACCTGCATCCTGTCTTCGGTAATCGTCATTATAATTCCTGGAGCCGCTGTTGCCGTAATTATCAAACTCCCTGTCCTGATTCCTGTAGCCGCCGTTCATATCTCTCGACGGACGGTTATACTCAGGCTCCTGAGTACTGCGGCTGTCATCGCGGTTACGATAATAAGGCTGGCTGTTTCCCTCAGGCATATTAGGAGACGGCTGATCGTTATCCAAGGCCCTTTTCAGACCCTCATACTGAGAATTTCTTTTTTTATCGTCATCTCTCGAATTGCCGGTAAGCTCCTTTACCGCCTGTGAAAAATTTTCCTTCAGTCCCATTTTTAACGGTCCTTTCATTTTAAATTGCAATGGTGCTGCACATCGGAATAAAAATACTCCCGCGAATATATTAGCCGCCGAAAAAACAGCATAAAAATCAAGTTGACATAAATATATACATTTATCATACTATACCAAGTTGTTTTTGTCAAGAGAAATAATAAAAAAATGTAAGATTTGACAATTCGTACAGTGCTTTGCATATATATTATTTTAAAACCTGATCCTAATACTTTAAAAGCATTTTAGCTTTATCCAATTTATCTAAAGCTAATTTTTACGGGACTTATCGCGGCATTTATGCCGGAAAATACACGGCGCCGGATACATTGCAGTCCTGAACCCGGCGTATAATCCGAACGAAATATGATATATCCTGCATATTTATCCGAATCTTTAAGTGATATACCTATACCTGAAAAATAATATTAAGGCAATACCGCACAATGACCGCCCGACGGCTTTGCGTGCGGCTTGCTTGCATATATTCCGCCAGCATACACAAATCCTCCTTGAAATACGTCAGTATTCCTGCATCGAATTTTTGCAAACTGACGAAAAATCTGACTGCGAAATCCACACCCAATCATTGTGCGGTGTTGCCTTAATTTGCCATAACAAAAGTGAGCAAAGCGAACGATCCCGTCAAAACAATACATTGTCCTCATGCATCGAAATAAAATTTTCCTTCTTTCCGCAATCTGAGGCTATAATACAATATCTTTTTTAAAATACGGCAGCTCTTCTTTGCCCAAAGTCAAGAATAAGCTGCCGTATAAGACTTATTATTAAATTATGTTCACTGACCGCAAAGCTCCTTATAAAGGCCTATATAAAGCTTAGCCGATCTGTTCCAGCTAAAGTCCGCCTTCATGCCCTTGGTTACAAGCGCGCCCCACTTGCGCTTGTCATTATAGTAAAGCTCGGTGGCTCTTCGTACCGCCCCGAGCATGTCAAGGGCATTATATGACTGGAAGGTAAATCCGAGACCGCTGTCATCAGGTTCACCGTAATCACGTATGGAATCCTTCAAACCGCCGGTGGCTCTTACGATCGGCACAGTACCATAACGCAGCGAGATCATCTGCGCAAGTCCGCAGGGTTCACTTTTACTGGGCATTAGGAACATATCCGCACCGGCATATATCTTTTTGGCAAGAGCCGGAATATAACCGCATGTAAAGCTTACCTTATCCGGATACCGATAGTGCATTTCATGGAAAAAGTTTTCATACTGAGCTTCTCCCGAACCAAGAATAACTATTTTACAGCCCAGACCTACCATTTCATCAAAAGCGCATTTTACAAGATCGAAGCCCTTATGCTCAACAAGACGCGAAACAAGACCTATAACGGGAGCGTCATCGCCTCCGCCGAGACCTACTTCCTCTAAAAGCTTCTGCTTGCAGGTTTTTTTACCGGATTTGTTTTTAGCGCTGAATTTAGCGGGAATGTCGGCATCGGATTCCGGGTTGTACATATCCTGATCTATACCGTTAAGGAAGCCGCAGGTCTTATATGTTTTTGTTTTTAATATTCTGTCAAGCCCGTGTGCAAACCACGGATCCATTATCTCCTGAGCATAGGTCGGAGAAACGGTGGTTACCTTTTCCGAAACTTCAATAGCCGCTTTCATAAAGTTTACGTCATGGTCATACTCCATAACCGAAGTGTAATACTTGGGAATCCCAAGTATTTCTTCCATCATCTCCAGACCGTAACGTCCCTGATACTGAATGTTATGTATGGTAAATACGGTATGAATATTCTGCATATTATACTGATTGCGGTAATAGAGGTTATAATAAACGGGAATAAGGGCACATTGCCAATCATTGGCGTTTATTATATCAGGACGGAGATTAAATTTTTGTACCAGCTCCATAACCGCTCTGGAAAAGAACGCAAATCTTTCGCCGTCGTCATAATAGCCGTAAAGACCGAAATCGCGTTTAAAATAGTACTCGTTATCAAGGAAATAATAGGTCACCCCGTTAAGCTCAGTCTGAAAAACACCGCAATACTGCGCTCTCCAGCCTACCGAAACATAGAAGTTATCAACGTATCTGATATTTTCTTTCTGAGATTCCTTGATGGTATTTACATAATAAGGCAATACCACGATACATTCCTGTCCTTCTTCCGCCAGTGCCTTCGGAAGCGATCCCGCAACATCGGCAAGTCCGCCCGAAGCTGCAAAGGGTTGAGCCTCACTGGATACATAAAGAATTTTCATAACGGTTATCCTTTCATAATAAAAAATGATATTCCCGCCGTCTCTTTACGGTCAGACCCCGCAGGTCAAAAATCAATTTACATAAACCGAAAAAAGACTGCATTTTACTTTTCCATATGACCGCAGCGGCATTTTCCGCCGGATATGCAAAATGCAAATTTATTATTTACAGTATAACACACTTTAAAGAAAAAAACAAGTGCAGAAAAAAGGATTTACGTTGCCGTAGGATTTTTTATGTATTTTAAAAATCAATAAAAGGATAATAACGAAAATTTAAGACAATCATATGCTGCTTTTCATAAGGCGTGTTCACATAAATCAAGGTGCGCATCTATCTTCATTTTGTTTTCCCCTCATCTAACTTGCTTTTTTTGATCCTTATGAATGGGTCTATAACGCGCACTGCATAATATGAAATTCAATTCATGACCCGCATAAGAAATAATACAAGGAACTGATCCCGCAGTTAAAATCGCTATGGCGATTACGTTGGAAATAATTTTAAATTCTCCGAATCATACGAAAAGGTCCTTCAATTAACAAGACCCGTTTTATTGTCTTTGATTGCGTTTATCTTTATATCAAAATTTGATACCTCTAAAATGATAAAATATTCTCAGATTTACAAAAAAATAGGGCAGCGTCGTACAATCTTCATCGTACGACGCTGCCCTGAAGCTGCGTTAGGTTCTATAATTTAAAGAATAACCTCAACATTATGCTCGCCTTCACCCAAATCAGGGACAATACAGCCTTCAACAGTCTTGCCGTCAACGGTCATTGACTTAACACCGTGACCGGTGTGATTGGGGTTTTTAACGGTAATATTGTAAACTCCTCCTCTGAACTGCCTTGAGACGGAGAAGCCATCCCAACCTGCGGGAATTGAAGGATTAACCGCAAGGCCCTCATAATCGGGCTTGACACCCAAAATATACTGAGAAACCGCAACGAAATTCCATGCGGCGGTACCGGTAAGCCAGCTGTTCTTTGCTTCACCGAAGCGAGGCGCGTCCTTGCCAGCAATCATCTGAGCATATACGTAAGGCTCGGTGCGGTGCAGATCGGAAATCTCCTCGTTATAAGCGGGAGCGATCTTTGAGTAATATTCAAACGCCTTGTCTCCGTGTCCCACAAACGCTTCGGCACAGATTATCCAAGCGTTGTTGTGGCAGAAGATACCCGCGTTCTCCTTGTATCCGGGAGGATATGTGGAAATCTCACCGTACTCAATGTAGTAACGGGTAAATGCGGGATTATTAAGTACAAGGCCGTGCTTGCTGTTAAGATACTTGTCAACGCTTTCAAGCGTCTTAAGATCAGCTCCCTTGTCCTTACCGACTCCCGCCATTACACAGAAGCCCTGAGGCTCGATAAATATCTTGCCCTCCTCGTTTTCATGCGAGCCGACCTTATTTCCGTTATCATCATAAGCGCGCAGGAACCACTCACCGTCATAGCCGTATTCCATGGTAGCCTTGCTCATCTTGTCAATTTCAGACTGTGCCTTATCCGCTTCGGCGTTATCGCCTTTCATTCTGCACATCTTCACATACTCTGGACCGATAAAGCAGAACATACCCGCGATCATTACAGATTCGGCAACCTTGCTGTATCCCGTATCGCCGTACTTCGGAGAGGTATATGTCTGGAAGGATTGGCCGGGCTTGTCGGAGAAGCAGCTGAGGTTAAGGCAGTCGTTCCAGTCCGCGCGTCCGCTTAGCGGCAGTCCGTGAGGGCCGATCTTGGTGCAGACATGGTAGAAGGCTCTCTTCATATGATCGAGCATGGTATCCGCCAGCTCATCCTTGTTCTCGTAAGGCACCTTCTCGTCAAGTATTGACATATCTCCTGTTTCCTTGATATAAGCCGCAACGGCAAGTATCATCCACAGCGGATCGTCGTTAAAGTTAGAGCCTAACTCATGGTTGCCCATCTTGGTGAGAGGCTGGTACTGATGATATGCTCCCCCGTCCTCAAGCATTGTGGCGGCAAGATCGATAAGTCTTTCTCTTGCCCTTGCGGGGATCTGATGAACAAAGCCCAAAAGGTCCTGGTTACTGTCACGGAAGCCCATTCCTCTGCCTATTCCGCTTTCAAAGTAGGAGGCGGAGCGGCTCATATTGAAAGTAACCATACACTGATACTGGTTCCAGATATTGACCATTCTGTTAAGCTTATCGTCGGGAGATTTAACGCTGTACTGTCTGAGAACGTTGTCCCAATACTCCTTAAGGCTTTCAAACAGCTTATCCGCCTTTTCGGCAGTATTGCAAAGCTCTATCATTTCCCTCGCTTTTTTCTTGTTGACAATGTTCTTTCTGCTGCCGGCAGTGGTAATTATATTATCCGAATCGGTAAGGTCGGGAGCAAACTTCTCCTCAAAATCGTTTTCAACATAACCCAAAAGGAAGATAAGATCCTTGCTCTCTCCGTCCTTAAGATCTATTTCAATATAGTGAGAAGCGATAGGAGACCAACCGTCGGCAACGGAATTACGCGCCTTGCCCTCTTTAACTGTCTGAGGCTCGCCAAAACCGTTGTATAATCCCAAAAAGCTTTCACGGTCCGTATCAAAGCCCTGAATATCAGCGTTTACGGTATAAAATGCATAGTGATCCCGGCGCTCTTTATACTCGGTCTTATGATAAATGGTGCTTCCGTCTATTTCCACTTCTCCCGTGTTAAAATTACGCTGGAAGTTTGTGGTATCGTCATTGGCATCCCAAAGGCACCATTCGAGGAAGCTCCAGAGCTTAAGCTTCTTTGCCGTTCCGCTTTTATTTGTCAGCGTCAGCCTTTGCACCTCTCCGTTAAAGCCAACGGGAACGAAAAACTTCACCTCTGCTTTAACGCCGTTCTTCTCACCGCTTATAACGGTATATCCCATACCGTGGCGGCAGGAATAAGAGTCAAGCTCCGTCTTAACGGGAGACCAGCCGGGGTTCCAGACGGTGTCGCCGTCCTTGATATAAAAATACCGTCCGCCCATATCAACGGGAACGTTATTGTAACGGTAGCGCGTAATACGGCGCAGCCTTGCGTCCTTATAAAAGCTGTAACCGCCTGCGGTATTGGAGATCAAAGAGAAAAAGCCCTCTGTTCCCAAATAATTGATCCAAGGATAGGGTGTCTTAGGGGAAGTAATGACATATTCACGGTTGACATCATCAAAGTAGCCGAATTTCATTAAAATAGACCTTTCCTTTCATAATTTAGAATTATTTTAAGTATATCCTATTTGTCCGGATTTTTCAATAGCTGAAAACGATACCATAAAAAATTTTTATTTCTTTTGCCCTATATAAATTATCCTGACGCGTATCCTTGGATAACGATTTCATTAAGAACGTCGTCATCTTATACAAATGTCTGACTTTTGTTACAGCATAGATGCCGGCCCCGTAAGCAATAAAGGATAATTATATTTACAGCCGCAAAAGAACTGACAGAGTAGTTTTATTTAAGGCAATGCCGCACAATGACCGCCTGAGGGCTTTGCGTGCGGCTTGCTTGCATATATTCAGTCAGCTTACACAAATTCTCATTGAAATACGTCAGTACTCCTGCGTCGAATTTTTGCAAGCTCACGAAAAATCTGGCTGCGCAATTCACACGCAATAATTGTGCGGTGTTGCCTTAAAAACGGTTTTTTCTATGGCGAAGGCAGAATATCTCAGTAAAATTATAAGCGCCTCAGATGATATTTGCGGAAACCGGAGGCTGTATGGCTGTATAATCCGGATTTTTATCGCTTCGCTTAATATATTTCACCTTAATGATCCCCCTCATTTATACCGGCAATATCCCTTTGAACCATACTGTACGAAAAAATTTAACGCTTATAGCCGTTTCAATCAAAATGACCGCCATAGGTCGGTTTTATACTAATTTCCGATTAAAATCAGACAAATCCAACGACCGAAGCGCCCCTACTCTGCGTCAGCCCTCCTTGAAATATCCGCATATTACCGCGTCGGGACTTCCTTGATCAGGAACGCTCCGCCCGTCGCCTTTGTCTACTTTTAATTGGGAATTAGTATTACAAATCAAAACCACCACTGAAGTGGTGGTTTGCACACGCCCTAAAAGGGCGAATTACAGGCTCAACCCCTAAGGGGGTGTTGAAGGTCTGACATAGCATTACTATTACAGACAGCCGCTAAAGCAGCTGGTTTTTGCGCTAAAGCTCCAATAAAAAAAGCGGTGTATCACACACCGCCTTTTTAAAGCATCGACCCGCTTCAACACAAAAACAACAATTTTTCAGAATCGTTATCAACTGCTGGTCTTTTCTCTTTCCAACCAGATATAAGCAACATCCAGCGCCTCATATAGTCCGCTTCTTTCACAGGACTTTTTCATTATCTCGCTGGCGTCCACTCCCTCGGTCTGGGTAAGCATAAGCCATACCTTGACCTTGTCCGCTACTTGAAGGCCGTTAACGTCTTTCGTGGAAACTATCTGTAAATTAGCCACGGTTTCATCGCTCATATTTCCGTAATAAATCATATTTCCTTTTCTGACCAAAGGAAGGCCCTTATAAGTGAAAAATTCCTGCTCAGCCATAACAACAACCTCTTTCTTAAATTTATCGGGGAATAACCCGTATTTCCAATGCACTAACTGCAAATAAACCGATAACGTCAATAATTCTGAATGATCTCCTCACCCTTAAGAAACGCCTTAGCATTCTCCAAAAGCCTTGTCTGATAATTCCACTTGGTCTTGAAAACATTGCTTCCGTTAATCTCAATAATAACCCTTCTGTCATCGGATGAATAAAGTTTGACCGTGCTCGGCTCTCGGTCATCCCTGTAAGTGTAAGTGAATTCTGCTATAAAATCGCCCTTCGCGTCTTCGGTATAGAATTCCTCACCGCGGCAGCCGACAAGGTATTGATAAAATCCTCTTAAAGGCTTCTCATCTATTTCCTCTCCATCAATATAAAAATGACTTTCATCATTGTCGCCTTCTATCTTAACGGTAAAATCACAGTTTGCATCGCGGTAGCTCAGAGTATCCACATCATATATATACGGCATAAGGAAAAGCTCTGACATATAATCCGTAGCTTGCATTGAAGCCCAGATCAGATCATCGGAATTAAAGATAAAAATAACATCCGGAACCATATTGCTTCTTCCGTAATATCCTGTTATCTCTTTTTTGGTGATCCCCGTTTCTTCGTCCTTTACCTCCTGGGTAATAGCATCGCCTATATATAAACGATAAATTGTATCGCCCGCCAATTGGTCTACCTCACAGAAGGGATCGTCTAACCCCGTTTCCTTTATCTGTTCATCAGTAGGCTTTACAAAGGCGGCCTTCTGCGCGGAAAGTCCGTTGATTGCATTAAGAAAGTCGCTTCCGTCATTAAGATCAAGATAAACGGAATAAGGCGAAGTAAAGGTATAGGCAAACACCTGTATACTGGTGCTGTCCTCCGGAAGCTCCGGCATCGATTCAAGTATAAGCGGCTTATCCCAATCCTTGCGGGTAACGGTGATTTTCTTTATATCCGGCGCGTTATTCTGATCGAAGGAAGGCATTACGGCCGTATTTATAAATGACATTGCATCATTATTGATGACGGAGCTGAGCGAATAGGAATAGTAGGAATAGACGGTAGGATTGCCTTCTACCATTAAGTAGTTTGCCGACCCGCTTGTAACGGTATCCCCTATCAGAAAATTGAAGCTGCCGTTTTCGAATATGACCTCAGCTTTTACCGAAGGCTTTTCAAGACCATACTGTGCCAGATCCGAGGCATTTTCCTCGATAACGGACCGCGCCGTCATATCCGTAACGGCCTTGGCAAGGCTGTCAAATGCGGTGCTGCTTAAAAGAGACCGGTCAATATCATCTAATCCTTCAATATCCCAGTTCACATCTCCGTTTTCCTTGACGCTCCTTATAACGGTAAAACTTCCAAGGGAATTCTCTACTTTAATGCTTTTAATATTTCCGAGACTTTCCGGCTGAAGCATCAAGGCAGGATCCGCCGTATCCGAAGTAGTAACGTTTTCATCTGATTCGTCCGGATCCTTTGGCGCCGTAAGCATAAGCAAAACGATAACCGCCGCCAGAACCGCAAGACCTATCACAGAAAACAAAATTATCCTAAAGTTCCTGCTTTTTGTATCGATTTTCATATTTGCTCCATTACCTTCTCTTTCTTCGTATGATAACTACCACTCCTGCGGCAATAACGGCAAGGGGTACGACTACGGCAAAAACAACGGTGATTCCCCGCGCCTGCGCCGCAGTGATCTCAAAGGTGGGAACGGTATAGGATTTTGGTGTTATTGAAATTTCCACCTTTTCTCTGCCGCTGGTTTTATTAAAGATGTTTAAGAAAATATCAGAATTATTGTCCTGTTCTGACTGCATAAAGGCTGCGTCAAGTATATAGTGCCCGCCGGTAACGAATACACGGCTTGAAAAAGGATTAACGCCTTCAAACCGCGTCTTGGCGGATTCTGCGGCAACCACAAATTCGCCGGACTCTTCTGCGGTAGAGGGATCGAAATTCTGAAGCTTGTCAAAAGGAGCGATAACTGCTCCGTCGTATGAAGAAATTATAGGCGATGTTATATAGTTGGATTCTTCTTCAAAAAGCAGTTTTATAGGTCTGAGTCCGTCTCCCGTCGTATGCTTTGTTGTAGAATCCACGCCTTCGCTGTAATCTCCCTCATTGAGGTAAAGCACCTGATAAGTAGGCGACGCCGCATGCCCGTACTTACTGTTGGTCTGATATACGTAACCGCTGCCGACCGAAAGTCCCCATTCACTGAGATAAGCGTTTAGCTTGGGCAGCTCCTCCGCAACCGATGCGGCGGCATAAAACAGGTTTTTACCGTATTTTCCCCCGTTATCGAGCCACATGTCGATTTTATTCAGATCATCATTGCTGAAATCATAAATAGGCGCATAAATAATGACATAATCATAGCTTGAATCAATAGCCTCTACTGTTGTAAGCTTAAAACTTTCAACAATGTAAGCGTTGGCCTCTAATAGACTTACAAGAGCGGTAGGATTGGTAACGCCGTAATCCTCCGATAAAACCGCTACTTTAACGGGATTCTCGTTGGTAACATTCATAATTGCGGACAAAATGCTTCTTTCAGCCGCCGCGTAGTATTCGATATTGAGAAGAGAACCCGCCCCCATCTGATAATAGGTATAAAATGTCTGATAATCTATCTCCTGCCCGTTGTAGGTATATTTTGGCGAAAGATAATCATTTGAAGTTATAATAACGTTTCTGCCCGTTTTTTCAGACTCTACGATTATACTTCCTGCCTGGAGTGTCGCACCGTATTTTGAGTAAAACGCGGGGTTGGAATCAAGATCCTTATACTGAGCCGATATTCTGGAATTAGCTCCCGCGAAGGAACGTATAATCTGACTTACCTGTTTGCCGTACTGCTGTCCGCCTTGCAGAATACCGTTTTCAAAGGCCGCCTCGTCGGAAGCGACGATTATGGAGATATTGTCCTCCACTCCCGACAGATATTCGGCCGTAGTATCATCGATGGTGTACATTGAATTATCGGAAAGATCGGCTGAAATATCGAATCTGGCGAGAACCATATTAAAAATTATATTTATAAGAACTATAGCCGCTACAAATATAACCGTAAACGTAACGGCCAGCGCTCCGTGCTTCAGTCTTTTTCCCTTTCCGGCGCCTTTGCTCTTTCCCGGAGCGTCGCCGCTCTGCCGTTTTGCCTTTGCTGCGGTTGATTGAGAATCCGACGTTGTGTTATCTTCGGATTTTACATCCGCCGTATCGGCTTTATTGAGAATTTCAGAATCATTAGCGGACGTTTCATCCGCAATTTTTTCGTTATTTTTATTTTCCGGCACTTCATTTCCGCCTGTTTTATATTTCTTCTTACTCATGCTTTGTTCATTCCTTCCTGTTATGTGCAGTTGGGGATCTGCGTCCGAATACGCATCATCCCTATTATGGTGCGGATCTTATGACTCCTGAGCAAATAATTATTCTGCTGCTGAAAAATCCGCTTTATCGTTCAAAAAAATATAAAAATAACATTATGCCCATCTTCTTTTTTCAAGGACCCTTACGGTAAGAAAAACGAAAATAAAAGCAACGCTTATGAAAAAGAATATATTGGAAAAGCTGAAAATCCCGATAGTAAATTCATTATACCGGGAATAGAAGGAAAGCGAACGGAAAACGTTCTGTAAAAATTCAGTGGGCATAACCGAGGCAAAGGAATCGATAAGTATGAATCCTATATTAAGGCCGATCGCTCCCACCGCCGCAATCATCTGGTTTTCGGTAAGTGTGGAAATAAAAAGCCCGGACGAGATACAAACCGAACCAAGCAGCAGCATACCTACGATATTACCTAAAATTATAGGCCAGTTTACCGAGGTGAAGAAGCTTAACACAATACCGTAAATTAAAAAGATCACCATACACATAAGTAGAATGACAAATGCGGACAGAAACTTTCCTATAACAAGCCTCGGCAGGCTTACCGGTGACGTAAGAATAAGCTGATCCGTTTTTTGCCGATTTTCCTCAGCCATAAGTCTCATCGTAAGAATGGGTATCATAATAAGCATTACAAAAAACATACCCACATAAACAGATCCCATATCCGCCGTTTGATTATATAAGGTGAACAGATACAGAAATACTCCCGAAAACAAATAAAATACGGCCACAAACACATACCCCAGCGGAGAGGTAAAATATGACAAAAGCTCCCGCTTCATTATTGCAAACATTTATGATGCTTCCTTTCCTTTTTTATGATTGATCAACGGTCCGCTGTTACATATCCACGCGACCGTAATTATCTCCGGTAGTAAGTTTGAGAAATATTTCCTCAAGGGTAAGCTCATTGGATTTCATCATCAATATCGGGTAGTTGCGTGATGTGAGCTTTTTGGATATCTCCCGTCTGAGATCCTTGCCCTGAGCTGCTTCGATAAAGTATTCGAATACACCCGGCTCAGCCTCGCGGTTTATATATACCCTTTCCATTCCGGGTATTGAGGATAGAAGCTTCTTGATCTCTTCGCTCTTTCCCTCGGTACGGAGAACCAGCTTATGGTCTGCGGACAGATTCCGTGCCAGCGCATCCGTAGTATCGTTGGCGACAATGCTGCCGCTGCTTATAACAACTATTTTATCGCAGACCGCCTGAATTTCAGGAAGTATGTGCGAGGATAATATAACCGTGTGATGCTTGCCGAGCTTTTTGATCAGCGTTCGTATTTCGATTATCTGTTTAGGGTCAAGTCCTACGGTAGGCTCGTCCAGAATAAGCACTCCCGGATTTCCCACAAGTGCCTGGGCAAAACCTACGCGCTGCTGATAACCCTTTGAAAGATTTCGTATAAGACGATTTTTAACATCGGTTATTTTCACCAGATCGCATATTTCCGCGAGATGACTTTCTCTCGGAAGCTTGCTTTTTTTCAGCTGATATACGAAGTTAAGATATTCCTTGACCGTCATATCTCCATAAACCGGCGGTTTTTCCGGAAGATAACCGATATGTTTTTTAGCTCCGATAGGATCCTCGAGTACGTCTATGCCGTTTATCATAGCCGTACCGGATGTGGAAGAAATATAACCCGTAAGCATATTCATGGTTGTGGACTTACCTGCGCCGTTAGGACCGAGAAATCCCAGTATTTCCCCTTCATTAACGGAAAAGGAAACGTTCTTGACCGCCGTCTTGCTTCCGAATTGCTTGGTAAGATTTTTTACTTCTATCATTTTATATCCTTTCCGCCGCCCGATGCGGCCGAATTATATTTGAATACGCCTTTGACGCAGGAATTTATGTACTTCCCGTTTTTTCACAGTCAAAATCGAACGTCAAAGCCTTTAAAAAATCCATCGTCTCTGGCCGACGAATAATTATCAATAACATATCTGAAAACGAATTTCGTTCACGCAATAAGCCTTATATGATCATTGTCACAAGCGCTTCATCGGATCAGCGGAAGAATTGTAACATATATTAGTGAAAACGACGTGATGATTTTTTAACAAATACGTTGTCATTTCCTTTTCAGGGTAATATTATTTTATCGCCGCGTCTTCCGCATTTTTCAAGTATTATTTATTTCCAGTGCGGCCGACTTATCCGCCTCAAGCTGATTCTTTAGTTCATCCAGGCTTTTGAAGCGTCTTTCCTCTCTCATAAATTCCCTGAGTACGACCTTTGCCCTGAGTCCGTAAAGATCACCGGAAAATCCTATTATATGGGTTTCCATCTCAGGTATTCTTTCCTCGCCCTCTTCAAGTGCGATCGTAGGTTTTACGCCTATATTCGTAATAGAAGGATAATTTCTTCCCCTTATCTGCGTCCAGCTTTTATATACTCCGAATCGCGGAACGATCATACCTTCCGGAATGATCTGATTTATTGTGGGAAACCCCATGCGTCTGCCGTTCTTCTTCCCTTCCACTACCTCGAGCACATAAGTAAGCTCATACCCGAGAAGTCTGTTGGCTTCAGAAACATTTCCGTCTTTTATAAGCTTTCTTATGGCCGTTGAGCTTACAGGCTCTCCGTCGATTTTGACGGCGGGAACTATACAGACCTCTATACCTCTTTGGACACAAAGCTCGGCAAGCTGTTGCGCATCGGCTTTCCCGCCTTTTGCAAAGCGAAAGTCATATCCGCAGGCCACAAATCCCGCATTAAGCTTTTCCGTAAGGATATTGTCCACAAATTCCGCCGGAGACAAATCCCTCATATCCGCAAAATCCGGTGCAAAAATATAATCGACCCCGACCCTGGCCAGAAGTTCAAGCTTAAGATCATACGAAATGATATTTTCCCGCTCCTTGAATTTCGGGAGCATTGTCTTGTTATTGAAGGTAAATATCACTGAACACAATCCCGGCTTAACCAGAGCCTGCTTGATTACCTCAATATGACCAAGATGCAGTCCGTCAAAAAAACCGAGAGCCACTGCGCTTTTTTTTCTGCATCCCTTAGCGGTTATATCTGTCATTTTTCCTCCGCTTCATCGGTTATTCCCGTCTTGTCGGTGAAATCGGCGTTTTCCGTCTGAACGCCGTCTTTCGTCTCTTTATCCGATAACTGTGCGTCATTCTTCTCTGTCTGCGCCGGAGCTTCGCCGGATTCGTCGTTTCCGTCAGCCGGACCTGAAATATCGGTATTGAATCTTCGTATAACCTTCAGGCTATGATTGGTGTCTATTATTCCTATTCCCAGAAATACTCCGTCGGAGCCTTGGATATAATACCCCATGTCATAGATAGTATCGAATCTGATCCTGTCCGCGTCCAGCTCCGCACCGTTTCTGAAAAGTCGGGTCTGTTCGCCGTCAAGATGTGCTTTGGGAAGCTGTTCATATAGCTTTTCGAGAGGCATGAGCAGCTTTTCCAGTTCATCGGAGGATTTTCCTTCAAGCTCGGATATCCGGTAACAGCCGTCAAGCGTAAACACACCTGATTTTGTTCTGACAAGGCTTGTCATGACCGCCCCCGTCCCCATTTCCTCTCCTATATCGTTTATAAGAGTGCGTATATATGTTCCCTTTGAACAAGTGATCAGCATTTCGCCGCAATTATCCTCATAATGCTGTATTTTAAGCTCGTGGATCGTTATGGGACGCGGCTTTCTGTCAACGACCTCACCCCTGCGTGCAAGATCATACAATCTTTGACCGTCCACCTTTACCGCCGAATACATAGGCGGAGTCTGCATAAGCTCGCCTGTAAACAAGCGCTCGATCATCGGCATTTTATTCCTGCTTACATATTTGTCACAGCTTGAAAGAACGTTTCCCGTAATATCCTGAGTATCCGTGGTAAGGCCGAACCGAAAGCCCGCCAGATATTGCTTGGTATTGTCGGGACAGTAATCGACCGCCTTTGTAGCCGCGCCGATAAATACGGGCAAAACTCCCTCGGCCATAGGATCGAGGGTTCCTCCGTGGCCGGCCTTTCTTGTACCGAAAATCCGCCTTATCTCCGCCACCACATCAAATGAGGTAACGCCTTTTTCTTTATAAATGCAAATAATTCCGTTCATAGTATCACTCTTTTTGTCATTAGGCAATAGTGTCTGATTATGTCAGGCACAGATCACGGAGCTATGCCAAGCTCTCACTTACTGCCTTTTTAATCTTTTCGGCTGCTTCATCTGCGGATATTCCCGTAAACGAACATCCCGCGGCTCTGATATGACCGCCGCCGCCGAATTGCCCGCATATCCTCTGAACATCAATATTAAGAGAGCGCATAGAAGCCTTCCAGCCGTCTTTTTTCTCCTTAAGAACGATTCCTACCTCAACACCCTGTATCTGTCTGGGAAGGGCTGAGATCCCGTTGACATCCTCTGTATCCACGCTGTCAAGAATATCCTTTGAAAGAATGATTAATGCGCCTCTGTCTCCGTCAAAAAACTGAATGTTTTCAAAAACATATTGTTCGAGCTTGATTCGCGCCTTTGTTTTCATATCAAACAGAACATAGTTGAGCGTTGCCGCGTCAAAGCCGTATTCCATAAGCTTACCGGCCTTTTCGTGGGTAATTCTCGTAGTATTGCCGAATTTAAAGCACCCTGTATCGGTAGCGATTCCCGTATAAAAACACTTCGCCACCTTTTCGTCAACAGCCCCTTCCCCTAAACAAAGAGCCAGATCATAAACGATTTCACAAGCTGCGGCAGCAGTGTCGTCAACATAAATTTTCCTGCCGAAGGGACGGTGAGAAATATGATGATCGATAGCCAGGTCTATTTTATCTCCGTATTTTTCTTCGAGCCCGCCTAAAAGCGACCTGTCCGCAACATCGACGGAAACCACCGTCTTTTCCGTAAAATTTTGCTCTTCTATTGCGTCTTTAAGATATGAAAACCTTTCGGATAGCGGATCTGCACACAAGGTTTTTGCTCTTTTTCCTATTCTCTGCAAGGCTCCGCAAAGCCCGTAGGCACACCCGAAAGTATCCCCGTCGGGATTAGCGTGGGAAAGAATAATAAAATCATCGTTATCCAGAAGGAATCTTACCGCCTCTTCCGGGGTAATGTTTGTGGCCTTATTCATAGATCGGTTCCCTTTCAGCTTTCGTTGCAAGAAATACGCACGCACCTGTTGCTGCGGTTGCGCATTAAAATCACGGATCCCCCGCGTATTTTATTCGGTCTCACCGCTTCCGGCTTCTTCATTATCCGAACTGCCGTTTTCGTCGTTTGCTGACGGAGATGAAAACCGGTTGATTATTCCGCTTATTTTTTCATAATAATCCAATGAGTTATCCTCGACAAAAATGAATTCGGGAAGCTTCCTCATTTTTATCCTTGCGTTTATTCTTTTTTTGAAAAAGCCCTCTGCTTTCTGAAGTGTTTTAACGGCATTTTCGGTTTTTATACCGCCGCCCAAAGCGCTTATATAAACCTTACAGTAGCTCAGGTCGTTAGTAAGCTCCACCTGTGTGACAGTAACAAGACCGCCCGAAATATTCTTGTCCTTAAGCTGAGACATTGCGACTGAAATCTCCCGCTTGATATCCTCGGCGAGCCGTCCTATATTATGATTAGCCATAACAGAACCTCCTTTTCCGTCTGTTTGCAGTATGCCGAAGCGAAATTATAACCGAATTTCACTCTGCGGCTTCAGCAGGGTCCGTTAACAGAGATATGACGAAATATCCGCCTGCATTCTATACCGTCCGTATATCCGTCAGATTCCCGATTTTCCGGCTCCGGCACAGACATCGGCTCATATTATTCCCGATTTTGCCCCTTTTACAAGCAAGGGCGGCAAAAATGCCGCCGCAAGCTGAATCATAAACATTAATCCCTGTACTCTTCCATAAAATAGCATTCAAACACATCGCCCTCTTTGATATCGCCGAACTTTTCCAGAGAGACGCCGCATTCAAATCCTTGGGCAACATCCTTTGCGTCATCCTTAAATCTCTTGAGGCCTGCGATCTTGTCGTCCGCGACGATAATTCCGTCTCGAACCACCCTGATCATGGCGTTGCGCTGCAATTTTCCCTCGGTAACATAGCAGCCCGCCACAGGTCCTACTCCGGTGATTTTATATGTCATGCGCACATCCGCTCTGCCGAGCATGATCTCCCTGTATTTGGGCGCAAGCATACCCTTCATTGCCGTTTCTATTTCCTCGATAGCGTCATAAATGATCCTGTAAAGTCTGAGGTCGACACCGTCACGCTTGGCGTTTTCCTGAGCAGCCGGATTAGGTCTTACATTAAATCCTATTATAATGGCATTTGAAGCGCTTGCAAGCATAACGTCGCTTTCGCTTACCGCTCCTACCGCCCCGTGGATTACCCTGACTCTTACCTCATTGTTGGAAAGCTTTTCCAGGGATTGCTTAACGGCTTCAACTGAGCCCTGAACATCCGCCTTTACGATAAGCCGCAGCTCCTTCATTTCGCCCTCTTCGATCTGAGCGAAAAGGTTATCAAGAGTAACTTTCTGATATAAGCTAAACTGCGCTTCCTTCTCTTCGAACTTACGCTTCTGAACAAGCTCCCTGGCAAGCTTTTCGTCCTCAACCACCGCAAAGCTGTCGCCGGCCGACGGAACTTCACCCAGACCCATTACCTCTACGGGAACGCTGGGACCCGCCTCCTTAATGGAGCGTCCCGTATCATCGCGCATAACACGGACATGCCCTACGGCTGTTCCCGCAATGATGACGTCGCCTGAATGGAGCGTGCCGTTTTGAACCAGAAGAGTAGCCACCGGACCGCGTCCCTTATCGAGCTTCGCCTCGATGACTGCTCCCTTTGCCAACCGGTTGGGATTTGCCTTAAGCTCCATAACATCGGCGGTAAGATTAACCATTTCAAGCAGATTTTCCATACCCTGACCGGTCTTGGCCGAAACAGGGACACAGATAACGTCTCCGCCCCATTCTTCGCAAACGAGCTCGTACTCCGTAAGGGTCTGCTTTATCTTTTCGGGATTGGCGCCCGGTTTATCCATTTTGTTTATTGCTACTATTATGCTTACTCCCGCATCCTTGGCGTGATGTATCGCCTCAACGGTCTGAGGCATGATTCCGTCGTCGGCGGCAACCACCAGTATTGCTATATCCGTGATCTGTGCACCTCTTGCGCGCATGGCGGTAAAAGCCTCATGTCCCGGTGTGTCAAGGAAAGTAATGTCTCTTCCGTCTACCTTGACGCGGTATGCGCCGATATGCTGCGTGATGCCTCCGGCTTCTCCGGCGGCAACATGAGCGTTTCTGATATAGTCGAGAATAGAGGTCTTTCCGTGATCGACATGACCCATGACCACAACTACGGGGCTTCTCGGTTCAAGATCCTCGCTGTTATCCTCTTCTTCGTCAAAAAGCCTTTCTTCGATAGTTACGATGATTTCTTTTTCCACCTTTGCGCCGAGCTCCTCGGCAACCAAAGCGGCAGTATCAAAATCTATTACCTGATTTATAGTACACATTTCGCCGAGCTGCATCAGCTTTTTAATTACCTCGGTAGCGCTGACCTTAAGCCTTGAAGCCAGCTCGCTGACAACGATCTCGTCCGGTATCTGAACCTTGAGCTGCTGCTTTCTTGCTCTTTCAAGCTCAAGACGCTTAAGCTTCTGTGCTTCCGTTTCACGGACATTCTTACCGTATTGTCCTCTTTTTTGCTGACTTTTCTGATTTATCTTCTGCTTTCTGCCGGTAAAATCCCCGCCTTTTTTTGAAGACTGCGTGGCGATGCTTTCATACTTTTCATTGTATTTATCAAGATCCACGTAGCTGCCTCTTGTGTCAACATGCTTTGTTATCTGCTCGCCGCGTTTCTGAACGTTGCCGTCGTTCTTTTCCTTTTTCTTTAAAATAGGCGGCTCGTTAGTCTTGATAGTAGAAATATCCACCTTAGCCTCCGGCTGCTTCGGAAGTATTTTTGGGATCTTTTCCTTAGGCTGAGGCTTCGGCTGCGTCGCGTTTACGGGAACTGGCTTTCCCTTCCCGTAATTGTTTTGGGAAGCGGACGTTTTTTGATCCGTATTTCTGTCCTGCTTAACAGCTGCCTTATCGTTCTTTTTTTCTGCGGCGGCCGGTGCGGCTTTAACGGGTTCGTTTCTTTTACTTTCTGCGGCCTTTTTAGCTGCGGCTTCGGCTGCCTTTTTCGCTTCCTCGGCCTTCTTCTTCTCCTCGGCAGCCTTTTGGGCAGCTTGTTCGGCTTCTTTAGCCGCCTTTATCTCTGCCTCGGCTTTTTCCTTGGCTTCACGGCGCTTCTTCTCACCCTCGGCAAAATATCCGTCAAAGCTGTCCACCTGATGCTCCTGTGTCAGCTTTTCGAGCACTATGTCAAGCTCCTCTCCGATAAAGCTTGCACCTATTTTTTTCTCAACGCCCAGATACTCCTTGACTACGCCGATAAGATCGGCGGGTGCGGCGTTAAGCTCCTTTGCAAGATCCCTGATTTTTACTTTTGAATTGCTTTCCATTCATTATCCCCCAATATCATTAGGTCATTTTATTATATTTCAACAGACAAACTGTAATGTTCAGACTCCTTACGGTGTACAGCCGACCGTCAATTTTTATTCTGTGCCGTTTAACGTGATCCCGTTATCCGGATGCTCTAATAGTAATATCGTAAAGACAAAGTCATATGATAGTTTTTTTGCTTTAATTGACTCATTTGCCTTGATTTGGCGATACCCCGGAGTGCGGTTCATTGTTCCGCCGATCTCCAGAAGCCCTCTTCCATGACCGCAATTATTCCGGTTCTCTTTCCGAGGATTTTCTCTGTCTCATCCATATCGATATCCAGCTCGACAATTTTAATATCTCTTTTGTGCTTATCCCTCAGGAACTCCAGCTCCTTACGTGTCTTAACCGAAAGATCCCGCGTAATAAGGATGCCCGAAATATCGGAAGATGTGCTTGTTATCTCCCGTCCCACGGCGTCAAAGCCGAAAACGAGACATCCGACCTTTCTCATTAATCCCAGAGTAGAAAGCTTCATAAACGATCCTTTCGATCCTGACGCATATTAAACGCTTTTATTCCGCACCCTCGACCTCTTTTTCGAGCCTGTCGTAAATATCGTCGGGAATTCTGCATTTGAACGACTTCTCAAAAGCTTTTTTCTTTCTTGCAGATTTAAAGCAAGCCGAGCTTCTGCAAATATATGCTCCGCGTCCGTTCTTTTTTCCCGTAAGGTCAAGAAAGAGGTTTCCTTCCTTATCCTTAACTATACGGAGCAAGCCCTTTTTACCGATCATTTCCTCACAGCCGAGGCACTTTCTGAGTGGTTCAACCTTACCCACGACACACCGTCCTTTTCATAAAATAAGACAATGGCTATTTATATTTTCTGTATGCGATCAGCTTGACCGAATAAAACGACCCGGGCGGCCATTTCCGGAGCCCGATGCACGGACACCTCCGAAAAGCCCTGAGATCCGTAAAATATACCGAAAACATTATGTTTTTATGTCAGGCTGTTCGGATGCAGCTAACCGAACCGCCGCCCCCCGAATCAAGAGATTTCGGACGGCAAGCCGCCTTTTTGCTTTCTCCGGCGGTCAGCCCTCAAAAAATCCGCTTTCAGGCTTGATATCTATCTTATATCCGGTAAGACGGGCGGCAAGCTTTGCGTTGAGTCCCTTGTTCCCTATAGCCAGTGAAAGCTGATTGTCGGGAACTACGACGCTGCACGCCTTTACTCCCTCCTCCGGTATCTCGACGCTCAGAACGTCTGCGGGCTTAAGCGCCTGCTTTATAAATTCGCACGGATCCTCGCTGTAAACCACTATATCTATCTTTTCTCCCCTTAGCTCCTCGCTGATCTTGGAAACCCTGCTTCTTTGAGGACCTATGCATGCGCCGAGCGGATCCACGTTCGGATCGTTGCTTGAAACCGCCATCTTGCTTCTCTGACCGGCCTCTCTGCTGATAGACTTTATCTCCACGACGCCCTCGTAAATTTCGGGCACCTCCAGCTCAAATAGTCTCTTTATAAGCTCACGGTTTGTTCTGCTGATCCTGAGCATAGGTCTGCGGTCGCTGGGAGAAGCTCCGCTGACATAAACCTTTATCATATCGTTTTCGTGAAGCTCGTCGTTTGCAAGCTGCTCGCTCCTGAACAGGGGGACCTCATTGCCGTTTATTTCCACGGTAGCATTGCCGGTAGACGGCTCGACGCGTATGACCTTAACGGTAGCCGCTTCATTCTGAAGCTCGCCCCACTGCTCGATAAGCTTATTGCGTTCAACATCCTTAATGCCCTGTTTGATGACCTGTTTGGCGGTCTGAGCCGCGATCCTTCCGAAATGCTTCGTATCCAGGGGTATGACGCAGTTATCACCGACCTTAAGCTTTTTATCATACTGACGTGCCTGCTCGATCGTTATCTGATTGGCCTCATCCTCCACGTCCTCGACTATTTCCTTAACTATGGAAACAATAAAAGCTCCGCTTTTTCCGTCTATATCAAATTTTATATTTTCGCTTCTCGGATATTCCTTTTTTACCGCAATGGTTACGGCCGTCTGTATCTTTTCCACCAGCAGCTCGGGATCAAGCTCCTTCTCCTTTGCGAGCATTGCCAGCGCTTCGTTGAAGCTGACGTCTTTTTCATTGGTAGCCATTGTTCGTTTTCCTCCTGTATGAAAATGAAATAATTTTTTCCGCCTGCGGATACCGTCTGTTGCCATTCGGAATGCACCGTATGCGAAACCGCTCCGTAAAACTCCGTGTTCATCGTTTCAAAAAGACTGCGGCTTATCGTTTTTATTATGAGCGGATTAAGCATTTCCCTGCTGCTGTCAGTCACCGTATTTTTTAACATATGCAGGCAGTTTCCGCTGTGTCTTCTTTTATAAATTCTATGAAAATGTTATCAAGGCAAAGCCGCCGGATCCTATTGACCTTTTACATTGAGCCGCCGGTCTGTCTTGATCCGCGAATATGCCCTTTATTGCCTGAAGCGCGATTTCCCGATCGGAAGACCCATTATGCTTCAATCCGTTTGCGTCTCTTCTTCATCGTCCTCCGGCTCCGAATTCACCTTGACGCATTTGGCCAATCGTATCCTTTCACCGCCGACGACTATTTCTCTTTGTTCATGGTCATAATCGTCAAGCTTACCTATAACGAATTTTTCGCCCTTTTCCGTTTTGACCTGAGCCCTGATTCTTTCTCCCGTGCATAAACGAAAATGCTCAGGCTTTCTGAGCTTCTTATAAACCCCGGGAGTGCCTATTTCCAGAATATCCACCTGTTCGATAAAACTCTGTTTGTCGAACAGCTCGTTTATCGGCTTGGATATCTCTTCGCAAATGTCGCTGTCTATGCCTTCTTCATTATCAAAAAGCACCCTGAGATACCACATTGCCCCTTCCTTCTCAAAACACACATCCCACAGGACACATCCCGCCTCTTCAACGAGGGGCAGTGCCAAAGCCTCCGCTTCAGCCTCTATTTTAGGCGCAAGAGCTCTCTTGCCTCCCTTTTCCTTAGCCATACGTAACCTCTTCAAATTATACCGGAGGAACTTCAAATTCCCCATACAAGAAGTTAAGACCGAGCCAAGGCCCAGTCTTACCATACTTCATCATAGCATATTATACCACCGTCTACTGAACTTGTCAATAGTTTTTGGAAGAATTTTAAAAAAATTATTGACATTCGGTCGGTAAGATGCTATAATCATAACCGCAGGGAGCTGATATATCGGCTGAGAGGAAACGGACTGACGTTTCGACCTATTGACCTGATTCGGATAATGCCGACGTAGGGAGAATAGATTTGTATTGACTTTGCATTGTCAGGTAAATACCTCGGCCCTGTGCGTTCACCGACGCACGGGGCTTTTTATTTCCGGTTATTTAAACGCTGAGCCTCAAGAAAAATCGGGCTGTTTAAATGGATAAACGGATACAACGCTCAACTGCAAAATATTCGGAAAACGAAAGGAAAAACAGAAAATGAAAAAATCCCTAAGACTTACGGAAACTGCCGTAATGCTGGCCCTTGGCTTTATTTTGAGCATGCTGAAAATAATAGACATGCCCTTCGGCGGCTCGGTAACCGCATTCGGTATGCTCCCGGTAATAGTGATAGCCTATCGCCACAAAACCGCCTGGGGACTTCTTGCGGGCTTTGCGGCAAGCATTCTCCAGCTTCTTTCCGGCATGAAGGATCTTACATATGCCACAAGTGCCGGAGCCGTAATAGCCATAATCATGCTTGATTACGTAGTGGCCTTTGCCGTTATGGGTCTGGGCGGTATCTTTAGAGGAAGGATAAAGGATCAGGGACTTTCTCTTGCTGCCGGCGCCCTGGTCGTATGTGCCCTTCGTTACCTGTGCCATGTAATTTCGGGCTGCACGGTATGGGCGGGCGTTTCCATCCCCACAAGCGACGGACTTTTGTATTCCTTCATATACAATGCCGCATATATGATTCCCGAAACCGTTATAACCGTAGCGGGAGCATATTTCGCGGGAAAGGTGTTCACTCTTACCGGAGAGCATATAAAGCGCGTGCCGATCGATACCCGTTCGGCTGGAAACCTTGTATCCTCCGTACCCGTCGCGTTAGCGACCGTGATATCCTTCGTTCTGATCTTTGCCATGATACAGACCGAGGAGGGCTTCGACATAACCGCCATAACGCGAACCACGATATACAGCTGGATTCCCGTAATTATCCTTATGATACTCGGTACGGCCGCCACTTTGATTATAAAACGGGCCGGCTTTAAAGAAAAAAAAGCCGGTTGATGGTCTTCCTGCGTCTGACGCTCCTGTCCGATTGACAGGAGCGTTGTTTTTTGAAACGGCATCGACGGCTGGATCATGGGCGCAAAAAGCCTGACGCTAAATAACGCTCTCCGCGGCGGCAGCCGAAGACGGTGGAAACCGCAAATCCGAAATGCCGTATGAACGGCGGCAAAATTTCACGCACTTGTCATTTAATAACAGACGCCCCATGGCTTTGCGCCGAATAAAGAAAAACGTAATGAAACGAGAAATATTCTGCGTAAACGGTGCTTACGAGGGCTTAAAAATAACCGGAGCGAAGATCTGCTCCGGTTATTTTTTATTGATACCGTTTAAGCCCTTCATCGGCTTCCTAAATAGAAATCCCTTCTTTCGGCAATAACAATGATATTACGTAATGTCGCCCCTCAAAGGTATCCGAAAGAAAAGGACGCCGCAACGCTTTGTAAAAAGGCAGGAAAACATGAGCCAAAGCGGTCGGACACGGCTTAAAAGGCTACTGCGCGGATCCGCCTGAAAAACCGGGAAACGGATAATAATGCAAATAAAAAACAGGTTTAAAAAACGAATCCGGAAGCGGACCCGCTGGGGAAATCCAAACTCCGTTCACAAGCGGTAATCGTTCAGACTCTGCTCGCACCTTTATGAACGAGCCGAAAAACAGCATTCCGGCAGATTTCGGAAAAACTCCGGTTATTCCGTCGTGCATTTACCGAAAAACCTTTTCTATTTGATCAGATCCACCTTTACGCCCTCCGAAGGCGAGAAGCTTTCATAGATCCCTTCGCTTACGGTCACCGTACCGTCGTCTCCGACAAGTATCATCTCAAAATCTCTGTGTTTTCTCCAATATTCCTGCGATTTGTCCGTTCCCATTACAAAAAGAGCCGTGGACATAGCGTCGCAGAACATTCCGCTGTCGCCTATTACCGTTGCGGAAACTATCCCGTTATCTGCGGGATATCCGTCCGAAGGGTCAATGATATGCCAGTATCTTTTGCCGTTTTCCTCAAAATACCTCTCATAGCCGCCCGATGTCACCACCGCCTTGTCTTTTACCCTGAGCGTGCCTATATATCCCTCCCCGAAAGGATCCTGTATGCCTATATTCCAATCCGAGCCGTCCGGCTTTGCTCCAAGGGTCTGAACGTTTCCGCCCAGATTGACGATAGCCGAGCTTACGCCCTCCGCCTTCATTATGCCGATGATCTTATCGCCGGCATAGCCCTTTGCGCTGGCGCCTAAATCTATCTGAAATCCTTCGGGCACGGAAACGGTATCCCCGGTCACCTTAACACGCCTGTAGTCCGTATTTTCCAGAAGGCTCTTCAATATATCCTCCCCGGGTATCTTATATTCGTTTCCGGTAAAACCCCATTCGGCAACTACTGGGTACAGAGTAATATCAAGTGCTCCGCCGCTTTTTTCGCATATCTCCAGAGTTTTTCCGATTATTTCGGCGGTATCGGGAGATACACGCGCATTTCCTCCCGCCGTGTGATTGATCCGCCACAGATCGCTTTTTTCATCGGTAACGGAAAACAATCCCTCGAGTCTCAGTATCTCCTCCTTTATCTTTCCTGCCGCTTCCTTACCATTATCTCCGTATAGGGTTGCCGAGATATATGTGTCCATAGCTATAAAACTGCTTGACGTGATCTTGTTTTCCGGGCCGGCGCATCCCGCGAGCATGATTGCGGCACAAACCAGAGCCGCCGCTGATTTTTTATTTTGTTTTTGCATTGGGATTGCCTCCTTTTCCGTTTTTGCGAAAACGCATAAGAACGAGCTGAGCGCACATTCCCGTTATCGCCCCGGCAACGCATCCGCTCACCGTCAAAAAAGGCAGATACAAAAATACCGCCTTACCCATAACAAAATAAGCCGCCGCCGTCTGTCCCAGATTATGGAGTACCGCCCCCAGAACGCTGCATACCCAGAGTCTGTTTTCCGGTATTATTTTTTTCAGAAGGAGCATTCCCGAAAGACACAGAGCTCCTCCCGAAAGGCTGTATATAATCGCGGAGGGATTACCGCCGAAAAGACTTCCGAGCAATATCCTGACCAACAGGACCGAAGCCGTCTCCCCGGCCTTATACCGGTAAACTCCGTAAACCGTTATAATATTTGCCAATCCGAGCTTGACGCCCGCTATGGGCGTAATGCTTGGAAACTGAAGCTCAACCACGAAGATGATCAGAGCCAGCGCCGTAAGGATCGACAGCTCCGCAAGCCTTTTCAGTCTGTCAGACAATGTTAAGGCCTCCTATCCCGCTGAAGCGTCTGTTTTTTCACCCGGAGAAACGTATGACCAGATGATTCGGGAGACAGACGATAGCGGCCGAATTTTGAAGCCAACCCATTTTTACGCAGGTATTGTCTCTGCATCCCGCCTCCCTGACTCTTATGCGTCCTCCGCTTATTTCAATAAGATTATAGCTGCCATTGTATTCGATTTTGAATATTCTGTCCTCGGAATCCTTCAGATCGAACCTGTAAAGCACCTCATCGTCTCTTATGATCTCCACAGTATCCGTTTCAGATGTTCTGAGAATAAAGAAACAACCTGCCAATCCCGCAATAAAAATCAAAGAGGTGATCAGATAAACTATCCTTAGTCTCATCACTGAACTTGCCCGTAATAAGCGTTCTCGCCGTGTTTTCTTAAATAATGTCTGTCCAGAAGCGTTTTTTGTACAGGCTCCGTATGAGGATTAAGAAGAAGGGTATGAAAATTCATAAAGGCCGCTTCTTCCAGCACCGCCGCATTATGGACCGCCTCGAGGCAATCCTTCCCCCATGCGAAGGGGCCGTGGCTTTTGACCAGGATCGCCGGAACCGAATCCGGATCCGTATCCCTGAAGCTTTCAATTATCACTTTTCCCGTCTCTTTTTCATATTCGCCCTTGATCTCCGCTTCGGTCATGGCACGCGTACACGGTATTTCCCCGTAAAAATAGTCGGCATGGGTGGTTCCGAAAGGAGAGATCCCGACGCCTGCCTGAGCGAACGAGGTAGCCCACCGGCTGTGAGTATGAACGACTCCCCCGATATTCTTAAACTCCCTGTACAGCTCCAGGTGCGTGGGCGTATCGCTGGAGGGCTTATATTTTCCCTCCGTCTGCATGCCGCTTTCAAGACTGACTACCGCCATATCCTCCGCCCTCAAATTCTCATACTCCACACCGGAGGGCTTGATTACTACAAGTCCATGTTCGCGATCGATTCCCGATACATTCCCCCATGTAAAAGTCACCAGACCAAGTCTGGGAAGCATCAGGTTAGCCTCAAGGACCCTTCTCTTCAATTCTTCAAGCATAATTTTTCCTTTCCGAGCCTCCGTATGCGGACTCATTTGTTTTTAATCCTCCATAGCTTTTACCGCTTTAAGGCCTTCTGCGTAATTTTTCATAAATCTGTCAAATCCGATGACGCCTTCCTTAGAAGGAAGGACCTCTCTGCTTGCTATATTGTCAAATACCTTTTCGGAAAGGAACTTCCCCAGCTCACAGCCGCCGCCGTCGGCCATATAAGCCGCCAGAAGAGACATCCCCCAGGCTCCTCCTTCTCCTGCGGCTTCCGTGACGGTAACGGGCACGTTTAGTCCGTCGGCAAGAAGCACATCCGCCGCACCGGGAACTTTAAACAGGCCGCCGTGAGCCGAAAGCCTTTCAAGTCTGACGTTCTCGCGGCCGAAAAGGATATCCATACCCATTTTAAGACTTGCCAGCGATCCCATAAGCTCGGCGCGAAAGAAATTTGCCAGATTAAATTTGCCCGAAGCGCTGCGGAAATACATCGGTTTTCCCTTATCGACCCCGGCCACGGGCTCTGCGGACAGAAAATTGTACGCCGCAGCTCCGCCGCAGTCTGCGTCGCCCTTCATAGCGTTGCCGTAAAGCATTCGATAAAGCTCCGGACGTCCGATATCGATTCCGGCAAGTCCGCAGAATTCTTCAAACAAGCCTATCCATGCGTCCAACTCGCAGCAGCAGTTGTTGCAGTGTACCATAGCCACCGCCCTTCCGTCGGGAGTAGCCACCACATCTATTTCGGGATACACTCCCGAAAGCGGCTTTTCCAGAACCGCCATGGCGAAAACCGAGGTTCCTGCCGAAACGTTTCCGGTCTTTGCCCTTACGCTGTCGGTTGCCGTCATTCCCGTCCCCGCATCTCCCTCGGGAGGACAGAATGGTATTCCCGCCTTAAGATCCCCCTCGGGATCAAGCAGCAAAGCGCCCTCGGCGCTTAAGACCCCGCATTTTTCTCCGCTGAGCATCACTTTAGGGAGCATATCACGGATACTCCTCGTCAATCCTGCATCCGAAACGACTTCCGAAAATTTATCAAGCATTTCCTCATTATATCCCGCGTCCTTGACCGGAAACATACCCGACGCCTCTCCGATCCCCGCCGCCGTTACTCCCGTAAGAAGTCGGTGGACATAAACCGCGAGTGTGGTGATATACGAAATTTTTCCTATATGCTCCTCTTTGTCCAGAATAGCCTGATAAAGATGGGTAATACTCCAGCGCTGAGGAATATTGAAGCCGAAAAGCCGTGTAAGCTCAGCCGCCGCCTCTCCCGTATTTGTATTTCTCCAGGTACGGAAGGGAACAAGTAAATTCCATTCGCTGTCGAAGGGCATATAACCATGCATCATACCGGAAATGCCCATAGCCCTGAATGATGAAAGCCCGACTCCGAATTTTTCCGCAGTATTCCTTTTAAGATCCGAATAACAAGAGCTGAGGCCCTTACGGATCTCATCAAGCGGATAGGTCCAGTAGCCTCCCTCGAAACGGTTTTCCCACTGATATTCTCCCATAGCCGCCGGTTTATACTGATCGTCGGTAAGTACGGCCTTGATTCTGGTGGAGCCGAACTCGATTCCCAAAAAGCATTTTCCGCTTGAAATTTTTTCGCCGGTTGTCATAAAATAATACCATACTCCGATCCGTCGGGCTTTGATCATAAGAAGCGCCTGTAAAACGCCTCTCATCATAAATTTAACGGATCGCCTTTCGTTTTTTAAGCGGCGCGCGATATGTGCCTGCCGCCTTCCGATAACAGTATACCATAAGAATAAATTTTTTTCAATAATGCATTGACGGCTGTCCCGATGAAACACATTTTTTCCGTATCATTTCGCTTTGCGCGGCGCAAAAACGATTTTTTATCAAAGTGCCGGTCTAAGCGCATTATCACGCCCTCCGTACTACAAGGAGGCGTTTCATGCCGAAGCAAATACCTGTCCGCTCCCGGCGCATTATCACGCCCTCCGTACTACAAGGAGGACCTGGCTTTCTTATATGCTTGAAGGTGCTTTCCTTTATCCGTAACGTATTTTCTCCGCCATATATCTGTTATCGCATATACTCCCGGATTAATGCCAAAAAACAAAATGATGACCTCCAATTTTTGAAAATGCCAAAGACAGGCGCAAAAAACAGGAAACCTTTTCATGATTTCCTGTCTTAGTGTGCCGTTTTATATAGCGGCAGTTATTCAGTTTTAAGCTGGCTGCAATTCTATAAACTGGAATTTAGAATAGTCGCTTTCGGAGCCATTTTCTGAAAAATTCAAGCTCAGATTCTGTATGAAACCAATGTTCGCCTCCTTTTTGCACTGTAAGTTCACAGCCAAATTTGCTTGAAAAGGCTTTTACATGATCATACTCGCACAATGTGTCACCCTCTCCACGAAGAATATATGTTTTGTGATTCCATGCTTTAATCGGATGGCTTTTTACATATTCATAATACGGAAAGTATAATGGCTCTATATCATTTTCTATCTTTATCTTTTCTTTGAACTCTTCCTCTGTGATTTGGCAATAATCCATTAGATTATGAATAATTCGCTCCATATCTGTCACAGGAGAAAGAAACCACACATTCTCTATTTCCATATCTGCAAATGTAAGCAATTCAAAATATGCTCCCATACTACAGCCGAAAAGTGAAATCGCCTTGCTTTGACTTGCTGCATATGAGTACATTGTTTTCAATTCTCGAATACATTCAGCGGGCATAATATGATCTGTTTCATATATTCTTTCTCCATGTTGCGGCAGGTCAAAGCTAAGGACCTGATAGCCTTTTGTAGCTGCTTCTTCCGCAAGTATCCAAATACAGTCGTCAATTTTTGAAGAATGACTCCCATGCGCCGCAATTATTATTTTATCACTTGGCCCTCCCCATGATATAGAAGGGATGCCGTTAATTCTAATTTTGTTCAATTCCATATTATCTTCTCCCAAAAATCCAATTTGTTAATTGATTTCATTTGCGGCAATACCGCATAAAAATCCTCTAAGTTTTCCGGCAAGAATAACAGGGCGGCAAGCTCCCCCATAGGTAAAGCTGATTGCCTTACCGCATATTGTAACAGAATATTCTTCATAGGGCGCTGCATGATTTACTCTTGCTTTTTATAATTCAGAGCAATAACAGCACGTAGTCTGTCATGTCTTGAATACCGCAAATAATATTTTGTATAATCCCATAACCAAAAGCAAACCTGAATTCACCAACAAAACAAGGAACAGGTCTTTTACAAAATACCATACTACCCATAATGGAATACCTGCCATATAGGGCAAACAGAGTAACAGTAGTGGCAATATGCCATGCCTTGCAATGTCAAAGAGTATCAGTCTCGTTGTCTGTTTCCTTTTCTTCCATTTTCTTATCGTTGCTATTGGATATACCGCCGCTGCAACCAACGCTAAATATGCCCCATTCAGCAACAGGTGTCTTACAATATACGGGCTGCCGGATATATCATATTGTTCTCTGCCCAAAAGAGCAAATATCACATTTTTGCTTATAATATCTGCCAGTTGGTTCGTGACAAGATAATCGTTCATATTGATGAGGAAAATGATTCCTAATCCGCTTTCCGGCAATAGGAACATATTTGACATATAATTCTCAACCAGTCCAGAATGCCCAAATACAGGCTCTGTATATTCCTCCGTCAAAGTCCACCCCATTCCGTAATAATAGGGGCTATCACCATCTACATATACATTGTCATAAAGCATAGCGTTTAAACTGTTTTGACTGACGATTCCCATTCCGCCATTCAGATACATTTGCAGATATTTTGCCATATCTGATACACTGGAACTTAAATAACCCGCCGGAACGGTTGACCATGAATATTTATCGGGATAGTCCGGCTCTCCTGCAATCGGAAGTCCGAAATAATTTCGATACCCTGTTATTAATCCGTTTTCTTTGCTTTGTATAAGTGTTGCTGCCGTATGACTCATACTTAGTGGAGAAAAAATGTTTTTATCCATATACTCTGAATAGCTAATTCCGCTGACTGTTTCTATAATTTCTCCTAACAATCCGTAATTTATATTTGCATATTGATGTTGTCCGTAACTTTCTGTTATTTTTGCATTTCCAAAACGCTGATATGTACCTAACCCGCTTGTCTGATTCAAAAGCTGTCTTACAGTAATTCTATCTCCATCGGACGCATTTATAAAATAAGCAGAGGTATCAATATAATCAGATATTGTCGTGTCTAAATCTACTTTTTCTTCTTCCACAAGCTGCATAACAGCTAATGCTGTGAATGATTTGCTCAATGAACCTATAATAAAAGGCGTATCTGAATTATCGCAATTTCCATAAGCTTCAGAAAACAAAACCTCTTCAGAGTCTACGATGGCTATCGCCATTCCGGGAATATGTAATTCCTTTATTTCTTTTTCTATCCGGCTGTCAATACTGCTGTAATTGCTATTTTTTTCATTTGCCAAAACAGGCTTATCCCATATAGCAATAACACAAATTAGCGATAGTATCACACAAATGATCTGTCGATTCATAAAACCTTTCCCCTTAATTTTTCTGATATACCATTCGCTGTCATTTCCCCTCTAATTTTTTTGCTCCCTCAATCAAAATGGTTATTGATAATTCAAAACTATCTTTTATCAACTGTGTATTACCAAAGGCGTTATGATTTTCAAGCAATGCAAAGCCCTCTAAAAAGCTCCTAAACATTCTGACCAAATGAATACAATTATCTTGCGAGATATTTAGCGACTTAGTTATTTTGAAAAAAATCGAAAACATTTTTGAAGTCACTTCGCTCATCTGTTCATTTTCAAATTGATTGTACCAAAGCATTGTACTAAAAACTCCCGGATTATCTATCGCATATTCACGGAAAGCGTAGCACATAGCTCTAACCGCATCATATCCGGATAATCCTATTACAGCCTGAATAATTTTGTTCTCTAATTCTTTCCAGCCATAAAGCATGAGCTGCTGTTTTAAGTCATCAAGCCCGTCCATATGGTTATAAAGCGATGGTGACTTAACACCTAATTGCGATGCAAGCGTTTTTAAGGATAAGTTTTCTATGCCTGTCGTATTTGCCATATATGCGGCTTCTTTGATAACCGATTCTTTATCAATTTTTATTTTTGGCAAGATAAAGCACCTCCCTTTATTTACTTCGGTTTGTATTTTAACAAATCGGATTAGTTTTGTCAAGATATTAGGATTTGGCAGAGGCTTCCGTAGCCATCGGCATTCGTGTAAATGTATATAACCGGCTGTCATATGGAATTATGGGCGATCCTGTCTGCAAAACGCGGGAAAGCTGCACTATAGCTTTCCCGTGTACCGTGAATAGAGTTATCCATGATCCCATAGCCTGTTATAAACATTTACACAATGCTTGTCTTTGATTGGCAAAGTGCGGTACCGATGATCTGCCGCTTGTTTTCGTTTTTTTGCTTCTTTACCTACGTCGGCATTATTCCGCCGCTCCGGGCGGTGATTTTTTGCACTGATGCCATAAAAAAAACCGATCGCCCGAATCGAACGATCAGTATGCAAAATAAAATGAAATAAAATATATAACACAAAATCAAATAACTGATACCAAAAGAGAAAATAAATATCAGTTACAACACAAAATCATACTGCTACTCCCCATCCTCTCTGACAATATCACGTAAAACGATTTTCCGCGCCCTGTTCCAATTCTTGTTAACCGGAAATCGAATCTTCGACAAAACTCAAAAAGTTTCTGCTTTCATTATACACGCACTTATTTTAAATTTCAATACTTACCGCCCCAATAGCAGGATTTGCTCCCGAAAAACGTTATTGCTTTAAAAACACGTTTTATGTAAAACCATATTTTTATTATACGGCTTGTCCTTAAATCATGAAAAAAGCGCTTAAACAATCGATTTACAACATTTTTCCCGACAGAAAAACGAACGGTATGCATTTGACTGATTATACAAAAGCTACCCGAAGCTGATGATCATCCCGTTGATTTTTTTGGATGATCATACGAAAACAATTCTGTTTTATTTAGACTTATAAATTTATTCCATCGGACGGTTAAGAGTCCACACCTTAAAAGCACACAAAAACGCTATCCGGCCGCATAAAAAAGCTCCGGCAAAAATATATCCGATTACTGTGCCCAATATATATAACTTTTAACTCCTGCATTCCGCATCTACGATACGAAATAAGAAAAGAGACTTAAAAGAACAGACCGGAAGCCAAAACCATCTGCCCCTGGGAAAACCGCCGAAAATTTCCGAAAAACGAATAGTTCGCCTGTAAAATCATCATTCAATAAAGTGCCCGCATAAAAACACCGGCATAAATTCTCCTCATAGCCATCTCATTTTCTTTCGTAAGCTTTCCGGGCCAAACCGGATTACCGTAATAAATATAAAGAGGACGGTTTTCCAAAAGATAATGATATCGTGACCAAATAGATTTTATATCTCGTTTCAAACTTCGAAGTGAAAGGGGTCATAGGGTGAAACCATCAGGATTTCCCCCTAAGTCATAAACAAAAACCTCTTATTTTGCTGTCGCAAAATAAGAGGTTTACTGGAGGCGCCACCCGGATTTGAACCGGGGCTCAAGGTGTTGCAGACCTTTGCCTTACCACTTGGCTATAGCGCCATGTTTTCGCTTTTGTGAATACGCAACTTTTGTTCACAAAAACGAAAAGCTCTGCCTTCACTGTTGCAAAGGCTGGTACAGCTTATTCGGAAAAAACAAAAAATATTCCCTTTTCAGGCATTTCGTTATTTCAAATCATAAAACTGCTGGAGCGGATTACGAGGCTCGAACTCGCTACCTCCACCTTGGCAAGGTGGCGCTCTACCAGATGAGCTAAATCCGCATATACTTTTAAAAACTTTTTATGCTATATCGCATTATATGCAAAGCAAAAAAATTTGCTTCTTTTTTTCAGTTTTTTCAGCGCAAGATACATTTTATCATATGAATGTCCAAAAGTCAAGCAAAAATTCAAATTTTCTCACTTTTGGATATATTCAACAATCCTATAAAAAAAATACAACCCTTTTTTAACATGAAGGCGTGATGTAAAATTATTTTTTTCAGAAAGCCTTATCATAAAGCCGCGGATTTTTAAAGGCTTGCCTTAACCGAACCTTTGAGCTCTGCGGTATTGCTGAAAACCGACAGAAAATGCTCAGGAATACAACAAAATCCGGTCAATGATCTCTTTAGACCCGCCGATACGGCTCGGCGAACTTATACGGTGTTAAATACGAATCCGTATTTATGAAATTCTAAACCCGTTAAAGGCCATTTCCCGTTTAAAAATCCATGCAGTAAAATCCCGTGGTATTTAAGACAATACCGCACAATGACCGCCTGACGGCTTTGCGTGCGACTTGCTTGCATACTTTCCGTCATCTTACACAAATTCTCCTTGAAATACGTCAGTATTCCTGCGTCGTATTTACGCAATCTGACGAAAAATCTGACTGCGCGATGCACACGCAATCATTGTGCGGTGTTGCCTTAAATGAAGTTCCAAAGAGCCGTGAAAAAAATTCGTAAAAAGTGTTAAAATCGATGCAGTCTCTTCGTAAAACACTTTCCCGTATCTTTCGGTTTTTCCAAAGTGAAAACTATGGCGTATCCGAAAACAAAGCAAATTTGTATAATCACTGTAAAAGCATGGCGGCTTTAAGGAAAAAGCGGAGAAATACGAGGGCATTTCGTAGTTATCCCAAAGGGATAACTACCGGCATTTTTTGACGCGGATAGCGTCTGCGGTCAGTATAAATCCTGCAATTCGCGATTTTAATAGCACCTGATTTTCTTAAGGTAAATTGAAAAAACGGGACGAAAAGTACCGAATGAGGAGCGAAAAAGTAACAAGTTCTTCTGTCATGTAAAATGGATTTTAAAAAAAATGTCAAAAGTCCTTTAAGGCATAGGTCCGTATTTTCGGTTTACACAAGGTCAAAACTAATTTTCTTAAGGAAAATTAAAAAACGAGACGAAAAGGAGCTAAGGAAATAGCGGAATGACCGATGAGATCTTTTCCGTTTTGTAAAAATCGCCCCCGGCAAGCCGAGGGCGATTTTTACAAAAGATATGGTGGGAGCTACAGGGCTCGAACCTGTGACCCTCTGCTTGTAAGGCAGATG
>CAJTTE010000018.1 GCA_910579265.1 uncultured Ruminiclostridium sp. | reverse complement strand
TTCGCGTCCACAATACTTGGCTGGTGACGGCCCGGGAAGATAGATGATGCCGGCACTACAAAAAGCACCTTGTGTGCTTTTTGTATTTTGCACCTTTAGCTCAGTTGGTAGAGCAACTGACTCTTAATCAGTGGGTCCAGGGTTCGAGTCCCTGAAGGTGTACCATATCGCCGTATGGCGTTTATTTGAGGATAGGCGCAGGTCTATCCTCAATCATTATGGCCCGTTGGTCAAGCGGTTAAGACGGCGGCCTCTCACGCCGCAAACATGGGTTCGATTCCCGTACGGGTCACCACAAAGGAGTTATGCAAACCATTCCAATATTATAATGATTGGTTTTATGCTTGTATTAACTTGTAATTTTTAATCGAAAACGACTGTGTTGATACGCAGTCGTTTTTTCTTTACTGCTTTAGAATAAAAGCTGTAGTAATTGGTATTAGGGAATTGCCCTTCTTTGCTTTACTTTTTAGGTGTTATAACCTCAAACAGCTTAGAGAGAAAGAAGTTGTATTAATGTTTGAGAATATTTTACTGATTTAGAGGAAGGTTTTGTTTTGATGATTGCGAATATTGTAGCTTTTCAGGGGAATCGCTTTGCTTCGCTCTTTTTATGGTATAATAACCTCAAACGAAGTAAAGAGGAAGAGGTTATTTTAATGTTTGAGGACATTGTACCGATTTAGTGGAATCGCTCCGCTTCGCTGCACTCTTCTTATGGTATAATAACCTCAAACGAAGTAAAGAGGAAGAGGTTATTTTAATGTTTGAGAATATTGTACCTTTTCAGAGGGATCGCTCCGCTTTACTTCGCTCTTTTCATGGTATAATAACCTTAAGTGAAGTAAAGAGGAAGAGGTTATTTTAATATTTGAGAATATTGTACCTTTTCAGAGGGATCGCTCCGCTTTACTTCGCTCTTTTCATGGTATAATAACCTTAAGTGAAGTAAAGAGGAAGAGGTTATTTTAATATTTGAGAATATTGTACCTTTTTAGAGGGATCACTCCGCTTTGCTTCGTTCTTTTTATGGTATAGTGATCTCAGATAAAGGAAAGAGGGAAGTTTTATTTTGATGTCTAAGGACAATTTACTGTTTTAAGGGAAGTGTTTGCTTCGCTCACTTTTTTATGGTATACAAATCTTAAACTGGCTAAAGGAGATTCGCTGCGCTCCTTTTATGGTATAATTGTAAAGATTAACAGATATATTAAGGGTCATTGGAAGAAAAATGAAATAAAGGCATTGTTACATTCAACATATGGATATTAGTATGACATAATATTTGTGGCAAGATATAGTTGGAATATGATAGCAAGAAAGTTTAAGGTGGATAGCTGGCTGTACGGCAGAAAATAATGACGGAGATAATTACAGGATTTTTTTGATAAACTGTCTGTCAAACATAAAAAAATTATCTGTCAACCGTTGATTATGGAAATAAGTCTTGCTCTATATTTTGACAGTGTTAAATGAGTCGCCGTCGGAGCGGATCAGACAGAAAGCCGGAGCGTTTGATCATGGCGGGTACTTTTAATACGTAAACAATATATAGATAGAAAAGTACATTTTGCGTTTAGGTAATATGGGATATAATCTATCAGGAACGGGAAAAACTATACTTCGGCTATTTGTGACGTATGCAGCCGTTCCAAAAAATAAAATATCAATTATTGAATAACCGCCTCTCTTTTTTGTGCAAGGATAGAGAGGAAAAAAATTAGAATAAGCCTTATAATAAAAAAGAAAAAATTATGTCCATAAAGCACAGTATGCGCGAATAAGGAGGAATCTCATGGAATGGGTCCACAGATTAAACCAAAGCATGAATTACATTGAAGAACATTTGACAGACGAAATCGACTATGAACAGCTTGGGCGGATCGCCTGCTGCTCCGCCTATCACTATCAGAGGATGTTTACTTATATGGCTGGCGTCACTCTGGCGGAGTATATACGAAGAAGAAAAATGTCTTTAGCGGCGGTAGATTTACAGGGCGGAGGTGAACGTATTATTGATATTGCAGAGAAATACGGCTACAGTTCTCCTACAGCATTCAACAGGGCGTTTCAGTCTTTTCACGGCATAGCCCCGTCATCCGTAAAAGAAGAAGGCGTATCCGTGAAATCTTTTTCTCCCATTGTTTTTAAAATTGCTGTAAAAGGAGCGACAGAAATGAATTATAGAATCGAGACAAAAGAAGAATTCCGTATCATAGGCGTATCGGCACCGCTCGATAAGGAAATTGAAAATAATTTTATTATTGTTCCGAAGATGTGGCAGGAGGCATCTGTAAATGGAACCATACAGAAATTGGCGGGAATGATGGATACGACGCCAATGGGGCTTTTAGGCGTTAGCGCCTGCAATGATAAAGAACAGTGGAAATATTTTATTGCCGTTTCCAGTACAAAAACAAGCGCAGAGTTTGAAGAATATACCGTGCCTGCGTCTACTTGGGCAATTTTTTCCGGAACGGGTACAAACCAATCAATACAGGAGTTGGAGCAGCGTATTATAACAGAGTGGCTTCCTACCTCCGGATATGAATATGCCAATGCCCCCGATATTGAGGTTTACTTAAATCCGGATCCACAGAATGCACAATATGAGGTATGGATACCCGTAGTAAAGAAAAACGGATAACGGAGGGATTTATGGACGAGAAATTTAATTTGTTTTTGGATACGGTTGATGAGAATTTCCGCAGCTTTGTAAATCAAATCAACGAGTATCTGACAGGGAACAACTGTAAATGCAACATAAAACTGCAAAAGAGCGGCTATGTTGTGTCCTATGTGTTAAACGGCGAAAAAAGGACTTTGGCAACATTCGTATCCCGTAAAACGGGGATGAAGCTTAGAATTTATCCCGAACATATAGGGGAGTATCAAAGCTTTCTCGACACACTGCCCGAAAAAGTAAAAAAGGAAATCAGGAAAGCGTCCGTCTGCAAACGGCTTATCAATCCCGATGACTGTAACCCGAAATGCGTAATGGGATATACCTTTGTGCTGGATGGCGAGCAGTATCAGAAATGCCGTTATGCGGCGTTTCAACCTACATTAAGTGAGGAAAACAACCCGTATATAAAGCAGTTTTTAGAGAAGGAATTGCGGGCTGCTGCCGATTATAAGTAACGTGGCGTTATTACAGGCGGTTGTACTGCCATCCTGAAATGTGGAAAGATTGCGGTTATCCAAAAGATATGTTTATTTATTATAAAAATATTTTTCTTTCAGGCCGTAAGAAATGAATGCATCGTTTTGTAGCGCACATCTGTATTTTTCGGTTTTTGCGAAGCGAAAATTAATTTTCCCTATGGAAATTCAAGAAAAATCGGGACGAAAAGGAGTCAAGAAGAGAGCTGAAAGTGCGACCGACGAAGCCGTTTTCCTTTTGCGAAAACCGTCCCCGGATTTGCCGAGGACGGTTTTTTAAAAGATATGTGTATTTACTATAAAAAAGATTTTTCATTTTGACCGTTAAAAACGACTGTATTGTTTTGTAATGAACTCCCGTATTTTTCGGTTTTTGCGAAGTGAAAATTAATTTCGCCTATGGAAATTCAAGAAAAATCGGGACGAAAAGAAGTCAAGAAGAGAGCCGAAAGTGCGACCGACGAAGCCGTTTTCCTTTTGCAAAAACCGTCCCCGGCTTTGCCGGGGACGGTTTTCAAAAAGATGTGGTTGGGGCGGAAGGATTTGAACCCTCGAAATGGTGGAGTCAGAGTCCACTGCCTTACCACTTGGCGACGCCCCAATATTTACAGCGTTATTATTCTACCACATTTTATATTCATTGTCAATACCTTTTTTTAAAATTTTTACATCTTTTCCGAAGGATCGTGATGATTTAAAATTATATCAGGTCTTGAAGCGCAATTTACTATAAGCTGAAATTGTATTTATGCTTATCTGTCTTAACAATTCTCATATGTTATTACAGGAAAGGCGGTGTTATAAAATGTTTTATCAGTTTTACGTTCTTACATTGGCCGTATTTAAAAAATAATACTTGCCTCCGTTACAGCACAGCTATGCCTTTTTTGATATACCGCCGTAATATATCAGTTTTTGTTGCAGCTACCGGAAAACAGTATTGCTGATGATAAATATTATATATTTAAGCTTTATCACAAGCCCTGAAACACCATTTATTTTTCTGAAGGATTTATAAAAAAATTTTATACAGATAAGAGCTGCCGCAAATGCGACAGCTCTTTTAACGATATCAACTCAGCAGCAGCCCTTTTTAAGCTCAAAAGACTGGCAGTCGGTGCAGGGAATAACGGTAGGATCATTTTCGTGAGTTCCTACCTTAATTTTTTCAAGACTGCAGTAATTATCACAGCAGCAGTGATGCTTGCAATTGTTTATTGTACATTCGATAGACTTGTTTGCAAATTCTGTTCCCATAATGATATTCTCCTTTAGCAAAGATAGACGGTATCCCGTCAAAATTATTTTTTGCCAAAGACGAAAAACTATGTATGCACCTTTGTTGTAATTTTTTACATTAGGGCGCATCCGAAAACAAAGCAAATTGTACAATTACGTTAATGCGCGGAGATTTCAAGCAAAAAGAGGAAAAATACGGGGGTATTTCAAGATTATCCTTTTTTGGATAGCTATCGGCCTTCTTTGACGTGGATCCGCAGCCGGTAGAAATCTTGCAATTAGCGGTTATTCAGATAGCACATAGTCTTTTGTTGATACCGGAAGCTTTTTCATAGACTCGTTTTATAAATTATCGTTATTGTGCGCAGCTTTTGCATTTAAAAGAACGGTTGATTAAATTTTTATTTAAAGTTCTTTGTACAAGACGGAAAAACCAGACCGATCATATTCCAAAAAGCTTTTGATCATAAACGACGGACGGATGTAAGACTTGAGGTTTTAAGCTGAAGCCTGAGCTTGTCCGAAATAAGCGCTATAAATTCCGAATTCGTCGGTTTTCCTTTAGAACTCCTTATAGTGTATCCGAAATATGAATTCAGCACGTCAACGTCGCCTCTGTCCCATGCCAATTCTATTGCATGTCTTATAGCTCTTTCCACTCTTGAAGATGTGGTTTTAAATTTTGCCGCTACGGTAGGATATAAAAGTTTTGTAATAGAGTTTATCATTTCGCTGTTTTCTACGCTAAGCATTATGGCGCATCGCAGGAAATGATAGCCTTTTATATGAGCAGGAATGCCTATCTGGTGGATTATATCGGTCACGATGCATTCCAAGTCCTGCTGCTCGGATGACTCGCTTAATGTCTGATCGTAGTCCAGACTGATCTGACGGTCATATCTGCTTACCTCGGAAATTGTTTTCATTAACGCGGCAGAATCAATCGGTTTAACGAGAAAAGCTCTCGCCCCCGCATACATAAGCTCTGTTTTAAGCGAAGGAATATCCTGATCTGCGGTTACAATGAATATCGGGAGCTCACTGAATTTTTTAATTTCTTTTATCAGTCCCAAAGCGTCTAAACCCGCCATATGTGCTTCGGCAATAATAATATCGGGCATAGAGTATTCTTTTATGTACTGTAAAAGCGTCATCCCGTTTGCTTTTCTGGTTACTGCAAATGCTCCTGCCGATTTAAGAGCATTAGCCCATGATACACCCTGTTCGGGAATATCATTACCAATAAGAATTTTTGAACTTTCCATTTTTAAAAACCGATCCTTTCCAGTTTAAGGGATGATATACAAATCCGCCGATATAACATTTTGCGAGCAAAAAGATTTTATCCCTCAAATATTTTTATTTTTGAGTATCTGCGCCTTTAAAATAATAGCACTATTTTTCAATAAAAGCAAGATGTTTTTGCAAAAAGTCAGGATTTTTTTGGTAAATTACAAAAAAACCGCATTTACAACGGATATAAAGGCGGTTTTTCCGATATTTTTTAAAATACATTGAGTATAAAAATTGTTGCATATTCAGAATAAAGGGGCGGATTCCTGTTACTGTGTCGAATAATGTCATTATAACCGCGTTTTATGCAGCATTTTGTTGCGTCTGCTCAGGACTTAATGTGGAGGAAACCTCATACATATTTTCTGCAAATATCGCATATCCTCGTGAAACATCATTGACAAATACATGAGTCACAGCTCCTACTATCTTACCGTTTTGTATAATAGGGCTTCCGCTCATCCCCTGAACGATGCCGCCTGTTTTGGAAAGCAGCTCCTTATCCGTGATCCGTATTACCATATTTTTGACTGCCGAATCACTATTATAGTTTACTTTTTCAATTATTATCTCATATCCCTTGGGTGTCATACCGTCAATCGTGGTATATATCACAGCTTCTCCGATCTCTATCTCCTGCTTAAATGCCATGGGAACAGATCGTCCCTCAGGTTTATTGCCGGAGATTCCGAATACGCCGCAATCAGTATTAAGCAGAATGCTTCCTGATGAGGAGGAAGACATAAAGCTGCCGCATAGTTCTCCGGGAAAACCGTTTACGCCCTTTACCACACTATTGATCGAAACAGGAACAGTTTCGCCGTAAGATAGCGGGAGTATCTCCCCCGTATCGGTATCACATACCGAATGTCCCAATCCTCCGTATGAGCAATTCCGACTGTCATAATAGGTCAGCGTGCCTATGCCCGCACAGCTGTCTCTTGTCCATATGCCGAGCTTATATAATCCATCAACCTTTGATTTCTCAGGTGTCAATGTCAATTCAAGCTTTTCTCCGTCACGTATTAATGTTAGATGAGTTTCATTTTCATTAAGCTGAACCGCATCGGAAAGACCCGTACCGGAGTTTATTTTTATGCCATTGGCGGAAATAATTACATCTCCCGTCATAACTCCTCCTTCCTTAGCGGGAGAGCTTTGTCCCATTTTTCCTTCAACGCTTCCGAAGTTTGTGACCATTACTCCTTCCGTAAGCATTTTCAATCCGAACGGCTCGCCGGAGGGTATCAAAAGCGGCGTTTCGGTTTGATTCACCGTAACATCTTTTATGGGGAAAATCCCATAAAGCATTAATGTCATTTTACTATTATTGTTTTTTAAATTAGATGCCGGCGCGGCGCCGTTTTTTTGTGTCGTTACGGATACTGACGGATATGCTTTGACCTGAAAATCTTCCCTTTTATCATTTTCACGGAAGAAATTGTCAGGAAGTACCGTGCAATAGAACAATATTTGAAGGAATAATACTATTGAAAAAGAAACCAATGAAATATAAATGCCAAATACAATTTTTTTCATTTAAACCTTTTCCTTCCTGTAAAATATATGATTTTTATTTTCTTTATTTTCTTTATTTTCCGGGCAGCGGTGCGGCTGCCCTTATATGCTTTTTTGTAATAAAAATTTCAACTGCCGCTCATAGGTTTTCAAAATGAGCAGCAGTGTGGCTGTCAGCAACATTAATATCTGCAAAACCTGCCGCCAATATAATAGGAAGTTTTTATTTTTTGTTATTGCCTTTTATTCAAAATTATGTTATCATATGTACCAGCGGAATATGAAAAAAGGGGAAAAACACCCTGTCAGAAAAAATTTTCATCAATCGCATACAGAAAGAGGAAAAGGAAAAAAATGAAAATAGCTATAAATATTTTAAAGGCTTTTGAAATAATACTTACCGCGATATGGGGAGTAATTTTCGGTATATTAACGCCGCTGTCGCTTATGTACGGAGGAATAGTCGCCGATGAAATAGCCCAGCACTATATTCTTAAAATATGGCTTTTAAATTCAATTGTATGCTACCTGATCGGGACAATAGTCGTAATGCTGAAGCATTACAAGACGGCGCTTTGTTTTCATGGCGCAGGACTTATAGTATCGATTTTTATTTACGGAGTTTTTCAGAATATATACAAAGAAATTGAAGCGCAGAATCCCGCTCAGCTTTATATGCCGGTTATCTTTATAACTTTGATAACATTGGCAATAACCGTTATGGCAAATTACAAAAAAATCACGGAAAGGCTTTCCGCAGTAAACAATAAAAAGTATGAGGCTGCTCCCTCCGTTCTGGGCGGCGAACAATATACGGACAATAATAAAGAACAGAAGAAAAAAGGAAGGAAAAAATAAACTTGTTCAGATACATATTGTTTGATTTGGACGGCACTCTTACCGATCCTTTTGAAGGAATAAGCAAATGTATTATTTACGCTTTAGACAGCCTTAGTGTGAAAATAGATGATATCAGCGAGCTGAAATGTTTTATAGGTCCTCCTTTGTTTGAACAGTTTAAAGACTATTTCGGATTTGACGATAATACTGCGGAGCTTGCGGTAAAAAAATACCGTGAAAGATATAAAATTAAGGGCTGGAAAGAATGCACGCTTTTTAATGATGTGGATAAGCTTCTGAAAAAACTGAAGTCGGAAGGAAAAATTCTGGCAGTTGCGACCTCGAAGCCCGAAATATTTGCAGAATCCATATTGGAATATTTATGTATTAAGCAATATTTTGATTTTATCGGAGGAGCGGATATCAGCCATACCGGAAGAAACAAAAAGGAAGATGTGGTAGATTATGTGCTGAAAAATTTATCAGTCTCCGATAAAAGCGAAGCCGTGCTTATAGGGGACAGATTTTATGATATAGAAGGCGCACGCGCCAACGGTATCAGGACCATATCGGTGCTCAGCGGTTACGGAAGCTTTGAAGAGTTTCAGCTCCATAATGCGGATTATATCGCCGAGGATTTAACGGATGCGGTAAGAATAATCAATGAGATCGATCAGGCTTCTGGTTGAAAAAAAGGATATTTAATGAAAAAGTGCTTTATAATCGGAGCCAGCCGATGCGGCAGCCTTTATCACGGGATAGAGACCGGTGAAGACGATCTGGTCATAGCCGCCGACGGGGGGTATATCCGTTGTATGGAAGCGGGAATAAAACCGGATATGGCGGTGGGCGACTGGGATTCTGCGGGGAATCCGCCCCATGATTGCCTTTTTGTGCAGCTCCCCGTAGAAAAAGACGATACGGATACACTGGCCGCAATTAAGCTTGGGATAGAAAAAGGTTTTGATGAATTTCATATTTTTTTCGGAACAGGCGGAAGGCCGGATCATACAATCGCTAATATGCAATGTCTTGTTTTTTTGTCAAAAAAGGGTAAACGGGGTTATCTGTATGATGAGAAAGAAATTATAACCGCAATCACAAATTCGTCAATAACCTTTTCAGCTGCCGCCAAGGGAAGCATATCCGTTTTTTCCGCTGACGGGACCGCATACGGCGTAACTGAAACAGGATTGAAATATTCCCTCGATAATGCCGTTGTTACTTCGGATTTTCCTATAGGAGTAAGTAATTCATTTGCGGGAGTCCAGTCAAATATTACGGTAGAGAACGGCACGTTATATATTATATTTCCCAAAGGAGAATTTCCTTTATGAAAGTTTTTCCGGCAATAAAATATAAAGCCTGCATCTTTGATCTTGACGGTACTCTTTTGGATTCACTGGATGTATGGAGAGAGGTGGACAGAATATTTCTTTCAAGGCGGGGGCTGACGTTTACCGACGAATATGGGGAAGCGGTCTCTTCAATGAAATTGGAGCTGGCAGCGGATTATACTATACGTTTATTCGGGCTATCCGAAAGGACACAGGACATTATCGACGAATGGATGGAGCTTGCAAGGGAAGCATATGCATTTCGTATTCAGCCTAAGCCGTATGGAATAGAGCTTTTAAGACAATTAAGGGAAAAGGGTATCCCTGCGGCAATTGCCACCACAAGTCAGAAGGAGCTTTACATACCCGCTCTTAAGCGCTTGGGGATTTTTGATCTTTTTGACGCCATAACGGATTCGGATACGGTAAACTGCGGAAAAGACCGTCCTGATATTTTTCTGGAAGCGGCAAGGGCAATAAAAACGGAACCTAAGGATTGCATCGTTTTTGAGGACACGATAAAGGGAATATCTTCCGCCCGGAAAGCAGGGTTTATAACCATAGGTTTTCTGGATCCGGAAACACCTCAAATACATGATGACATAAAGGAAGCCGCACACTTTACGGCATTTGATTTTAAAAATTTTCTTGAAATATAAAAACATGAAAGGAATTTAAACTATGAAAAGAATCACAACATTGCTTTTAAGCACAGTATTATGTGTGACGAGCTTAACCGCATGCAACGGGGAAAACAGTCCTTCCGTTGATACTACGGTTGAAACCACATACGCCCCCACAGAAAATAATGTAAAGCTGTTGGGCAGAACGGTATACATTGACGATATGCTTTATTGCGCTCATTCGGGAACAGGAGTGGAATTCACGTTTAAGGGCACAAAGTGTTCGATAACCGTTTCGGGTGATTCCACAAGCGGCGGTTCCGCTGACAGTCAGGCCAGAGTAGCCGTATATGTGAACGGCGAACGTGTAATAGACGATATGGTTGACAAAACAGAGGAGGTGTACGACGTATTTGAAAGCGATACCGCAAAGGATGTCACCATCTCCTTGGTAAAGCTTTCGGAATCCGCAAACTCCACCATAGGTATAAAGGAGATAAAAGCTACGGGTACCGCTATAAAGCCTACTGAGAATAAGGACATGCTTATTGAATTTGTGGGTGATTCCATTACCTGCGGCTATGGTGTGGACGATCCGGATAAGAATCATCACTTTTCCACTAAAACAGAGGATGTCACTAAGGCATACGCTTATCTTACCGCGCAGAAGCTTGACACAGATTACAGTATTGTATCATTGAGCGGTTACGGAATTATTTCAGGTTATTCGGGAGACGGGAAAAAGGTTTCGGGACAAACGCTTCCTCCGCTCTATGATAAATTGGGTCATTCTTGGGTATCCAACGGCGTTTTTTCACCTTCAAAGGAAGAATGGGATTTTACAAAGCGCCAGCCTGACGCCATAGTTATAAATCTCGGAACAAACGACGACAGTTACACAAAGAACAATAAAGAGCTTCGGGAGGAATATTCCAAAGCATATACGGAATTTATAAAAAAGGTCAGGGAAAAGAATCCCCAGGCAAAAATACTCTGTGTATTGGGAGTAATGGGCGATCGTTTGTTCCCTTATGTGCAGCAGGCTGTTGACAGTTATACCTCCGAAACAGGCGACGGTGGCGTTTTTGCCTTAAAGCTCGAACCTCAGTCTCCGGAAGACGGTTACGGCGCCGATTGGCATCCTTCGGAGACAACCCATAAAAAGGTTGCGGACAAGGTTGCGGAAAAGCTTACGGAAATACTTAAATAAAAATAAAGAGACCGTTTCGATCTTAAGAAACGGTCTCTTTGTTTTTTATCTTATATTGGGTTTATTTATGGCAAGATAAAAAACCGGGATTTATGTAAAAAACTGACAATGCACGCGGACGTATCGCCGCGTTTATCCTTCATTTTGCCGTATCATTATAAAACAAGTCTGTATAACTCGCTGTTGCCTCTTTTTCCGAATTTCTCCGTAATGCCCATATACCCAAGAATTTCCAGCATTATTTTCGCGTCCGTAGTTTTTGTAAGGAGCTGAAGCTCTTTGACGGTAAACTCGTGCGGAAGGCCTTCAGGCAAAAAACATTTATAATCCTCGGGTTTTTCAAGAAAAATTTCTCTTCTAAGTTTTAGCGGAGTCTTTGTGTATTTACCTTTGCCTCTTCTTCCCGTTTTCTCATTTACATAGTTTATGCGCTCTACCTCAAGCTCGGCGATACATATCGTTAAATTCGGATTAGTAATAAAGCTTTTTATTCTATACAGCTCCAGAAAAAAATCGGTTAGACTGTTGTTGTATCTAAAGCAGCCTTCCCGTATAAGCTCGCCGCTTTTTTCGCTGACGGAAGAGGTTTTTATGCGTTTTTCACAGGGATAGACTACCGTAACATGGCAGGCCTCCAGCATGGAATCCAGTTTTCTGTTAAGCTTACCCCAATTGGCGGTCTGTATTTCGAAAATTCCGTTTTCCGTTACTATGTCGGCGTAAAATCCGCCTATTTTTGCTTCATGATCATAATCGTTGGCATAATAGTTTTTTAAAGCGGCATGAATACACTTTTCGTTTAAGGTTCCAATCCCGGATATTTCCCTTGACGATGCCTTTTTAACGGCATCAGCAAACCTTTCGCGGTCAGGCTCTATAATAACGGTTTCATGGGGCGTATAAGCAAGCGGCCTGCATTGTTCTTTTTCTATAAAAACGGGCACGCTTATGTTTTCATTGCTGCCGATAACCGATGTCGCCGCCTCCTTCACATCTTTGACAGCATTGGCAACCGCGTAGCAGCGGTCACTTATCCCAAACATAGGCAGATCGTTAAGATTATCTCCGAAGCATACCACTTCATCGGCTTCCAGCATTTCCTTAAGCTGAAGCACTCCGTTAGATTTGGAGGCTTCTGAAGAAAACACCTCGCACCAAAGATCCTCCTTGTGGTAAATATCAAAATATTTGGTCGTATCAAACCCGTTTTCCTGTGAAAAGACCTTGTTGCTGATCTCCGGCGGCATAATAGGATTAATGAAGGTTAAGTAATGTATATCCCCCTGAAACAGCTCGTCATAGCTATTGCATGGGCGGAGTGTATTGTCTCCCTTTCTGCTCCTGATATAATTTTTTATTCGTGAGGTATTCGATTCAAGATAACTGACTCTTTGAATTCCGTCTACAAAGGAATACACGAGCGGGGTTTCCTCATACTGTCTTATAAATCCCTTGACTTCTTCAAGCTGTCCCTCTTTAAATCCGTTGAGCTTAATTACATCTCCGCTTTGACCGTCGGCAATGATCACTCCGTTCATTGTTATAACCGGAAGCTTTATTTCCGCCTTTTTCATAATAAAGCCCGCGCTTACAAATCTTCTGGCAGTGGCGTAGGTGAATAAAACGCCTTTGTCCGACATACGTTTGATCATCTCGGCGGCTCTGTCCTTAAGTCCGCCTTTATTTGTTAGAAGCGTACCGTCTAAATCGCTTATGTAAAGTGTTTTCATAATCCCTCCGAATTCTTGCAGAACTTTTTTTCAAAAGCGCGGACAGCGTTTTTTATGGAGATATCAATTTTAGGGTCGCAAAAGCATCGAATGTGATCGGGTATATGCTTATAATATGCTTCGGCGATCCCTCCGGCGATACAGCCCTCGGTATCCGCATCACCGCCGAGAGAAACCGCATTCCTTACGGCGCTTTCATAATCCTTTGATTGAAGAAAACAAATAATTGCCGGCGGGACGCTGTATGAGGAGCGGCTGTCAAAAACATGAGACGAGCGAATGGATTCGATGGGAACGGATAGATCGTATCCAAAGCTTTTTTCCAAAAACAAACGGATATTTTCTTTACTTTCATTTTGCCGAGCCAAAAACACTGCGGCAGCTACCGCTCTTGCAGCTTTAATGGCTTCTCTGCTGTTATGGGTGGAAAGACAGCTGGCTTTAGCTTGCAGCATAGTTTGTTTCATGCTTTCGTAAGCATAGCCAATGGGAATCGCTCTCATCGCCCCTCCGTTTCCGAAGCTGCGGCAGTTTTTTGCTCCGGGGTCGGAAGCCCATGCCTTAAACATATTTCCAAAGCCTGCATTCGGAAAAAGAGAGTAATACCGTCTGTACTGTGCACCGTATTCCTTTGCTCTTCTTCTTAATTTCATTACGGATATTTCCGAAGGATCTATGGTTACGGCTTGACATACCGCAGCGATCAGGACGCTATCGTCCGTAAATTTACTGTCGCGGTTAAATTCGAAGCCGTAATTTTTTGTACATCGGGCTTCATAATATGAACCGATAATATCTCCGTATACCGCACCAAGCAATAGCATCACCCCATTTTTAATCCCTGACTGTAATTATATCACTTTCCGTTTTCCTTGGCAAGGTCGTAAATCCGAAGCCCTATATCTGAATACGGTGATGAGAGCTATCTGAAAAGCGCAAAATACACGATTTCTACCAGCTGCGGATGCTTTTTGCGTCAAAGAATGCCGATAGTTATCCCAAAAGGGATAATCACCTTAGTATTACTCCGATTTTTTCTTGAAATCGCCATGCTTTTAGCGTAGTTGTACAATTTAGCTTTGTTTTCCGATAAGCCCTGATTGTTTTTTCGTGGAAATTTTGCAGGGGAATTAAGGCAATACCGCACAATGACCGCCTGAGGGCTTTGCGTGCGGCTTGCTTGCATATATTCCGTCAGCTTACACAAATTCACCTTGAAATACGTCAGTATTCCTGCGCCCAATTTATGCAAGCTGACGTAAAATCTGACTGCGCGATTCACATCCAATCATTGTGCGGTGTTGACTTAAGGAAGGCATTTTTATCCTTGACATTTTTCTTCCGGGGTGATATAATATCATTATATAAAGCATTTATATAATATCATTATATTGGAGGGTCGATAATGCCGAAACAGAAGATCACTAAGGAAATGGTAGTTGAAGCCGCATTTGAGCTTGCAAGAGCGGAGGGGGCGGAGCATATAACGGTAAATAGCATTGCCCGTAAGCTATCATGCTCTGTTCAGCCTATTTACAGCTATTGTCAGAACATGGAGGGGCTTAGACAGGAGGTTGCGGTAAAGGCAAAGGAATTTGTCCGTGAATATACATCCGTACTGACAGATCCGGAGGATTTATTCCGCAGTACGGGAAGGGCATATTTGCGCCTTGCCGAGGACGAGCCTAACATTTTTAAGATTTTTATAATGCATCAAAGGAACAATATTTCTTCTCTTTATGATCTGTATGCTTCGGAAGCTGATCCGGGTGTTCCAGAAGCCGTGGCAGACAAATTAGGGATAAGCATTTCCGCGGCTAAGGAGCTTCATTTAAATATGCTTATTTACACAATCGGGATAGGAACCATTTTTTCCGTAACAAGTCCCGGGATTTCCCCTGAAGAGATATTTTCAAGGCAGGAAAAGGCCTATAATGCTTTTTTGGAACAGGCTTTAAAGGAGAAAATTCATGAATAAGAAAATAGCTGTGGTTTATAAAAGTGCAACCGGATTTACTAAATATTATGCAGAAATCATATCCGAAGAAATTGGTGCGGAACTGATAGACTTTATGTCGTGTTCTAAAAACAAGCTTAGAAATCTTACTTCGGATTATGATTTGATTATTTACGGAAGCCGTCTTCATGCGGGATTTATAGACGGTTTAAAAAAAGCGAAATCGTTTTTCCGTAGGGACGGGAAGTTTATGGTTTTTGTAACCGGAGCGATGCCGAATGCGGAGGCGGAAAAAGATAATATTTTAGAGCGGATGTGGAAAAATAATTTTACTACGGAGGAGCTTGAGAATATACCGCATTTTTATTTTCAGTCGGGTTTATGTTACGAAAAAATGAAGCTTGGAGATCGTCTTATGATGAAAGCCTTTCGGTGGATGCTGAAAAACAAAAAGGACAAAACTACTTCCGACAGGGCATATGAAAAAGCGGTCGCATCCTCATATGATATTTCTTCAAAAAAGTTTATCGAACCGCTTACAGGATATTTAAAAACGCCGTAAAATTAAAACGATATGAAGATTTAAAATGATGCTGTACCGTTATTTCTATTACGTTTCTGATATGCTCTTTTAAAAGATAAATACGCCTTTTTTATTTCAGACCGGAAACACAGATCATGTTGATGGTCTGTTTCACCTGCTCATGCCGGATATAGGCAAATGCGGCTGTTCATCTTTATTGTTTTAAAGACGATGCATGTCAACTGCTCAAAATAAAGTCTTTTCTTAAAAATGGTTTTATAACTCCTTTTTTACCGGTGATCACATAACTCTTTAAACAAAGCTTATATTAATAAATATCTGATGTTTAAGCAATCCTTAAAAGCACGGCTATAATGCCTTGCAAAAAATAGACATAATACCGATTCAGACTTTTAAAAATATATCAGGCTTAGATTTCAAGTATTCAAGATTTTCCCGTATTTATCCTCCGATCAGTTTTATGTTAAGCTTGCCGGTTAAAACAAAAAAATAAATTTTTCCATTTACCCCTTGATTATTTTTGTGAATTTTAGTATAATATATAAGGATTGAATATACCCATCGAGGAGCCTTACGGGTTAATGTCCGCACAGGCTCTGAAAATAAAATTTCAGGAGGAATAATCCAATGGCAGTTAAAGTTGCAATCAACGGTTTCGGACGTATCGGAAGACTCGCATTCAGACAGATGTTCGGTGCGGAAGGCTATGAGGTAGTTGCTATCAACGATCTTACCAAGCCCTCCATGCTGGCACAGCTTTTAAAGTATGACACCGCACAGGGCGGTTACTGCGGCACTATCGGCGAAAACCTTCACACTGTTTCCGCTGACGATGAGGCAGGCACAATTACAGTAGACGGAAAGACCCTTAAGATTTATGCAGAGGCTAAGGCTGCCGAGCTTCCTTGGGGAGAAATCGGCGTAGACGTAGTTCTGGAGTGCACAGGCTTCTACTGCTCCAAGGAAAAGTCTCAGGCTCATATAGATGCAGGAGCTAAGAAGGTAGTTATCTCCGCTCCCGCAGGCAATGATCTTAAGACCATCGTATTCAGCGTAAACGAAAATACTCTTACAAAGGATGATACTATCATTTCCGCCGCTTCCTGCACAACAAACTGTCTTGCTCCTATGGCTAAGGCTCTTAACGATTATGCACCTATCCAGAGCGGTATCATGAGCACTATTCACGCTTACACAGGCGACCAGATGATCCTTGACGGACCTCACAGAAAGGGCGACTTGAGACGTGCGAGAGCAGGTGCTGCAAACATCGTTCCCAACAGCACAGGCGCTGCTAAGGCAATCGGTCTTGTAATCCCCGAGCTTAACGGCAAGCTTATCGGTTCTGCTCAGCGTGTACCCGTACCCACAGGCTCCACCACCATTCTTACTGCCGTTGTTAAGAAGGCTGACGTTACCAAGGAAGGCATCAACGCTGCTATGAAGGCTGCCGCTTCCGAATCCTTCGGTTACAACGAGGATCAGATCGTTTCATCCGACGTAATCGGCATGAGATACGGCTCGCTTTTCGATGCTACTCAGACCATGGTATCCAAAATAGCCGATGATCTGTATGAGGTACAGGTTGTTTCCTGGTATGACAATGAGAATTCTTATACTTCTCAGATGGTAAGAACCATTAAGTATTTCGCAGAGCTTAACTAATAAACATTCATGTTGAAAAAGACGATCGCTTGATGGCGGTCGCCTTTTTATTTTATAATAAAACATTTTTTCTGCGCCATACTTGATTAACGAATAGTATAATACTATTTTCAAATCAAATGCATTGAAAATGCTTTTGATTTTAGCTTGTCGGAAAATCTTCATTAGGGAGAATTTTAGACAAGCTGACGTTATTTTTTGATGATTTTACCGCCAAAAACAAATATCGGGCAGAGCCTTGTTAAATCTTGATTTTAAGGTTATTATATAAAATTATGGAGAAACCCTGATGTTTTTATAATATTACCACTTTCACTCCGAAAAATAAAAGCTTGTAACTTTTCGACAGTCTTATATTAAGATGAATAGCCGCATTTGCCTATATCCGTATGGGCAAGCAAAGCAGACCATCAAAAACATTTGCAATACTTTTAATTAATTCTTGCCTTCGGCAAGAATGCTGCAACTTCGTTTCTGAAGAAAAAAGTATTGAACATACATTTCAGACCGCTTGTAGCAGTGCATTCGGCTTCGTCCAATATTAGGTATAATGCTTAAAAAATGTCGGCTATCTGAATAGCCGCAAATCGCACCCCTTCTACTAACTGCGAACGCTTTTTTCATCAAAAAATGCCGATAGTTATCCCCACGGGATAACTGGGAAATGCCCTCGTATTTCTCCGTTTTTTTCTTAAAACCGCCACATATTTAGCGAAATCGTACCAAAACGCTTTGTTTTCAGATACGCCCTAATTTGCTTTGTCTTCAAATATGCCCTAATCCCGTTTCAATCTATGGGTATATTCCTTTTATGTAAGACTTCCTCTTGCCTCCTGCCAGTCAACCAAAAGATTATATCGTTCGGTGGTGAATTTCAGCACGCAGTAATTGGGATCATCCCAACCGCTGAAGTGATTTTTCAGTCCGTCATACCACATTTCTTTTTTAACATTTGGTGCGGTTATCTGTTCGATAGTTCCCGTCAGGGCGATATGGTAATCTGCCGAATTAATGCATACACTTGCTTTGTTGCAGAGGTTTATTATGTCTGCCTTTGCGCCCGTTCCCGTACAGAATGTCAACCACCGTATGCCCCCCGACTTTGAAATCGATATAGTAGTGGTATGCGGATAACCGTCCGGATCTACAAAAGCAAGGGTGCAGAAATTTTGGGGACCTCCTGCTCTTTCCTCAATAATACCCCTTGCTCTTTCAATAATTTTTTCATTCATTTTACGATCATTTCTCCTTTATTTTTGATTGCCATGCCGCGCTGATTAAAGCGGCGCCCGACAATTATTGGCTAACTCCCTTGCGGCCCGCATTCTTGCATAAATTGCGCTGTCTTGAACAAATTTTGCTTAAAAACGTTGCCTTACTCGTCATATTTGTACGATCGCAAAGCTTCTGACTTCGCAATCAAACGGCAATAACTGTGCTTCGTTGCGTTAATTATATCACGGGACAAAATTTTGTCTTGTAAAAAGCCGACACGCGAAAAATTTATTTGATACTATGCCGTATAATGCTTTATTTCAGCGCCGTCTTAATAAAAGTTTTTGTATTATGCTTGATTAAAACTTAAGGCAATACCGCACAATGACCGTCTGACGGCTTTGCGTGCGGCTTGCCTGCATATATTCCGTTAGCTTACACAAATTCACCTTGAAATACGTCAGTATTCCTGCGTAGAATTTATGCAGGCTGACGAAAAATCTGACTGCGCAATTCACACGCAATCATTGTGCGGTGTTGCCTTAAAAATGCCGGAAAGATAACAAACAAAAAGTCACCCGCGAAAATTAGAGCGGTTTTTGTATTTGTTTGAACCTTTACCCGATAAAATTCGTCTATATATACGAAATCGATTTCTATTTCCCTTAGAAGCGGTCTTCACAAGATTTGCGAATACTGCTTTTGAAAAGGAGGCGATCCAAAATGCCTGATAGTTTTGAAAAAATGCTCAAAGAATTTTTCTATCCGTTAGAGCGTTTTGTAAATTTTAAAGTATCCAACCGTCAGGACGCAAAGGATATAATTCAGGAAACCTGCCTGACCGCCTATCTGAAATACCCCGCTCTGAAAAATCAGGACAGCTTTAAGCCGTGGCTGATAAGCATTGCCAAAAATAAGTGCAATGACTATTACCGCCAAAAAGCAAAGGCTATGGAAATTCCGCTCGATACCTTAAGCGAAACCGCATTTACCAAAAGCTTATGCGGAATCAAGGAAACCAACGCTGTAAAAGATACATTGGAGCTGTTGGGCAACAAGGAAAAGCAGATCATTTATCTTTACTACTTTAAGGGTCTGTCGCAGGAGGAAATAGCCAAAAGGCTCAGTTTGCCCTTAGGCACCGTAAAAAGCCGCCTGTATTATGCAAAAAGGAGTTTTAAGGAAAAATATCCCTATAAAGCCGAAGCGAAAGGAGAAAAAGCAATGAGTACAAATACGGCTCTCATGCCCGAAAAAATACCCAGATATGAAATAATTAAATCCGACAAAGAACCTTTCCCCGTTAAATGGGAGGAGGTGATGGGCTGGTTCATCGTTCCCAAATTGGGAGAAAAAATAAAGTGGGCAATGTATGACTTTCCGGAAGGAAAACGAACCGAGCAGTGCGTTATGGAGGTAACGGGCAAAGCGCAGGTCCACGGAATAGAGGGGGTTGAGATAACCTCCGTGGAGTATGACCCTATGGGATGCAACAGTGCGGGAGGACAAACCAAGGTAGAGCGCCGTTTTGTGGCACAGCTTACCGACACACACTGCCGACTGCTTGCGGAAAGTCATACCGAAAACGGAATAAAGAAATACTTTACCTTCCTTGACGGCAGTGATTTCCTTGACAACTGGGGATTTGGCGAAGAAAACTGCGGAAACGATATACACATTGCGCCGAAATATGATATAATAAGAAAGGACGATATTATTACCGCCGCAGAAAAAGAGTTTCTGCTGGACGTAACAGGCAGATACACCGTTAAAATAGCAGGCAGGGAGTACGACACCGTATGCGTCACCGACTGCTACACCTATATTGAGGGGGCAATGAGCGAGCAGTTTATCGACAAAAACGGAAAAACCGTACTTTGGCGCAGATTTAACCGTGACGATTGGGCAATCGACAGGTATGGCAGGAAGTGGACTGAAATGCTGCCCGATAACGAAAGACTTACGGTAAACGGCGAGACCTATGTGCATTGGTATGACTGCATAACGGACTATATCCTGTAACCGCGCTCTGTGCTCCAATATTGCCGGCAGGACTTCTTCGGTGATCAACAGCACAAGGAGAATACGAAATGATATATCAAAGATTATCCGATGCTCTTATTCCTATAACCGCTCAGCCTTTTCGCAGCGGTTATAGGGAATATTCTCCCTGCAAAGCGCTAAAGCCTTATATACGTTGTTTCTGGACAAGCGTGGCTCAAGGCGGCAGGCTTATTATCCCCGACCTTTGTGCGGACATTATTTTCGATACAGGAAATGACAAAGCTTTTTTTTGCGGAGTTTCCGATGAAGCCTTTGTTTCTCACAGGCAAACGGAAACCTTTGGCATTCGCTTTTACTCATGGACAGCCGCCCTGTTTGCGGAGGACAGCATGCGCAAAACTCTTAACGGCGGTTTTGAGCTTAACGGACATTTCCGAAAGTTGGAAAAGGAGCTTGCGCCCAAGCTGACATATGCCAAAACCGTAAAAGAACGAATAGCCCTTTCCGAAAAATTCCTTATAAGCAATCTTCATGAACGTCACTGCGGACTTTTTCTCAACGCCCTCGGAGAAATAATGACCCTGCACGGAATCTGCACGGCGGAGAACATTTCAAAAATTCTGCACATCAGCAATCGTCAGCTTGAACGGGTTTTCTCGGAATACTCGGGACTTACTCCAAAGAAAGCGGCCATGCTGATAAGATACCAGTACCTGTGGCGTGATATTCTTTCGGGACAGTGCTTCAACGGAGCCGAAAAAGCGGCGGAATACGGTTACAGCGATCAGTCGCACCTGTTAAAGGATTTTCGAAGATTTCACACGGTCTATCCTAATCAGGCAAGAGAAATTGCACTGAATAACGTCGCATTTTTACAAGACAATCCTTCAATAAAGTGATACAATGGCAAAAGCAGATTTTATTTCTACCACAACTAATCCTTGAACATTTCTGCTTGCCCGTATGCCGAAGTACATTGTCAGAAAACCTTGAAATATGCGCCTATTCCTGCGGTTTTTTAATCGAAAACCCTGAGTCCCCCCGCTTTTTGCAGTAAGCAAAGGGCATAGCCTCATTAGACGGCGGCTTCCTTATCGGTCTGCCGGTGGGGGATATAATCCCGCACCGAAACCCTGAGGGACAACGCTCCGGGTTTTCTCATAAACTCGGGGGGATTGTCCTTCATTGAAAACCGCGGGGCTTTTCTTCCTCGTCCTTCAGCAGCTGTTCGACGCATAAAAATCGGGGGATTAGTTGGGGGAGCAATAATACAGCAAACAAACAGCAAAGGGGTTTTTTATGAAAAATACCGAACATTCTTTCGAATCGGCACGAAGATTTATTTACCGCAATGCACGTCCTGTCGAGCTTGCACGCTGGCGTTTTCATTTCGAAAACGGATCGCAGGAAGACGTGCTGACGGCACTTGCAGCCTTCCAAAACGAGGACGGCGGCTTTGGACACGCTTTAGAGGCAGACAGCTTTAATCCCAATTCCTGTCCCATTCAAACATGGAATGCCGTTTCCATATTAAATGAGATCGGATTTACAGACGCCTCTCACCCCATAATCACGGGCATTTTGCGCTATCTTGACAGCGGCGCCGATTTTTCCGAAGAGCATAACCAGTGGCTTAATACCGTCAAGTCCAACGATGAATACCCTCACGCAATATGGTGGAGCTATTCCGACAAGGAAGAGGAGTTCCATTATAACCCTACCGCCAATCTGGCGGGTTTTATCCTGCGCTTTGCCGACAGAAACAGCGCTTTGTACAAAAAGGCGGAGGAAATAGCGCGACAAGCCTGCAATTGGTTCAAAGTCCATGTCCCCATTGGAGACAGTCATGTTACGGGCTGTTTTATCAGTCTGTTCAATTATCTTTCCGAGGCTGACATAAAGCTTGTTGATATGGAGCAGCTCAGGGACAAGCTTATAGAAGAGGTGAACGCGGATATATGCCGTGATACCGAAAAATGGAAGACCGAATACGTGTGCGGACCTTCCGGATTTATCCACAGCAGAGACAATATGTTTTACAAGGGCAATGAGGAGCTTGTGGAAAAGGAATGTGAATTCATCGCCGACAGTCAGCTTCCAGACGGCTCTTTTATCGTACCTTGGCAGTGGTTTAACGAATATAAGGAGTTTCCTCTGGCGGAGAATTGGTGGAAATCCGTTATAGTTATTGAAAAAATAAAATTTTTGAGAGAATTCGCATAATTTAAAAGTAAAAACAACCGTCAAGTGATTTGACGGTTGTTTTTCGTATTTGCAAGTCAGGGATGAAACATTTATTCGTTATAATACCGATTCAACAGTTCAATAACATTTTCCTCCGAACCGCTTAAAATAACGCGGACGTATCTTCCGTTTTTTTCAAATTTAAATATAATATCGTTTATTACTTCGTTATTTACGGCGCTGCAAAAGAAACCCGAAATTTCCTCCGCTTCGGCATCATCCGCGTAAAGGTCGATAACCGCGCAGATTTTATTTGTTTTTTTCCTTTCGTCTGCAAGAAAGTCATAAACAACGGAGTTGTGCTTGGCTTTAATACTCGGTTTTATTGCAGGGTTCCCAAGCATATCGCAAAAGTCATTTGCCGAAACCGTCCATATGCCGTTTATTTTTTCACCGTTCACAAATCCGCTTTTTAGATAATTTCTTATAGTGCGCGTTGAAAGACCTGTCATTACCGCCACTTCATTTATTGTATAATTTTTTTCCATTAAAATGCTCCTTATATTTTTTTCAGGTGTAAGCTTAACCTATATCTAATATATCACACCAAGGAGCTGTTTTCAATTTGAAATTCGGCAACTTTTTCATACGCTTATGATCAAAAAATTCTGCGCTACGGGTTTAGACATTAAAAATCGAGGTTATTATACCATAAGAAAAGTGAGCGAAGCGAACGCTTCCTTTAAAAAGGTACAATGTTCTCAAACATTAAAATAAATTCTTCCTCTTTACTTCGTTTGAGGTTATTATACCATAAGAAGAGCGAAGCAAAGCGGAGCGATCCCTCTGAATCGGTACAATGTTCTCAAACATTAAAATAAATTCTTCCTCTTTACTTCGTTTGAGGTTATTATACCATAAGAAGAGCGAAGCAAAGCGGAGCGATCCCTCTGAATCGGTACAATGTTCTCAAACATTAAAATAAATTCTTCCTCTTTACTTCGTTTGAGGTTATTATACCATAAGAAGAGCGAAGCAAAGCGGAGCGATTCCGCTGAATCGGTACAATGTTCTCAAACATTAAAATAAATTCTTCCTCTTTATTTCGTTTGAGGTTATTATACCATAAAAAGAGCGAAGCGAAGCGGAGCGTTCCTTCTAAACCGGTACAATGTTCTCAAACATTAAAATAATTTCTTCCACTTTCCTTCGTTTGAGGTTATTATACCATAAAAATAGCGAAGCAAAGCGGAGAGATACCTCAAAAACGATACAATGTTCTCAGATATCAAAATAAACTCTTCCTCTTAAAATTCTGCATCGTTTCGTGATTCGTTCTTGCATTTTTCGTTTTTTTGCGTAGAAAAATGAATTTCCTTAAAGGAAATAGTGGGAAAATCGGGACGGAAACGAGCCAAGGAGAGAGCTGTAAGGGCGATCGGCGTAGCCCCGTTTTCCTTTTGCAAAAACCGTCCTCGGCTTTACCGAGGACGGTTTTTCAAAAGATGTGGAGCTGGTGAACGGACTCGAACCCCCGACCTGCGCATTACGAATGCGCTGCTCTACCGACTGAGCTACACCAGCAGTAAAATATAAAAACAATACAACAAAAAATAAAAAATACATTCTATCTTGAAATAATCGAAAATATGTGGTACAATAAATAAGGAAGACTTAAAATTATAATCGGCTTTATACGGTATTATCAGATCAGAAATTCTGTTAAATGCCAATATCTTTAAAATGCCATAGATTATTATATCATTTTTTACGGATTTGTCAAGAATGAGGTGAATAAAATTAAAGGAAAATCTAAATTTTTTTATATATTTTTCGGAGCGGTCGATATTCTTCTTGCAATTACAACGATTCTTCTGATAATATTATCCGTCATATTCGGCGGAAGTCTTGCTCCCGAAATATTTTCAAACCGGATATACCTTATGGATACCGATGCATTTTCTCTTGTGGAAAACGGAAGTGCGCTTATTGCACGAGATGTGAAGTATAACGAAATAGTTCCGGGAAATATAGTGCTTTTCAGTGATGAGAACGAAAAAACAAGAATCGGAGAGGTCCAGCAATCAAAATCCGAAAACGGAGTGTATACTTTCACCGTAAAAAATGATGCGGATTCTCTGATTACCGTAGGACAGAGCCACATATTGGGAAAAGGCATATACTACTCCAAAATTATAGGCATGATCATTTCGTTTGTTACATCTCCCGCAGGGATATGCTGTATAGCTGTTCTTCCATGTGCCGCTTTTGTAATTTTTGAATTTCTGGGGGCAGCAAGGAAAAAAGAGCCGCTTCCAAATGTTCAGACCGTTAAAAAGCAGGATGAAATCCCTACCTTTATTCCGAATTATGCACAAACGGAAAAAGGAGTTGGAGGAAATATTCCCATAGAGGAGCGTCCGGCCTTTTCCGGCGAACGCCAAAAGCTTATGGAAGCCGCCGGCCTCTACAATCCGTCTCCAAAGAATAATGAAACAATAAATACCGTTCCCGAGCGAAAACCGGTTTTGGAAAAAGATATTGACAAGTTGATCAGGGAAACAAAAGCCAGACATAAAAATGATGCGTTTATGTCAACAAAGGATGACGTTTCGCCGACCAAAGGTTCTGCTCCGACGCCTTACGCCGACACAAAAAGCTCTGCCGCGAAGATCATTTATGAGCAGATGAAAAATAAAACCCAGCCACAGACTTCAAAATCCGAATATAATGCAAGACCTGAACCGCCTATGTATACCGAAGGCATAGACAGAACCGACACATTCGAAAGAAATGAACCTGTGCCTCGCCGGGAACAAAAAAGGCCTTCATCACGGGTTTCGCCAAGGGTCAGCAGGCTGGATAGTCTTCTTAAAGAAGAATCAGTCAATTCACGCTATGATATCAACGATATTTTAAAGAACATTGACAAATAAATCTCGTACTAATATAAATATTTGTACCCCCTGCGCGTGCAAAGCTGTTGTTCTGACCGTAAATCAAGAGCTTTTATTAATTATTTTTATCTCGTCAGCTCTGACAGAGCTCAACATGATGAACCGAAAGCGTAGGACAAGGATAGAAAGCGCTCAAAAAATGGATTTAACGGTGATTTATAAAACCCTTATTAAAGCAACTCCGAAAAAATTTCTTTATATTTTCTCCTATCAAATCAGCCGCAAAGGATAATTTTCCCGTTCTTATCACTTGACAATAAAAAGTTGTATTTAAAAGCGGGCAAACTGATTTTTTATGATACGATAAAACAAAAGAAATATTTGCGCTTATAAAAAAGTATCATCGTTTTTAACGTCCGTATTATACGAAGCAGGACGATAATTTAGAGAAGAACGATTTAAAGCGGCTTAAACATGGAATTTAAATATTTTATAAAGCGGCTTTAAAAAACGTCGAAAAGAAGATTTGCTGAAAATATCTGAGGATTCATTTTAACGTGGATTTTTACTACGTCGTATCTGAGAACAAAGCATTTTGTACGGTTTTTCTGAATAAGTAGCGGTTTTAAGAAAAAACGGAGAAGTATAGTAATATTTCAAGCATTTTTCAAGTGGCAAGTGCTCGCAGTCAGTAGAAACTGTGTAAATTGCGACTTTTCAGATGAATCGAAGTCCTATGCTGATACAGGAAACCTGCGATCGGCAAAAACTGAAAAATATTGTATAAAAGCACCATTTTTTAAACGTTGCCCGATCATGACCAAATCATACTGAATTTAAAAAAATAAACGTAATTTATATGCTGTTATAAATCAAAGATTGATTGTATTTTGTTCATTTATATCTACAAGAGCTGTTAAGAATAAAGCGGCTCTTTTTTTATAAATACAAAAAATTTGATTGGTATCTGAAGGCTCTGTTTTCAAATAAAGGCCTTAACATTATGTGCAATGCCGATCTTTTAACGAGGCATAGGCAAATATTATGACCGAAAATAAGTGTTATGGTGCGATCTTTAATCAAGTCTGCATCTTTATTAAAGAACGGTAAAAAACTTATCTCGGACGCGATTTAAGCTCAGGGTTTCTGCTGACAGGTTCAAAATTATGGACCTGTCCACATAAGAATGGTTTGTGGATTTTGGGGCAGATTTTATCGAGAACAAGACAAAATTTCGCAGCCGTGCCGGCTCAAATCAAAAAAATTAGCAAATGATGTGTTCAGTCTTTTGCCCAAAATCGGTGCAAGGATTCTCCGACAGCAATGCAAAGTATGAAAGGCAAGACCATCGGTAAGGTATGCCGAAAAGACGCGTGCCAATTCTCATATGAACAGGCTTTAAATTTACATGTTCAATGACACAAAGTCCGCAATTAATGACAAATCATATTGCAGCTCCTTTGCTGCGGCAATTTTGAAAAAACTACACAGCAAATTTATGACGATAACATTCTAATCCTTCATACCGTATAAAATACTCGTTTATTTCACCGATTTTTTAAAATAATGTTTTATCCGGTATATCCGCCCTGTTTTCATAAAAGCATGATAACATTTAACGAAAAAATTTTATATAAATATTGTAAAAAAGTGAAAAATTCAAAAACCTTTTTTGTTTTTCCGCGACTATATAATTGAAAGCTTTCAAATGAGGTGTTCACTATGAATAGCATGAACAAGGAAGAATTGACCGAATATGCCGACTTTCTGTTAAAAATAGCCGTTTATAAGGCGGGAAACATAACCGATGCCGAGGATATCGTTCAGGAAACTATGTTGGCGGCGCTTACACAGATCGAAAAAGGCGGAAATATTCAAAAACCCAAAAGCTGGCTTTCCGCCGTGCTAAACCGCAAGTATTACGATTTTTTGCGCAGGAAGTATCGTAAGCCTGTGGTTTGTATTGACGTTGTCTGTGAACAGACGGATGACAGAGATTTATTTGAGAAAATCGAGGAGTCTGAAGAAGCCGAATCTATACGCCGATGCCTCGCCATGCTTACAAAAAATTACCGCGAGGTAATGGTAAGATATTATATGAAAGGTGAGAAGCTTTCGGATATCGCTTCAAGTCTCAATATTCCCTTAAATACCGTCAAGTCGCGGCTTTATGCGGGAAGAAGGCATATGGAAAAGGAGTTTGAAATGAGTAACAACGGTTACATGAGGCAAAGCTATGAACCCGAAACACTTTGGATAGGCTGCACCGGTGAGTCAGGACTTAACGGTGAGCCGTCATCCCTTGTGGGAAATGATAAGATTAAAATGAACCTTCTTATTTTAGCCTATGAAAAGCCACTGACGACTGCGGAGCTTGCTTCCGCCATAGGTATCCCAACAGCATATGTTGAGCCGATTGTGGAAGATTTGGTAAAGGGCGGGCTTATGGGACGCGTTTCCGATAAGGTTTATACCGACTTTATCATATTTTCGGAAAATGACAGAACAAAGTATTTTGACGCACAGAAGAATATTGCCGATATGAATTACAGGGAGGTTTGGAAAATCGTGGACAAGGGATTAGCCGAGCTGAGAGAGCAGGATTATTATAAATCCCAGAGAAAATCGGCTAAGCTCAAATTGGAAAGTCATTTTGTGATCCGAACCGTACAGCATGCAGTTTATAGCGTCAGAAATGAAGCGTGCGGCGGACTTGAACCTTTTTCGGATTATGCCGAGCGTCCTAACGGCGGAAAATGGTATGCTATTGGAAACCGTTATAACAAGGTGCTTGACAATGCAGAAAGCTGTTATTCGCCTTACGGCATAAACGGAGAATGGGGAAGCGGTATTTTTGATTTTCTTGACGCAAAATTTATTTCATTAAATGAATTCGACACGGTTCTTTGCCATGCACACAGGCTTTATGACGGTATGACTGACAAGAGACCGGCAATAAAAATGCTTTATTCGGTATACAGGGATAACAAAGATGCATTTTCCGCTGTAGACAATTGCTGTATCGATAAAATAGACCGGTTTATCGAAATCGGATTTCTTTCAAGAAATGAGGATGGCGATCTGATATGCGAGGTGCCTGTTATTTCACAAAAGGAAAGGGAAAAGCATTTTGAATTTATAGGAAAAAACGGCGATGAAATTGCCGGTAAATTCCACAACAGCTTTATGACGCTTATGGAAAAGCCGCTTCAAATACCGGCTCATGTTAAAGGCTATTTAAAGTGGCTCAGATATGATAAATGCTGCTGTTATCTTCCTATGATGATCATTTTAAAGGCTAAGGAAGAAGGAATTTACCTGAAGGATATCGATAAACCCGAGGCAGCCGCTTATATGGTGGTTGAAAAATAATCAAACCTTTAATGATAAGAAGACCGAAAAAGTAATCCCATTTTTTGCTCATCGGAAAAGCTTGATTAAGCTTATAACATCGTAAAAAATCGATAACGGCTGGTATGAATTTTTTTAAGATCAGCCCGAATTTAATGCTATGGGCTATCTGAAAATTTTCAATTTCTCTGCTAACCGTATGCGCTTACCGCGTAAAGAAAACGCTCGAAATATTACCTTTTTCTCCGCTTTTTCCTTGAGAACGCCACTCATCGTACAAGATCGCTTGGTTTTCAGATAAGCCCTAATCTTTGGTTAAGATTTAGACAAGTAATATGGATGATCAAGGATTGGTAAAAAACTTGATAATACAGATGTTTTAAAATCCGAAATATGCAATTAAGGCATCACGCTAAAAAATGGTGTGATGCCTTAATTGATTTTTGAAATTTCATTTGTAATGAAAGCGTCGTGCTGAGAAGTTTTTTGCCTGTCTGCAATAGCGAAAGCTTGTTACAGCGCCTTTATTTTTTACGTAACCGTCGCATTCTGTTATACGTTTCTAAGGTGTCGGGCAATACGTCTTGATCCGACGGAAATGCTGCTGCTTACCGGATCCCGGATTTTCTGCATAATTTCGAAAGCTTGTTATAGTGGCGATTAGGAGCTGTCTGAAAATCCGCAAACCGCACAATTTCCGATAAATGCGGACGCTTTTTTACTTGAAATCGTCTTACTTCAGCGTAATTTTACTAATTTGCTTTGTTTTCAGTACGCCCTAAATTAACATTCGATTATTGGCAGCGGTTACCGTTAGCTGTTTCAGCGGTGATAACGTCCGCGTTTTTTTATATATCCGGACTTTTGACATTCATTTCACAATTATACTGCGGATATTTTTTCAAACTGACTGTTGTAAATCTCGGCATAAAAACCGTTTTTTGCTAAAAGCTCCTCATGCGTGCCCTGCTCCACAATATCTCCGTTATTCATTGCCAGAATAAGATCGGCATCTCTTATTGTGGAAAGCCGGTGAGCTATTACGAAGCTTGTTCTGCCCCTCATCAGATTATCCATAGCTTTTTGTATCTGTTCCTCTGTACGGGTATCAACCGAACTTGTCGCCTCGTCGAGAATCAGAATCTTCGGATCCGCAAGAATCGCCCTGGCTATAGTGAGAAGCTGTTTTTGACCCTGTGACACGTTTGTAGCTTCTTCGTTAAGCTCAAGTTCGTATCCGCCGGGAAGAGTGCGTATAAAATGATCCGCGTTGGCAGATCTTGCGGCGGCAATAACCTCCTCATCCGTTGCATCGTCTCTTCCGTAGCGTATGTTTTCCATTATGCTTCCGTTAAATAACCAGGTATCCTGAAGCACCATTCCAAACATATTTCTCAGTTCGCTTCGGTTAAAACGACGGATATCGTTCCCATCCACCAAAATTGCTCCCCCGTTCACATCATAAAACCTCATTAAAAGCTTTATAATGGTTGTTTTTCCCGCTCCGGTAGGTCCCACTATGGCAATCTTCTGACCCTCCCTTACCTCTGCGGAAAAATCATTTATTATAATTTTTTCCGGAACATAACCGAATTTTACATTGCTGAAAGTAACATTTCCACGCAGTCCTTCAACGGAAACCGCATCGGATACAATTTGCTCTTCCTCATCAACGGCTAAAAAATCAAATATTCTTTCCGCCGAAGCAGCGGTTGACTGAAGCATATTCGAAACCTGCGCCAATGTGCTTATAGGCTGAGTAAACTGTCTGCTGTACTGTATAAACGACTGTATATTGCCAACGGTTATCCTTCCGTTTACAGCAAGATAGCCTCCTATAATAGCAACAAGAACATAGGAAATATTTCCGATAAAATTCATAACCGGCTGCATCAATCCGGAAAGAAACTGAGATTTCCATGCACAGTTAAAAAGAATATGGTTATCCTTTTTAAATTCACCTATGGTTCTTTCCTCCGCGTTAAAAGCGCGCACTATATTCTGCGCACCGAAAACCTCCTCGATCTGACCGTTCACATGTCCCAGATATTCCTGTTGTTTCTTAAAATAGGGCTGAGATTTTTTTACCACCAATGACACCAAAAGCAAAGTAACAGGCAGAATAAACAGGGTTATCAAAGTCATTAGCCAGTCAATGGACAACATCATTATAAGAACGCCTATAAGAGTAGCGGAGGATGTGACTACCTGGGTGGCCGCCTGTCCCATGCTTTGCGAAAGCGTATCAACATCATTGGTAATTACGGAAAGCACCTCGCCATGGTTCTTTTCATCAAAATAGTTGAAGGGCATGCGGTGTATCTTTTCGCTTATCTCTTTTCTCATTCTGTAAGTCAGCTTCTGTGTCACCCCTGTCATCAGGAAGCCCTGGATATAAGAAAAGGCGGCGCTTACAGCGTACAGTACTATCAAAAATACAAGTATTCTTGCTATTGCGTCAAAATCAATGCCTTCTCCGCCCTGAAGCTTGCTTACAATACCGTTAAAAAGCTCGGTAGTAGCATTTCCAAGTATTTTTGGTCCGATTATTGAAAATACGGTACTTCCGATTGCAAAAACGGCCACAAAAATCAGTGAAACCTTATATCTTGAAATATATTTTGCCAGCGTTTTCATTGTGCCCTTAAAATTTTTGGGCTTATCAAGATTAGGGCCTTTCATATGTCTCGGGGGCATTTATCCTTCCTCCTTTCCGGTAAGTTCTTCCTCGGAAAGCTGCGATAAAGCTATTTGACGGTATATTTCGCAGGTTTCCATCAACTCCTTATGAGTTCCTTTTCCGACAAGTTTTCCGTCATCGAGAACTAATATTCGATCCGCGTTAAGAACCGTGCTTATTCTTTGGGCAATAATTATTACAGTGCTGTCAGAAACGGTTTCGGACAATGCTCTGCGCAAAGCGGCATCGGTTTTGAAGTCAAGAGCGGAGAAGCTGTCGTCAAAAATATATATCTCAGGTTTTTTTGCTACGGCTCTCGCAATAGAGAGCCTTTGCTTTTGTCCTCCCGAAACGTTTCCCCCTCCCTGTGAAATCGGGTCATCATACCCCTCGGCCTTTTGGGAAATAAAATCTTCAGATTGAGCGATTTTTGCAGCGGCTTTTATTTGCTCCTCGGACATGTTTGCATCGGAATAAGCTATATTCGATCCGATGGTTCCCGAAAAAAGCACCGCTTTCTGGCCCACATAGCCTATTTTATCCCTTAAATCATGAAGAGAAACATTTTTTACGTTTTTTCCGTCTACAAGCACCTCTCCCTCGGTGACATCAAAGAATCTCGGAATAAGATTTGCGAGGGTGGATTTGCCGCTTCCCGTAGAACCTATGACAGCTGTTGTTTCTCCCGGCCCCGAAACAAAGCTTATATTTTTCAACGCATATTCATCGGCATTTTCATGATATTTAAAAGAAACATTCTTAAATTCAACAATCCCTTTATTGTTATTGTCAAAGCTTTCCGGTTTCTTCGGGTCACATATCGATACTTCCTTATCGAGGATCTCGCCCGCTCTTTTATACGACACCACCGCCCGAGGAAGCATTATGGAAATCATTGATATCATAAGGAACGCCATAATTATCTGCATGGTGTATGTTATAAAAGCGGTAAGGTCTCCGACCTGCATAGCGCCAATATCGACCTGACTTGCTCCAACCCATATTATAAGAACGCTAACGCCGTTCATGATAAGCATCATGGTGGGCATCATAACCGTCATCAGCCGATTTAAAAAAAGATTCAGCTTCGTAATATCACGATTGGCCGCATCAAAACGCTTTTTTTCATGCTCCTCGCGTGAAAATGCCCTTATAACAGGCAGACCCGTAAGTATTTCTCTGCTGACCCGGTTTAAATTATCCACAAGTTTTTGTACTATTTTAAATTTTGGCATTGCAAAGGAGAACAGGACGATTATAAGGCATAAAATGGCTAATATTGCAATCGCTATCACCCATGTCATGCTCGTACCCTGATCCAGTACCCTAAGCAGGGCTCCAATACCGATGATGGGAGCATAAAGAACCATTCTGAGCACCATAACGGCAACCATCTGGATCTGCTGTACGTCATTGGTGCATCTGGTTATTATCGAAGCGGTTGAAAAGCTGTCAAATTCGGCATTTGAGAAGGTCATGACCTTCTCAAAGAGCCTGCTTCTTATATCCCGTCCTAACGTAGCTGACATCCTTGAAGCGATCAATGTGACAAGCACCGATGACATCATTGAAATAAAAGCATAAATCAGCATTATGCCTCCGGTTTTCAGCATATATGAGGTCTGCATAGAACCAATATCAAAGCCCTGAGCTTCATATTCGTTTTTAACATAGTTTATGGCAACCTGGGAAATAATGCTGTCGTCCAACTGGGAGATCTGAGTTTTTACGGTCTCAATGTCAACAGCGTCTCCTTCGGACGATGCTCCGAAATCAAACGAGATATCCGAACTTTCACTCATGTTTTCGGAAGCATAGCATATCAGCATAGGTATGCTGAAAATATCCGAAAGCTCTTCTTTTTTCTTATTATCAATATCGTCTTTGATCATATAAATCCCGTTTTGCAGAACATATGAGGATAATATTGTTTCGCGTCCGTTTTCATCCGCAAGCATGCAAAGCTTTTTCATTTCCGATTCACGGATCTTTTCTATGGCGGCGTTTTCTATTCCGCCCTGCTGTATACCCACGTTTATTATATTTGACGTATACGCCGGCAGAGAAAGCTCGGTCATCGCCTGTATAAACAGCAGCAGCAGAACCGCAGCTATGGAAAGCCAATGCTTTCTTATCATTCTTGCAATCTCTTTCATTTGTTCTCCTTTCCTGTTTTTGATTATGTAATTGTATATTTTAACGCCGCCCCTTTTTAATGTCAATATTTAACAGTATTATTTCATTCAGTTTTCATTTTCGGACAAAGAAAGCATATTGATTATTCAAATCCGTTCTGCTATAATTATTACATGGAAAATTTTATCATGCGATTTACGGATACGGAAAAAAGTAAAATGAATGGAATTAAAATACGAGCTGAGATATCTGATACTAATCAGCTTAAACAAGCTCTTGAATACGGCAAATTTGAATATTTATATGTTCCTGAAAGATTTTTAAACTCGGATATTTCCGATAAGGAAAAAATTGTTGTGATCCCTCCTGTTTTTTTAGGTGACTGTGAAAAACAAATTACCGTCAGGTTAAAGGAATTAAAAGCACTCGGATTTAAAAGAGCGCTGGCTCATACCGCGGGGCATATTCCCGTTATTGCCGAATCGGGATTGTATGTTCACGGAGGCATGAGACTTAATGTTACCAACAGCAAAGCCGCAGGATTTTTTGCCGAACTCGGACTTGAGGATCTTATTTTGTCATGCGAGCTTACCGCAGCAAGAATACGCTCTGTAAAGAGTTGTGTCACCACAGGCATAGTAGCCTATGGCAGACTTCCCCTTATGATTACGCGCAGATGTCCGATAAACGACGGAAAGCCATGCGGCAATAAGGAAGGATGCGGAAAATTTCTTACTGACAGACGGGGAGAAAAAATTAAAGCGTTGTGCTCAAATATGGTAGAACTGCTTAATCCGGACATACTTACCATTGCCGACAAGCAAAATGATTTTTCTGCCATGGATTTTTTTATTCTCAGGTTTACGGACGAAAAAGATATTGTTTCTGTCACAGGCGATTTTCAAAAAGGCATCGTTCCAAAAAAGAATTTTACCCGGGGGCTATATTACAGAGGTGTGGAATGAAAATAAATGTAAAAAAAATCAAAGAAAAAGCACGGCTGCCATACAGAGCCACTGTCGGGAGCGCAGGAGCGGATCTGTTTGCCTGCCTTGAAAGCAGCGTTTTGTTAAAGGCGGGAAATATAGAAATTATACCAACGGGAATAGCCGTCGAAATACCCGAAGGATATGCGGGCTTTGTTTTCCCGAGAAGTTCCTTATCATCGAAATACGGAATTTCACTCGCCAACTGCGTCGGAGTCATTGACAGCGATTATCGCGGCGAAGTAGGAATTCCCGTTATAAATCACAAAGACACGGATTTTATTATCAATGACGGCGACAGAATAGCGCAGCTTATCATAATGCCGGTTGATAATGCCGAGTATGCCGAATCCGATATTATCACCGATACCGTAAGAGGAACGGGAGGCTTTGGCTCCACGGGACGATAACGCTTTAATCAATATATTTGTGACAATGTTCCCAAAAAGACCTGATATAAATTTAAGGCAATACCGCACAATGATTGCGTGTGAATTGCACAGTCAGATTTTTCGTGAGCTTGCATAAATTGGGCGCAGGAATACTGACGTATTTCAAGGAGAATTTGTGTAAGCTGACGGAAAATATGCAGTAAGCCGCACGCAAAGCCGTCGGGCGGTCATTGTGCGGTATTGCATTAAATCTAAATGTGTTCACATAAAATCAATATACGGATTCTTGAACATAATTTTAACGTAAAAAGACGGCTTTTTTGCAGGAATGCTTGTATCTTTCAAGAAAATTAAACGGATATAAGGCAAAATTTACGATTACGCTTATGTCAGGCTTTATGTGAAAACTCTTTAAAAATACGATCATAAAAATTAATGACTTTCATTTGATCAGGCAAGACAAATAAAACAAAAAATTCCGCCGCTGTGAACAGAGGTAAAACAGTTTTACGGATATACGTTTTTTATTTGCCGTAAGGGAACCGGAGAAAGAGGCGCTTTATTTTCCGTATGAGAAAAGCAATTATTTTATCTGCGGCCTTTTATTGCTATACATTGTTTTTTATGAATCTGTTCTGGTTTGTATGATGACAGTAAGGTGCGGCGCATTTTCAAAATGTATATTTTCCTATTGGTAATATCTTCCAAAAAAAAGTCGAAATTCCCGGAATTTTTTCTGAAATTACAGTTGTATACAAGGAAAAATCGTGATATAATAGTTAAGTATTATGGGTTGGTGTTACCTGGTTTTTAAGAAGTATATTCAAACCCGCAAATGCAAGCCATAGACATTATAAAAGATGCTTGAGGAATTTTTGGACAATCTTCCGCAACCATTGAATCATCAACAATTAAATCAGGAGGAAAAATGTTTACAAAGGATATAGGAATAGACCTTGGAACAGCGAACACATTGGTTTACATGAGGGGAAAGGGCATAATCATAAGAGAGCCCAGCGTTGTTGCGGTAGATATTAAATATGACAGAGTCAGATATGTGGGACAGGAGGCCAAAGACGTTATAGGCAGGACTCCCGGATCAATTAAAGCGGTAAGACCTCTTAAGGACGGCGTAATAGCCGATTTTGACATTACCACCAGTATGCTTCAGGAATTCATAAAGAAGGCGCTTAAAGGAAGAGCCTTTACCAAGGCCAGGGTAATTATCTGCATTCCTTCGGGCGTTACGGCGGTTGAGCGCCGTGCCGTAAAGGAAGCTACTCAGAATGCAGGTGCCAAACGCGTTTCTATAATCGAAGAACCTATGGCGGCAGCTATCGGTGCGGGACTTCCCGTTGCCGAGCCTACGGGAAGCATGATCGTGGATATAGGAGGGGGCACAAGCGAGGTCGCGGTTATCTCTTTGGGCGGAATAGTTACGTCCCGCTCGGTAAGAGTTGCCGGTGATGAATTTGATTCTTCTATTATAAATTATATTAAGAAAAAATATAACCTTCTTATAGGTGAAAGAACTGCCGAAAATATAAAAATCGGTATCGGATCGGCTTATCCCTATGCAGATAACGAACCTGTAATGGATATCAAGGGAAGAAACCTTATGAACGGGCTTCCGGAGAATATCACCATTACCAGCGAGGAAATACGTATGGCTTTGTCCGAGCCTTTGGGCAGCGTTATTGAAGCCATAAAGACCACTTTGGAAAAAACCCCCCCCGAATTGGCAGCAGATATAATCGATCAGGGCATCATGCTTGCGGGCGGCGGTGCTCTGCTTAAAGGTCTTGATCTGCTTATCAATCATGAAACGGGTATGCCGGTAAAGATAGCGGAACGTCCTTTGGACTGTGTTGCCGACGGCACGGGCGCCGTTTTGGAAAATATAGACAAGCTTGTTGATGTATTGGATGACGACGAGAAATCCTATTATTGATCCGGCTTGTACAGATTCGATTTTATCGATGATATCAGGCGGTTTCGACCGCCTTTTGATATATAGAAAGCAGTATGATAATTTTTATTTCCCCTTTTGCGTCATTACGAAGAATATTTCGGTAATCGGCTTTAATCCCAAAAAGAAAGGTTGACATATATATGAGAGAATTTTTTCATACTCTTAAATTTAAAATTCTTGTTTGTATTTTCGCGCTTTTGTTGGGATTCCTTATTTATGCGGCGATTTCTTCAGGTATATCCACGTTGCCGAAAAAGATTCTTGAAACAGTATCCACTCCCTTTGTTCATCTTTCAACCGCTGTTTCCGACTGGATGGAGGATACCATAGACAAATTTTCCAATGCGGATAAATACAAAAGGGAGAACGAGCTCCTTAAAGAACAGCTTTCGGAAATATACGGAGATGTTTTGGAAAAGGAAAAGCTTGAGAAGGAAAATGAACAGCTTAAAAATATGCTGGAAATTTCCGAAAATCACAAGGATTTTAAATGGAGTCCGCCCTGTTCCGTAACGGCAAGAAACGCATCGGATACTACGGGAGGTTTCACTATAAACCACGGATCAAATGACGGCATATCTTTATATGACCCCGTTTTGACAAAAATGGGTCTGGTGGGTATTGTAAGCGAGGTATCAGAAAACTATTGTATCGTTTCAACGGTTCTTTCTCCGGATATAAACGTCGGAGTTATCGGTGCGGACAGCTCGGCTTTGGGAGTTATTGAAAACGACATTTCCCATTCCTCCGACGGGCTTTGTGTAATGAACTATGCGGGAAGAGACAGCGGAATAAAAACGGGAGAGGTGATCGTTACCTCGGGAAGCTCTTTTTTCCCCGAAAATCTGGTTTTGGGTACGGTAAAGGAAATCGTTAATGACGCTAACGGATTATCGGTCCATATCCTTATTGAACCGGTTGAAAACATATATACCGTTTCCGATGTATTCGTACTTATTGATTTTGAAGGCAAAGACGCTGATAATACAAAATCCGAATAGTAAAGCATACAAATACCTATTTTTAGAGCTATAGCGGCATTTCGGTTTAAGGTTCGATAATACCTTTATATCAAAAATATTTTTACATTTTAGGCAGCAATCAATAAATAAATGGATCACAATCGGTTAAAACCGGCATAACCCAAAATGCAGGAATTTTCCGTCCCATATAAATCGTGCGGATTTATCACATATTTTTCGGTCAATTTTGATGTAGCAGAGGAAATCCTGATGCGTTATAAAATAAATTCACCTATTGCATACACAAGAAAAATGAAAACCAAGGTTTTTCTCCGTTGGTTTTTTTATTCACTTACTTTGATTTTACTGTACTCCCTTATGAGCTGCGGCGCATTCGGCTTCTGGCAGCCGTATTTTATAGCCGCGCTGGCAATAGGAGTTTCAATGAGGGAACAGGAGGTTTCCTCTTCTGTTTTCGGGATATTCTGCGGCTTTATGCTGGATATGGCTATGGGCACGCTCTTTGGTTTTTTTGCGGTTTGTCTGATGCCTTGCTGTTTTCTCACCTCGCTTTTTTCAAGGAACTTAATTAAAGTAAATTTTCTGAACCATATCATCTTTACATCGATCAGCACATTGATAACATTTATAATATACTATCTTTTTAATTACGTCATATGGAATATGCAGGGAAGAGAAATCATTATTTTCAGAATATTGCTGCCCTCCTTTATCGCAACCGCAGTAACCGCTCCGGCCATATATTTTCTTGTGAAACTCATAGCAAACAAGCTGGGACTTGCAGACAGCGTAAACATAAACGATGCGGTTGAAGAAGTGATCGAACATTCGGATGACGCAGCGGATAATAAATAAAGCTAAGGACTATTTTAAAAGATCGGGTATATCAGGCCGGTTATTCTTGTATTAAAAGACGGCTGATATTATCATATACTAAAAATATCAATGGGACACCATAATTTAAATAATCCGCTTAAGCATATTTTTTAGAATAACAATACCCAAATACCTAAATACCCAATGGGGTAAAGTCCCATTCGGGTACTTTGGCAGAAAAATTAAAATCCGTGCAAACAAAAACCAAAATGACCATTATCTCATATCTGCGGGGCAAAAGCATCCGCTATCATATCCAACAGGCATTATAAGGCCGTAATGAAAGGGTTTATATCAATATGAAGATCGGAAATATCATAAGAAGCGTTTTTCTGGTTGTGATCACATTTATTTTCGTTTTTCTCTCCGCCGTTCAGCTTATGAAAATACAGATAGTAAACGGAGATTATTATGCTTCCCAGACGGAAAGATTCCGCGAAGCCAATCAGTCTATTACAGCCGCAAGGGGTCAAATCTCAGATGTCAGCGGAAACGTTCTCGTATCAAATAAAAGCGTATACAAGGTTATAGTCCAGAAGGCCTTTTTTACTTCCGGAAAGGAAAATGATATTATCGCCCTTACGCTTTCCATACTCGAAAAAAACAGCGAGGAATGGATAGACAATGTTCCTATAACTATGACAGAGCCTTTTGATTTTACTGATGTCAAAGAAGAGGAGCTGGATAAATTCAAGCAAAAAATAAACCTGAACGTAGACGCAACGGTTGAGCATTGCATCAAGGCCCTTGCAGACAAATACAAAATCGATACCGATAAGTATGATGCCAGAACGGTCAGACTTATCGCAGGCGTAAGGTATGAAATGGTGCAGAAGGATTTCTCTTTTGACAACAGGTATATTCTTGCCGAGGACATATCGATCGACACCGTCCTGAAGCTTAAAGAACAAGGCTTTTTGCTTTCAGGCATAGATATTTCACAGGAACCAATGCGAATCTATCTTGCGGACGATATTGCGCCGCATGTTTTGGGAACGATAGGTGCGATTTCCGAAAAGGAATACAATAATTCCAAAGACGAAAACGGAAATACTGTCTATACCATAAACGACGTAATAGGAAAAACGGGAATAGAATACGGCATGGAGTCTACTCTTAAAGGTACGGACGGTATAAGAACCATAGTTAAAAGCAGCAAAGGCGATGTTGTATCAAACGAAATCACCACTCCCGTTCAACCGGGAAACAGCTTAAAGCTTACGATCGATTCACGGTTTCAGAAGGATCTTCAAAATATACTTGAAAATGAAATAAAATGGCTTAACTATACCCAGACCGAGCCACAGAGGGGAAAAGACTGTGACTCGGGGGCAATAGTGGTTCTTAATGCAAAAACCGGAGCGGTTTTAGGAATGGCAAGCTATCCTACCTTTAATCTACTTGATTATGTGGAGGATCCTCTGGGCGTTGCAAACGGAAAAAACGGCGCTTCCATGTTTAATCTGGCTATTGACGGGCTTTACCGTCCCGGATCGGCCTTTAAAACCATAAATGCCACCGCCGGGCTTTGCGAAGGTCTTATCGTCGAAAACACACCCGGCATTTGTACGGGAAAGTACACATACTATTCGGATTATCAGCCCACATGTACCGGATCGCACTATGGCTATAATGTTAAACAATCGCTTTATGTATCATGCAATATATTCTTTTATGACCTGGCAAGAAGAATGGGTATAGATACCTTGTCGTCATATGCGGAACAATTCGGCTACGGTACCGATTTGGGGCTCGAGATACCGGGAGCAAAGGGTCAGATGACCACTCCGGAAAATTATGAAAAGGTTACAAATGCCGAATGGGATGTAGGACAGGTTTTACAGGCGGGAATAGGTCAAAGCGCAACTCAGGTGACACCATTGAATCTGGCTGTCCAGGCGCTTACTCTCGCCAATAACGGTAAAAGGCTTAAACCCTATCTGGTTGATTCCGTGTGGAATTATGACTATACGGAAATGATCTCAAAGACCGAGCCAACAATAATGAACCAAATTGACGATAACGGAACGAACGCCTTTGAAACGGTCAGAGAGGGAATGATAATGGTCAGCCAGTGGTGCACGTGGCCTACCGACGGCGGAGGATGGATTTTTGACTATTTACCGCATCAGATCGCAATAAAAACAGGTACGGCGGAGGAGGATTCCATAGGAAAATATTTTACCTCCACAGTTATGGGATATTATCCAGCCCATGATCCTCAGATAGCATTCGGAATCATATTGAGCAAGGGTGAATATTCACGTTATACGATAAGAAATATCATCGACTCATATTTTTATGACTGCTACCAGCCCGATACTGATGAAGACGGAAACATTATTTCGCCTTGGAAGCGCTGGACGGAAACCGACAGGACTCCGATAAGATAAACCGCATTATAGTGTAATTATGCGTTTAGCGATCCCGGCTTGTTAAATAATTGGCAATAAATTGTAATATCCGGTTATGTTTTTGTGCATTTTTAACAAAAACAATGCCTTGAAAGGCGATAAATATACCAAAATTTTCTACAGCCTCAATAAAACCCTTTTATTTTTTTCATTTTTATGTTATAATCAACAAAGGCGTTGGACAGTTTCTTAACACTTTTTATTTCTATACCGCACGCCTTTTTAAATCTACTTAACATTATTGAAAAATTTTAAAGGGGAGGGCTTTTTATGAACATTGCCTTAATAGCGCATGATTCAAAGAAAGAGCTTATGGTGCAGTTTTGCATAGCTTACTGCGGCATACTCACTCGTCATGATCTGTGCGCTACCGGAACGACCGGAAAACTGGTCGCTGAGGCTACGGGGCTCCGTATTCAACGTTTTTTAAGCGGTTCACAAGGCGGCGATCAACAGATTTCGGCACGTATTTCCTGCAATGAAATTGACATTTTACTTTTTTTCAGAGATCCTATCAATATAAATCATCGAGAGCCTAACGAAACGCATTTGTTAAGGCTGTGCGATGTTTACAATATTCCGGTAGCAACCAACATTGCTACTGCCGAAGCTCTTATTCACGCTCTTGAACGGGGCGATCTCGATTGGCGTGAAATCGCAAGGGACTGATTATAAAGTGATCAAGTCATTTTAAATATATAATAAAAAGGCATGCGATGCCTTGAACATGAAAAATACTGCCCCGTTGCTTAAAGGCGGCGGGGTATATTAATGCAGCACAGGCAGAAAAAACGGCCATGGCTTCAAGCCGTACCTGCCCGCTGTTAAAAACAAAAGGAAAAAAATATGGAAATTATTACCAAAGCTCCGAGAGGAACATCAGACAAACTGCCGTCGGATATAAACAAATGGCAGACAATCGAATCCGCAGCGGCAGCCGTTGCGCAAGCATACGGCTGCAAAGAAATCAGAACCCCGATTTTCGAGCATACCGAGCTTTTTCAAAGAGGCGTCGGAAGTACAACTGATGTTGTTCAAAAGGAAATGTATACCTTTAACGATAAGAAAGGCAGAAGCATAACTTTAAAGCCCGAAGGCACGGCGGGAGCTGTAAGAGCAGCTATCGAAAACGGACTTCTTAACGAAGCCCTACCTTTAAAGCTATATTATTTTACCAGGTGCTTCAGATATGAAGCGCCTCAGAGCGGACGTATGCGTGAGTTCAATCAATTCGGTGTAGAAATATTCGGTGCCGATTCGCCCGTAAGCGACGCCGAAGTAATCTGCATGGTGAATGATATATTCGTTTTTTTGGGTCTTGAAGGTATAAGACTTGAAATAAACAGCATAGGATGCCCTAAATGCAGAGCCGAATATCAAAACGCTTTAAGAGAATACTACGGGCAATTCAGGGACAAACTTTGTGACACCTGTAAGGACAGATTGGAAAAAAACCCGATGAGACTCCTCGATTGTAAAAGCGAGATATGCCATAGCTTTGCGGAAAAAGCTCCGGTTATTCTCGACTATCTTTGCAGCGATTGCAGCGATCATTTTGAAGGTGTTAAAACCGCCCTTAAAGCGTTAAATATCAACTACACGATCAATCCCCGTATAGTAAGAGGTCTGGATTATTATACAAATACCGTTTTCGAATTTATAAGCGATAACTGCGGCACGCAGGGAACTGTTTGCGGTGGAGGCAGATATAACGGTCTTGTTGAAGAAATAGGCGGAAGATCGATGCCGGGGTTAGGCTTTGCCATGGGACTTGAACGCATAATTATGGTAATGGACGCTCAGAATGCAAAGTATAAGCCTGCAAAGCAGTGTGATCTTTTTATTGCGGGTACAGACAGCGACGCGACGCGCTACGCTGCGATATTGGCGCACAAACTTAGGGAATACGGTTTTTGGGCCGAATGTGACATTGTAGGAAGAAGCCTAAAAGCGCAGATGAAGTATGCCGACAAAATCGGAGCAAATTTCAGTATGGTAATAGGCGGCGATGAGATGAACTCACAAAAGGCCGAGCTAAAAAACATGAAGACCGGAGAAAAAATAACCGTTAGCATAGGTGAAAACTTTGCGGCAAATATCAACTCTATTCTGGCTTTTTCCGAATAACCTGCAAAGCATTAAACTATACGCTGTCTGAAAAGCTGCAAATTAAAGGTTTTCTGCTAACTGCGGACGTTTTCAGCGTCGAGAATACCGACAGCCACCCAAAGGGATAATTACGAAATACTCTCGTATTTCTTCGATTTTTTCTTAAAATCGTCATGCTTTTAAGCGTAATCGTATAAATTTGCTTTGTTTTCGGATGAGCCTTAATCACGAAGTAATCGGTACATGGCTTAGGCAGCTTCCTTAAGTCCATGTCAGATCGCTTTCAGGTATTTATTGACCCGAAGAAACCGTCGGCCATAGATGCCCTTCGCCTTCCTTAAATCGGCTTTTTGCAACGGAAAAAATTCGGGTCAGCTGTTTATCCCTTCTTTTATCTGACGGTTATATAAGTCTTATTTTTGTTTTGCCCTGATTTATAAACGCATAATAAAAAACATGTGCTGGTTATATTAAAAAGCGCCTCATATAGGGTAAAGCTTAAAACAATTTATATTTTCAAAAATATTGATATAATACATTTTGTAAGGTATACACACGTCTTAATTACTTTCTTATAACCTGTTCATACAGGAATTGGCGCTTCTTTTCGGTATATTTTACCCATGACTTGCGTTTTGTCATTTGCTTTGCTGTCGGCGCATCCTTGCGCCGATTTTGTTTAAATGACCGAACACATAGCATGCTTAAACTTCTTGGTTTGCATCGGTAAGCCTGATAAATTTTGATTTGTCCTCGGTAAGATCTGCTCATAAATCCACACACCGTTCCTATGCGGACAGGTTCTTATAACAAAGCCGCAAGCAACACTTGATAAGAAAAAACGAACTGAAAATCGTCTTTTGGATTTAATGACTCAACGCTATCAGATTTATAAGCCATAATACGTATCTGTGCATAAGCTTCATAACCGACTGTTATGGCTTGATCAATAAACATGTTTTAAACAGGGAAATTTAAAAATATTTTCCTGTTTTTATTATAATATGGCAAAAGCCGTTGAAATGCTTTTATAAAAGCTTTTAAACGGAACCAATAGCATTTTATAAAGAGTATTCGTAAACAATTATAAAAACGTTTAACGAACCACACTTTACGGTTATTACGGACTATTATTGAGTTTTTCTCGCATATATATCGACTCCATGAATAACAGATGAATTTTCCGGCGATATTTGTGCAGAATCAATGGAAAATCCGGCAGCTTCCAGTTCCCGCACATATCCATTCATGCTTCTTGCTCTTGCGGGCAAAAACGGAATATAGACCTCTTTTCCGTTTACAAGGCGTTTTTGCGGCATATCATAATCATTTTCCGTCAGCGCTTTAAATTCATCAAAGGTTTTTATTTCCTTTTCCATGTTTTCATCTTCACCGCATATTTCGCGTATAAAAAGCATCGGAGCATTTTGTTTTAGACAATCCAAAGCGTTTTTCAAATATTTTTTCCTATCATTATCAGTGACCAGCATATGAAAACCCATGACATCAAGCGCACCGTCAAATCGTCCCTCCGGAGCTTCCTTCACCATATCCAATTGCTCCACAACAGCGTCAGGATAATCGCTAAGCCTCTCTTTTCCCTTTTGTACGGCTGAAGGAGCAATGTCCACTCCGTAATACCTTACCCCCATGTCAGAGAGAATTATTCCGCAGGAGCCTTCGCCGCAGGCAAATTCAATAACCCTTTTTCCTTTAAGATCATTTTCCTCTACCCATTTTTTCAATGTCTCGATCAAAACCGTATCCTTTTCGGAATTCCCCCAAAGAGGGATGCCCGCTTCATTTACAGCTTTATAGCGTTTTTCATAATTCTTGTAATATTCCATTTATCCCAGGCTCCTTTTTAAAAGTTTTTACTTTACGGTCATGCTTTAAGTTGCTTTTAGATATGATTTGCGGCATTCCAGCCCGTCTTCTGCTATGGATGTTATCGGAGAGGCCCGTTATTTTTTAACCGTTTTGCTCATTAAAAAAATCCGCCAAGGATTTTACCTGCATAAGAACGGAGCCGTCTTTATGAGCCGGAACAGAGTCGGTGTTATGATAGCATACGATCGGATGAATACGTTCTGCGCCCATAAGTTTTAAAAGTGTTACAGCTGTCTTTCCGGCAGAATCGGGACTTCCGTCTCCGCCGCCTACAAGAATTATACCGCCCCTTTTCTTTTTCGGCACGGGATCAATGCCCCCGAATACTTTTGAGCAATAGAAAGCCTGAAGGCGGCTGCAAACACTCAGAAGCTGTCCCGTCAGCTGTGAAAAATGTACAGGCGACGCTATAAGAATATTATCACAGGTCTTTATATATGAATAAAGCTCCTTCATACCGTCATTGATACAGCAATCATAGTACTTCATACAATACCGACAGTCGATACAGGGCGATATATTGCAATAATATGCGTCAACCGTCTTAAAGCTGCCCTCAAGGTGCATGGCCGTTTCATTTATTAGAGAAACGGTATCGCCGTTTTTTCTCGGCGAACCGTTGAATATAAGCGTATTCATACTACTGAGCTCCATTCATTTTCTTTTGAGGCAGCATCGGTTATTATTTAGCCGTACTATTCTGATTATATCAGCTTTCCGTAATTTGTCAATCCAAAAAACTGCGGCTTAACAAAACACTATAGAGCTACCGCTTAAGGATAAGCATTATATCGATGCTTCCTCATTTATGACAAATACAAGATATTCTCCTGCTGTCATATTGTGAAAGCATTTGCTTATACGGGGTAAGATATTAAATTAATATAAAGCCGTATGTATCAGTGACGCTTCTAAGAAATATAAGTACAGCCATAAATTAGGACGTATCTGAAAACATATTGACTTAGTACAATTTCGTTAAAAGCATGGCGATTTTAATGAAGAAGCCGGGGTATTTCGCGGCTATCCCTTTGGATAACTATCGGCATTTTTTGACGCGGAAAGCATCCTCAGTCAGTAGAAATCGTGCAATTTGCGGTTTTTCTTTCAGATATCCTCTGATAATGGGTGCACAATTTAATATACGCTTTATGCTTACATCATTAAAAAGACATCGTCGTTACCGGTAGATGCCCGGTATCTTTGCCGGCACAGCAACAGAATTATGATAATTTCGATATGCCGGTGTGAGCTTCAGCGCATATACGGCGTAAGGACATATATTTTATTCTGTTTTGTATGGAAAACCCCCGGTTTGCCGAACTTTTCAAGAAAGACCTTATCGTGTCGAAACATAAACAGAAAAACCCGAATATATTGTTCATAAATCTTTTGCTATAAATAGGAAAAACATCTGATCTGTCTTTTCAAGCCATGTCATTCTCATATTCCACAGCAGCTTATTTACACATGAAGATGTGTTTTTTAAGACAATGCTTGAAAAAATTTATTGTATCTTTTATAATTATGGCAGCTGTAATTATTCGAAAAACTCATTTAAACAATTCTATGGCAATACAAATATGTCATACCTTACAAAAAACTTGACATTCGAGCAAAAAAAATGTATAATATTTTAAAATATACATACACAAAGCCCGACATATTTCTTTTTTGCGGATTCTATTATATATTGTTTAACTTAAGACTGAAAAATTATGATTTATCACCGGTAAGATTCTGCCGACAGGTACAGAGTATATTTTAAAATTAAGCGGCTTAGTACGATTTTGCTGAATGTTCGGTGATTTTAAAAAAGTGAAGCAATATGGTAATATTTCATGAATTTTTGACACGGAAAGCGCCCGACGTCAACAGAATATGGTGAAATCGCGTCTTTTCGGATAGCTCATGATATGAAAATAAAAAAATTACGAATGAATTTTTAATTGCACGAAAAGCGGGATATGTATTCAGCCGTGCATGAAATAATAATATACAAGGTGGATTTTTTATGCCGATTCAGGTGCAGTGTTGCGGTCTGTTATTGATGCTGATACTGTTTTATTTTTATAAAAGCCAGAAAACAATTAAGCTTAACACGGAAAAAGCTTTTTGGAACGCTTTTCGCATGACATTTGTCTGTATCGTCTTCGATATCCTTTCATGCGTTATAATAAGCTGCCGGGATCAGATACCCGATTTGATTGTCAAGCTTATAAGCAAAACTTACCTTGCATCTTTAGCCGCTGTTTCATTTTTTGCGCTGCTGTACATATTCACAGATATTTATGCAAAAAAAATGATATATAAACGTATAATGATCGGATACGGAATATTTACGACAGCCGCATTGATTCTGATCTACGCACTGCCCATAGATTTTTATGAAAATAAGGATGAAGGTGTTCTTTATACCTATGGACTCAGCGATTATGCAACATACGGCTTTGCGGCAATAACTCTTTTGCTTCTGACCATACGGCTGCTAAGGGAAAAAGACAGAATAAGTGCGGTAAAACGCAGGGCTGTTTATACATGGATGGGGGTATGGTTTGCGGCGGCGCTGATACAGTTCTTATTCCCCAAGCTTTTGCTGGTAGGATTTGCGAGCGCGGTAGGCATGCTTATCCTTTATCTTAAGCTTGAAAATCCGGAAAACAATATCGACAGACAGACCGGTCTTTTTAATCACGGCGCTTTATTGCAGTATACAAAGCAGCTTTATGATTCGGAAGCGGGTTTCGCCGCTTTGGCTCTCATTCCGGACCAAAGCTCATTTGAAGCTATGAATAACGAATTGCGCAGAGATGTAGTAAGGGACGCGGTTGAGTATTTGTCAGGCGTTCCCGACTCATTCGTTTTCAGGAATACGGGTAATGAGCTTTTAATGATATTCCCCGACAAAAACAGCTCGGAGACTCGTGCAAAAGAAATAAGCAGACGCTTTGAACAAAACCGGAGCAAAAGCAAGAATGTGATGCCTCCGCCTTACTGGATATATGTGCCTGATTCCAAGCTTACAAATGATCCGGAGGATTTATTATACCTAATACAATACGTTAAACAGAACTGCAAGGAAAACGATGAAAACCGCTTTATAGAAGTCAGTGGAGAAATAGCCGCCGAGCTTCATAAAGAAAAAGAAATAGAACAGCTTATTGTAAGTGCAATTAAAAACGATTGGATCGAGGTTTGGTATCAGCCTATTTATTCTACCAAGCTCGGAAAATTTACATCAGCGGAGGCTCTGGTGCGCATCCGGAACGAAGACGGGCTTCTTGTACAGCCCGGAAGCTTTATCGGTATTGCGGAACGCAACGGAATGATATTGCAGATTGGTGAAGCAGTCTTCAGAAAGGTATGCCGCTTTCTCAGCGAAAACAAGATAAATCAGCATGGCATAAAATATATAGAAGTAAACCTATCGGTTGTTCAGTGCGCATATAAGCAGCTGGCAAAGGACTATATCGAAATTATGGAGGAATATGGAATAACTTCGGATATGATAAATCTGGAAATAACCGAATCAGCCTCCATGAAAGCAAAAAAGACGCTGCTTGATAATATGAAGGAGCTTATGGATTACGGAGTTAATTTTTCATTGGACGATTTTGGTACAGGACAGTCCAATCTGGATTACATAGTGGATATGCCTGTTGATATTGTAAAATTCGATAAGGGGATGACTAATGCTTATTTTGAAAACGGAAAGGCAAAATATATAATGGACGCCGCCACAAATATGATACAGGGAATGGATCTTAAAATTGTTTCCGAAGGAATTGAAACCGAAGAACAGTTTAAAACCATGAGTGATCTCGGAATAAATTATATACAAGGCTATTATTTTTCAAAACCGCTTCCGGAAAAAGAGTTTTTGGATTTCATCAGAAAGGTTGACAAAAAATAAACCATTTCAGCATCTGAGCAATCGCTTATGCGGTGTATTACATCCATTATGGCATTGCCCCGAATCATTAAATAATCAATAGCTGCATAGTCTAAGTGTTGTTATAAAGGGCAGCCGCCCGGCGGCTGTCTTTTTTATTGTAGCTTTAGCACAAAAACCACCTCTTGAAGCGGTGAGATAAAATCTTTCGATAAAAGCAAAAAAAGTATCTCCGGTGCTATAATAGGTGTAGGTTTGGCGGCCACATCAAAAAAGCAAAGGATGCTGTCAAATGAAACATAATAGAAGCAGATGCTTGCCCGGATCATATATATTGGCGGAGATATCTCCGCATATGGGCGTTATGAGCGTAGAGTTTTATTGGATATTTAAAGGGAAGGATGCTCTGACATTATTTGATATGCATATGAATTTAAATCACAAGCATAGTCATCGGTATTTTTGGAGCAGAGGGATACTATGTGGATACGGCAGGAAAGAATAAGAAGGCGACAGAGTAGTATATCCGCAATCATTTGACCGAGGACACAGTAAACGACCAAGATAACTCTGAAATGGTGCATTGACCTGTTTACGGGAAAGCAATAAGCAAAAGAACAGCCGCTTAAGCGGCTGCTCGTGAATAAGATGCGGCTGCGGACATTTCAATGCGCTTTCGGTCGTAAGCCGGTATTAGGCGCTTGAAGCGTCGGTGCAAGCCACGCGTTTCACGCGTGGCTTTGATTGTCATAAAACATGGAAAATATTGTTCACATATGATCTTACGCATTTATTGATTTTAAATAATCGTTTTATTGCATTTACTCATATCCGTAAATGGCATTAAAGACGGCCCTTTTAATTTTGGCTCTAAAACTCGACCATTATTATCGGCGAAAAAAACCTTCCGGATACCCGGCAATTTTGCAGTAATCCGGATTTATAAGTATTTACCTTGCCATTTGAGACGCTTTAATATTGCTTTTTTTCTTGTTCCCATTTAACGATAAAAGACAGCGGATATACCCTTCCGCTGTCTTTCACTTATAAAAATTATATTCCAAGAGACGTCAGAAAAACGCTTTTTTAAAGCTTGATCACTCAGAAAACATCGGCGTTGACAGATATCTTTCTCCTGTGTCAGGTAAAAGTACAACTATAGTTTTTCCCTCGTTTTCAACTCGCTTTGCGAGCTCTATAGCACAATGAGCAGCAGCGCCGGAAGAAATTCCGACAAGTATTCCTTCGCATCTCCCTATAAGCCTTCCGGCAGCAAACGAGTCCTCACTGCTCACGGTCATAATATCATCGTATATTTTCGTATCGAGCACTTTAGGGACAAAGCCTGCACCTATCCCCTGTATCTGATGCGCACCACCTTTCCCCTGCGAAAGAACAGGAGAATCAGAAGGCTCAACTGCGACAACCTTAATTTCCGGATTTCTTTCCTTAAGATATTTTCCCGTTCCCGTTATTGTTCCTCCGGTTCCAACACCGGCGACGAAAAAATCAATATGTCCCTCAGTGTCAGCGTATATTTCGGGACCGGTAGTAAGATAATGTGCTTTTGGATTGGCAGGATTATCAAATTGACCCGGAATAAAACTGTTAGGTATTTCTTTCGCAAGCTGTTCCGCTTTCTCTATAGCACCCTTCATGCCCTTAGCACCTTCGGTAAGTACAAGCTCCGCGCCGTATGCCTTCATTAACATGCGGCGTTCAACAGACATTGTTTCAGGCATTACAATAATGATCCGGTAGCCTCTTGTTGCAGCAATTAATGAAAGTCCTATCCCGGTACTGCCCGATGTGGGTTCAATTATTACCGAACCGGGAGAAAGTGATCCCGAGGCTTCGGCCTGATCGATCATTTCCCTGGCAACACGGTCCTTTACCGATCCGGCAGGATTAAAATACTCAAGCTTGGCAAGGACGCGGGCTTTTAAGCCGAGTTTTTTTTCAATGCGGACAAGTTCCAGAAGAGGGGTTTTTCCGATCAACTGATCGGCAGACGTATATATTTGAGACATAAGTTTTCTCCTTTGTCAAAATACCTTTCATTAAAATTAAATGTATAGGCGATAAAAGATACGCTGCTTTTAACGTTTTTTCTACTATTATGAACAGCGGTTTTTAAAATCTTTCCATTATTGCGAATCTGAAAACCGATCAATTTTGTACAATTTCGCTAAATGCGTGATGACTTTACAAAGAACGGATAAATACAGTAATTCGTCACTTTGGCACGGAAAGCGCTCACAGCCAGTAGAAATTGCATTAATTGAGGCTTTTCGGATAAGCCATTAATTCAATCCGTTTAAGCATTTTTATGATAACAAAAACTCCCCGCTGATCGCAGGGAATTTCTGTTAAGGATTATAGAATGAAAAAAATCAGTAAAAGAATGATTAGGAAAGAATTGCATGCTCGTCATTAACATCGAACAAATGAACCTTGTTAGGATCCAAAGCCAATTTGATCACATCCTGAGGACGGGCGGTGCAACGAGGACTAACACGTGCAGTCAAAGGAATGCCTTCACACGTAAGATACAGATAGGATTCGGCACCCATCATTTCCGTAACGTCTACGTTAGCTTCAATTATACCTGTGGAAGCAGATGAAAGGAACATTTCCTCTTCATGTATGTTCTCAGGACGGATACCCAAAGTAACTTCCTTATCAACATAGTACTTAAGGGCTTCACAATCAGCAGTCTTACTGTTGGGAAGTTCAATATAAAATTTTCTTCCTCTGCTGCTCTTGGTATCTTCGGAACCAAATTCTACGGTATACTTTCCGTTTTGCATAATAAGCTTGGCATTTATGAAGTTCATCTGAGGAGATCCCATAAAGCCGGCAACAAACTTATTAACGGGGTTTTCATAAAGATTAATAGGCGAATCGATCTGCTGGATAAAGCCATCCTTCATAACAACGATTCTGTCACCCATAGTCATAGCCTCGATCTGGTCGTGGGTTACATAGATAAATGTTGTACCGAGTCTCTTATGAAGCTTTGACAGCTCGGTTCTCATCTGAGCACGAAGCTTAGCGTCAAGGTTTGACAAAGGCTCGTCAAGAAGGAATACCTGGGGATCACGAACTATTGCACGACCCAAAGCAACACGCTGTCTCTGACCGCCCGACAAAGCCTTGGGCTTTCTGTCCAGAAGATGGCTAATATCAAGACTCTTGGCAGCTTCTTCAACAAGTCTCTTAATCTCATCCTTGGGTACCTTACGGAGCTTAAGACCAAACGCCATATTTTCAAATACCGTCATATGAGGATAAAGAGCGTAGCTCTGGAAAACCATCGCAATATCTCTGTCCTTAGGCGCAACGTCGTTTACCAGTCTGTCGCCGATAAAGAGTTCGCCCTCAGAAATCTCCTCAAGACCCGCAATCATACGGAGCGTAGTAGATTTTCCGCAGCCCGAAGGTCCTACCAGAATGATAAATTCCTTGTCCTTAATATTCATGGTAAAATCGGAAACTGCGGTTACGCCGCCCGGGTAACGCTTATAAATGCCTCTGAGTGATAAACTTGCCATGTATGTGACCTCCTGATTTGAATAGTTTTCTTCTATGCTAATATCATAACAGGAAATCCGGAAAAATGGTAGTACCTATTTTACTAAAAAAAGTCCGAAGGCTTTATGAAAAATCACTAATCAAGCCAAACGAAAGCGAAAATACGGTTGTTTTTGTTGACAACTTGCACAAAAAACTGTTCAAAAATGCCGGAACCGGGTAACTTAAAAAAAATTTTTGTTAAAAGTGTTCATTCCGAGACGCATTTTTTGTGAAATGTTTTTAAGGCAGTCGCATATACATTGAAAAAAGTGCTTGATCATAAAGAGAAAGGACAGGATTAATCTATGACGAGACGCGGCAAAATTTCAGTGAAACAGCTTGTGTTGTTTATTTTGCTGATAACAGGAATCGTTTTTCTTGCAAAATGCACAATAGGATATATTGCAGGAGCTTTCGGAAGCGTGAGCGCCGAGAAAGCCGCAGATTTTTTAAAGGGTTGGGGATGGGAAGTGGACGCCGATAAGGTTTTTACGGAGGAAATCACCATACCTAAGGATTTTTCCGAGGTTTATGAACGATATAATGCGATTCAGCTTAAACAAGGCTATGACCTTACAAAATACCGTTCGGAAAAGGTAGTGAAATATACTTTCGTTGTAAAAAATTACAAAGGCTTTGAGCATGTTGAAGCACATGTGCTGACATGGGGAGGAAGAATAATAGGCGGCGATCTTTGCAGCACTGAATTAAATGGATTTATGACCGGATTTGACGGAGAAACATCCTGACGTGAAATCCGTAACTGCTGCCTTAGGCAGATATGTAAATCCTAAAGATTAAGCCAAAATAACGAACGGGGGCTGATGAATTCTTCGAATGCTCCCGTCTTCATTTTATGTAATGGCTGTGTTGCTTTCTATAATGTAATATAAAATACAAGGAATTTTAAGAAGGAGCACACAATAAAAAAATATTTGAAATGTAGGTTTGTCAATGATATTGGACAAAATTTTTTAAAAATTCAACAGGAGA
>CAJTTE010000017.1 GCA_910579265.1 uncultured Ruminiclostridium sp. | reverse complement strand
CTTTCTCTCAATATCTTTTTTTCGATTGTCCAATATCTATTGTAGCTCTACAAAAAAAAATAAAATTTTTTTAATATACCCTTGACAGATCAGTTAAAATGTGATATTATGATAGCATAAAATAACTGTTGAGCAAGGATAGTAGATTTCATGAAACCGGGTACAGAGAGCCGTCGGTAGGTGCAAGACGGATTCGGGGTGAAATTGAATGGGCTTGCGAGGGCGAACCGAGGGCGGCTGAATTTTTTACCGCATTAGGGGAGACGGGAGCCGACCGTTATATCGGATAGCATATGTGTGTTTGATCTCATAACCTGTGTTTTATTGTAAACGGTTTTATCGGTTATGCTTTCTTGCGTAGTATGTGATGTTGAGTGCGCTGTACGGCGAATTTAGGTGGCACCGCAGGAATTATATCCTGTCCTATGTAATTGGGACAGGATTTTTTGTATTTGATTCAATTTGACGGTGCATTATGATTCGGTTATTTTATTTTTTATCTTTAACGGCAGGAGCATTCGGAAAAGACGTAATAACGGCAGGAATTTTTGTTTGTTCAGCGGTTTCGGCTGCTGCGGGAAAAGCGATCGACGGCAGCTTTTAGCTGACGCAGCGGCCTTTAAGGAATTGCAGCGCGCCCTGACAGATCAGTGGACGGGTAAACGCGGGTATTTACGGTCATACGGTTTTTTCCGAGGTGTGATAATATCATATAAGTTCAGATAAGACCGTTTCTATTACAGCCAAGCATTTTGATATCCGGATTAACGGCAACAAAGGGGTCGACCCGTTGTAATATAATTTTAACAAAGAAAGGAAAACGATTATGGAAAAGATACCCTACAAAATTTACTTATCAGAAAACGAGATCCCTAAACAGTGGTATAATGTCAGGGCGGATATGAAAAATAAGCCGGCGCCCTTGCTTAATCCCGGTACGCAAAAGCCTATGACTCTGGAGGAGCTTTCCGGGGTTTTCTGTACGGAGCTTGCCAAGCAGGAGCTGGATGATACCACACCATATATCGATATCCCTCAGGAAATCAGAGATTTTTATAAGATGTACCGTCCCGCACCTCTTGTAAGAGCGTATTGTTTAGAAAAAGAGCTTGATACTCCCGCTAAGATTTATTACAAGTTTGAGGGAAACAACACATCGGGAAGCCATAAGCTGAACAGCGCTATTGCACAGGCCTATTATGCCAAGGAACAGGGCTTAAAGGGCGTGACTACCGAGACAGGAGCCGGACAATGGGGTACTGCGCTTTCAATGGCCTGCGCATATCTCGGACTTGACTGCAAGGTTTATATGGTGAAATGCTCTTATGAGCAGAAGCCTTTCAGGCGCGAGGTCATGAGGACCTATGGCGCAGATGTGACTCCCTCACCTTCATCTACTACGGAGGTTGGCAGAAAAATACTTGCAGAGCACCCGGATACGACAGGAAGCCTCGGCTGTGCTATCTCCGAGGCCGTTGAGACCGCGGTCAAGAGCGAGGGATACCGTTATGTTTTAGGTTCGGTTTTATCTCAGGTGCTGCTTCATCAATCCGTTATCGGTCTTGAGGCAAAGGCGGCTTTGGATAAATACGGCGTTAAACCTGATATAATAATCGGATGTGCCGGAGGAGGATCTAATCTCGGCGGTTTAATCTCGCCTTTTATGGGTGAAAAGCTCAGGGGAGAAGCGGATTATGAGTTTATTGCCGTTGAACCGGCGTCTTGTCCCAGCCTTACAAGGGGAAGATATGCTTATGATTTTTGTGATACGGGAATGGTGTGTCCTTTGGCAAAAATGTACACCTTAGGAAGCAGCTTTATTCCTTCGGCTAACCATGCAGGCGGACTGCGGTATCACGGTATGAGCAGCGTATTGTCACAGCTTTACGACGACGGGCTCATGAGCGCAAGATCCGTTGAGCAGACTTCGGTATTTGAGGCGGCAGAAAAGTTCGCGAGAATAGAAGGGATCCTTCCCGCCCCGGAAAGCAGTCACGCTATACGTGTCGCAATTGACGAAGCTCTTAAGTGTAAGGAAACGGGAGAAGAAAAAACCATTCTTTTCGGTCTTACTGGTACGGGTTATTTTGATATGGTCGCTTATCAGAGATTCAATGATGGCGAGATGAGCGATTATATTCCTACTGATGAAGATCTTAAGGCCGGACTTGACGCTTTGCCGAAAATTAATGCATGATCGTGATGCGGAATATTTTCAGGATCAATTGTATTATGCGTTTTAAAGCATGTCTGTGATGCCGAAGTTCTATTTCAGTTATTCTCGCCTTCCTGTCGTCAGCCGGCAAGATCAATTTCAAAAAACGCCCATATGGAGCTTTCGGCTCAGGGTATGCTTTTACCAATGAGAATAAAATCGTGTTTATGTTTGTTTTATGCATTTCCGGTCAGTAATTAAGGCAACACCGCACAATGATTGCGAGTGAATTGCGCAGTCAGATATTTCGTCAGCTTGCATAAATTCGACGCAGGAATACTGACGTATTTCAAGGAGAATTTGTATAAGATGACGGAAAATATGCAAGCCGCACGCAAAGCCGTCAGGCGGTCATTGTGCGGTGTTGCCTTAAAGATCGATTTTATTCGGTTATAGGTTTAAGCATGTGTCGACAGTATATGCTTAGGCAAAGGTTTAAATTTAAATAAAAGGTCACCAGATCGCAGATCAATTTTGCCTGACGGTGACTTTTTTATTTGACTTATAGAAGTACGTGTGGTAAAATTAAAAAAAGCTTTTTTATAACCTAAAAGTTGTCGATATGAAAAAAGCAAAGCGATTTTAATGCTTGAAGGATAATGTTTTTAATTGCGTTACGATTGTAGATCGGGGCAAGATGATTTATAGAGAGTTCACATAAAGCAGGGCACGCAGCCTTTAGGCTAATTTTGCCGCTTGCTGTATTAATTTTTTATATTATAATATTCCTGCGATATTTTATCTTGCAAGGGGTAGAAATACGCTCGAAAACCTGCATATCGATTTTATGTGAACATGCTTTAAAACTGCATTTCACGGATACAGTATTGCTGGATCGATTATATTTTTGCAAAATTAAATTACCCGGCGCGTGATTCAAGTTAATATATAATTAACTACTGACATGAGAATTGGCGCTTTTTTCGGTATATTTTACCTATGACTTGCGTTTTGTCATTTGCTTTGCTTTTGGCGTATCCTTGCGCCGATTTTTTGGAAATGATCGAACATCGTGTTTTAAATTTCTTGATTTATATCGGAAATCTTGTAAAATTTTGTTTTGTACCCGGTAAAATCTCCTCGCAAATCCACATGTCATTCTTATGCGGACAGTTTGTGAAAATCCGGTAATTTAACGGACAGTACATTGCCGGCTGACAAAATTTTTTTGACCGGCAGCAAGTGTTTGCACATTCCAGATGATCAGTATATATTCTCTTGATCGGGCGGCAAGCAAGTTCAAAAAGAAATGCAAGGATGATTTTAAATAATAGACGCTGTATAAACGGAGTGTCAAAGTCTGTTAAAGTCTGTTGATTTATTTTAAGGGTGCATATGACAAAAAATAAAAGTTTATGTGCTTTTACAGATGCCCGAATATAAATGTGTACATTTGTAATGGGAATTGATGTGAAAAAAATGTACATCTTTTGAGGGGAGGGGATATTTAGGTTTAAACAGACCGTTATACGGTAAGAGCGGCGGATGCGCGGGGCAATAACCACTGCCCCCGAAAAAACGATTAGGTATTATCTTGATTTTATGAAAGGAGCGGTATTATGCAGTTCAGCCTAAAGGACATTTATAAGGATTATTTTTTGATTGGAGCAGCGGTTAATCCCGAATCGGTTGTAAGCCATCGGGAGCTTATACTGAAGCATTTTAACAGCATTACCTGCGAAAACGAGATGAAGTTCGGAATAATACATCCCCATGAAAATGAATACAAATTTGACGATGCAGATTTGATATATCGTTTTGCTATGGACAATGGAATCGCTGTTCGCGGACATAATTTTGTTTGGCATTATGAGGTGCCGGACTGGCTTTTCGACGGAGCTGACCGGGATATTGCGCTGGCAAGGCTCGATGCTCATATCAAGATCCTTTCGGAAAGGTATCCCGAAATTTATTGCTGGGACTGTATCAATGAGGGGATCGACGATCATGAGGCTTATCTCAGAAAAACATTATGGCTCGATACGGTGGGTGAGGATTATTTTGAAAGGGTTTTTGAGACAGCCGCAAAATATTTGTCGGGAAAGACACTTTTTTATAATGATTATAATGAGTTCGACCCTGTAAAGCGGGATAAGTATATCAATAAGATCAAATCCATGCTGGCGGATGGAATCCCCGTTTCCGGAGTGGGATTACAATGTCATCTGGGGCTTAATCATGCCGTTAATTTTGATGAGATAAAAAGAGGTATCGAGTTGTATGCCGGACTTGGTCTTAAGCTTCACATTACCGAGCTTGATGTTTCTTTGTATCCGTATGATGACAGAGAAATGCATACTCAGCCCACTTTTGAAGAATACAAAAGGCAGACCGGAGTTTACAAGGATATCTTTAAAATATTCCGCGAATACAGCAGAGAAATTGAGGCAGTCACCTTCTGGGGGGCTTCAGACGCTGTGACATGGCTTAATTACTTTCCGGTAAGCGGCAGAAAGAACGGAGGACTTTTATTTGATGAAGAACAAAGGTGCAAGGAATGCTTTTATGCCATCTGTGATTTCTGATACTGATGCATAATGCTTTTTGAAAGGTACATTAAATCAGGTGATTTGTTTTTTCGATTTCAGCTTTTAAAAGACGTTTTACAAAAACCTATCCACATAAAAATTGTTCGTGAATTTCCGATTAGATTTTACCGAGGACAAGACTAAATTTCGCAGGCTTTACGCGTAAGTCAGGATATTTTAACAAACGATATGTTAAGTCATTTGCTCAACGTCGGTGCAAAAAAACGCAGATAGCAAAGTAAATGACGAAACGCAGGTCATCGGTAAAATATGACGAAAGTACGAATGCCGATTTATGTGCGGACAGATCCTAAATAAAAACATGGACCGCCTTTATTAAAATTAAGGCGGTCCACGTTTTATAGACTATTATTTATTAAAATCCTATCTTAAGACTTTCTCCTTCTACGGCTAAGGCGCGGCTTTTTGTTATGGGGAGCTTCTGTTCGGCAGTAAAACCTATGGTTTCGCCGTCACGTAAAATAACGTCGGAGGTTATTACGTAGTTCGCCACATCAGAAAGAAAATTTACTATATCATTTGGATCCTGCTTGCTGTCTACTATTTCTATCTCGTCATAACCGAAGCTTCGCATTCCGTCAGTGTATCCGCAAATACCGTTTTTTCCGTGATACAGACCGAACCACACGAGATTAAACAAAGGGAAACCTTCTTTAGCAAATTGGGAGAAATCCATATAAAACTCAGGCTGATATACTGTTCCGTTGGCGTAAATTCCCAGTACGCCTTTTTGTTTGCAGCAGGAATCCACAAGCTTAACCAAAAGTGTTCCGGCTTCGGTAGGAGACATTCTGCTTCCCATAACCGATACCAATAAATGAGCCTTATGACGTTTAGAGGTTTCTATGGCGTCACTCCAACGGAAGTTTCTTCCCGCGTGATATACTATTTCGTCCTCGGGAACAGGTGCGGGCATAAGGGATACCGCCGCAATTCCTCCGTTATAACTAAGTATAACGGTTTCGTCTTCTTTATCAAGCTCTTTATCGGGCTCTTCATCCTCTACCTGCCACTCATCCTTAAGCGTTTTCAAAAACGCTTTTTTATCGAATACACTTTCTTCAAGCAACACGAAGTTTACGAATGTGCCTGCATTTTCCTTTGCCTTTTCCGCTTTTTCCGCCTGCTCCTTCCAATATTCGATCACGGAGTCAACCATTTTTACTGCCATTTGTTCGGCGTTGTTTTCATTATATTCTTCCATTTCGCTGAATACATGTCCGCAGTTTTCAAGATCATCGCCGTCATACCCGCCGCAAACGCCTAAAAGCCATTTTCCCAAAGTAGATTTTTTATATTTGAAAATATAGTAATGAAGTCCGTTATAATCAAACTCCTTAGCACATTCTATTTTTGCCGGTTTTTTTCCAAGCTCCGCCGGATGGGACAACCAGTTTATCATTTCGCTTTCAGCATGTTCAAGCTGTTCTTTATTCATATTTTTATCCTTTCTTATCGATAAAATCCTGATACGTTTTAAGGCAATACCGCACAATGACCGCCTGACGGCTTTGCGTGCGGCTTGCTTGCATATATTCCGCCATCTTACACAAATCATCCTTGAAATACGTCAGTATTCCTGCGTCGAATTTATGCAAGCTGACGTAAAATCTGACTGCACAATTCACACGCAATCATTGTGCGGTGTTGCCTTAAATCGTCATGTGTACGAAAAAATGACCGGAATCTGATATGAAACATTATTTCATTACCGCACGGTCAGGCATGCTGACAGAAGATGACTTAAATATATCGTTCCGGAATAATCTTCTTTTTCATTATCTTTGTCCTGCGGCGTATTCATTCATGCATATGTCTATAACTTCTCTTACCGGCTGTATCAATGAGCTTTCATAGCTGCATTTCCACATAACTTTCTGATCAAAGTTTCCGTCTCGGTTTATGGAGTCTATAGGATCGCCTTCTTTAATCGGATTATTATTATCCAGTATGTACGAAGCGGTGCATTTAGCATGGTATACTACATGATTCGGATCGATGTCATGATAATGATATTGAAGATCGGGAAGAAAAAGCGTGCTCATTCCCATAGTATCGACTATCATATCGCCCTCGGTGCCTTCTATGTTGAAAAATCTTACGTTTACGGCATATTTGATATACCTTGAATTTCTGGGAACGTCATCTTTTCCTATGTTCATTCGTATTTCGTCCGCCAAATAAAGTTTTTCCGAATTAATAAAATAAAGCGCTTCACATTCCGGGAAGAGTTCCACCAATGCTTCTAAAAAATCCATATCCATATTTGCCCGTTCCAAAGGTTCAAGAGCCGCAGCCAACATATCGGTGGCAATTATCTGATATTTGCATTCGGAAAGTATACGATCGCTTTCATTACAATCCCAAAACTGGCTTCTGTGAAAGTCATCTATTTTACTTGAATCAAATTCAGTACAGGCGGCAATCATAAATTGAGGAGGCACGTCCGCATCCTTGAAATGGCATATGTGATCTTTTGCCGAGACGCCGGCTCCTTTTTCGTCATGCCAAAACAAATCGATATTTCCAAGATGCTCCTTAAGCTTTTTTTCCATCCTGTTTTTTTCCGGTATCTCCGCATGCTCTTTAAAAAGCAGCTTTACCATAAATATAATTTTCGGGTCTTCCTTGTTTGACAGGTCTTGTTTAAATGTTTTGTTACTCATATGCGGTTTTCCTTTCTTTTTATTTTACGTCGCAGACCGCGGCTTTCGACAGATTCTGTTTTTTTCCGGCGTTCGGATCGGCACAAGCTGTGTAGCCGGAAACGTCAAGTATCGTTTCACCGTCTATTTGCAGAGCGGTAGGACGATCAAAGCTCACAGTAATGCTTCTGCCCTTAAATATATCTATAACTTTTGTATGCTTTATATGCTCTCCTTTAAATATGGAAGGGAAAATCACAAGGGTTTTCAGCCTTCCCGAACCGTGAAAGACCATTGTGGACAAGGCGGCGTTATCAAGCCTGTCCTGCTTCGGAGTCGGCATGATCCCTCCGCCGTAATACCTGCCGTTCATAGTGGGAGCAAGCCATACTTTTTTATATTTTTTTGTTTTTCCGTCAACAGTTACCGCCGCACCAACAGAACTGTATTTTCCAAGCATCCCTTTAATTGCGATAGAAGTATAGTTTACTTTTTTCCCGGGACGCTGACGAAGTCTATCGCCTTCCTGACAGCAATAGCCGTCTATTCCGTAGCCTATTCCGTTTATGAATTTTCTTGTTACTCCGTTTACCGTTACGGTAGGAAGATCTGTTATGTATTGATTGATTTTAAAGGGCGGATCGCCTTTTTTTCCGCCGACGTCCAATAGAAAATCATTTCCTGTACCCGTTGCGAAATAATAAATGCTGCGGGAAAAGTATTTTTCATCCACCTCGTTTACAAACCGGTTCAGCGTTCCGTCTCCTCCGCTTATCACCAAAATGTTTTCTTCGGGAAGCTTATCAAAAAAATCTTCATAGTTTATAATTTCAGCCATATTATAAAAATGAAGAGTATCGTTATTCAAGATATCGGAAAGCTTTTTCGTTTCTTCTTCACCCTTGCCGTTTCCGGCATAGGGATTAAACAGAATTGAGTATACGGACAATTTCATCGCCTCTCTTTCGGCTTTTATAAAAACATTTTAACATATCCTTAAAAAAAGTGCAATAGTTAATGCCGCCCGCATGTCTGTATGTCAAAATATTCATCGATACAGTATGTTAACCGATTAATGCCGTTTGTTGCTTACAAAAAATAAAATCGGGAAACAAGAAAATGTTTTCCCGATTTTCAGAATATGATCTTTAATACGGCATAGGCTACCGTTCTAAAACAGAGACGTCAGAAAACGCCGTATATGCTTCGTATGAGGCTTTAGATAAAATGACTTTATCTATCAGGTCAATATTATAAAACTCAAGTGCGTTTTTTTAAAATAAAAATCAAAGGAGCTCAGAGATTTTTTAACACGGTAAACATCCGACTTCTTTACAGACGATCAACGGTATTGTTTTGACGATGCCGCAATTTTTCTGACGGTTTTCAGAAAAGCGTTTACCTCGTTTTTAGTCGTAAATACGGACGGTGCGAATCTTACGGTTCCGCTTTCCAATGTCCCTAATTTTCGGTGTGCAAGGTACGCACAGTGAAACCCGCCTCTCAGGTAAAATCCCCGGTCGCTTAATACTGACGCCGTTTTATCCGAATCCAAGCCTTGAATATTAAAGGAGAACAACGGCGCATTTTTTCTTGTAAAGCTGTTGTAAAGAATAATACCTTTCATATTTCGCATCTGACCGTGCGCATAGGCACATAACTGCCATTCATGTTCATATATGGATCTTATGCCCTTTTCGTTTACGAATGAAACTCCGGCTCCCAGCGCTATTGCGCCGGAGGTGTTTATTGTTCCGCCTTCGAATCTGTCAGGGAGAAATTCCGGCATTTCGGGATCCTTTGATGCGCTTCCCGTGCCGCCTTCTATAAGCGTTTTAAGCCTGAATTTCCCGTCTGTTACCATAAGCCCCGTGCCCATAGGACCGTAAAGACCTTTGTGACCTGCCGCACAGATTATATTTATTCCGTCCGAAAGGGATATAGGCAGTATCCCGGCTCCCTGAGCGGCGTCCAGTATAAAGCATAAATTATTTTTTCTGCACAGCTCGGCAATGCGTCTATACGGGAGTATCGTTCCCGTAACGTTGCTGGCGGCAGTACATACTATTGCTTTGGTTTCCGGTCTTATAAGTCTTCTGAAGTTATTTACGGTTTCGTTGTCATTATTGCTTACAGCTGCAATCGAAAAACTTATTCCTTCTTTTTTTGAAATGGCGGTGAGGGGTCTTAAAACCGCATTATGCTCAAGATCACTTGTGATAAAATGGCTTTTTTCTTCAGCAAGTCCTTTGACAGCGGTATTGATCGCTTCCGTACAGTTAAGCATAAAGCAGACGTTTTCCGTTTGCGCACCGAAAAAATCTCCGCATATTTTTCTTGCGTTATATATCGCTTCTCCGGTTTCCATCGAAAGTTTATGACCGGATCTTCCCGGGTTTGCGCCGTAGTTTACCATTGCGTAGGAGTTTTTGCTTATTACCGAGGGCGGTTTAGGATATGTGGTAGCAGCGTTGTCCAAATAAACCATCAGCGTTTATTCCTGTCAAAAATTTTTATTACGCTTATTCCTGCGGTGCTTAAAAGGCGGGACGCTCTTTCCGGATCGCCCTTTACCCGAATAGTAAAGCTGCATCCGCCCTTACCGCTGATTTTTTCGACCGCACTGTTTATATTAAGACTCTGTAGATAATTTTTTCCTCTAATAGCCTCTGTATAGTTTTTTACCGATAGATACCATACTTCCATACTTTAATTCCTTTCTGTAAATTTTTATTTAAAACTGCGTTGTTATTTCAGGTTATTTCTTTAATCGGCTGACGATACAATACATAATATGCGGGTGACGAATCTTTTGTTAAGTATCCGGTTCGGAACTGCCGGCTTAATTTTATGCTTGTTGTGAATATGTGGGACTTCTGTTGAAATAATAAAAGACAGATACAAAAAGCAGGAGGGATTATATGAAGGCTGTTATAATGGCAGGAGGAGAAGGAAGCCGTCTCCGCCCGATCACATGCACAGTGCCCAAACCTATGGTCAAGCTTTGCGGACGCCCCGTAAGCGAATATATACTTGATTTGCTTGCAAAACATGATTGTACAGAGGCGGTTTTTACATTAAGATACCGCGGATCTCAAATAGAAAATTATTTTGAAGGCCGAAGATATAAAGGGATAGCTCTGGATTTTTCATATGAGGACAGTCCGCTCGGTACGGCCGGATGCGTAAAAAAAGCGGTTGAGGCGGCAGGCTATGACGATGATTTTTTGGTAATAAGCGGGGATGCCATGTGTGATTTTGATCTTACACAGGCAATGGCTTACCATTTTAAAAAAGACGCGGACGCAACTATTATTACAAAACAGGTAAATGATCCCAGAGAATATGGATGCGTTATTTCCGAAAACGGATTTGTTGCCGGATTTTCGGAAAAACCTTCTTATGTCGGAGCAGTAAGTGATTTTGTCAACACCGGAATTTATATTCTGTCAAAAAAAGTATTAAAGCTTATTCCTGATAACACGGAATGGGATTTTTCAAGAAATGTTTTTCCGCAGATGATCAAGAACGGAATGAGGCTGGCAAGTTTTAAAGCAAGCGGATACTGGTGCGATATCGGCGATCTTGAATCATACAGAAGGTGTCAGTCGGATATGCTTAAGGGTAACGTAAAATGCGAATTTAAATCAGCAGATGAAAACGGAGGAAAGAAACCGGAATATAAGGGAATACGGATCGTTGCTCCCAATTATATAGGAAAAAACGTTAAAATAGGAGAAGGCACCGTATTGGGGGGCGAATGTATAATAGGCGACAATGTAACAATAGGAAAGAACTGTAAGCTGAGGCAATGCGTTATCTCAGACGGAGTATTCATGTCGGATAAAAGTAAATGCAACGGCGGTATAATCTGTGAAAACGCATCGCTTAAGCAAGGCGCCGCCGTTTATGAAAATGCCGTTCTCGGCAGCGGCAGTATTCTCGGAAGATACGGTACAATCGAACCCGGCATAAAGGTATGGGATAACAAGATCATCGGTGATGAAGTCATTCAGAATAAGGATTTAAAGTACGGAGAAAATCCCAAAAGAGAGCTTAGCGAACAGGGAATCAAGGGAGAGACCAATACCGATATAACACCTTCGTTTATGACAACTCTGGGAAGTGGTATTGCAGCGGTTTTCGGGGACAGGGTCATAGTATCCTGCGGCACAGGAAACGCAGCGTCCGTCCTTAAGGCTTGTTTTTGCGCAGGTTTTTCCGGATCCGGAGGAAAGGTAATAGACTGCGGAGTTACTTCGCTTCCAGCGCTTATCCATCTAAGCCGAGTCATGAACGCAAGCGGAATAGTCAATATCGAGGCGTCTTCGGAGAGCAGCATTACCGTACTCAATAAGGCAGGTCTCCCTCTTACAAGAGTTCAGGAAAGAAGGCTGGAGTCGGCTTTAAAAAGAGGCGATTACCGTAATGCGGAATGGGACGGATTCGGAGAAATCAAAGCTTTTAAAAATGCTACTTTGCTTTATTCAAGCCTGCTGGAAAATGCCAGTAATTTTTCCAGCAGATACAATGTCAAAATCAAGTGCAACAATCCTCTTATTACCGCGGCCGCAGCAGCTCCGATAAGAAAAATAAGCAACCGGACCGGGGATCTTTTGACGATTAATATTACACGGGACGGAACCAAATCCGAACTTTATGTGAGTGAAAAAGAAAAAGCGGGATTTTCAAAGCTGGTTACAATCGTGGCGAGAGACGTTATGGAAAGAGGTTTTGACGTTGCCGTACCGTTGGAATTCCCGTCAATTATCGAAGAAGCGGCAAAAGTAACCGGAAGAACGGTGCTGCGTTATTATCAATGTACCAATGACAACAGCGACAGGCATGCCAGAGAGCTTGCATCGGTACAGCCGTTTTTGTTTGACGGTCTTATTCTTGCTTTAAATGCTCTGGAAATAATTTCGTCATCATATATAGGGTTAGGACAGTTTCTGGAAACCATGCCCGAATTGGTTACGGAAAACAGGTTTTTAAAAATCCACTGTCCGCCTCAAAGAATCCTAAGCAGTTTAGCCAGCGGTGCCAACGGCGTCACTGAGGGAGTGTTTCTTGGGGAAAAGGGCAACAGAGTACTTCTCAGATCAAGCAGGAACGGCGACGGTTTATTTATGTTTGCCGAAAGTTATTCACAGGAGACCGCCAAAGCGCTTTGCGACAGCGTAGAAGCAAAGGTGAGAGAGATGATGAAGGCAGACGGGAACCGGGGGTGATTTTACGACAATAGAAGAACATTTTTTTATATTATGAAGCTGTTTTTCCGTTCTGTCCGTATTTTTCCTTGACATTTGGCAAATAATGTTATATACTATAATAGATTTTTTATGACCTCTGTTGGCATTGTCAATGGAGGTACATATTCATCGGCAGTTTACTTTGAACGAATCGGATCTAAAATTACAGATCATCTTTTTATTAAATTTATAAATGCTCGGTTTGTAACCGTAAATCATAAAACATATGCTTTCCGCTTTTTAAGTTAAGGGATCTATCCCTTAATTTAGGAACTATCCGAAAATCCGAACATTGCACTATTTCTATTAACGGCTGACGCTTTTTGCGTCAAAGAATTCCGATGGTTATCCCAAAGGGATGGCTATGAAATACTCTCGAATTTCTACGATTTTCGACGTACTTTTAACGTAATTGTACCGGTTTGCTTCGTTTTGAGATACGCCATAGCCGGAAAGAAAAAATCAATGTAATGCCGGGGAGTATTTACCGATGGATCATTCGATAATTCGGTGCAGTGCTTCTCTTTTAAAACAAAAAATAAAGCCGCAGGCAGATTGCGTTTTTCCATTCAACAATCCCAAAACGCCTTTGTGGACAAGGCTTTTTTATGCTTGCGCCGAAAGGAATTTAAATGGCAAAAAATAATAATATTATCTCCAATTTCAGGGGAAAAAATGAAGCTATGCAGGATAAGCAGAAGCTTTATCGTAAATTTACCGGAAAAAAGTCCAAAACGACATCGGTTTCCGGAGCTTCAAATAATAAGGATCCAAATAAGCCTGTCCAGCGTTTTCAGGCGAATGCTGTACCGCAGGGTCAACAAAAGACGAACAGACAAAGCGGTAATCAGACAACGGGTAGGCCGTCAAAGGGCAGCCCGAATCAGTCACGCCAGCAAAAACAGTGCGTAAATGAGAAAAAAGGCTTAACGCAACAGAAAAGCCGTGATATAAAAACAACGCCTCTTAAATTTTTTTCCCTTGGCGGTCTTAATGAGATAGGGAAAAACATATATGTTTACGAATGTGCCAATGATATGTTCATAATTGACTGCGGTCTCGCTTTTCCCGATGACGAGATGCCGGGCATTGATTCGGTCATCCCGGACTTTACCTATCTTGAAAAAAACAAGCATAAAATAAGGGGAATCGTATTGACTCACGGTCATGAGGACCATATAGGCAGCTTGCCTTATTTATTAAAAAAGGTAAATGTTCCCGTTTACGGCACAAGGCTCACCCTGGGACTTGTGGAGGGCAAGCTTAAAGAGCACGGGATATTGGCTTCCAGCAAGCTTATCACGGTCAATCCGGGCGATACGGTAAAGCTGGGATGTATGGCTGCGGAGTTTATCAGAGTGAACCACTCTATTCCGGACGCATGTGCCATTGCGGTTCATACACCCGCGGGAATCGTCGTTCATACGGGGGATTTTAAGATAGACTATACTCCTATCGAAGGCGGTATCATTGATCTTGCACGATTCGGCGAGCTTGGGCGCAGAGGCGTACTTGCTCTATTGTCCGAAAGCACTAATGCAGAGCGGCCGGGATATACCATGTCTGAAAGTACTGTGGGAAACAGTTTTAAAAATATTTTCAATCAGGCGGAAGGCAGACGGATAATAGTTGCTTCTTTTTCAAGCAATATCCACAGGATACAGCAGATCGTGGACAATGCGGTCCTTCAGGGCAGAAAGGTTGCCGTAAGCGGAAGAAGTATGCTCAATGTAATGCAAAAGGCGATAGAATTGAACTATATACGCATTCCCAACGGTATTCTTATCGATATAGATCAAATAAAGAATTATCCTCCGGAAAAGCTTGTTATCGTTACTACCGGAAGCCAGGGCGAGCCTCTTTCGGCTCTTGCGAGGATGGCAAACAACGATCACCGGCAGGTAATAATAAATCCTCAGGATCTTATAATTATTTCCGCCACACCCATTCCCGGAAACGAAAAGCTTGTGGGTAACGTTGTAAACGATCTTATGAGATTAGGGGCGGATGTGGTTTATGAAAAGATGTATGACGTTCATGTTTCGGGTCACGCCTGTCAGGAAGAGCTTAAGATGATGATCTCCCTTACAAAGCCAAAGTATTTTGTTCCCATACACGGCGAATTCAAGCATATGAAAAAGCATGCCATGCTTGCCAGAAGGATGGGAATACCCGAAGAAAATATATTTATTGTAGATATAGGACAAGTCCTTGAAACAAATAATGTCAGCATGAAGACAACGGGAACGGTTCCGGCAGGCAGAGTGCTTGTTGACGGATTGGGCGTAGGAGATGTGGGTTCCGTGGTTCTCAGGGACAGAAAGCTTCTTGCCGAGGACGGCCTTATTATTGTGGCAGCTTCGGTAAGAAAATCCGACGGAAGTATCGTTTCCGGTCCTGACATCGTTTCCAGGGGATTTGTATATGTTAAAGAATCTGAAGCTATGATAGATGACGCTAAGGCTATAGCGAGAAAAGCTATTGAAGAACAATGTTCAAAGAGCTTCCGCGAATGGGGCAGCTTAAAGCCTGCCTTAAAAGAAGCGTTGGGAAGTTATATTTATCAGAAAACCAAGAGAAGTCCTATGATATTGCCCGTAATTATGGAGATATAGCCGTACTTTTCATATATCTGCAGCAGATATGATTCATCATAGCGATGCGGTATAATGTACCGTTAATGAAGTATTCTTATGAAACCGGTTCGAAAATGAATAAAACGTTTTATAATCCAAGAACCGACTATTCTTTAAGTATAAGCTCAGAAAGGTTTATTTAGCCATGAAGAATTTTTTCCGTGACGGCGGTTTGGCTATTTCAATAATTGCGCTTATCTCGCTTTTGTTGTTTATGTCAGTGTTTACATTTATGTATTCGCCGGATATGTTCTGGATACTGGCGCCTTTTATAGTACTTGTGTCAGGGTTTGCCATTGGCAAGCTCATACAGGTAACAAGGCGTAATTTTCAGTATTCTGCGCTTATAACCGAGGAGATAAAATCGGAGAATAAAATGTCTCTTTACAGTCTTCCTATGGGCGTAGTTATTACGGACTTTTCCCGGAAGATAGTATGGTACAATAAAAATTTTGCAGAGTTTTTCAAAGAGGAGGCCGTTTACGGAAACTCAATAGACGTGATATCCCGTCTTCCTCTGGATAGGTTTACCGTTAAGGGCGGAGTGGAGATCAAGTATAAGGACCGCTATTACCGTGCTTACGGAAACGCTCCTTCGGATCAGGAAGAAAAAAACATATTTCTGATTTATATAAATGATGTTACGGAACATGTCAATATGCAGATTGAAAAAAAGCTTTCTCATCCGGTCGTTATGCTTATAATGATCGACAGCTTTGACGAATTGTTCAGCAGCAGCCTCGAAAGTGAAACGGCACATGTGACGGTACAAATAGACCGCATTCTTGAAGATTTTATTGCTGAAACCACCGGCTTGCTGCGAAAACAGAGAGACCGGTTCTGGGCGGTCGTTGAGGAAAGGCATATCGCCAAGCTTATAGAGAGCAAGGTGAAGCTTTTGGATAAAGCGAGGGAGATCCAGGTAAATGACCGTATGAACGTAACCTTATCCATAGGTATAGGACGAACCGCTTCAACAATCGCCGAGAGTGAAGGATATGCCAAGCAGGCTCTTGAAATGGCTCAGGGCAGAGGAGGAGATCAGGCGGCGATAAAGACCGCTTCGGGTTTTGAATTTTATGGAGGCGTCTCAAAAGGAGTTGAAAGGGCAAACAAAATTAAGGCGAGGATTATTGCAAATCAGCTTATTCAGCTTGTTGAAGCGTCGGACAGAGTTTACATAATGGGACACAAGTTCAGTGATCTCGATAGTGTGGGCTCTTCGGTAGGGTTAGCATGCGCAATAAGAAACCTGGGTCATACGGCTCATGTTGTCGTTGACAGTCTGGCTTCTTTGAGTACGCAGCTTATTGACCGTCTCAAGGCATCGGAGGAAGGGAAAAACAGTCTGTTTATGTCTCCTTCCGAAGCGGTGGACAGCATTACGGACAACTCCTTACTTATAATATCCGATACCCACAATCCCCTTATGCTGGAAAGTTCAGAGCTTCATTTACGCGCCAAACAGGTGGTAATAATAGACCATCACAGAAAAACCGTTAATTATATTGATAATTCGATTATTTTTTATCATGAACCCTTTGCTTCGTCGGCTTCCGAAATGGTAACCGAAATCCTTAATTATTTCGGAAAGGCCGGAAAGGTAACGGCTTTACAGGCGGAGGCTCTTCTCGCCGGTATTATGCTGGATACCAAAAACTTTACAATAAAAACGGGAGTAAGAACCTTTGAGGCGGCAGCGTTTTTGCGCAAATTGGGCGCGGATACAGTTAATGTCAAAGGTTTGTTTGCAAATTCTCTTGAAAGTTACCGTCAGAAAGCGGCGCTTGTTTCAAATTCCGAAATATACAAGCGGTGCGCTATCGCTTATACCACAATGTACAGCCCTGAAATGCGCCTTGTCGCGCCTCAGGCGGCAGATGAGCTTCTGGGTATTGAAAATGTGGACGCCTCCTTTGTATACTACAAGAGCGGAGGGGACGAAATATATATCAGTGCCCGTTCTTTAGGAGCTCTTAACGTTCAGCTCGTTATGGAACATCTGGGAGGGGGAGGCCATCAGACCATGGCAGCAACGCAGCTTCACGGAGGAGTTACTATGGAAGAAGCCGGCAGACGGCTTAAGGAAGCAATTGACGATTATTATGAAAGCTTAGGATGATGCGTCGGCGCTTTCTTAAGCAGGGAAGGAAAAATATGATCATTAAAAGAAAGTTATTTTCCGTTGCTACGGCATTTGCTGTTATGTGTATGGTTTTGTGCGGATGTTCCGGCAACGGCGGAAATAAGGATAGTTCGGATACCTCAACAGCTCCCGATATTACCTCTGTTTTATCGGAAACCGCTTCCGCAGAGACCACGGCCGCTTTGACGGCGGGTGATGTTACCGAGGCTGACGTTACAGATTTGGACGACAGCAATAATGAAGTTGTTGAAAAGGTGAGGAAAATCGCCTCGAGGATCGGCAATGAGTTTTCCGCCGTAACCAATAACCGGCTTTTTGACAGTTCTTCGGTGCATTTTTCACTGTCGCTTGACGGTGTTTTTGTTACCATAAGGGTCTCTAAGCCGGAATATATACCTGACGCCGCTTTTGATATAAGCGGAGTTTTGGCGGACACTCTGCTGAATGAAGAGCTTACGATAGGGAATTTAGCCTTTGTCGCCTATGATACGGACAGCGACGGGCGGATGATCGACGAGACGCTGGTTGCATGGAGAAGTAAGGACGGAGTAAAGGGAGGATTCGTTTCCGCTATCGACGATAAAAGGATCGATGACTGTACCGTGGAGCAGCTTTACGAATACTACGGCGATAAGGTAAAACCTTTTGATAAAGAGGAAACTTGTGATATTATAAAAAGAAAAATCCGGAGGAAAGCCTCGGGACTTCTGCATGAGGATGAAAACAGCGTTTTAGTTGCCGTTGCCGACGGTACGACAGCCGTTTCGGTAAGGACATATGAGGAGTTTTTGATCCCTGCGGCGGCGGAATATGCGGTAGAGGTTACAATGGCGGTCTCAAAGAGATCCGAACTACCGTTTAGCAGGCTTCATTCGCGGATTTACGATAACGATGAAAAGGGCGGCATTGCGGTAGGATCTATGGTGGGCTGGACTACAGAAGATCTTGAGACGGGGAAATTTATTTCAAAGCCCGGCGGGATCGAGGAGGACTTGGTTACGCTTGAGGATTTGTATGAGGATTACAGCGATTATTGGGAGCTTATAGAGAAAGCCAAAAATGGTGAAAGGGTAAATGCTCCGTAAGCATTGAAAAACATTTAAGGCAACACCGCACAATGATTGGGTGTGAATTGCGCAGTCAGATATTTTGTCAGCTTGCATAAATTCGACGCAGGAATACTGACGTATTTCAAGGAGAATTTGTGTAAGCTGACGGAAAATATGCAAGCAAGCCGCACGCAAAGCCCTCAGGCGGTCATTGTGCGGTATTGCCTTAAAGCAGCTGATAAATAATACGAAGGAAAGGATGTACAAAAGCCATGAAGGTAATTTTACTTGATGATGTTAAAGGAACGGGGAAGAAGGGTGATATTAAAGAGGTTAAGGACGGCTACGCCAGAAACTGTCTTATTGCCAAAAAATTAGCGGTTGAGGCCACTGCTGCAAATATGAATCTTTTGGAGGGACAGAAGGCCTCGGCTCAGCATAAGATCGATGTTGAAATCGCAAATGCAAAGGAGCTTGCATCAAAGCTTGAGGGCAAGACAGTTAAAATTTCAGCTAAGGGGGGAGCAAACGGACGTTTATTCGGTTCCATAACCGGTAAGGATATTGCGGCTCAGCTTAAAAAACAGTTCAACTGCGATGTTGATAAGAGAAAACTTGTACTTGAAAACGAAATCAAGGCTTTCGGCGGGTATAATGTTGAAGCGAAGCTATACAGCGGTGTTTCCGCCAAATTTACGGTCATTGTTGAGGAAATCCAAGGATAAGACTGAAATATTTTAAGACGTTCTTCAGGAAATCCGTCATTATATTTTAATGCGTTTTTACTTATAGCTTTAGAGCGTATCCACATAAAGCAAGGCAAGCATCTTTCAGACAAATTCTGCTGCTTACTGTTTTAAAATTTTTTGGAATATTATAATATTCCCGCATAATTTTGTCTTGGTTGCGATAAAATTTTGCTTGAAAATCTGCATATTGATTTTATATGGACACGCTCCGGTTTACGGTCAATAAACAAACGTTTGTATATTAAGGAGTTTTTTATATGGCGGGTATCGATCTGTCCGAAATAAATCTTCCGTTTAATCTTGATGCGGAGCAGGCGGTGCTTGGTTCGATTTTAGTCGATCCGTCAACCGTTTCGGCCGTTACGGCAAGGCTTCATCCGGAGCATTTTAAAATACAGATGCACAGCGAGCTCTTTTCGGTAATATATCAGATGAGTATCTCCGGCCAGCAGATAGATATCGTTACCGTTATGGAGGCTTCGGTACGTCACGGCGTTTTTGAAAACGGTGATGAAGCAAAGACATATCTTCTTAAGCTGGCTGAGCTGGCCATAAATCCTTCAAGCATAGACAGTTACTTTGATATAATCTGTGATAAATTTACGGTAAGGCAGCTGATGACAGTTTCAAAGGAAATATTTGATCTGGCAGCTTCCGGAACCGAAGAAACATATGCGCTGCTCGATCTGGCTGAAAAGAAAATATTTGACATACGGGATGAAAAGGATCTGAAGGGACTCACGCATATCAAACCGCTGGTAAGTCAGCAGCTTGATATTTTGTCGGAATTGGCGGACGATCCCGACAGCGGTCACGGTTCCGGTCTGCGTACCTCCTACGGAAAGCTTGACAGCGTCATATTCGGGTTAAATCCGTCAGATCTTATACTTATAGCTGCCCGCCCCGGTATGGGAAAAACCTCCTTTGCCACCAATATAGCTACAAATGTTGCTAAGAACTATCCCGCCAAAAAAATATGTATTTTTTCCCTTGAAATGTCCAAGGAACAGATAGCGTCACGTATCCTTTCCAGTGAGGCGAGGGTTACATCCGAGGAAATGAGAACCGGACAGTTTGAGGATTCAAAATGGGATTCTCTGGGAGAAGCGGTAGACGTTTTGTCTCAGGTGGAAATTTATATTGACGACACCGCCAATATTTCCATAGGCGAAATGAAGGCAAAGCTTCGCAGAATGAAAAATTTAGGGCTTGTTATAATCGACTATCTTCAGCTTATGTCGACGGGAAGACGCGACGGGAATCGTGTCGCGGAAATTTCCGAGATTACAAGAAGTCTTAAAATAATGGCAAAGGAGCTTAATGTGCCAGTGATAAGCCTTTCGCAGTTATCCAGAAGTCCCGAGCAGCGTCCCGACAAGCGTCCTTTGCTTTCCGATTTGCGCGATTCGGGTTCCATTGAGCAGGATGCGGACATAGTACTGTTTTTATATCGCGAGGGCTATTACAATAAGGAAGCCGAATATCCCAACGCCTGTGAATGTATAGTAGCTAAAAACCGTCATGGATCTACAGATACCGTTCCTTTGAATTGGGACGGTCAATACACCAGATTTACGGGGGTAGATTTTGCACATGGCTGACAGCATTACAGAAAAGGTTATTCAAGCTGTCAAACAGTTTGATATGCTTGAAGAGGGAAACAGGGTAATAGTCGGACTGAGCGGCGGGGCTGACAGCGTCGCTCTTTTGTACTGCCTTAAGTCTCTTGAGAAAATTTTGGGGATAAAGGTTTATGCCTGTCATGTAAATCATAATCTCCGGGGAAAGGAAAGCGACGGTGATCAGGCGTATACCGAGAGCCTGTGCAAAGATTTGGGAATAGAGCTGAGAGTTTTTTCAGTTGATGTTATGGGTGCGTCGGCAAAGCATAAAAGTATTGAGGAAAAAGCCCGTGAACTGCGTTATGAAGCGTTTTGCAATCTTTCGAGAGAGCTTGGCGCAAAGGTCGCCACGGCACATAATGCCTGTGATAATACTGAAACGGTTTTGATGAATATGTTAAGGGGCACAGGTTTAAAGGGACTGTGCGGTATTCCGCCCAAAAGAGATTATCTGATAAGACCGCTTATTTATTGCAGCAGAGAGGAAATAGAAGATTATTGCAAGGAAAACAAGCTTAAATATGTTACCGACAAGACCAATTTTTCCACGGATTATACAAGAAACAAGATAAGGATCGAATTGATCCCGAAGCTTTTAGAGATCAATCCTTCATTATTCAATACAATACGGCGAATGACTTATGCGCTGAGCGTTGACAGCGGTTTTCTTGAAAACATGGCAAGGGATGCTTTGGATAAGGCGGGAATCGGGGACGGCATATATGAAACGGAATTTCTAAGAAACCTTCCGGAGCCTGTTTTTACACGCGCGGTTTCCCTTATGCTCAAGGAAAAGAATATCGAACCAACTTCTTTAAGAATAAACGGTTTCGGAAAAATAATCCGCACCGGTCACGGAAAGATCAATATCGAAAAGAACAAATTTGCGGTTGTAAAAAAGGGAAAAGCCGAAATACAGTTCATTCCCCAGAAATATCGGCAAATCAACACATAAATTTCATAAATACATTTGCTTTTTTTGAATCGCTGTGTTATAATGTTTTGATAGATAAAAGGATATATTTGTATTACCATGGCAAAAATGAATATTACGGGGCATAATAATGAGTAAAATAGATGAAAATATCGGGCGGGTGCTTTTTTCCGAAGAACAGATCAGAAACAGAGTGCTTGAGATAGGCAAGCGTATATCCGAGGATTATAAAGATAAAGAACCCCTTATGATAGGTATTCTTAAGGGGAGCGCAGTATTTATGTCCGATCTTCTGAGAGCAATAGATATACCTTGCAGAATTGCTTTTCTTACCGCGCGGTCATACGGGTTAAACACCACCTCTTCCGGCAAGGTCAATATGGACGAGGATATAGAACGGGCCTTAGGTACAAAGGTCGAGGGTGAGCATATCATCATAGTCGAGGACATTCTTGATACTGCTCTTACGCTGAGCACCGTATGCGAAAAAATAAGAGAGCTTAAACCGGCTTCACTTAAGGTATGCACATTAATGGACAAACAAGTTCAGAGAAGCATAGATTTTAAAGCGGATTATAAATGTTTTGATGTGGAAAATGAGTTTGTTGTAGGGTATGGAGTGGATTATGCCGAGAATTATAGGAATTTACCCTATATCGGAGTGCTGAAACCGGAAATATATAGTAAATAATCGTTTACACTGTTTATAAATAAAAGTCAAGGGGTTTATATAACAAACCCGAAAATGCTCCCAAAAAGGGAAAGTGTGTATATACGGAAAGGTGAACTTATATGCAGAATAAAAGACGGGGAACACTGATTTACATTTGTATCATTATTTTTCTTATAGTGGGTCTTATTTCAATACTCAGATCCATTTCTCCCAGAGCACATGCCGAATCCTATTCGACAATAATGAATCATTTTGATAATCTTGAGGTTTCCTCATATACTCTTGATCTGAATTCCGGAGAGCTTATATATAAGCTCAAAAGCGACAATGTTGAAAGAAGATATGTCGTTCCGTATGTAAGCCTTTTTATTAACGATATATATGGTGATTTCAGCGACGGAAGAAGCTACCGTGATCAATATAACGCAAAATATCCCAACGAACCTTTGGTGGAGGATTATATTGCGGTAGCGGATAATTCCTTTTTGACAAGCTTTCTTCCATACCTTATACTTGTTGTAATAATGATAGCCTTTACTTTTTTCATTATGAGACAGGCTACGGGCGGCGGGAAGATGAATCAGTTTTCCAAGGCAAATACCAGGAACCAGCCTTCAACCGGTAAAAAAGTAACTTTTGACGATGTTGCGGGAGCCGACGAGGAGAAGGAAGAGCTGGCTGAAATCGTTAATTTTATGAAGAATCCTAAAAAATATATAGATATCGGCGCGAGAGTACCGAAGGGCGTACTTCTTATGGGACCTCCGGGTACAGGTAAAACGCTTCTGGCCAAAGCGGTGGCGGGTGAGGCAAATGTTCCCTTCTTTTCCATAAGCGGTTCGGATTTTGTGGAGATGTTCGTGGGTGTCGGCGCTTCTCGTGTAAGAGATTTGTTTGAACAGGCAAAAAAGCATACCCCCGCTATCATATTTATCGATGAAATAGACGCAGTCGGACGGCAAAGAGGCACAGGACTGGGCGGAGGTCACGATGAACGTGAACAGACGCTCAACCAATTGCTCGTTGAAATGGACGGATTTTCGGAAAATGAAGGCATAATAATCATTGCAGCCACGAACAGGCGTGATATTCTTGACCCCGCCCTCCTTCGTCCCGGACGTTTTGACAGACAGATAATAGTAAGTTACCCGGATATAAAAGGACGTGAGGAAATTCTTAAGGTTCACACGCGCAACAAGAAGCTCGGTCCGGATGTAAATCTTGCTACAATAGCCAAATCTACCGCCGGATTTACGGGAGCGGATCTGGAAAACCTTGTCAATGAGGCCGCTCTTCTTGCCGCGAGAGCAGACAGACGTGCAATTATTGAAGAGGATATTGAGGAAGCGACCATTAAGGTCGTTGCAGGCCCCGAAAAGAAATCAAGGGTCGTTACAGAAAAAGAACGTCGTCTTACGGCTTATCATGAGGCCGGGCATGCCGTATGCACATATTATTGTCCTTCTCAGGATAAGGTGCACCAGGTTTCTATAATTCCCAGAGGTATGGCCGGAGGCTACACGATGTCACTTCCGGAGCATGATAAAAGTTTTGTCAGCAAAACACAGATGGAGGAAAACATTATCACTCTTTTGGGCGGCCGTGTCTCCGAGAAAATTATTCTTGACGATATTTCTACAGGAGCATCAAACGATATTGAGCGCGCTACCAAGATCGCAAGGGGAATGGTAACAAAATACGGCTTCAGCGAAAAGCTTGGTCCTGTTGTTTACGGTCACGACGAATCTGAAGTGTTTTTGGGACGTGATTACTCACAGGGAAGGAATTATTCGGAAAATATTGCGGCGGAGATCGATGCGGAAATTCGTGAGCTGATCGAAACTGCTTATGAAAAGGCTAAGGATATTTTGCAATCTCATATGGATCAGCTCCATACGCTGGCAAAGTACCTTATGAAGCATGAGAAAATTGACGGATCAGATTTTGAAAAGCTGATGAAGGGAGAAATTTCCTCGGAGGAACCTGATATTTCCTATACCGGCGACAATGAAGAGCCGATGCAGAGCATTCAGCCGGAGGTAACACCTGAGAACGATGATAAAGGAGATTTTCCTCCTGTAATTTAATTTTTTTGATAAAACAACGCCCTGAAATCATGCGGATGTCCGGGGCGTTATTTTATTAACCGCAACAACTGCGGCTTTGATAAAATATGATAAGTTAAGCCCGATGTGGTATTTTGTAAATGTTGCATTATCAAAATATATGATCAAGATGAGATTTTTGAACCATCTTTACATTTTTTTCCGGATATGATATAATAATCTCATGCTTTGAAAATAGGAAGAATTTGTTTTGATGTCTGAGAGCATTGTACCTTTTCATAGGAATCGCTCTGCTTTGCTGCGCTCTTCATATGGTATAATAACCTCAGACTGGAGAAAGAGGAAGAGTTTATTTTGATGTCTGAGAACATTTTACCGATTTAAAGGAATCGCTCCGCTTTGCTGCGCTCTTCTTATGGTATAATAACCTCAAACGAAATAAAGAGGAAGAATTTATTTTAAAGTTTGAGAACATTGTACCGTTTTAAAGGAAGCGTTCGCTTCGCTCACTTTTTTATGGTATAATAACTTCAGACATGGGAAAATGAAGATTTTATTTTAATGTCTTAGAGGATTTATCGTTTTTAATAGATGTGTCCTTTGCTCGCTTTTTAATGTATAATATTTTTAAACCGGTGTGCAGAAAATATGACGTTTGGCTGATTGGCGGGCAAGGCTTGCGTTTTTAACCACGCCGTGCCGGTGTATGATATACGAACCGGAAATCAGCGGTTTTTGCATTATCTGAAAATAAATGGGAGAATTACAAATGGAACTGAATATAGTACTTGCCGAACCGCAGATACCACAGAATACCGGCAATATTGCCAGAACCTGCGCGGTTACCGGAGCAAGACTTCATTTGATAAAACCTATGGGATTTTCCGTTGACGATAAAAAACTCAAGCATGCAGGTCTGGATTACTGGCACTTTCTGGATATCAGTTATTATGACGGATTTAATGATTTTTTTTCTAAAACTGTAGGTGAGTATTTTTATTTTTCCACTAAGGCGTTAAATACTTATTGTGATATAGAGTATCCGGACAGGTGTTACATAGTGTTCGGAAGAGAAGATAGAGGTTTGCCCGAAGAGCTGCTGTACAATAATAAGGAAAAATGTGTTCGGATACCTATGATAGACGAGGTCAGAAGCCTTAATCTTTCAAACAGCGTCGCAATCGGAGCTTATGAGGTTTTAAGGCAGTGGGGCTTTCCCGATCTTCAGAATAAGGGACAGCTTACCAGATACATCTGGAAATCCGAAAATAATATATGATTAAGTAATAATTTTACTTCAGGAAAGGAAAAATATTTATGGCAAAGGTTAAAATCATTACAGACAGCGGATGCGACATTTCCAAGGAGGATGAAAGCCGTTATAATATCGATATAATGTGCTTTGATATTACTTTAGGAAATAGGACTCTTGTGGAACGGCAAACCGTTACCAACAAGGAATTTTACGAGCTTATAGATAAATCTGACGATTTGCCCAAAACAAGCCAGATCACAACCTTTCGTTTTGAAGAGAAATTCAAGGAATGCGTTAACGAGGGCTGGGACGATGTTATTGTAGTTCTTATAAATTCGGCGGGTTCTCATACCTATGCAAATGCGGTACAGGCCGAACAAAATCTTCGCAATGAAGGATTAACGGGTAAAACCAGATTCCATATTATCGACAGTCACTGTTATTCATTAGGATATGGATATCCGGTTGTCGAGGCTGCGAGAAAGCTTGAGGCAGGTCAAAGCTGCGATATGGTGCTGGCGTTTATGGAGGATTGGTTTAACTGCTGTGAAATATATATCATCGGTTTTAATCTTCGTCATATGAAAAAATCGGGAAGGATAAGTGCGGCAGCTTCGTTTCTCGGAGAAATGCTTTCTTTAAAGCCTGTTATTTCATTGATCGACGATGAAACCAAGGTGGTAAAGAAGAGCCGCGGTGAAAAAGCGGCGGTCGTTGACGCGGTTCAATATATAAATGAAAGGATGATACCGGAGACTCCGTGGCATTTGCTTACGACGACCGCTCCGGAGATGGAAGAGCTTTTCCGTAAGACTATGACAAAGAAGGCCGGTTATGATCTTACCATGCAGGAGGAATGCGGCGGAGTTGTTGCCTGCAATGCGGGTCCTTGCTTTATCGGGATTATTATTAAGGGGAAGGCAAGAAGGTAAGTGCGTTATACGGAGGAAAACGTATATGTCAAGACTGGGTATGCTTTATGCTCTGACCGAAGCAGAGGTCTTTAAGCTTCGTTCCGTACCTGAAGAGGAGCGGTATGATTATATGCTGGAGGAAATTGAGGAAAGATTATTCGGAACTTTGCGCAGCTGTGAATTGGATAAGGCGTGGGAAGGCATTCAATATTGTTTAGGCGGCGGACAGTGGAATGAGGAAAAAATCGTTCCCGCAAATATTATATTCGGCGGAGAGGTTTTGGCGGAAACCGATGATGAGATCATAACTCTGAAAAACACCAATGACGTAAAAGAAATTGTCGCATTTCTTCATAAAAACAATCTACAGGAAATTATACGAAAAAATTTTTGGAATATCGATAATGATGACTTTCGTTATAAGGATGAAGACGGATTAGAACATACTCTTAGTTGGAGCACGGACATTCTTCCTTTTTATGAAAACGCTCTTAAGGAAAAATGTCAAGTGATTTTTACCGTTGATTTCTGACGGATTTGTTTTTGTCCTCTAAGGCGATAATTATAGCAACTATAAATGATTGTTTAACATGGATTTATATTTTGATGTCCGTAAAAAATTGAAATGGACTTGAAAAAATCGGGATATTCTGTTAAAATAATATTCGGTGATTCAGGTACTCTCTGAAAAGCCGAAAATCGCATGATTTCAACTAACTGCGGAGGCTTTTCACATAAAGGGATGCAGATAGTTATCCCAAAGAGACAGCTATGAAATACCCTCGTATTTCTCAGCTTTTTTCCTTCATATCACCATGCTTTAAGCCAAATAGTATAATTTGCTTTGTTTTAAGATACGCCATAGTAAAAAGGCTTGGCGCAGATTTGGTCTGTACGGCAAAAATGTCATAAACTAAAATTTTTCATAAAGGAAGGTAACAAAATGAGCAAGCTTAACAAAAAAAACGTGGAAGACCTTAACGTAAAGGGCAGGAAAGTTCTTGTCCGTGTTGACTTTAACGTTCCTTTAAAGGACGGAAAGATCACAAATGACAACAGAATCGTTGCCGCGCTTCCGACTATCAACAAGCTGGTTGAAAACGGCGCTAAGATCGTTCTTTGTTCTCATCTGGGAAAGCCCAAGAACGGCCCTGAAGCTAAATTCTCTTTAAAGCCCGCAGCCGACAGACTGGCTGAGCTGGTGAATACAAAGGTCGTTTTTGCGGCAGATGATGCCGTTGTAGGAGAAAATGCAAAGAAGGCCGTTGCAGAAATGCAGGACGGAGAGATTGTGGTTCTGGAAAATACCCGTTTCAGGGGAGCGGACGAAACCAAGAACGGCGAAGGCTTTTCCAAGGAGCTCGGCGATTTGGTCGACAACGAAATGTTCGTTATGGATGCTTTCGGATCCGCTCACAGGGCGCATGCTTCTACCGCAGGGGTCACAAAGTTTGTTAAAGAGTCTGCGGTAGGTTATTTGATGAATAAGGAAATCGAATTCCTCGGAAATGCCGTTGAAAATCCTGTACGTCCTTTTGTTGCAATTTTAGGAGGCGCAAAGGTTGCCGACAAGCTCAATGTTATCTCCAACCTTCTTGAGAAGTGCGATACACTTATTATAGGCGGAGGTATGGCTTATACATTTATCAAGGCTCAGGGCGGGGAGATCGGTACTTCTCTTGTTGATGAGGAAAAGCTTGATTATTGTAAGGAAATGATCGCTAAGGCTGAGAAGTTAGGTAAAAAACTGCTTCTGCCCGTTGACACTACCGTTGCCAAATCATTCCCCGATCCTATTGACGCAGAGATCGAAGTTTCCGTTGTGGACAGTGATAAGATTCCCGCAGATATGATGGGACTTGACATCGGTCCCAAGACAATGGAATTGTTTGCCGGTGAGGCTAAGGCAGCTAAGACCGTTGTATGGAACGGACCTATGGGCGTCTTTGAGAATCCCGTTCTTGCAAAGGGGACTATTGCCGTTGCGAAAGCGCTTGCTGAGGCTGATGCTACCACCGTTATAGGCGGCGGTGACAGTGCGGCCGCTGTTGTACAGCTTGGCTTTGCCGATAAAATGAGCCATATTTCCACCGGAGGCGGAGCTTCACTTGAGTATCTTGAGGGCAAGGTGCTTCCCGGTATAGATGTGATTCAGGATAAATAAAGGTATAAACGGCGTTTAGTACCATTCTGAAACCGTATGATGGGAAAATTTTATTAATGGTTAGGGAATGGTGCTTCCCTTATGATCTTAAACAAATCTACGAACAGATTTATGATCAGGGGCTATCTGAAAAGGCGCGAATTGCACCATTTTACTAACCGCGGACGACTTACTAATCAAATAATGCAGAAAGTTATCTCAAATAGATAACCATGAAATGCTACAGTACTTCTCCGCTTTTTCTTGAAACAGCTTCGTTTCAGCGTAATTGTACAAATTTTCTTTGTTTTCTGATACGCCCTGGTATACGGCGGTTATGCAGGCTATCCGAAACACCGTGCTGCGGATAAAGGGCGGTTGCTTCCGCCCTTTAAGTTTTCCGGGCGACAGGAAATATTTCGGGTTTAATGTGTTGTAAAAGGATTGGTGATGTATGGACATTAAGAACCTTGAAATACATTATATTGGCTTATGTGATGCCCGTAAGGCGGAAATATGCGAGTGCAGCTTTACTGACAGCGATATACACAGCTGCTTTATGGATTATTCCAAAATACATGATTCAAGGTGGTCGAATGCTTCTTTTGAAAAGATGTATATGGAAAAATGTCAGTTTGACGAAGTAAATCTGAACGGATCATCGTTTCAAAATCTTTCCATGAACGAAGCCGGCATTGGAAATTCGTCTATGAGCCGCGCGCAATTTACAAGTACAGCTTTAAATGAATGCAATTTCGATAATTCCACATTCAGCGGTTCAAAATTTGTCAGAACGGATTTTTCCGGTGTTATGATAGACGAGAGCTGCGATATAAGCGGAATGACGATAAACGGAATATCTGTGGAGGCGCTGTTAAAGTCGTATAATGACAAAGAAAATAACGGCGGCCAGGATTGACAAAGGTGTTTCGAAAAATACAGAAAAAAGGTAAAAAATGACTACGAAGAACATTGACGAGCATATCTCGGAAATTATGGAAAAGATGAAGGGCCTTTCCGCCAAGAATCCCAAATACAGCTGCGGAGCATTTCCTCCCAAATGGGAAGATCCCCTGACTGAAGAAAAAGTTGAGGAATTCGAAGCTCAAAACGGAATAAGACTTCCCGAAGATTACAGAAGATTTATCACTGTTATTGCGGCAGGAGGAACACAGCCTTTTTACGGGCTGCGCAGTATTTTTTCCGAGAGTGGGAAAAAAAGAGAGCTTGAACCGAATCTTAAAACCAAATTTCCTTTTTCGCCTAAAAACTACCTTAATATTTCAAAATTATCCGAGGAAGAGTATAACGGTATATTTGAAAAGGATAATCTTGATCATATTCAGTCGGGATTTATCGAGCTATGCCACGAGGGCTGCGGTATGTACAGCATATTGATTGTAAATTCAGACAACGAGGAGACCTACGGTACGGTGTGGTATTATGATCTTGCCAACGATGCGGGAATCTTTCCTTTGACGAATCCGAAAGACGGGAAGCCTTTGAGTTTTCTTGACTGGCTGGAATATTATGTCGACCGTACTCTTGAACTTGGCGACAACGAGTTTTTCGGGTATGCGGCACTGATTTACTGTGAGGAATGATCTTTTGTTATTTTTATATGATGCGGGAAGTATAAAAGGAGTATAAATAATGTTATTAGACAATGAAAAGATAGAGCTTATAGAAAATTGCCGTGCCGAAAGCGGAGAAAATCCCGAGCATGCGGATATCAGGTTTTCAAAATTCTGCTGTGAAATTTCGGAATGCGACTTTGAAGGCTCTCATTTTTACAAGACCAATCTCACAGGAAACCACTTTGACCAATTGGACATGAGCGGTGATTTCTTTGAAGAGGTCAATTTGTCGGGAGCCGCATTTCAATTTTGCGATATCAGCGGCAGCGAATTTGGAGATGCCAATCTCAGCGGTGCGTCAATAACCGGCAGCGATCTTTCCGATGTGAAAATATCCGGCTGCAAGCTGGACGGAATGACCGTTGACGGAATTAACATAACCGAGCTTATGGAATTTTACAAAAAAAATCACAAGGAGAGCTAAGAAAATGAAAAAGGATGTAAGAAAGGCAGTAATTGCCGGAAACTGGAAAATGAATAAGACACGTCCCGAGGCTAAGGAGCTTATTGAGGCTATGAAGCCGTTGGTAGCCGGTGCAGACTGCGAGGTGGTCATCTGTACGCCATACACTAATCTCGAAACCGCGGTTGAATCCACTAAGGGCACTAATATCAAAGTAGGCGCAGAAAATGTACATTTTGAAAAGTCGGGAGCATTTACGGGTGAAATTTCCGCAGATATGCTTACCGAAATAGGCGTAGAGTATGTTATTATCGGTCACAGCGAGCGCAGACAGTATTTCGGAGAGACAGACGAGACGGTAAACAAAAGAACCAGGGCTGCTCTTGCGGCAGGGCTGAAGCCAATAGTTTGTGTAGGCGAGCTTCTTTGGGAGCGTGAGTGCAATATTACCGAAGAGGTTGTGGGACGTCAGATCAAGCTTGACTTTTATGATGTTTCCGCCGAGGATATAAAAAAGTGCGTTATAGCTTATGAGCCGGTATGGGCAATCGGAACCGGCAAAACCGCTACAGCCGAACAGGCTGAAGAGGTTTGTGCGTTTATACGCGGCAAGCTTGCCGGTTTGTACGGAGATGATGTTGCACAGTCTGTTACCGTTCAGTACGGCGGTTCCATGAATGCGGGCAATGCTGCCGAGCTTCTTGCAAAGGAAAATATTGACGGAGGACTTATCGGCGGGGCAAGTCTCAAGGCTCCTGATTTTGCGGAAATAGTAAAAGCGGCGGCAAACGGTTAATTCAGATAGAAAGGGATCATTCAGTATATGAAAGCTAAAAAACCTATTTTACTTGTGGTAATGGACGGCATCGGATTCAGTAAAACCGGTATTGGTGACGCCGTAACTCTTGCTAATACGCCTACCTTGGACTGGCTTCTTAAAAATTGTCCCAATACGAGACTTAAGGCTCACGGCGGTGCTGTGGGACTGCCTTCGGATGACGATATGGGCAACAGCGAGGTCGGACATAACGCCATAGGCTGCGGTCAGATTTATTCTCAGGGCGCAAAGCTTGTAAATGAGTCTATTGAAAGCGGTAAGATGTATGCATCAGACACATGGCAGGAAGTAACCGGAAACGTTAAGAAAAACGGCTCCACTCTTCACTTTATCGGACTTCTCTCCGACGGCAATGTGCATTCCAACATATCTCACCTTTTCAATATGCTTGAAGAGGCAAAAAGAGAGGGTGTTTCAAAGGTAAGAGTTCATATTCTTCTTGACGGACGCGATGTTCCCGCTACAAGCGCTCTCGTTTATGTTGAACAGCTTGAAAATAAATTATCGGAGCTTAACGACGGTACATTCGACGGCCGTATTGCCAGCGGCGGCGGCAGAATGAAGGTCACTATGGACCGTTATCAGGCTGACTGGGGCATGGTCGAATCAGGCTGGAAAACTCATGTAAAGGGAGAAGGAAGGCAGTTTTCTTCTGCTAAGGAAGCAATTGATACGTATCGCAGCGAAAACGACGGAATAATCGATCAGGATCTCCCTGCGTTTGTTATTGCACAAAACGGTCATGCGGTAGGTACTATCAACGATAAGGACAGCGTAGTGCTGTATAATTTCAGAGGCGATCGCGCAATAGAGCTTTCCATGGCTTTTGACAATGATATTTTCACCTTCTTTGACAGAGGACCCAAGCTGGATGTGATTTACGCCGGAATGTTGCAGTATGACGGGGATCTGAAGCTGCCGAAGCGTTATCTGGTAAATCCTCCCGAAATTAAGAACACACTGTCCGAGCTTCTTGTAAATAACGGATATAAGCAGTATGCGGTAAGTGAAACGCAGAAGTACGGACATGTAACCTATTTCTGGAACGGTAACAGGAGCGCCAAATTCAGTGATGAATTGGAGACATTTAAGGAAATTCCTTCCGATAATGTAAGCTTCGATCAAAGGCCCTGGATGAAATCAGCAGAAATCGTTGACGATCTTATTGAGGTAATCAGGAGCGGCGAGTATGATTTCATACGCTGTAATTTCCCCAACGGAGATATGGTTGGTCATACGGGAAGTCTTGAAAGCACCATTATAGGTGTTGAGAGCGTTGATATCGGGCTTAAAAGATTGCTTGACGTATGCGATGAATGCGGTGTCACAATGCTTGTGACTGCCGATCACGGAAATGCGGACGAGATGCTGGAGAAGAATAAGAAGGGTGATATTGCGGTAAGAACCGCACATTCTTTAAATCCCGTTCCGTTTATAATCTATGATAAGTGCGAAAAATTTGAGATCAAGCCCTCTGACAGCTACGGACTGGCCAATATTGCGCCTACCGTAGCACGCATGTTCGGGCTGGAGGCTCCGGAGTGCTGGGAAGACAGTATGATTTAACAAATGAAATAGCGGCGGCTGCATTATTTCCGACAGCCGCCGTTGTTATTTAGCATATTTAAGGCAATACCGCACAATGACCGCCTGACGGCTTTGCGCGCGGCTTGCCTGCATATTTTCCGTCAGCTTACACAAATTCTCCTTGAAATACGTCAGTATTCCTGCGTCGAATTTATGCAAGCTGGCGAAAAATCTGACTGCGCAATTCACACGCAATCATTGTGCGGTGTTGCCTTAAAAAAATTTACGCAGGGTGTTGTAAAAAAAATCAAAATGTATTATAATATATGTGTATAGTCGGCGGCGGGGAAATTGTATTTAATCCGGATCTGTTTTTGTGTCGGCTTTAATTACCTTTGATAGAAAAGGAGCTATGCAATGAGTGATATGAGCGTTAAAGGAATCGTATGGGATAAGATTTCGCTAAATGCTGCAAACATTGCGTTTATGCGAAGGCTTGAAAAATTTGACTGCGCAGTGGTCATGGACGAACAGGGCTGTGACAAGAACGGAAAAGCACATATGGCTATACTAAACACTGTTCTTGAAAAGGAAAAGCCTTCCGTTTTGCTGATAACTACGGAAAAACTTATGTATGCATGGTATCAGAGCCTGCTTAACGGTATAGGAGCGGACTTTAAGTTTATTACGGCAAATACTGACAGTATAAATTATTATTCACCGAAGTTGAGCAATCTTTATATTACCTGTGACAAAGCGGGAGAAAATCCTATTTTTAAAAAGTTTGAGGAAGCCGATGCAGTTTGGGATCTGGTAATAATTGACGGGGGACTGTCAAGAGACGGCATCAATACGGATCTGATCCTCAATACTTTTAATATAAAAGCTAAAAAGCTGGCCGTTTTTGCTGCGTATGTCGGACCGGAGCCCGGTGCAGCGGAAAAACTGTCAAAATTGCCGGAAAAGTTTCTGGCAAACAGGACAAGAGCGGAGTTTTTCACTCAGAACCGTCCTGACGAATCTATTGTAAATTCCATGTTGAATACGCCGTTCATACGTTTTTACGGACCCGATGATATTGCCGAGCCTTCGGTCAGGATAATTGAATATTCCGTAAATGAGGAAATTTCAAGAGCCAAGTCGGAGCAGGCATCAGCACCGATATATTGTTATGGAGGAAATGTGTTTGAAGAGCTTACGCTTGATATGCGCAAGCTGTATAATTATAACAAATATGATGATGAGACCGTAGCCGGATTAAGGGGCTTCGATTCAAAGCTGAATGCTTATTTAGATGAGATTTCAACGCTTCTGGAGGATCCGGAAACAAGGGTTATTACATATTTTTCTTCGGAAAAGACTCTTGGATATATTTATAAGGTCCTTTCTTCGTCTTTGATCGGATTAAAGAATGTTACGGCGATAAAAAAGAGCAAGCTTTACAGCTTAGATGATACTAATAAGGGTTTTGAAGCGGACAGATCCAAGGACATCCGCATAGTTCTTTCACTTGACGATCAGAATGAACAGTATGATCAGATTGACACTATCACTCATGTTATTAATTACGAGCTGCCCAATAATCCTCTTACCCTTCACAGAAGATTCAGACAGGGCGGGAAAAACGGTTTTTCAAATCCTCAGTTTATCATATTTAGAGATACCAACGATCAGTTTGACGGAAGAATGATCAGCAGGGTAATAGCGTTAAATATCAACAGCGGATTTTGCCATAGTATACCCGGACGAAATATTTTTTTATATGTTCAAGGACTTGAAAAAATTCTTGCAGATATTTTATGGGAGCTTAATGAAGCTGAAAATTTCAACAACACCAAATTGAATGCTCTTTCTTCAAAATATAATCTCAGAACCGATTCTAATAAAGCAAAGAACATTCTTTGCCGTAAAAGAAATATGATTAAATCCGCATTTGGAATATCGCCCGATATAACGGATAAAAACGCGTTCGAAGGAGTCGTCAGAAATAAGCTTGATGAGATCAGAAAGGGATTTTGCTTTTACGATGAAAAGGGATGCTTTGTTCCGTTCTCCCCCGATAGCGGCACGGATCATGAAATTATTTCTAATGACGAGCTTGAAAACGAACCATCTGTCAAGCTGAGGGATAAGGCGAGAAATGTTCTGACACAGTGCGGTGAATTAGGTCAGCTTCTTTCTTTGCTGGAACAGGTGGAGGAAAAGGATAAGGAGTATGTTTATTACTGTGCCTGGCGTTTTCTTGCGGATAACTGTAATTATAAGAAAAATTACAACGCGTTTTTGAAAGAAGTTTTTGAGGAGGTGATCTGATGGCTGAGAAAGAAAAGAATGCGGTGGAGCTTATAGGAGATTTTTATCAGGCTCATATTAACGGAGATACGGAGACAAAAACCTCCTGCCTTGTAAAAATCGAGGAGCTTGTAAGAAAAAATTATATTAATAACGCTGCTGTTGTTGATTATTATAATGATGTTTTCAGCGGGAGAACCGGTTTTAACGCCAAGATGAATATTTCGGATTATCCCAAGGAAAGCATAATCCGCGAATTGTTTCAGAACGCTTTGGGATGCCGTTATGAAAGCGGAGACATTAAGATAGTTGTTGATTTTCAGCAGGAAGATATCGTTACTATATCTTATAACGAAGTCGGATTTTCAATGGAGGATATCCTATACTATCTGAGCTTCGGAATGAATAACGGCGACGACGCGAGGGAAGGACGGTTCGGTATAGGCGCGAAAAGCGTATTTCTTAATGTCAGATCGCTTGCGCTTCGTTCAAATACATTCAGCTTTAAGGTTAATAATGACGACGGTGTACTCAGAATAGAGGATCTTAATTTTAACAATAAAGCCTTTAACGGAACAAAGATATCTTTACATCTTGACAACTCTGAGTATCAGCGTATTTATGAGAATTTTACCACCCTTACGGAAAAAAAGGGCGATTATATCAATATGGTGGAGCTTTGCTTTGCTTTTAACAGAAAGCATTTGATGAAGGACGCCATGTCACTTGACGATAGCAATACCAACACCGTTAACGTAGCGGTTGCCGTGCAAAGTAAAGTAACCGATGTATACAGGGTAGCGCTTCACCGTAAGGATGAGAACGATATACCCAAAATTCGTTTTTATCATAATAATAAAAGCCTTCTTGACTTTTTGCACTATGAGAACGAGGGGTTCGTTTATCTTATTCCGTTTGCGGTGGCGAACGCAAAGCGCGACGGGGTTATAAAGCTTCTTTTGTCCAAATACAATTATTTTTCCACGTATGAGCTTACGGGCTATATCGGCGCAAATAACGACAGATTTATTGATGAAAAGCTTTCGGCATTTTTTGTAAGCGTTCCGAATACCTGCATTACCTATTGCCGCACCGGTATACGTTATGATAAGGAGGAAGCGGTTTTTGAAGCGCTGGAAAGAGATATTCCGGCCATTCTTAAGGAATACAGAAGATATTTTGTTCTTGATCTTAAGCAGATACCGGACTCGGATTATTATTACATGAGTCCCCGTTCCTATGCTTTTGAGTTTTTCAGCAGCTTTATGAAAACAAGCAGATATGCGAGCCGTGTTAAGGATACGTTTATATCAGGTATATCAGTACAATTCCCGGAAGAGGCGCAGCCTGTTTTATACGATGAAATAAAGAAGCACGGTTTAAAAAGTATAACCTGTAATGTTTCTTTGGAGCAAAAAGAGGACGGCTCGGCGGAAAGGGAATATATTGACCGGCGTATCGAAAGCATGAGAGCAGGTCTTAAGGATTTTTCCGACAAAATAATATATGCGGGATTTGAATGGGAAAACGGTGACGGCAGCGAAAAAGGCAGAGTTTATCGTTATGAAATGATACGCGGAGCCAATACCTATAAGATTTATTCGGAGAAAAGCGGCAGATTCAGTGATTATGAGCTGTACAGCGGTTTTTCCGGGATAATAGGCTTCTTCCTGCCTTCTTATCTTAACAATGATGCCGTTACGGATGAGATAGCATTAGAGAAGATACTGACATTATTCGACGAGGCTGCGGGAGAAGATTATAAGCTGTCTATGAAGTATTACAGGCTTCATTTTGACAGAGGCGACGAAAATTATTCATTTGAAATTTCAAAAATAAAGGTCGGCAATATCAAAAACGCCATGGATACTGTTGAAAAGCGTGAAAGGCAATTTTCAAGCCAACAGAATTACCATGAAGTCACATCGATGCTGGTGAATTCCTTTACGCAGGGCAAGGACGTTATGAGCTTTCTCCGTGAGATCCAGTCTCAAGGCGGACAGATCGAACTTGTTCTTGATTTTAATAAAAAATACCGTTTCCAAGTTTACGGTAAACAGTTTATGATCCCCAGCAGCGTTTCGGACGCGGATCTCCTTGAAATTATCGGAGATTCCACTCATCTTGTTGAGTCGGGAGTTCTGAAGGGCAGGAATTTCACATTCCCATATGAAAAATCGGTATATTGCTTTGATGCGGGCGAAATTGCTCCTTTACTTTCCGAATATTCGTCAGACAAGAATACCGAGCTGGTATTAAAAAGCATATATGTATGCAATCTTAAGTATGACGGCATCATAATGCTTAACGAGGCTGAAAAGCCCATAGCCATAAAGCGTTATAACGAACCTGTTACGGATGATGAAAGGGCGGAAACCGCAAAATATATAGTTCTCCGGGATGATCTTAACAAAACCGAATATGCATCCATTGTCGAATACGCTGTTGCGGGAGAAGACAGAGGGATTCTCAACCGGTTCTTCAGCCGCACCAAAGAGCCTTACAGAATCATACCGGATCAGGTGCCTCTCAGCTACAGAAGGGCTCCTGTCCTTGACAGAGATGAATTTAACTTTGCTTTGGAGCTTTATAACGGCATCAAGGATAAAAAAGAGCTTCCCGGATTTAAAGTTTATTTTGCCAAGGATATCAACAGCCGGCTGTACGGATACGGAACCTGCTGCGGATATTGCCGTGAAAGCGGTCATAATATCAATTCCTATGACATTATGGATTTTTCATTGGATATAATGACGGACAATGGTGAAAAACGTTTTAATTTTTCCATCTATCTTTGCCTCAATCATATTGCGGATGCTAACGGATGGCTTATAAAAGAACTGTCCATAGGGGGGATGACTCCATTTAAGTGGCTTGATGAAATCACTTCTTCAAAAGTGATACCTCCCGAATTCTTTATATGCACCTTAAAATATGCTCCTCATGTTATTTATGAGGTGACGGCGGATAATTTCGGCAGAAATACCGAGATAATAGAGGCAGAAGATAAAATGCTGGAATTCAGGCTTACTCCTCTTATGGCAGCTAAATGGGTTATAGATAACAAATGATTTTTCTGAAAACCACATTTTACCACGTTTGCAAAATGTAGTGCATGGGATATAATATCACACAACATATTGTTTTTTTCTAAAGAACTTCCAATTTGGAAGTTCTTTTTTTGTATGATATACACAAAAAAATGAATATTTTTTTTTCGTTTTCGGCTTGAAGATTATTTTGAAAAGGTTGATTTTTAACCTTGAGTGGTGTATAATCTATACAAGTGGTAGTTTAGACACTTTTGTGGTAAAAAGTGTTTAAACTTTTATCAGATAGTCAGAAAAGGGGGGATGGCAAATGCGGGGAGAATTTAAAAGCACGCTTGACGCAAAAGGAAGAATGAATTTTCCCGTAAAGCTCAGGGATGAGCTTGGGACAAGCTTTGTCATCTCAAAAACCATAGGAGAGCATTGTATTAAGGTTTACTCCAAGGAGGACTGGGACTGTCTTGTTGAATCTATCCGTAAAATGCCGCAGGTAAAAACGGCAGGAATACAACGTTTTTTATTCGGAAGCGCTTTTGAGGTTGAACCGGACAAGCAGGGAAGAGTCCTTATTCCGGCTCCGCTTCGCGAATATGCCGGGCTTCAGACGGAAATAGTAATAGTGGGACTTGAGGGGCGCGCCGAAATTTGGGATAAACAGAATTGGGAAAGCTTTAATTCGTCTCTGGATATGGATGAATTAATGTCTGCCGCTATGGAAATGGAAATCTGATATGAAATTTTCTCATAAATCCGTGCTTCTGAACGAAAGCATAGAAGGGCTTGATATAAAACCTGACGGTATATATGCAGACTGCACTACCGGTGGGGGCGGTCACAGCTTTGAAATAGCAAAACGGCTTATAAACGGAAGGCTGATTTGTTTTGATCAGGATAAAGAAGCAATTGCTGCCGCTAAAGAGCGGCTTAAGGATTACTCTCCGATTTTTGTAAACAGAAATTTTGCACAGATCAGAGAATCCTTTTCAGAGCTTGGGATCAATTCTTTAAACGGTATAATGATGGATCTTGGAGTAAGCTCCTATCAGCTTGATAACCGTGAAAGAGGTTTTTCCTATCACGACGACGCCCCCCTTGATATGAGAATGAGCGGCAGCGGCGAAAGCGCAAAGGATGTCGTAAACGAATATGAACAGGAGATGCTTATTCGTATACTGCAAAAATACGGCGAGGAGAAGTATGCGGTAAGTATAGCGAAAGGAATAGTTAAAGCCCGGGAACAGGCTCCGATAGAAACGACCTCGCAGTTGGCGGAGATAATAAGGACCAATGTTCCGGCAAAGGTGCGCAACGAAAAAAACCCATGCAGAAAAACGTTTCAGGCAATCAGAATAGAGGTCAATCATGAGCTTGAGGTTTTGGAAAAGGGGATCGCAGACGGATTTGAATTGCTTGAAGGCGGCGGACGAATGGTAATAATCACTTTTCACTCGCTTGAGGACAGGATCGTTAAAAATGCTTTTAAGGAATACTGCACGGGTTGTACGTGTCCTCCGGAATTTCCCGTATGTATCTGCGGTAAAACGCCGAGGGCAATACAGGTGAATAAAAAGCCAATTACCGCATCAGATGACGAACTTGAGGAAAATCCGAGAAGCCGCAGCGCAAAACTCAGAATACTGCAAAAACTATAGTCTCTAATACTTAGATTTACAACAAATGATTCCAAAAATATAAATGAAGAGGCTATGAAAAAATCGTTATGATGTGAACGCAGGGGAAGCCTTACGTTCTTTAAAACGAAAGGAATGGTTAAAATGTACGCATATAATAAAACGAATGTAGCATATGATTTTTCGCAGTTTGAAACAAGCGAAAGAGCTGAACAGCGGGCAAAGCAAAAGTCGGAAAATCATATTAAGATGCATAAGGTTTCCGTCGCAAAGTCAGGAAACTGGTTTAAAACGGTTGTATTCGTAGCATTCGCCGCAGTACTCGCATTCGCATTTGTAAACGGAAAGGCTATACTTTCGGAGCTTTCAATAGATATAAGCAAGGGAACATCGGCGCTTGAGGAAGCAAAGAGCGAAAATGCGCGCCTTCAGGCGGAGCTTGACAACATGGTCACTTTAAGTAAGGTCGATGAAATAGCGACCACCTCATTAGGGCTTCAAAAGACCGTAAAAAGTCAGGTTAGGTATATATCCGTTTATGACCGTTCTATGGTTCAGGCGGCCGAATCTGACGGTAATGTTTTTTCGGCACTTAAAAACTGGTTTGACAGCACTACGGAATATTTGGGCTTTTAGCACAATATAATATTTCAGGACAAGAAACCGGTAGGGCGGAAACGTCTGTATCGGTTTTAGTGCTTGTTTAAAGGCAACGATTTTAGGGTGTATCTGGACAAATCGCAGTAATTTCGTTTAATACGCGGATTTTAGGGTAAAACTTGAAGGAATGCGGAGTATTTCGGGTTTTTACAAAATAAGGCACCTCCGGTCGTCAGAGACCTTACTAACCGCGGATCTTCAGGCAGCATCACATCAATTATACCAATCTTTTGTGAAAACAAAAGCTTTTTACAAAATATTTACCGGAAGTATTTTTTGATACCTCTGAATTACCTTTGGAAAGGAACGGGCTCTTATGGCTAACACACCCACCAACAGAATGCGGAGACGTGTTTATATAGGCGTTTTTGTAGGCGTTCTCATATTTACCGTTTATATTTGCGTTAATCTGTTTAATATCTCAGTGCTTCAATCGGAATATTACCGCTCAAAGGCTAATAACCAACAGCTTGACAGCTTTACTATAAATGCCAACAGAGGGACGATATATGATACAAACGGAAAGATATTGGCTCAAAGCACGACCGTATGGGATGTTATTATCAATCCGGGAGATATTGCTGAATTTGACAAGGATAAAACAGAGATTATATGCCGCAAGTTGTCCGATATCTGCGGAGTTGATTACGATGAGCTGATGGACGCATGCGGAGAGGGGCATAAAGAGAATCCTCTGCGCTATTATGTGGTTAAACGCAAGGTCGGCAAGGATGTAGTCGATGCAATAAACGAATTTAAAATTGAAAATAAGCTGGCCTTATATTCGGTATATATCATGGATAATACCAAGAGGGATTATCCTAATGAAACGCTGGCTTCATCGATCATCGGCTTCACCAATTTTGACGGCGACGGAGTATACGGCGTGGAGGCATATTATGACGAATATTTACAGGGAATTGACGGTAAGATAGTCACCGCCCGCGACGCGAGCGGAGGAGCGATGCCTTACGAATATGAGACACGGTACAGCGCTAAGGACGGGAATAGTTTATACCTGACAATAGATGCTGTTTTACAGTACAGTCTCGAAAAAAACCTGGAAATGGCATTAACGCAGCATAAAGCACAGAACCGAGCCTGCGGGATAATCATGAACGTCAACACCGGAGCAATTCTGGCTATGGCAACGGCACCGGATTTTGATCTGAACAACCCGGCAGAGCTTGGCGATTATTACAAGGATAAGTTAAGCGAATATGAAGCGGAGCTTAGGGATGAAAACAAATATACCGATGAAAAGATCCAGGAGATGATCGATAAAAAAAGTTCGGAATTCCGCGAAACCCAATGGAACAACAAGGCTATCTCCGAGCTTTATATTCCGGGTTCGGTATTTAAGGTGGTTACTGCGGCTTCCGCACTTGAGGAAGAGCTGCTCACCCCCGATACCGTAGTTGCAAACTGCGTCGGAGCTACTCATGTGGCAGGAACACGGATAAAATGCTGGACCAGCGCGGGTCATGGTTCCATGACGCTTCAGGGAGCTCTCATAAAATCCTGCAACCCTTCATTTATCGCTATAGGGCAGCTTCTGGGAGCGGCTAATTTTACAAATTATTTTGAAGCGTTCGGTATGACCGATAAAACAGGAATCGACCTTCCGGGCGAAAGCAGTTCGATCTATGTCAAATATGATGATATGGGTCCGGTAGAGCTTGCGAGCTCCTCCTTCGGTCAGACGCACAAGGTAACACCAATACAAATGATAACTGCTTATGCGGCCGTAGTGAACGGCGGGCATCTTGTAACACCCCATGTGGTAGATAAAATCGTGGACGCCACCGGTAACGTAATAAAAACAAACAATACGGAGGTCAAGCGCCAGGTAATAAGCGAAGATACAAGCAAGACGATGCGCGAAATGTTGGAAAACGTCGTTACAAATAACGGAGGCTCAAACGCGTATATGGCAGGCTACCGCATCGGAGGAAAGAGCGGAACATCGGAGAAGCTGGATGAATACCGCTATCCCAATATGAGATTTGTGGGAAGCATGTGCTGCTTTACTCCTGCTGACAATCCTGAGATAATTATGTTGGTCATGGTGGATGAACCGTCAAACGGCGAATATTACGGAAGCCGTGTCGCCGCGCCCGTAATTTCCGCCGTATTCAGCGAATGCCTTGAAAATATGGGAATTTATGCGCAGTATACAGCGGAGGAGCTGGAAGAACAGGATACAACAGTACCATACATAATAGGTCAGAACGGGCTTGACGCTATTACGACACTTAATACCCGCGGATTAAATTATGAATTTGTGGGGGACGAAAACGGAACCGTGGTAAATACCGTACCGGGAGCAGCTTTTACCATTCCCAAGGGCGGTACGGTAGTTATATATATGGACGAAAGCGAGAAGAAGACCACAACGGTACCTAATGTTATCGGAATGACCGTGGATCAGGCCAATGCGGCGATCACCAAGGCCGGTCTTAATATCAGCCTTTCGGGAGGAGCTATCGAAAACGCCGACGCCAAAGCGGTGAGCCAATCCATTGAGCCGTTTACAGAAGCATATAAGGGTGCTGTAGTCGAGGTAACGTTCCTTGTAAATAACGAGACAGGCTGATGCTTAACGATTACCAATGGTAGGGCTCATATGTATCGGGCCGCCAGTTCAGAAACATATTGCAGCTGACATTATACTAAAAAGCGCAGGTGATTAGATGAAATTATACGATATTTGTCACGAGGCGAAAGAAGCGGGAATAAACGACAGGGAAATAAACTCCGTCACCGATAATACCGAAAAGCTTGTGGATGGAGATATTTTCGTTTGCATAAAGGGAAAAAATTTTGACGGTCACAGCGCGGCAAAACAAATGCTTGCCAAGGGAGCCTCTCTTATTGTCGCCGAGCATGATACAGGCGTGGCGGATCAGATAATAGTGCCGGATACGAGAAGCTACCTTGCCGAGCTTTCCGCCAATTATTACGGGAATCCGCAGAAAAAGCTTAAAATGATAGGTGTAACAGGCACTAACGGGAAAACTACAATCTCACATATCATCCAGTGGATACTTAATGATAACGGAAAAAAATGTGCGCGTATAGGAACAACCGGCATAGATCTGTGCGGTACTTATCATGATGCGGATAAAGATGTGCCGACTACGCCGCGCCATACGGAGCTTTTCGGTTATCTGGCAGAGGCGGTTAAAAACGGAGCCGAGTACTGTGTTATTGAAGCGTCATCTCAGGCGCTCGAGCAAAGCAGACTTCACGGTATATGGTTTTCTCTCGGCATATTCACCAATTTAACGCAGGATCATCTGGATTTTCACGGTTCCAAGGAAAATTATTGTAAGGCTAAGAAGAAGCTCTTTTTACAAAGCGATAAAGCCCTTATTTGTATCGACGATAAATACGGCAAAAGAATATACGATGAGATAAAATGCCCGAAATCTTCTTACAGCGCACAGGACGCCGCAGATTACTACAGTGTGAACATTAAAACCGCACCCTCATATGTGAGCTATTGGTTCAGCAGCGACAGAGACGAAAAATCCTTTCCGGTAAAATTCGGAATGCCGGGAAGATTCAATGTTGCCAATTCCATAGCCGCCGCGGCAGCTTGTTGCGAATTGGGCTTGGATATAGGAAAGTGCATTGAGTCTCTTCAAAGGTTCAAAGGCTTAAAGGGACGCTGCGAAGTATTATATGACGGAGAATATACGGTTATTTGCGATTATGCTCATACTGCCGACGCTCTTGAGAAAATACTTGCGACAGTAAAGGATTTTTCAAAAGGAAGAATTATCTGCCTTTTCGGTGCGGCGGGGGAGCGTGACGGAGAAAAACGCCCGGATATGGGGCTCGTCGTCGGCAAGAACGCCGATATCGCCGTTCTGACAAGTGATAATCCCCGCTTTGAGGATCCGGTAAAGATAATAAAGGAAGTCGAAAAGGGTCTTGATAAGACAATGATAAGGTATTGTTCCGTAGAGGACCGCAGGAAGGCTATAGAATATGCTCTTTCACAGGCGCAGGAGGGGGATATAGTACTTCTTTGCGGAAAGGGACATGAGACTTACCAGGTTTACGGCGATGAATACATGCATTTTGATGAGCATGAGATAGTAAGAGAAATACTTGGAAAATAAACAATAGTCGGGAAAGGGTATTTATGAGCTTTTGGTTGATTTTGATCGCAGGAGCCGGGGCAGCGGTTATTACCGCATGTATGGGCTGCTGGCTTATTCCGGTTCTCAGAAAACTTAAGTATGGTCAGACAATACTTGACATCGGTCCGAAATGGCACAAGGAAAAAAAACAGGGAACGCCTACAATGGGCGGACTCATGTTCTATATAGGCATAACAGCCGCATTTATAGGCGGATATGCGGTTCTCTGCATTAACAAGACAATAAGCTTTGAGGGACTTGAGGCTACGGCGGCAATAAAAGGAATATCCGCTCTCGTTATGGCGCTTTGCTTTGGTTTTGTCGGATTTGTAGACGACTATATTAAGGTAAAGAAAAAACGCAATGAAGGACTTACGGTCGTTCAGAAAATAATAATGCAGGTCCTTATAATTGCCGCATATTTTACCTCAAGGGTTCTGAGCGGAGATACATCTACCGTTATACGCATACCCTTCGTATGTCAGCTTGATCTGTCCTTTTTCTACTATATTTTTATGGGTCTTGTGATACTCTATCTTGTAAACGCCGTTAATCTTACTGACGGTATCGACGGACTTTGTTCAAGCGTATCCTTTATCTACTTTATCGTCTTTGCGGTTATAACCGTAAATATAAGACTTTACGGAATGACGGTCCTGACGGTAGCGGCGGCGGGAGGCTGTTTAGGATTTCTGGCGTGGAACTTCCCTCCGGCAAAGGTGTTTATGGGAGATACGGGGTCAATGTTTCTCGGCGGTCTTGTGACATCTATAGGAATCGGCTCAGGCTGTGAATTCATAATGATAATTGCCGCCGCGGTTTATATCTGGGAGGCTCTGACGGTTCTTATCCAGACAACCTATTTTAAAATTACCCACGGCAAGAGAATATTTAAAATGACCCCCATACATCACAGCTTTGAGCTTAGGGGATGGAAGGAAGTAAAGATAGTTATTGTTTTTTCACTGCTCGCTCTTCTGGCCGGAGCAGCGGCCGTTCTGTTGTCCTATGGACAGTAGCAGCTTTTAACGAAAGGAGGATATGCCAACATGACCGGAGAAAAACGAACAGGTAATATTAAGGGAAAACCGTCGTTTAAATCATCAGCAAGATCGGATAAAAATGTTTCGGAGAAAAAAAGTCTGAAAAATTCGGAAAACAAAAGTAAACCGACAGCAAAAAGGGCAGAGAATCCTTCAAAAATCAAAAGCAAACATGATAATATTAAAATCGTTCAGAAAAGCGGCGAATATCGTAATATGCGCAGGGGAAGCGACAGTGCGGCGGCATTGGATACAAAAAGCTTACCCAAAAAGAGTTCGAAAAACAAAACATGGATCTTTTACGGATTTGATTATCCCCTTTTTACTATTATTCTAATATTGCTGGCGTTCGGATTGATTATGATGTTTTCTGCCAGCTATGCCAATGCATACACACAAACGGGGGACAGTCTTTTCTACCTGAAAAGACAGGTCGTATTCGCCGTGGCAGGGCTTATAATAATGCTTGTGCTTTCAACTATCGACTATCATATGTTTCAGACCAAGTTCGCGGTCTATGGTATAAGTATCGTTTCGGTGATACTTATGGCGGCGGTTAAGGTTGCAGGAACCACTCAGGGCGGTTCAGAACGCTGGCTTCAGATAGGTGAGATAACTTTTCAGCCTTCGGAAATACTAAAATTTGCAGTTATTGTCTTTTTCGCGTATTTAACGGAAAAAAGGTTTTCAAAGCTCCGGGATTTTAAAAAGGGCTTCATTCCATTTGCGCTTGCTTTGGTGGTATCATGCGGATTATTAATGGCTCAGCCTCATTTGTCCGGCACCATAATCGTATTCGCGATCGGATTTGTCATGATGTTCGTGGCAGGGGTATCTCCAAAACATCTTCTGCTTATGCTGGGGGGCGTTGTCGCCATTATTATAATCGGTGTGCTTATTCTTAATGCTATGGGTATAGATTACTTCAGCACTCGAATACTGAGCTTTCAGGATCCTGAGGCGGATATAGGCGATAAGACCTTCCAGACCTATCAATCGTTAGTAACAATAGGAAGCGGAGGAATGTTCGGCTTAGGCTTCGGGAATTCAAGACAGAAGTACAACTATCTCCCTATGTCCAGAAATGACTTTATTTTTTCCATTATTTGTGAAGAGCTTGGCTTTGTAGGAGCGGCTCTGGTTATTCTTCTCTTTGTTATTCTGGTCTGGAGAGGGTTTTATATTTGCGGAAAAGCAAGAGATAAATTCGGTATGATGCTTTCTATGGGTATAACCTTCCAGATAGGTCTTCAGGCGCTTTTAAACATTGCCGTAGTAACAAACTCTGTCCCCAATACCGGCATTTCTCTTCCTTTTTTCAGCTACGGAGGATCTGCTTTATTAATGCAGCTTGCAGAGATGGGAATACTGTTAAGCGTTTCACGAAAGGCTGAGTTAAGTTAGCGTATCTACAAATTCAAGTGCCGATAATGATGTTTGTTTTTGAGAAAAAAGGTGTATTTCCGGTATGCTTTTGATCGTATATTGAGCATATATGTGTATGTTTTCAATTAAAAACCCGCCGTTTTAAAACGGCAGTGATCATAGATCGGAGCAAGGGAAAAAAGGAGACGGAATTGTTTGTCAACCTGAAAAGGTTTACAGGGTTGATTTTGTGACGGGGAAGTTTTTTGGGTTGTTGAATTTGGGCAGACTTGGCTGCTGCGCCGGTTTTTATGTTCGGGCAGCCGTCAGTGTTTTGGTTCGGATAGCTTTAGGTGAAACGGGAATATGATTTTATTTTTTAATCTGATGTTTTAAAAAGGCAGTGATCATAGATCGGAGCAAGGGAAAAAAGGAGACGGAAGTGTTTGTCAACCTGAAAAGGTTTACAGGGTTGATTTTGTGGCGGGGAAGTTTTTAGGGCTGTTGAATTTGGGCAGACTTGGCTGCTGCGCCGGTTTTTATGTTCGGGCGGCCGTCAGTGTTCAGGTTCGGATGGCTTTAGGTGAAACGGGAATATGATTTTATTTTTTAATCTGATGTTTTAAGACGGCAGTGATCATAGATCGGAGCAAGGGAAAAAATGAGACGTAAGTGTTTGTCAACCTGAAAAGGTTTACAGGGTTGATTTTGTGACGGGGAAGTTTTTAGGGGTGTTGAATTTGGGCAGACTTGGCTGCTGCGATGGTTTTTATGTTCGGGCAGCCGTCAGTGTTCAGATTCGGATGGCTTTAGGTGAAACGGGAATATGATTTTATTTTTTAATCTGATGTTTTAAAACGGCAGTGATCATAGATCGGAGCAAGGGAAAAAAGGGAGACGTAAGTGTTTGTCAACCTGAAAAGGTTTACAGGGTTAATTTTGTGACGGGGAAGTTTTTAGGGCTGTTGAATTTGGGCAGACTTGGCTGCTGCGCCGGTTTTTATGTTCGGGCGGCCGTCGGTGTTCAGGTTCGGATTTCTTTCTGTGAATAAAAAACATTTTTATTTAATTGTTTATTTTGCAAGAATACTTTTTAATGGCATCATATATTGTTGGCCGATATGATTTTATAGATGTTAATTATTTAAACGTAAATTAAAATTATGCATTTTATGGCGTATACATGACTTTAAGCTTTAGTCCGGGATCGCATTGTGGATTTTATTGACAGATTCAGGCGGGAGTATTTTTCAAAGCATGCTTATTCGGAAGGTATACGCTCAGTACTTCTTGTTTTTTAAGCAGGAGATTATTTTCCTATACTGAAGGCATATTCCTTTAACCTGCATTTCGGGTTAATGAAATGCCTATAAGGCGTCTGCCGCTTTTAATCGGAACATCCGGCGGCTGCGGGCGGATAAAGCCGAACTGTTTTACATGACATGTTGATGTAGGACAGTATCAAATTAAAAGGAACGGTAAAATTATGAGAGCACTTATTGCGGCAGGCGGAACGGCCGGGCATATAAATCCCGCCCTTGCCATAGCCGATAAAATCGTAAACGTACTTCCGGAAAGCAAGATCCTTTTTGTAGGCACTCCTGCCGGAATGGAGGCAAAGCTTGTAAAGAAAGCGGGATATGACTTTTACGGAATAAAAATGGCAGGTATTCAGAGAAGTCTTTCGTTTACAAATATAAAACGAAACATTAAGGCGGCTTACTACTATGCCGCCGCTTTTCCGCAGGTGAAAAAGCTTATCGAAGAGTTCAAACCGGACATTTGTATCGGAACGGGAGGATACGTATGCGGAGCGGTTCTTCGCGAGGGAGCAAGGATGGGTATAAAAACCGCCACTCACGAAAGCAATTCTTATCCGGGAATGACAACAAAACTTCTCTCAAAAACAGCGGACAAGGTATTTGTTTTTTCCGAGGATTGTCTTAAGCATTTAAAATACAAGGATAAATGCGTTATTACCGGTAATCCCTTAAGAAACAATATTCCCATCGAAGAAAAGCAAGCTGCCCGCAAGAGGCTTGGTCTTCCCGACGGGTTTACGATTCTTTCACTTGGCGGAAGCCTTGGAGCAAACAGAATAAACAACGCGGTAGCCGGACTTATGGCATGGGAGCAAAAAAAGGGCGGTATAAATCATATCCACTCCTACGGCGGGAACGGGAAAGATACTTTTAGCGGACTTCTTGAGGAAAATAATGTGGACAGCAGCTCCGACAGGCTCATACTTAAGGAATATATCGATAACATGTACACTTGTATGTGTGCGGCAGATCTGATCATTTCAAGAGCAGGATCAATGACTTTAACGGAAATAATGGCTATAGGGCGTCCTTCGGTTCTTGTACCGTATCCCAATGCTACGGAGAATCATCAGTATTATAATGCGAAAACACTTCAGGACGCGGATGCCGCGATCCTGAGAGAGGACAAGGAGCTGGACAGTCAATGGCTGATCAGCACTACGGAAAAGCTTTTAGGAGACACAATAAGGCTTGAAGCTATGGGCGTCAATGCGAGACTGCTTGCAAGGACAAATGCGGCGGATATTATTTTAAGCGAAATAATTGACCTTGTAGGGAGCTGATACAGAACAAAATCGGGGTTATGCCTTCACCGGTAAATCATCCTTTTAACAGCCTCTTTAAGCCCATAAAAAGGAGGCTCGCCAAATAAAGACAATGTTCAAAGCAGCTTTATGCAGGCGCATCGCTTTGTCGGAAAAGAGAAAGACAGCCGTTTCTGTGTCAGCATTCAATATATTGCATATGACAAAGATATTCCAAAAAAAGAAGCCGCGGATATCATTAAAGGCAATTTTCTATACCGCCGAATAAAAAAGCGGCCGGATCGGAAATAATGAGCGTATCATGACATATCGATCATGCGTTTCCGATATTAAGATCTGCGGGCGATATTACGGACTTGATAAACGTTATCCTGAAAAAAAGAAAACACCGAATGGCCGATATTAAGCGGACAGAACCGGATATAATGATCACTTTTATGTATCCGGTTTCCGTCCGGACCGATATTTACGGCATCATTGCCGAAGGCAAAGAAAAAAATACTGCGGATATTTTAATGCATATGGCGTTAACGGAGCATACAGAAGTTTTATGAATGTTTACCTTAAGAATCTGTCCGCATAGGAATTACACGCGTCTTTTCGGCTTATTTTATCGATGACTTTCGTTTCGTCATTTGCGCTGCTGTCGGTATATCCTTTCCCCGGCTTTGAGCAAATGGCCCAACATAACATACAGTGTGTTAAAATTTCTTGACTTGCACCGAAAAGCCTGTTAAGTTTTTTATTATACCCGGTAAACCGTGATATAGAACCACAAGCCGTTCCTATGCGGACAGACCCTGCTACAAACCGATAAATACGCCCGATCTTTTAATTATCCTGTGCTTTTCCTTTTTATCCGTCTTGAACCAAAAATCACCGTAAAGCATAGACTGAAAGGTAAATGCTTTATGAAAGGGTGATTTTAAATGGCGGAGCAGCAGCGTATCGTTATAAACGGCGGAAAGCGCCTTGAGGGAGAAATAGCGGTTCAGGGCGCTAAGAACAGCGCGCTTCCGTTACTTGCCGCCACAGTGCTTTGCAGCGGCGAGACCGTTTTACATAACTGTCCGAGACTATCCGACTGTGACGCGGCATGCCGTATTCTGGAATGCATCGGCTGTAAATGCAGACGTGAAAAAAATACGGTCACGGCGGACGCTTCGGTAATAAGCGGAGTAGAGGTGCCTACGGAGCTTATGCGCGAAATGCGTTCATCGATCATTTTTCTCGGTTCCATACTTGCAAGATGCAAAACTTGCCGACTGTCCTTTCCGGGAGGATGCGAGCTGGGTCCCCGTCCGATAGATTTTCATTTAAAGGCGCTCAGGGAAATGGGCGCGGAGATCGTAGAGCGGCACGGTTATCTTGATTGCAGCGCGCCAAAGGGACTTCACGGAGCAAGGATCGCCTTGTCCTTTTCTTCCGTAGGCGCAACGGAAAATATTATGCTGGCGGCATCTCTTGCGGAAGGTGTTACCGAGATACATAACGCAGCGAGAGAACCCGAGATAGCAGATCTCGCCGAATTTATCAATAAATGCGGCGGAAAAGTGAGCGGCGCCGGGGGCAGCACGGTGGCTATCGAAGGAGTAGAAAAACTTTCTCCATGCGAACATCGAATAATTCCCGACCGAATAGCGGCGGCAACATATCTGTGCTGCGGAGCGATAAGCGGAGGCGAGCTTATACTTACGGGAGTGGATCATGCCGATCTTCGCCCCGTGACGGCAGTGCTTGAGCAGATGGGTTGCAGTATATATACCTATGGGAAGGGTCATTTGTTTATTAACACCCGTAAGCCCCTTGTTTCTCCCGGAACGATAAGGACCAACGTACACCCGGGTTTTCCCACCGACGCACAGCCGCCGTTAATGGCTCTTACCTCCGTTGCGTCAGGTACTACGGTATTTGTTGAGAATATTTTTGAAAACAGATTCAAGCACGCTTCGGAGCTTGCACGGCTCGGTGCTAAAATAAGTGTTGAGGGCAAGGTAGCAGTAGTCACGGGTGTAAAAGCGCTGTCCGGAGCCGAGCTTATTTCCACAGATCTCCGGGGCGGTGCCGCACTTGTTACTGCGGGTCTTGCGGCAGAGGGCACTACGCGTATAGGAGGTCTTTCACACATTGACCGGGGATACGAAAATATCGAAGGAGTACTTAGAAGCGTAGGGGCAGATATTTGCCGGCGGTAGCGGCAAGAAATTGAAATAATGCAGGGGAATTTTAAAAATGCCGGATTTTGAACAAAGAAAACGAAGAAGCCTGACGGATCAGCAGCTTTATGAAGAATACCATAACACAGGTAAAAAGCCTTCCGAAAGAAAAAGAAACTCAAAGGGAAAAAAAGGCAGTTCTCAAAAAAAGTTGCCGCCCGCACCAACCGCGAGGAAGGGGCAAGTTCCACGGGAGGCACCGCCCGTAAGCCCCGAACGGAAAAAAAGACAGGCACAAAGCGAGAGCGCCGTTGCCGCCGCAATAAAATCAAAGACCTTCGCCGGAAAGAGCGGAAAAAGCAAAAAAGGCGGCAGCTCCGTCAGAAATAAAAAACAAAACGGTATAAAGGGAAGAAACGGCAGAAGAAAGCAGGGAAAATACACACTCTATTATATTTTTATAGGAATTCTGGTAGCTGCGGCGCTGTCAATTCTTTCCGCCACTGTTTTATTCAATATAAGCGTTTTCACGGTGGAGGGCGATATAAATTATACACAGGAACAGGTCGTTGAGGCATGCGGAATAAAAAAAGGCGAAAACCTCCTTCGCGTGGATATCGGAAAAGCGGAAGAGAATATTATTTCAAAGCTTGTTTATATTGATTCCGCAAGCATACACCGCAGTTTTCCGAACAGACTTATAATAAAGGCAGAGCCCGCTTTGCCCTCCGTCAGCTTCGCTTATGACGGAAAATATTATGTTATTTCCGAAAGAATGCGTATTCTCGAGATAAATGAGGCATCCACCGATTGTCCTGTGATAAAAGGATTTTCCTTTAACACCGGGGAAAAGGCCGCAGAGATAGGCGATATCATAGAGGATGATGCCGAAAAGCGTGCGGCGCTGGCTTTAAATATAAAAAAGCTGATGATCGAATACGGCCTTACGGAGCAATGTATTATAGATATAGCCGATACCTTAAAAATAAAGATCATCTATGACGGGCGCGTTGAGATGGAGCTTGGCTCATCGGCTGCTCTGGATGAAAAAATAAGATACGCGGGCATGATGATGGAGACAGAGGTAGCAGAAAATGAGAAATGCGTAATCTCCCTTTCAAATCCCAACAGGGTCGTAAAACACCCGATACGGGACAATGCTCCCGACAGGGACGAAGGGTTTATCGTTACGGAAAGCACAACGGAAAATGCAAACGAACCTGAAGAAACAACCTCAGCCGTAACATCCGTCGGTTGACCTGATTCAGAAATTATTTTTGTTTTGTGTAAAAGCGGTCAGTAATATTATAATCTCAAACCGAGGATGACGGAGAAATTTATTCGGATTTTATGGGTTTTTTAAGCGATCACACCTTCTGTTTGTGTTATTGCATAATAATTATATAAACATAAACGGCGTATTTAGAGGAAGAAATTATTTTAACATTTCAGAATGTTATACCTTTTCAGGGGAATTGTTCCGTTTCGCTCCGCTTACTTTTCTTTTGGTATAATAACCTCAAACGAAGTAAAGAGGAAGATTTTATTTTAATGTTTGAGAACATTGTACCGATTCAGAGGGATCGCTCCGCTTTGC
>CAJTTE010000016.1 GCA_910579265.1 uncultured Ruminiclostridium sp. | reverse complement strand
CGGAGCATCGCTTACGGGGCTCGGATAGAACCAATGCGAAGCATTGGGGCGGTGCGGATATTTCATATTTAAATAAGGCGGGTTGCAGAAACGTTTCTAAAAGCGGTTGCATTCTCGTAGTTCTCTCCCTGAAAGCGGGTTTATTTTCACAGTTTTTTGAATGCAGCTTTATTTTCACAGCCTTTTTTAAACATATGTATTTTGATGATATGTTGTTGACAAGTGGGCTTATGTGGGATATACTTTAGTTATGTGATTTGAAGCATAGGCGGGGCTTTATATTTTTTGGGTTTTTGGCTCTGTCGGAAAGGGAAAAAATGATTGATTTCAGAAAAGATTTTTATGCTGATGTTCGGATAGAGGACAGGTTTACCACAGAGGTAAGTTTTTTTAACGGCAGCCTTAAGGAGTCAAAGGAACGCAGAGAAGTGCGTGCTTTTTTGCGTGTTTATGACGGTAAAATGTGGTATTATTCCTCAACAACCGATACGGAGCATATCCGGGAGGCTCTTGACGAGCTGTATTCCGTGGCCGTACCCGATGCGGATATAGAAAAGGATCCCGTCGTTAAAAGATTTGAGATAAATAAAGATCATTTGGAATCTTTTAAGGAGAATTCTGTGCGTAATATTCCCATATCGGAAAAGACAGAGCTTATCAGAGCTTTTTTGCCGATATTGTCATCGGATCCTTGTATGTCTATGCCTATGGGAAAATATCTTGACAGAAACAGCTTATATAAATTTTATTCTTCACTCGGAGCGGATATATGCTATGATTATCAGACCTGCGGAATAGTATTATTTTGCAGCATGGTGGAAAACGAGAAGAAGCTTTCGGCCATGTGGCAGCATGGCGATACTGATTTCCGCAATTTAAGGGGCTTATTTGCCGAGGCGGAGGATGCATTTAAGGAACAGGCTGAATTTATGCGTAATTCCGTTCCCGTTGAAGCGGGGGACTATCCTGTTGTGCTTTCACCGCTGGCAGCAGGAATTTTTGCTCATGAGTCCTTCGGACACAAGTCGGAATCTGACTTTATGATCTCAGATGAGAGTATGAAGGATGAATGGCAGATAGGCAAACAGGCGGGAGCGCCCATACTTACGATTTCCGAATGGGGGGAGCTTCCGGGAACAGGATATACCCCTTATGATGACGAAGGAACCAGGGCGAGAAAAAATTATCTCATTAAGGACGGTATCCTGGCGGGAAGACTTCACAGTGCTCTCACATCCGCGGTATTGGACGAGGATGTTACGGGAAACGCCCGTGCGGTAGACTGCACCTTTGAGCCTATCGTCAGAATGACCACCACTTATATAGAGGCGGGAAGGGACAGCTTTGAACAGCTCATTGCTCCAATAAAAAAGGGGTATTATATCAAGACCGTTATGCATGGTTCAGGAATGAGCACATTCACTATCGCTCCGTCCGTATCGTATGAAATCGTTGACGGAAAATTGGGAAGACCTGTTCAGATAAGCGTTATTTCGGGGAACGTATTTGAAACGTTAGGACTTATTGACGGTCTTTCAGATAAAGTGGAAATGAAATCCTTCGTTTCGGGAGGCTGCGGCAAGATGGAACAGTATCCGCTTCCCGTCGGATTCGGCGGGCCTTATGTGCGCGTTTCACGCATGAAGGTTCAGTAATTTAAGGAGTACGGTAATATGGAAAAAGAAAAAATGATATGGAGGAACAGCTCGGTTTCGCTTAACGTGACCGCCGGTAAAATAGATTCGTACCGTAAAAATGAAGAAACCAAGAATACGGTGAGAGTTTATGATGACGGAAAAATCGGCGTAGCCGGCTCTCTGGGCGAGTTTGACGACGGCCGGCTTACGGAGGCGGCAAAAAATTCTCTCGGCTACGGAATAGAATATACGTGTGAGCTGAACGCCAACAGGAAAAGGGAGGAGGAAATCGGGGATATTATTCCTGAAAAAGAGTTCATGCCCAGAATGCATGCTCTTCTGGACAGGTTTTCTACCGAATGTCCCAAATTGGCCGTAAGCAACAAAATAAATATTTCAAGGCTCAGCTCAAGCTATGAAAACAGCTTGGGAGCATCTCTGCTTTCCATAAGCAATTCTATGGAATTTACTCTTTTGTTTCAAAATAAAGGCTCAGGCAATCTTTTTGATTACGGTTACTGTTGCAGCGTGGGAAAGTACGACGAGGACGCCGTCATGAAGGATTGCAGACTTATGTATGACGCCTTTTACAATCCGGTAGACATAGAGGAGGGTGAATATCCCGTATTTATGACGGCAGGAGATCTTTTAGGCACCACCGTCACTCAGTTTTATGCAAATACCTATGCTTCCGGAGCTTCTCTTCTAAGCGGCAAACTCGGCGAAAGGGTCTTCAGTGAAAAATTTACCTTTTGTGACGACAGGAATCCACAGACTGCTCACGGGTCTTGTTTTTTTGACGATGAGGGAGAGTTTGCCGAAGGATACCGCCAGGTTCTGGTAAAGGACGGAGTTCTTAAAAGCATCCTTACGTGCAAGCAGCTTTCGAGAATGTTTGAGCTTCCCTTTGCGGCTACGGCGGGAGCCGCTTATGACGGAGTCCCGTCTTTCGGTTTTAACAGCGGTTATATAAAGTCCACGGCAAATTCCGTAAGGGAAATTACTTCGGATAAGGCGGTCCTTATTGTAGAAGCCGGCGGCGGAGATATGACTCCGGACGGTCATTTTGCTACTCCCGTTCAGCTTGCTTTTTTGGTGGAAAACGGAGAAATTAAGGGCAAGCTTCCGGATATAGGCGTTTCGGGAGAGTATTTCGATCTGCTCGGAAAGGATTATCTGGGCGCGGCAGATAACGCCTTCTTCCCTTCTATGGATATGACTTATATGGCTTGCAGGATGAAGGTGTCAAGGTAAAGAATTGTATGGCATAATGGACGGGTGCTTTTTTCGCAATCGGAATAGATAAGCATGTGTGAGTGTGGGCACAATTATGTACAATTAGGTTTTACTATTAAAGGCGGATCGTATGTTTATTCCATAAACGTTTTTTCCTTCCGTATCTGCACAATATGGTCCGCATCGCATCAAAGTATAGATGAAAAATGGCATTCCGTATTATCCGTCATAAAAATAAAAGGTGCAAAGAGAAAATGGATCAACAGCTTTACAAGATAAAAACCCCCGCATATGTAATCGACGGGGTACGGCTCGAAGAAAATCTTAAGCTTTTGCATAGCGTCGAGGAAAAATCAGGCGCTAAGATTCTTCTGGCGCAAAAATGCTATTCGGTTTATCAGACCTACCCGTTAATTGCGTCATATATAAGCGGATGTACCGCCAGCGGATTATTTGAAGCAAGATTAGGATATGAGGAAATGGGGAAGGAAAATCATATTTTTTCCCCCGCATATATAGACGGCGAGTTTGACGAGATAGTAAAGATCTGCGATCATATAAGCTTTAACAGCGTCGAGCAGTATGAAAAATTCAAGGACAGGGCAAACGGTGTTTCCTGCGGAATTCGTATCAATCCCGAATATTCAACGGGAGAACACGGCATGTATGATCCGTGTGCGCCTTTTTCAAGGCTCGGAGCCTTACGGGAAAGCTTTAAGCACTTTCCGGAGGATCTGGAGGGTTTGCATTTTCATACCCTATGCGAACAGAATTCCGATGATCTGGCAGCTACGGCAAAGGCGGCGGAGGAACTCTTCGGAGATTTTCTTCCTAAAATAAAATGGCTTAATATGGGAGGAGGACATCATATAACCCGCTCGGATTATGATATTGAGCTATTGATAAATACCGTGCGTTATTTCAGCGATAAATATGGGATCCAGGTTTATCTGGAGCCCGGCGAGGCAATCGCGCTGAATGCGGGATGGCTTGCGGCAACGGTGCTGGATACTCTGCATAACGGGATGGATATTGCGATCCTGGACGCTTCCGCAGCCTGTCATATGCCCGATGTGCTTGAAATGCCCTATCGACCCGAAATAGTGGGAGCGGGGAAGGCAGGGGAAAAAACCTATACGTACCGTTTAGGGGGGAACACCTGCCTCGCCGGAGATATTATAGGCGATTACAGCTTCGATAAGCCGCTTCGGCCGGGGGATAAGCTTTTCTTTAAAGATATGGCCATATACTCCATGGTAAAAAACAATACATTTAACGGAATGGCGCTTCCGGATATTTGTTTTTGGGACGGCAGCAATATAAGCATTTTACGGCGGTTTGGCTACGAAGATTTTAAAACGAGGCTTTAATTTTTAAGGCAACACCGCACAATGATTGCGTGTGAATTGCGCAGCCAGATTTTTTGTCAGCTTGCATAAATTGGGCGCAGGAATACTGACGTATTTCAAGGAGAATTTGTGTAAGCTGACGGAATATATGCAAGCAAGTCTCACGCAAAGCCGTCAGGCGGTCATTGTGCGTATTGCCTTAAAAATATTTAATAAATATACCCCCTTCGCCGGATCAGGTGAGGGGGCATATTTTATAAGCACGTAAAAGGATATATACAGCCGAAGAGAAGCGTTTATTCAGGGCATGTCTGGCATTAATCCCTTTTTAAACTGCGGGTATTTTGTCAGTTTAAAAAGGGATCGGTAAAAAATGAATTAAACATGCGCCGGAATTCCTGTTTTATAAATTTAACGGTCACATATTATTCCTTGGCGGACATTATATCCTTTAAAAGCTGTTCGTCTTTAAATCCGCAGTCGGTTCTGTTGTAAAAAACATCGGTTACGTCCCAGAGAACGGGACACATCTGTCGGTCATAGGCTTCTTTTGCCACGGAGGAAAGGAAAAGGCGGACGGTTTCGGGAGTTTTATTTTTAACCGCGACTCCGTATTCACCGATTATTACGGGTATGCCCTTATCCACAAAGGTCTCCTTTAATTTGTCCATGTTTTTTGTCAGCTCGGCTTTGTCCTTATCGCTTCCCCAGTCCGTTTTGGCTTTTCCCCAATCGGCGTCGGCCTCAAGAATACAGAAGGTAGAGGGTGTGTAATAGTGTACGGAAACGGCACAGCGGGAAACGGGGTCGTCGGGCATTTCAAAAAGCGAATCACAGGTCAGGTCTATGTCCGTATTATAGCCGGCAATCAAAAGATGACGCGTTTTATTGTTGCCTCCCGAATCTCTTACGATATCAACGAATTTCTGATTTATTTCGTTCAGCAGAGCGAAGGAGTCGGCTTTTCCTTCTTCTTTTCCGCTGTATCTGTTCCATAGGGATTCCCATCCCCCTTCTTCGTTCAGGGATTCAAACATCAGCCTGTGATCATAATCTTTAAAGTTTTCGGTGATCTGTTCCCAGATTCGTACATATTTTTTCATGCACTCATCCTTATCCGTTGGGAATTTTGTCCACCAGCCATTGTCATAGTGTATGTTTACTATGGCGTACATGCCGCTTTCAAGCGTCCAATCGGTTATTTCCTTTACCCTTGCCATATAGTCGGGATTTATGGTATAGTCTTCGCCCATCAGATTCGACCAAGCAACTGGAATCCTCAGAACGCCGAAACCGCATTCCGCATATCCTTTTATCATCTCTTCGGTTATTTGCGGGCTTCCCCATGCCGTTTCATAGCCCTTTACCCCGCCGTCGGGATTTATCCAGTTTCCGCAGGATTCCAAAGTGTTGCCCAGATTTATACCCAGTCCCATATCGCGCACTATCTGCGCGGTAGTCATTTCCGCTTCTTTATCCGCTTTACCGTTATTGCAGGCGGAAAGGATCAGAACGATCGATGCCAATAAAAATGCGGCGGTTTTTTTGATCTTCATATTATTTTTCCTTTCTCGTTTATTTTTTAAATACGAACGCTTTCAGATCAAAAATATTTCTGTCGTCAAAGGAGCTTGCCATCCATCCGCTGTAGATATGATCCACCTTAAAGAAAACACTGTGCCGTCCGCAGACGTTTTCCACAGCCGCCCTGTACTCGCCGTCATGGGTGTCTGTGTGACAAACGCCTATTTCTTTCCCGTTTTCGGGGTCGTCGATCAGAATATGTATCCTGCCTCTGCACCCACAGCCAATGATTTCTGCGGAAAACTCCATGCTTTTGCTTGAAAAATCCTCTCCGAAATCAAAATACCTGTAGCCGATAATAGAGCCGGATCTTATACCCGTAACGGTTCTTGTGAAGGTGTCCTTTTCGGTAATGAAGCAGCCGCCCTTAAGCACACAGGCAATTTCGGCGGGAGTGGGCTTATAGGGATCAAGAGCATCCTCAAAGCCTAAGGAGGTCATCTCCACCTGCGGAATAGTACCGTCGGGCAGAATTTCTATTTTTTCAACGCAGGCACGCCTTGACATAATAGAGCCGTTTGTCATTCGATGGTAGAAGATATACCACTGTCCGTTTATGCGGCACACCGAGCCGTGGTCGTTTCCGCCGGGGTAGTCTATGCCGTTGTCGATTATCGTTCCTTTGTGAACAAACGGTCCCTGGGGTTTGTCGGCGATCGCATAGTCAAGACGGCAGCCGATCCTCGGTGAATAAATAAGGTAATATCTTCCGTTGATTTTTCGGGGAGAGCTTGCTTCAAAAAAGTCCGATTCGTTTTTGCCTTCGGGGATCATATCGGCTTGATACGAACCTTTTATGATCTCGCACATATTTTCGCCGTTTATTTCTCCGAAATGGGATTTTTCAAAGCCATAGTAAATATAAACTCTTCCGTCATCGTCCACCAGCACCCCCGGATCGTTGAAAATCCCGTCGTCTCCTCCGTCGGCTTCGTCATAGCGGTATTTGTCCAAAAGCTTAAAAGGACCTTCGGGGCGATCGCTTACGCCTACACAGCCCTTTGACCATAGGATATAGGCATAAAGATAATATTTTCCGTGATTGCAGACGACATCGGGGGCATACAGCTCTCTTTCCGTCCATGGTGCATCCGAGGGGTGATCGCGGTCGGGCTTTGTGTGAAAGCTGTGTCCGTGACACTGCCAATTATTCAGATCATTTAACGGGGCGGACCAGACCTTTAGTTTAAAGTCGCAGAAGTTCTCAGAGGCGGGGCGGTCATGAGAACCGTAAAGATACACGCGGTCCCCGAATACTCTCGGTTCGCCGTCCGGAATATATTCCCAAAGGGGAAGGATTGGATTTGGCATAATTACTCCTTTTATAAATCCGAAAAATGACGTTTTCGTCAAGACTTTCATGTTTTGGGAAAACGTCATTTTTATCGGATGTATTTCAGTGTGTCAAAGCTTTGTATGATTTTCGTATCCTCGGCCGGTAAATGCCCGAAAGCGCATACAGAGAGCGCATACAGAGCTTATACAACCACTTAAGTTTTTTCGGTGGCTCTTTATCGTTTTTATTTTGAAAGGTATTCGTCTATGGAACGGGCAGCCTGTTTTCCCGCACCCATCGCAAGAATTACGGTAGCGGCGCCGGTTACGGCGTCTCCTCCCGCATATACGCCTTCGCGGGTGGTCTGCATGGTTTCCTCGTTTACTATAAGGCAACCTCTCTTATTGGTTTCAAGACCTTGGGTGGTGCTTCTGATAAGAGGATTCGGAGAGGTTCCGATAGACATGATAACGGTGTCCACAGGCAATTCAAAATTGCTGCCTTCCTTTACCACGGGACGTCTTCTTCCGCTTTCGTCAGGTTCTCCCAGCTCCATTTCGACGCATTCTACGGCTCTTACTCTTCCGCTTTCGTCGCCGAGCACCTTTACGGGGTTGGTCAGATTACGGAAAATAATGCCTTCCTCCATGGCATGATGTATTTCTTCCTTTCGGGCGGGCATTTCCTCCAGACCTCTTCTGTAAACGATATATACCGTTTCGGCTCCCAGTCTCTTGGCGCAGCGTGCGGCATCCATGGCAACGTTTCCGCCGCCCACCACCGCAACGGCACGGCTTTTGATAATCGGGGTATCATATTCGTCAAGATAAGCTTTCATAAGGTTGGTGCGGGTAAGATATTCGTTGGCGGAATATACTCCTATAAGATCCTCGCCCTCAATGCCCATAAAAGAGGGAAGACCGGCGCCGGAACCTATAAATACCGCCTTATAGCCCATTTCAAAAAGCTCGTCGACGGAAAGCGTTTTACCGATTATCATATTAGTCTGAATCTCGACTCCCAGGTCTTCAAGATTCTTTACTTCCTTATGGACTATTTCCTTGGGAAGTCTGAATTCGGGTATTCCGTATACAAGAACGCCGCCCGCGGTATGGAAGGCTTCGAATACGGTCACCTCATAGCCCTTTTTCGCAAGGTCGCCCGCACAGGTAAGTCCGGAGGGACCTGCGCCTACGACGGCTACCTTTTTACCGTTGGATTTAGGCTTTTCAGCTTTCGCGGCGCTGTTCTTCATGTGATAGTCGGCACAAAAACGTTCCAGTCTTCCTATAGCTACAGGTTCGCCCTTTATTCCTCTTACGCATTTTCCCTCACACTGGCTTTCCTGGGGGCAGACTCTTCCGCATACGGCGGGAAGTCCGTTCGTGGAGGTGATTATTTTGTATGCTTCTTCAAACTCTCCGGCCGCCACCTTAGCTATGAATTCCGGGATGCGAACGTTAACCGGACAGCCGTTTACACAGGGTTTGTTTTTACAGTTAAGGCATCGCGCCGCTTCTTCCTTTGCCATTTCCTCGGTATAGCCTTCGGCCACCTCCAGAAAGTTCTTGTTTCTGATATTGGGGTCCTGTTCGGGCATAGGAACCTTTTTTAAACTCATATTAGGCATCGTTTTCTACCCCCTTGTACAAGCGGCAATGCTCCCTGTCATGAGCTTCCGCTTCTTTATATGTGGAATTGCGCTTCATAAGCTCATCGAAATTTACCTGATGTCCGTCGAAATCGGGACCGTCAACACAGGCAAACTTTATTTTTCCCCCTACGTTAACACGGCAGCCTCCGCACATGCCCGAACCGTCTATCATGATCGGATTAAGGGAGACCAGAGTTTTAATGCCATGGGGTTCGGTAGCTTTGCAGACAAACTTCATCATCGGAACGGGTCCTATCGCCAGAACCAGATCATATTTGTTTCCCTCGGCAATAAGAGAATTGAGCTTGTCGGTCACAAAGCCTTTTTCTCCGTAGGTCCCGTCGTCGGTAGTAATGAACAGCCGGCTGCTGACCGCTTTAAATTCGTCTTCGAGAATGACTATATCCTTACTTCTGAATCCCGCTATAACGTCTACCTCGGCGCCGCCCTCAAACAGCGCTTTAGCCGACGGATAAGCTATGGCGCAGCCTACTCCGCCGCCGATAACGCAGGCTTTTTTATAACCCTCAAGTTCCGTTGCTTTACCCAAAGGACCTGCAAAGTCCTTAAGATGATCGCCTTCGTTCAGGGTGGAAAGGAGCTTTGTAGTTGCCCCCACAATTTGAAAAATTATCGTTATCGTGCCCTTTTCTCTGTCGTAATCGGCAACGGTCAAAGGAATCCTTTCACCGTATTCGTCAACACGAAGAATAATGAATTGTCCCGCCTTTGCCTTTTTGGCAACAAAAGGAGCGTCGATTTCCATCAGCATGACATTTTCGTTAAGCTGACGCTTTTTTAAAATTTTATACATCGTAATATCCCTTTCCCGGCTTATCGGGACGTTTTTACCCGCCGCCCGCAGCCGCTGCTGAACGTTAAAATAATGCGGCAAAAGCCTGACAAAATTTTAACTATTACCGTTATTATAGCAGAGTGTACCATATAAATCAAGTGAAAAAAAGAAAATGGGAAAAATTTATAAGAAAGTCTGCATTTGTTTTTTTTAAACCGAAAATCAAAAATTAGCTAAAGCGATATGCTAAATCAAAAGCGTTTATAAAGAAATATACTTTGGTTTAAGTTAAATGTGATATATCGCCGTGAATTTCTACATATAAACTTGCGAATATAGATTTATTTTTATATATAATGCATAAATTCTAAATATCCTGTTTCGATAATTTATAGGTTGACAGCAGAGTAAAACGGTGTTAAAATTTACTTAAAGTCAGGTAACTATTATTGCATGTTTAATGTTAAGGGGAAACATTGTCGTATCGGCGCTGACAAAAAACTTTCAGGAGGAAAATATGAAACGAAGATTCAAAACCGCATCCGCTCTCGTTCTTAGTATTGCCGCAGTTATATCTGCGACGGCGTGCAATCAGACTCCAAATCAACCCGAGGTCACAACCAATCCTGATTTTGCACCTTTGGAGGAATATATCTCCACAATTACCGACAGCTATAAAAGCAAACTGGCCGGAGGTCCCAATGCGGACATAAAGGTTGAGAAAAAAATCAAATGGCTGTCTCATTGGGCTATCGATGAAACCCAGGCGGCCGCAGTTCTCTTTAAACAGGTATATGGAATACCGGAAATGGGAAATAATGATTACGGTCAGTTTTCCAACAGCATTTTTGACTGGAAAAACGTTAATTATGCAGACAGATATACTCAGCTTGCTAAGGATGTAACCAACGGAGATTCTCCGGATATATTCCAGTTTGAGATAACCAATTTTCCTTATACCGCCTGCAAGGGACTTTTTCAGCCGATCGACGATTATATCGATTTCAGCAACCCGATGTGGGATTCCAACAGGGAGACTATGGAGCAGTTCAAGTGGGACAACAAGTCATATTGCGCCATTACAGCGTTAAATCTTGATCAGGTGCTTTTTTACAGGCGCAGTGTAGTAAGCGAAGCCGGGCTTACCGATCCTTACGAATTGGTTAAAGCCGGCAACTGGAACTGGAATACGTTCCTTGAAATGTGCAGTCAGTTCAGCGATCCCGAAGCGGGAAAGTATTGCATCGACGGTCATTACATACCCGATAAATTCGTATGCACAACAGGAGTTCCGCTCGTTGAGATAAAAGACGGAAAGCTTGTGAATAATTTTTATAATTCGGATATTGAAAGATGCATGACCACGGTAATAGATACGATGACAAAAGAAAACTACCGTTATCCGCGTCATGAGCTTAACGGCTGGAGCGTAAACGAAAGCGCCTGGGCTAAAGGCGATATCCTCTTTTTAGGCGGTCTTGAATATGACATAAAGGATAAATTCCAGGGTTATTTCAAACGCTTCAAATGGGAAGACGGAGACCTGTTCTGTGTTCCCGTTCCTAAGGATCCGAATACCGAAAAATATTACCAGACAATGAAAAACGATTCCTATATGCTTTGCGGCGGCGCCAAGAACACCGCAGGATTCGCAGCATGGAATCTTTGCTGCATGGCTACCGCTTATGACAAGGAAGCGGCTAAGGTGGGACGTTTACAGCTTCAGACGAATTATGTGGGCTTTTCCGATGAAATAATGGACTGGTTCGACGAGCTGAAGTACAGCGGTATGCTTACTCCCGTGTTTGACTTCAAGGACGGCATAGGTCAGGACATTGCCGACGGGAATAATGCGAAAAACCCGGTTGACGGCATTCTTAACATTCCGTTTTTGGACGGACTTGACAACGAGGGGAATCCCGCTACCTTTACCACGATAAGAGCCGCTAACGAAGGAATAGTCAATTCCCGTATCGAAGATATAAACAACGGAAAGCTTTAAAACCCATTAGCATAAAAAATATACTTATCTTCGGGCGTATTTTGTCGCCTGCAAGACAAAATCATGCAGGTATAGTATTTTAACGCAGATAACGGCAGATTTTGCCTTATGTATCCGCGCCTTGCTTTATGCTGCGAAGATTTTCTGATATGTCCCGCGGCATGCATCACACGCCGTTTCAGCTTTTCGGAGGCCGTTTTCCCATGTTTCTTCCCGCTTTTCACACAGACGGTAACGGTGCAGAATCAAATTCCGGCAGAAACGTATGAATTTATATAAGTACCGGCGTTTTTTCTTTTGCGCAAGACGCCGGTTTTTACTTGACATAAAGGAGTTAGCTAAATAAAAGGAACATTGTCGATAAAACGCCCGAATAAATTTAGGTTATTAGGTAAAAAATCGGGATTTTAACAATGATGACGGTTTTTTAAGTGCTTTTTTAGTATAAAGTAACAAAATTAATCGCCGATATTTTATGTTTTGATTGTTGACAGTTAAGGTGAAAAATGATAAAATTTACTTGTGAGAAGTAGGTTATTATTGCGTGCAGTTTGTGTATACTTTACATATGATGTCTGCAATATGGTTTTAACCGTTTTGTATTCTTAAAATTTATATGGAGGAGAACATGAAAAGAAAATTAAAAATCGCATTGGCTTCAGTTCTGAGCCTTGCAACAGTTTTGTCTGCAACGGCGTGCAGTCAGACAGAGAGCCAGCCCGACGTTACCACCAATCCGGATTTTCTGCCCTTGGAGGAATATATTTCAACGATAGTTGACAGCTATAAGAGCAAGCTCGCGGGAGGTCCCAACGCCGATATCAAGGTTGAAAAGAAGATAAAGTGGCTTTCCCACTGGGCAATAGATGAGACACAGGCTTCTGCGGTACTGTTCAAGCAGGTTTATGGTATTCCCGAGGAGGGAAATCAGGATTACGGGCAGTTCGCCAACAGTATTTTTGAATGGAAGAACGTCAGCTATGCGGACAGATATACTCAGCTTGCAAAGGACGTAACAAACGGCGATTCTCCCGATATATTCCAGTTTGAGATCATCAACTTCCCTTATACCGCTTGTAAAGGCCTGTTCCAGCCAATCGATGATTATATCGATTTCAGCAACGAGCTCTGGGCGCCGAACAAGGAGGTCATGGAGCAGTTCAAGTGGGATAATAAAAACTATTGTGCGATTACGACCCTTAATATAGATCAGGTTCTCTGGTACAGACGCAGCGTAATAAGCGAAGCAGGCCTTACCGATCCTTATGAGCTTGTAAAGGCTAATAACTGGACATGGAACACCTTCCTCGAGATGTGCGATAAATTCAACGATCCCGAAGCGGGAAAATACTGCATAGACGGATATCAGGTGCCTGACAAGTTCGTAAGCACCACCGGCGTTCCTTTGATAGAAATCAAGGACGGCAAGCTTACAAACAACTTCTACAATTCAGATATCGAAAGATGCATGACTACCGTTATCGATACTCTTTATAAGGAAAACTACCGTTATCCCAGACATGAGCTTAACGGATGGAGCACAAACCCCGCTGCATGGGCAAAGGGCGATATACTTTTCCTCGCCGGACTTGAAAATGACATAAAGGACAGCTTCCAGGGTTATTTCAAGCGCTTTAAGTGGGAAGACGGAGATCTGTTCTGTGTTCCTTTCCCCAAGGATCCCAACTCCGATAAGTATTATCAGTCCATGAAGAACGACTCCTTTATGCTTTGCGGCGGCGCCAAGAATACCGCAGGCTTTGCGGCATGGAATCTCTGCTGCATGGCGGTCGCTTATGATAAGGAAGGCGGTAAGGTTTCCCGTGAACAGCTTAAGACAAACTATCTCGGTTATACCGACGAATGGTTCGACTGGCTGGACGAAATGAAGAACGGCGGAATGTTTACTCCCGTATTTGATTTCAAGGGCGGTATCGGTCAGGATATAGTTGACGGAAACGATGCTAAGAACCCTGTTGACGGTATCGTTCAGATCCCTTATATAGACTGTCTTGACAAGGACGGCAACCCCGCGACCTTCTCCACGGTCAGAGCGGCTAATGAGGGCATAATCAACGCCAGAATCGATGATATGAACAGCGGAAAGCTTTAATCGCAGAGCTTTTACGTATAAGTCAGAAATAATTAAATCGGTGTTCCCTGAATTTCAGGGAACACCGATTTTTGCAGTTACAGCGTAAAAACCGACTGTTGAATCGGAGAAAGAAAAAGCTTTGGATAAATAACAGCCTTAGATATGATATAGCGACCTTAGATGCAGGAAGGAGGAAGGGTTTATTTTAATGTCTTGGACGATTTTTTTTTAGGGGTGCTTCGGTTTGCTGCGCTTTTTTATGGTGTTATGACATCAGACGGGGGTAAGAGGAAAGGTTTATTTTGATATCTTAGGATGATTTTATCGTTTTATAGGGAAAATATTGAAATGCGTGAGAAGAGAGAAGGCAGAGGATAATAGAAGCAAATTACTTGTTCCGATCATATTCACATGCTTGTAATAGCAGCACCTTGCTTAAAATACAGCACAATTTGAGTTTTCAAGAGGGAAAGCGCATTAACGATATTTAACAGGGTATGCGAAGTTAAAATATAAACATGGAAACCGGCGTTGTTGGTGCTGCGGATATTTGCGGATACGGCGGGAAAAAACGAAAATGCAATAAAACAACATATCCGGAATCAGCTAAGATCATGGATATGGTCAAATGGCGTTTAAGAAATATGTTGACCCGTTTACGGGCAGCAGGAATCAAATAGCAAAAACAGACAGCCGTTTCAGCGGCTGTCTGTGATAGTAATGCTGTGTAAGAGCTTCAATGCCCATTAAGGGTCAAGCCTGTGATTCGGTCTTTTTGGGGGAGTGTTATCCACCGCTGAAGGGGCGGGTTTTTATTGTGGGTCAGCATTTTCACTTGTCTTTTCCGATCACACCGGGCTGTTTTTCCGACCACTTGTATTTTCTGAGTATAGCGCTGAATATAAGGCAAACACCCACTCCCGCAATACCTATGACAAAAAACAGCAGAGCGGCTCCCGCTCCCTTTTCCCCGCCGAACAGAGAAACCAAAAAGCTGTCCGAGGGGCGGCTTTTCATAAACGGTTCAAATACCGAATCAACAAAAAACCCACCTGCTAAAAATCCCAACGGAATCGTAAAAAACTGTAAGGTGTTTCGGCAGGAGAAAACCCGACCCTGCATTTCGGGCGGTATCTCCGTTCGAAAAATCACGTCCATGTTGGCGTTCATCAAAGGGATCGGAAGCCAACCCAGAACCGCTCCGATACACCATATAACAGGCGATCCTCCAAAAGCAAGCATAAAATTCTCCGTGCTCATGGAAATCAGCAATGCGATACATATGACCCTTACTCGATTTTTAGGTGCGGAAATAAGAGTTACAAAAATGCTCCCCACAAGCGTGGCAAGTCCAACGCAGGCGTTCATTATACCCAAAACCGTCTCTCCGCCCACCTCTTTTGACAGTATCATTGCCGGCAGCGCCGCGTCGTAAATCGACGCCACAAAATTTATACTTGCAAGAAAAAGTATTAAATTCAAAATAAGCGGATTTTGTTTCAGCCAGACCAATCCCCTGCGCGCCGAGCTTAAAAGCGATTCCCCGGTCTGCGCGGTTTTTTCGGGCTCCGGCACTTTTATAAAAAGCAATAATGTTAAAAATGCCGCCGCAAATGTAATAAGATCAACTGCGATTACCGTATCTATTCCCGCAAGAGTGAACAGCGCCGTTGCGATTATCGGAGTCAATATTGAATTAAGGGATTGGGAAAAAGAACGCAGCCCGCTTGTTTTTTGGTAATACTCTTTGGGGATAAGAAGCGTTGCCGCCACCTCTCCCGCAGGCTGCTGTACGGTATTCATAAGTCCGTTCAGGGCATTGAGCAAATAAAGGTGCCAGACCTCCAACGCATCCGACTTTATCAGCACATAAACCGCCACGGTGCTTAAAGCCGCAGCCAAATCGCAAAACAGCATGGTTCGTTTTTTGTTCCACTTGTCGCTGAGCGCTCCCGCAAAAATGCTCATAAGTACATAGGGCGCATATGAACAAATCGAAAGAAGCGCGGTTTTTAAAGCCGACCCGCTGTCCAGATAAAGCCACAGCACTAACGAATAGCTTGTCATTCCGCTGCCCAGTGCGGACAGGGACTGAGTGCTCCAAAGCAAAATATAAGATTTTAAAGCTTTTATTTTCATGATGATCTTGCTCCTTTTGATAAAAACAATTTAATATCAAGGTGCAAGATCCGAGGACTATGACACAAAATATGTGCGATCCGGACCTCCGTGAAGCGTCCTCAAACCTTGCACGGAGCTTTTACAGAGCAATTGGGGAAATTTGCATATTTCATTTTCATTCACCGCCTTTCAGAATGTTGAATACATTATAGCATATAAAAGAAGGATATGCAAAAGGGAAGATATTGGGCAAGAAGTTTTAACTGTTTTATAATATTATTATAAATGTGATATAACGATATTAAACAGACTAAAGGGAAAAAGAATAATTTTAATGTTTGAGAGCGTTTTATATTTTTTGGGGAATCGCTTTGGTTTGCTGCGCTTTTTTTATGGCATGATGACCTCAGATTGGGAAAGAGGAAGAGTTTATTTTAGTGTATTGGATATTCTTTTTTTGGGGGCGTTTAGGTTTGCTCTTTTTATAATATAATGGTAAGAGCCGCTTTACTATCGCAAGGATACAAAGGATGAAGGATGGGATAAAAAAGATCGTCATACTCAATGTGCAGATCCCGTTTTTCGTTGGCTGCGGTTGTTTTTTTCTGCTTCAATGCCTTATAAACCTGCTACAATCATTGAATGGCGATGGGTTAAAATCAGCTCGGATTTCAGTAATTTCCCGGGAAGTCGTTTAAAAGCTTTTTTACATTTTTATGGTCCGGAAAAACTTTGTCAAGGACGATATAAAAGTCCTTTGAATGATTCTGAACGATCAGATGGGCAAGCTCATGACAAATCACGTATTCTATGCAGACCTTTGGCTTTTCTATCAGCGATGTGTTGAGACATATCTTATTTTTAGCCGCCGTACAGCTTCCCCATCGTGTTTTCATTTTTCTTACCGTGAGTTCGGGGAATGGGATATTCAAACCCGCTGCGCAGAATATGCCGTATGCTTTTTCCGTCATTACAGGAAAAATATCTTTCGCCTGTTTTTGCTGCCATTGGTTTAAAGCGATCTGTATTCGATGACGCGCGTCCTGCGGCAGATCTTTATTAAATTTTTCCTCAGTTACATCCGTGAAAATACATAGGGATCCGTTTATCAGTTCGCAAAAGGTCCTGTTTGCATCCGAACGCCGGATTTTTAAGGGGAGCTTTTGACCCAGATAAAAAATGTTTTCAGGATCTTCATTATTTCTTTGACTGATCTGTTTTTTTGCTTTAAAAATAAAGCCGGCGTTTTTTTTAACAAAGCAGTCGGCAGCAACGAAGCTTATATGATACGGCACGGATAATCTGACCGAGCCGTCGTTTTTTATTCTGAGATTAAGATTTTTTACGGATTTTCTTTGTATTTCATAGCTTATCATACCGTTATCGGTTTCGACATGTCTTATCATTCCATACCATCCCACAAATTGTTTTTATGCAGCCGGAAATTATAAAAAATATTCATCGGCAAGGATTTAGGGAAAAGACATGGCGGCCTTTAAGCAAAAGTTTTTTTTCGCCGCCGGTTTTCTGTAAAAATCACCGCCTATTTTTATCCTTTTTGCATATTATTTAAAAAATCCTTAACAGAGAACTGTTAAGGATTTATTTTTATTTTTTTACGGGAGGATCATGCCGAGGATGAGCAGCGACCGATTCAATGGCGCTTGCTACAGCAATGTTAAGATCTATGGCTCCTTGATGCTCTTTTAATGCCGCAAGTTTGGAGAAAAGCTCGCCTTTATTGGTGCTGACGTATTTTGACGGTAATTTATTAAGTGCAAGCGCTCTTATATCATCAAGACATTTTTCACATTTGCAGCAGTCGGAATCTTTTATCATCTCAAGAATCCTGTTGTTCACGATCTCTTCCATTATATTTAAGATAGCCATATAGATCCCCCTTGAAAGCTTTATATTTTCATTATACACCTTAGCGTGTAATTTGTCAAATGATAGTTTTTGGCGGGCGTTAGAAATTTTTAAAATGGTTTTGTGCAATTTGTTGAAAAAACTTACTTGAGTTTTGCCAATAAATGTATAGATTCAGCGTTTTGACGGGCGTATTTATGTTACGGCTTTGTCAAATAATTATAAATATCGCGGGAAATTTGACGCGTTAAGGTGATGACGAAATAAATTTTTGAAGGAACGGACATTTAAAAATTGCAAAAAATGCAGCGTTTTTCTTTACAATCCTCCGAAAATATGTTAAAATGATTTAGTAAATAAGAAAGGGACACTGTCTGTAATTCGTTTTTTACGGATATGTCCCGACAGAAACGGAACAATAAGATGAACTTTAATTTTCCAAAAATTATTATAATAACGGGGCACTATGGCAGCGGAAAGACCAACGTTTCCGTAAATATTGCTTTAAGTCTTGCGGCAACCGGCGAAAAAGTCACCGTAGTTGATCTGGATATAGTTAATCCGTACTTTCGGACCGCCGATTTCGGGGAGCTGTTTGCAGACAAGGGAATAAGACTCATAACTCCGATGTATGCCAATTCAAACCTCGATATTCCCGCACTTAGTTTTGATCTTGCGGCTATAATAAACGAAGAGGGATATGTGGTCATCGATGTGGGCGGGGATCCGGAAGGAGCCGTTGCACTTGGAAGATACGGGGATCTTTTAAAAAAACGTTCGGATCTTCAGCTTTATTATGTGGTGAATAAGTACCGTTATCTTACATCCACCCCGGGCGAGGCTGTGGAGCTGCTTAATGAAATAAAAGCGGCATCGGGTCTTGAATGCAGCGGTATTATCAATAATTCCAACTTAGGCGTACTTACGGACGGGAAAACCGTTTCTGAATCTTCGGAGTATGCCAAATCGGTTGCCGAAGAGGCCGGAGCACCATTGCTTTTTACCTGTTCGCAGGAGAAAAATTTAGGCGGTATAGAGCATTCCATGCCGGTAGAGATCTATGTAAAGCCCGTATGGGAGGTATAGAATTTGATCATAAAAAGTCATTTTCCGGTTTTAGAGCACATCACGGGTCGGAAAGGGGTTTTTGATCCCAAGAGCCTTTTAGTATCTCGAAGTATGCAGATCGCGCACAAGGCGCGGGCAAGACGCATGCTAAGAGACGCTAAACAGGCTCTTAGGAAGCTTATGATCATGAAAACGGATATTTTTCCCCGGCTTTGTTTTATGACTTTTTTCAGCGGTGGGTTCGAGAAGTACATAGAAAAATTCGTCGGTGAGACAATAGGCGGCTGCAATTTAAAGCTGAATTTTTTGACAGCAGGGTAAAGCGGTTTAAAAATGTGGGGGATCAATAATGTCAAGGCTTATAACCGCCGTCCGGCGTATCCCGTCTCTTAGGGAGATCATCCCCTTTGCGGCTTTGTGTCCGTGCCAAGCCTTTTGGCGGATATCGCCGCATCCTTGCGGCGGCTTCTATCTCTCGGTTCAGTGAGGGATAAAATCCCCACTTAGCCTCGGAATCGCTCCGCAATTCCGGCAGCTTGTTTAAGCTGCGCTTTAATCATACGCGGAAATTCGGTAAGCGAAAAACCACTGGGAAAATATTGCAGCATAGATCCGGACAGAATACAATATTAAGGCAATACCGCACAATGACCGCCTGAGGGCTTTGCGTGCGGCCTGCTTGCATATTTTACGCCATCTTACATAAATTCTCCTTGAAATACGTCAGTATTACTGCGCCGAATTTGTGCAAGCCAACGAAAAATCTGACTGCGCAATTCACACGCAATCATTGTGCGGTGTTGCCTTAATTTCACAAGATCCCGTAATAAGAGAAATCCTTCGGATAAAAGACGGATAGGGTGTCCGGGCACCGGCACTTATGTTCGGATCGCTGACATACGGTCATAAAAACAGCATGGTCGTCATTTTGGAGGGGATTTTAGATTCAGAGACTTACGGCGAGCTGTTCGTAGCTGCAAAAAACCGTACAAAGACAATATTTTTGCTTTTTACCGGGATATTCCGTTTAAAGAGACGCAAGCCGGAAATAAAACAAGACCTAAGTCAAAAATATCCGGCGTTGAGGATATGGAGCGTTGGCGGAGAGAAAAAGATTTTATTCAGTGTGGGGCAGCGCCACGACTTTATGAGAAAAACCGGGGCGTAAGCCTCTCGGTCTTTCGGCGGGGAGATCGAGTCCTTCGTCGAAGGACCGATAAGGAAACCGCCCTCTGAGAGGCGGGGAACTCAGGGCTTTTGATCAAAAATATTTCCGAGGAAATATTTACTGAGGAAATAATACTTGAACAAGACGAAGATTTAGTATATAATAGAGTATATGAGCATATTTGATATTACTCATGGTAAAATAAATCGATTTTATTCCATCCGTATAAATTGTATTGACATAAGAAAGGAGAAAAAAATGGCTAAAATGAAGGTCGAGTTTGACCGCTGTAAAGGCTGCGGGCTTTGCACCACCGCCTGTCCCAAAAAAATAGTGGAGATACAGCAGGACAAGCTGAACAAAAAGGGCTATTATACCGCGGTGTGTGTAGACGATGAAAAGTGCATCGCCTGCGGCTTCTGCGCTATGATGTGCCCTGACTGCGCGATCACAATTACAGTAGAGGGGGGCGAAAAGAAATGAGCGAGCTTACACTTATGAAGGGTAACGAGGCATTGGCTGAAGCGGCAATAAGAGCAGGCTGTAAGTGCTTTTTCGGCTACCCCATAACTCCTCAGACGGAGATTTCCGCGTATTTGTCCAAGCGTATGCCTAAGGTAGGCGGAGTGTTTTTACAGGCGGAGTCCGAGGTAGCGGCCATAAATATGGTTTACGGCTGCGCAGGTTCCGGAATACGCTGCATGACATCCTCCTCTTCCCCCGGAATTTCCCTTAAAACGGAGGGGATTTCCTACATAGCGGGAGCCGATCTGCCCTGCGTTATCATAAACGTACAGAGAGGCGGTCCGGGTCTTGGAGGTATCCAGCCTTCACAGGCGGATTACTGGCAGGTTACACGGGCTTTGGGACACGGCGATTTTCACGTTCTGGTATTTGCGCCTTCTACCGTTCAGGAGATGGCGGATACGGTAACCAAGGCTTTTGATCTTGCCGATAAATACAGAATGCCCGCAGTTATTCTGGCGGACGGACTTCTCGGTCAGATGATGGAGCCCGTTGCATTTGACGAAAATGCGGAAATCAAGCTGTCGGATGCTTCCGGTAAGCCCTGGGCGGCTACCGGTCACGGAAATAAAAGAGAACACAACATTATAAATTCCCTTTATTTGCAGGCGGCGGAATTAGAGGACAAGGTGCGCAAGCGCTTTGAAAGATACGAGCAGGTCAAGGCAAACGAAACAATGGCAGAAAGCTATAAATGCGACGACGCCGAGATCGTTGTTGCGGCTTACGGTTCTACCGCGCGTCTTGCAAAGTCCGCCGTGGAGCTTGCGAGAAAAGAGGGAATAAAGGCGGGAGTATTCAGACCGATAACCCTTTGGCCTTATCCCGTAAAGGAAATAAACGAAAGCTGCGGGAATGCGAAAAAGGTTCTTGTGGTCGAGATGTCAATGGGACAGATGGTAGACGACGTAAAGCTTGCCCTTAACTGTTCCGTTCCCGTAGAGTTTTTCGGAAGGACCGGAGGCGTTATCCCCAGTCCCGCCGAAATACTGAACAAAATCAAGGAAATGATTGGAGGCGATAAGTAATGCCTGAATTCAAAAGACCTCACGCTCTCTGCGATGTGCCCTTGCATTACTGTCCCGGCTGCACGCACGGTATTATTCACCGTTTAGTCGCCGAGGTGATCGATGAAATGGGTATCGAGGGAGATACTATAGGCGTTTGCCCCGTAGGCTGTTCGGTAATGGCTTATGATTACTTTAACTGCGATATGCTGGAGGCGTCTCACGGACGGTCTCCCGCCGTTGCAACAGGCGTCAAGAGAGCCAATCCCGATAAGTTCGTATTTACATATCAGGGAGACGGGGATCTGGCGGCAATAGGCACTGCCGAAACCGTTCACGCGGCAACAAGAGGCGAAAACATCACGGTTATTTTCGTAAACAATACAACTTACGGTATGACAGGCGGTCAGATGGCGCCTACCACACTTCCCGGACAGGTGACTCAGACGACGCCCTACGGACGTGATACAAGTGTTGAAGGTTTCCCCGTTAAGATGTGCGAAATGCTGTCTCAGCTTGACGGCGTAGCATTGGCGGAGAGAGTTACCGTCATTGACCCAAAATCCGTAATGACAGCTAAAAAGGCTATAAGAAAGGGCTTCGAGTTCCAGAAGAACAAGCAGGGCTTTTCGATAATCGAGGTGCTCTCCACCTGTCCCACCAACTGGGGCAAAACACCTGTCGAAGCCTTACAGAGGCTTAAGGACGAAATGATACCCTATTATCCCTTAGGAGTATTTAAGGAGGGAGCTGTAAGATGACAAACGATATACTTTTAGCGGGCTTCGGCGGTCAGGGTATACTTTTTATCGGAAAGATGCTGGCGTATTTAGGCCTTTACGGAGGTAAGCAGGTTTCCTGGCTGCCCTCCTACGGTCCGGAAATGAGAGGCGGTACTTGCAACTGTTCCGTCTGCATAAGCGATGATCCCATAGGCTCGCCTTTAGTGCTCGAACCCGACCAGCTTCTTGTAATGAACACTCCCAGCTATGACAAGTTTATCGGCAGCGTCAAGGCGGGAGGAAAATGCTTTATCGACAGCACACTTATTGATGAGAAATGCGACAGGAGCGATATAGACTGTTACTATATTCCAGCGACACGTCTTGCAGGAGATAACGGGTTAAAGGGAATGGCCAATGTTATTCTTCTGGGAAAGATGATAAAGGAAGCGGGGATTGCCGATGAAGCGGTCATAGACAAAACCGTTAAGAAGGTGGTACCGCCTAAGAAGGCTCATCTTATAGAGGCAAATTTAAAGGCTCTTAAGCTCGGCATGGAGCAATAATTGTGCTGAGAAATAAAAGGTTTTGATAAAACGAGTCCGGAGAAAAAGGGTCTTGTTTTTACCGACGAACTTTTCAGGACTGCGGTCACTGTATTAAATCGGGGTATTCTTTCCGAATGCCCCGATTTTTTGTAGCTTCAGAGCAAAAAACAGTCGCTTTAGCGGCTGTCTGTGACAGAAATGCTATGTCATACCTTCAATGCCCCTTTAGGGGCTGAGCCTGTAATACCAATCCCTTTTTAAACTGACGTAATACCCACAGTTTAAAAAGGGATTACACCCCAAACACTAATTCAATAGTTTTAAAATGGATTAGTATAATACGCCCTTTTAGGGCGTGTACAAATCACCGCTTGCAGTGGTTTTGATTCTTGACAATTCAAAAAATGCAGGGCTGACGAAGATTTTTTGCAGCAGTTTTTTCAACATTAAGGGACTTGTATGCGCAAATTGCCGCATACAAGCCTTTTTTCTGCAAATATTAATGTATATCGAGCTTTGGTCGGGTTATAGGCTTGATAAAAGATCGTGGCTTATGCACTGATCTTTGGTCATCTATATTATTTGTCTATACCTCGGTCAAGGATTAGAGCATGTTCACATAAAGCCCGTCACAGGATTTTTCAGCAGATTTCACCGTGTATTTTGTTAAATTTTTTTGAAATACGCAGGTATTTCTGAAAAAATTTGCTTTATCTACGGCAAAATTATGCTCGAAAATCCGTATTTCGGTTTTATGCGGATATGCTTTATATCAATCCCTTTTTAAACTGACGTAATACTCACAGTTAAAAAAGGGTTGCACCCCAAACACTAGTCCGATAGTTTTAAAGGGGATTAGTATTAGGACGTATCCGAAAACAAAACAATATTGTACGATTTCGCCGGATAAGCGGCGATTTCAAGAAAAAAAGCGGGGTAGCATGGTAATATTTCAAGCATTTTTTACGCACAAAGCGCTCACGATCAGCTAAAGCCGTACAATTGCGATTTTTCGGATAGCAAATGGTATCAAACGTAAAGCGAATGTTATCGGGGGAAGAGAAAATGACTTCTGTTTTAATTGCCGGGGACGAGAAGGACGATGAGTTTATGCATATGTTCCGTGACAGATTATCAGAAACTTATCGGATAACCTATATCAAAAACAAATCCGTATATCAGTGGGGAAGCGGTTATGAGCTTTTGGCGGCGGATTATTCCTCTTACAGCGAGCTGCGTACCGAGGGGACTGTGTTTTTATTGAAAAAAAGCTGCATACCGGATTTTGATTTTCCTCCGGGAGCAGCGGTTATTGCCTGCTCGGAAAACGAGGAGCAGATAAAGGCGCTGAAAAGCTGTCAGACTCATGTAATAACCTGCGGCTTCGGAAAAACCGACACCTTTTCCTACAGCAGTCTGTCCGACGAAAGGATAGTGGTTTCACTTAACAGGGAAATAACCGCTCTTTCGGGAAAGAAGATACAGCCTCTTGAAATACCACTCGAAATCCCGGAGGGTATAAGTATATATTCGATGATCGCATTTACGGCGCTCAGAATACTGCTGGATGATTTTAATTCGGAGATAGGGGAGCTGATCTGAAAATGAAATTGACGCAATAAAAGTTTTATGGTATACTTTTAAAAAACAGTTGGTTTTATCGATCTTATGTCATATTATTGCCATGGAAAAAATAAAAGCCTGTTCGGCATCTCTCAGCATGCAACATGCTTGCACCATTTGCGTATTTCTTCGTTTTTTTCTTGATGTACACAAATACGTTTAAATACGTCTGAGAAAAATCCTCTCGAAATACGTAAAAACCGCTGCGCAATCTACATACTTAGAGACACAAAACAGGCTCTGAGGATCCGCCGCAAGATAAGGACAGCTTAATATTTTTGGGATATGCATATGATTTAAGGAGGACCAAGACAGCATATACGACTTTTGTGCTTCTGAATCTTTTGATGCGGAGCCGTCTATCATCAGGGAGTGTCCGAAAATTTACATTTACGCAAATTTTAATTGTTTTGCTCTTAAAATGCCCGTTGAAGCAATGTATTTCTGTGCTTTTTCATTGAAGCCGCCGTATATTCGGCAAAGCTTCATAAATTGCTAAGCCTTCGGATAAGCTCCGGTATAAAGTCGGCGGTATCGAATTTTTAGGCGGACCGTTATGTTTTGAAAACAAAATAAAAGTAAAGGAGGAAATTCGTTTTCAGGTCTGTGATCTTTTAACGGAAAGGATTATGAGTTTTTCATTTAATGTCCGTAACGCCGAAGAACTGATAACCGGGGCTGTTAAAAATGGGGATATAAAGGTATTTTATCAGCCCAAGTATGATTCCATCAACGGAAAGGCGGTGGGAGCGGAAGCTCTGGCAAGATGGATAGATACCGACGGGAGGGTGATACCGCCTTCGGAATTTGTCCCCTTGCTCGAGGAAACGGGACTTATAACGATACTGGATTGGTATATGCTCGAACAGGTATGTAAATTCCTCAGGGATGAGTTAGAGAATCAACGTCATGTCGTTACCGTTTCAGTCAATTTCTCAAGAGTACATACCAAAGAGACCGATTTTATCCGGCGGCTTTGCAGCACAGTCGACGGATACGGCGTTCCCCATAATCTTGTGGAGGCGGAAATAACCGAGTCCGCAATGGCAACAGACGGTAATGATATAATCGATTTTATTTCCCGTATACGCGATTCGGGATTTTCCGTTTCAATAGACGACTTCGGCAGCGGCTTATCATCTTTGAATTTTGTTAAGGACGTACCCGCCAATGTTATAAAAATAGATAAATCACTTCTCAGCGGAAACTGTGAAAACGAAAAGGAAAGAATAGTACTGGAGAGCATTTTTGAGTTTGCGCACAGGCTTAAGCTTGTTACCGTGGCGGAGGGAGTCGAAACCAAGGAGCAGCTTGGGTTTTTGCGTACCTGCGGCTGTGAGATCATTCAGGGTTTTTTGTTTGCGAAGCCTATGACTCAGGAGGATTTCCGAAGGGTGCTGGAGAATGCGGAGGAGATAAAGGAAACCGAGGATATCCTTTTGACGCAGGCTCCTGCCAGCGCTACCCAGCTTCTTTTAGACGTCGTGTTCAAGAGATATCCGCTTATAATTATGAGTAATTTAAGCAGAAACAGCTTTTATATGATGGCGTATGAGAATTTTTCGACCCGTTCATGTCCTTCTACGGGAGTTTATACCGAGCTTATCGTACACGGCGCCTCCACTATGCACCCGGAGGATAAACAGCTTTTTATCGATACCTTTGATTTAAAGGATCAGATAGAAGCTTACAACGACGGGCAAAGGGCCCGCGCAGTGGTTACAAGACAGCTTGGCGACGACGGAGTTTACCGCCGGGTGGAGACTACCAATTACTATGTTAAAAATCCTTCGGCGGATGATATTCTGGCAATTACGCTTTCAAGAAGCCTTGATTAAGCGGCTTTCTTGCTTGCCGATTAAATTCGGAGGCCGTAAAAAAACATCTTGCCGAATATCCGGTGTTCCCGAAATTTTTACGTATCCTTTATAATCAAATACCCCGCTTCGGCGGGGTATTTGATTTCGGTCGGTCTGCCCCCCTGGACCGTCATCATGCCCGTTCTTAATTTAATTGCCAAAAAAGCCAGACGTATGAACACAAAAGCCTAATGTCGTATAAAGGAGAGGAAAAATCCGAATAGGACCGAAAATTTAGGATGTATCACGGCTTTTGTATAAAATGAATTTATATGATCAAGGTTTATAAGGGAGCTTTATATTTCTTGGGAAGACTGTTTCATAAACGTTTTTTACTGATTACGGAAAGGTCATTTGTTATAATTCCGCATAAAAGATTTTTTTTCGTCATAGATTCTATCGGTAAGCTTTTTATCGGAGGAACGGATAATTATGATGAAGTATGTTTTCGGCGGATTAATTGTAGTTTCGGTTATAATAGGATTTGTACGCGGGGACGCGGCCGCCGTAAGTAACGCGGCTATTTCTTCCTGCGCCGACGCAGTTACGCTTTGTCTTACGTTATGCGGTATAATTTGCTTATGGAGCGGTATAATGAGGGTGGCACAAAGCTCGGGGCTTACGGAATCGGTGGCGAAAGTACTTAGCCCGCTGCTCAAAAAGCTTTTTAAGGGAATTTCCTCTAAAGGTGAGGCTATGCAGTTTATAGTTCTTAATATAACGGCAAATCTTCTGGGCTTGGGGAATGCGTCAACACCGTTCGGAATAGCGGCTATGAGAGCGCTGGAGAATGAGGAGAAGTCGGGAGAAAGGGCTACGGACAATATGATTTTATTTGTGGTGCTTAATACGGCAAGTTTACAGCTCATTCCCACAACGGCGGCAGCTCTCAGGCTTCAGCACGGTTCCGCAGCACCTATGGAGATCCTTCCGGCAGTTTGGGCAGTATCGGCGGTCAATGTAATACTTACAGTAGGAGCCGCCAAAATTTTAGCCGCCTTGTCCCGTAAAAAATCAGCAAGGATGCTTTAAGGCAATACCGCACAATGACCGCCTGACGGCTTTGCGTGCGGCTTGCTTGCATATATTCCGTCAGCTTACACAAATTCTCCTTGAAATACGTCAGTATTCCTGCGCCGAATTTATGCAAGCTTACGAAAAATCTGACTGCGCAATTCACACGCAATCATTGTGCGGTGTTGCCTTAATTTTCGAACGGTTAATCTGGCATTGACGGGGGATTGAGTTTTGAATATTAATATAGGCGATTATGCGATACCGATAATTTTCGCTTTCGTATGCATATTCGGACTTATCAAAAGGACAGATATATTCGGAGAATTCGTGAAGGGCGCAGAAGAAGGACTACATACGGTAAAAGACATTTTTCCTTCTCTTATGGCGCTGGTGGTCAGTGTGGGCATGTTTCGCTCCTGCGGCGGTGTGGAGCTTCTTTCGGAGCTTCTAAAGCCTGTTACGGATTTTTTCGGTTTTCCGGACGAATGCACTCCTCTTTTGATTTTACGTCCGTTTTCAGGCAGCGGTGCGGTAGCGGTTTTTGAAAGTATTCTCGGCACGGAGGGAGCGGACAGCTTCGCCGGAAGAGTAGCTTCTGTTATGCTTGGAAGCAGCGAAACTACATTTTATACTATTGCCGTTTATTTTGCTGCTACAAAGGTCAAGAAAACAAGATATGTTCTGGCGGCGGCGTTGGTGGGTGATCTTTGCGGCTGGTTTTTGAGCGGCATTGCCGTCAGACTGTTTTTGGGCGGATAAGGTTGCATATACGGAGTACACGCTGTAAATCGCCGTCAAGCTTAAGTAAAGCACTGTTTTGGATATATCGAGCAGGAGAAAACACAAACAGGGGCTTTCTGAAAAGCCGCAATTTGCGCAATTTCTACTAACGGCGGGCGCTTTCTGCGTCAAAGAATGCCGGTAGTTACAAGGGGATAACTGCGAAATACTCTTGTATTTCTCCGCTTTTTTCTTTAAAATCCCCATTCATTTATCATAACTGTACAAAATCGATTTGTTTTAAGATACGGTCAAATTTGCTTTTTTTTCGGCCCCGCCCTAATTATATTTGACAGGTATGCGGACTTGAAACATGAATATAGAATCAAGCATTTTGGGGTCAGGATTTTTTTCGGGCACGACAGAAAGGAATTAAAGTAGGATTAAAATATTTAAGGCAGGCCTAAAGAATATCATGAAATGGATGGGATGACGTTAAATTATAACGTGTTCATATAAGCGATATGCGGGTTTTAGAGCATAATTCCGCCTTAAATGGCGCAAATTTTTGCAGGAATATTTTCATATTTCAAAAAAATCAACCGAGTATGCGGCAAAATTTGCCGAAAAGTCCTATGTCGGGTTTTATTTGAACACGCTCTGATATAATGATCCGGACGGGCAGCAGTTAAAGGAAAAGGACAGCCTCTAAGGCGGCTTTCGTGACAATGATTCTATGTCAAGCGTTTAGGGCTCCTTTGGAACATAGTTTTTAATTCATCCTTTAAGACGAATGAAACCCGCCGCTTCTACCGGTGGGTTTCATTTCTCGGATTTTTAAAATAGCGCTTACGGTTTTTCTGAAGCTGAATAAAAAGATCACAGCTAAAGGATATAACTGCGGTATGAACCTATTTTATAGTATAGACGGCGATCGCTGCCGGAATGAACGACTTATTTACGTCTTCTTATAATGTTTATAAGAAGAACAATGATTATAACTGCGAATATGGCGACTCCTGCTGCGATAAGGTATACTGAAGGGTCATTTTCGGATTTATAACCGTTCGATGAATCCTGACCTGAGGAAATCGTATCGGATATTTCCGTTCGTTCGGATTGGGTTTTAGCAAATGAGGTTTCCGCAGGCGAGGTTTTGGCTTCTGTAACGGGTTCCGAAGCGGCGGTTTCTTCCGTTATATCCACCGGAATTATATGATCCATAAAATCTGCTTTTTCATCGGTTCCTACCAATGATCGGTATAAACCGAACTGACGGCAATCCCAGTTTTCCTGATAGCCTACCGCATATCCCCAAATATGCTGGGATTTATGACATCCGTATGCCAAGGAGGCCGCTTCTCTAGCGGTTATGCCTCCGAAGCTTTCAAGCGGCTGCTCCCAATCCATCGTTATTGTGTTTTCGCTCCAGAAATGAAGATATGTTTTCGGTACGTCCCATACTCCGTATTTTTCTGCGGACAACGGAAAGTGATCCGCATTCGCCGATATCTCCACGGCATCCATCACGGTTTTTGCGGCAAGCTTATGCGCTCCGTGTCCATACTCGCCGTTTTTATCATGGGTAACGATAACCGAAGGTCTGAAACGCCGTATTTGTTCCGTGAACCAGTCGAGTACCTCGTTGAAATCATAAAGTTCGGCAGCCTCCTGCAATGTCCATATAGGCTTTAAGGGTATGTCGGATATCACTCCGAATACCGGATAATTTTTTACTCCCGCCTTCCAGAGTCCGTTTAAAAGCTCATGAGGCCGAGGCTGTTCCAGCCAATGGGTGGTGAGATATACCACTTGTACCTGTAGACCCTTTTCTTTTGCGTAATATGGAATGGTACCTCCAAACATCAGATATTCATCATCGGCATGGGTGGATAATACAAGCATATCCGCACGCTCACACGGATCGCTCCATCTTTCAGTTTCCTCCGGATAAACCTTGCTTGCATAAAGATATATATCGCATAGCTCGGTCTTATTTTCACATCTAAGGGTGAAAGCATCTATAGGATCATCGAATTCTATAAGCTTATGTAAAAACCCGTCCGTTATATTGTTATTATTTACGCTGTATTCCTCAGGCGGCGTATTCCATACGATATATACGGCGGCAATTTTTTCTTCCGCCGAGACGGTAAGGTTAATTTTATCGGATTTATATACAGTAATATATTCACCGTCAGAAATTTGCGAGGCGCTTTCTTCGTCGATTCCGATAAAGTTTCCGTCAATAAGCTGAACATCATTCCCTGTTTCTTCCTCAGAAAGAGCTTCTCCGGAGGAGAATGAAGACGCGAGGCCGTCCAATGCCGTGAATGTAAGTACTGCGGCAGCAATAAAACTTATTTTTCTCAAGCCATACTCCTTAATGAATTTCTTATAACCGTATTCTATCATATGAAGAGCCTTTTTTCAAGAAGAAATGACGCCATACCGACATTTTTAAACAGTAAAGCCATAAATTCCCCGAAAAATAATGTGACGGTATTTATTTTTTTGTTTATTTCGGGCGACCAAAAAATCTAATCACAGTATTTTTTAATTAAACGACGCGAATATAAAAAAATCACATTAAAAGTATTGATTCTGGAAATTTGTCTTCACAGCAGGGAAAACAGGAATATATTTTCTTCTGCGATACAAGGAAATAAAATCAAGTCATGCGATTTATTGCCGGAAATAAATCGCATGACTTGATTTTATGAGCCTGACGCATTATGAATAAGAGAGAAAAAAAGCCTTAGGAGCTGAGCTTTTGATAAATGTGAAAAAACATAAGATCATTTTTTCCCGGAAAATAACATGACCGGACTTTTGCGGAAAAAAGATGTACAATGTGCAAAAAACAAAATGCATGAATGTGGGTGCGCTTTGTTAAATATATACAGAAAAATAAAATTTTTTCAGACCATTTTTGAAAAATAAAATATTGTCTTTGTATTTTTAAGCGAGAAAGACAAAAAATTATATAAAAACGGGCCTTTTATGAGAAGATAAAAAAAGCGCTTGTCATATTTTAAAAATTGTGTTATTATTTTAATATGGATTTTCCAATGAAGAAAAAGATCATACTGTTTTTTTGTTTTTTTGGAGAGTCATAATCAAAAAATAAAAAATAAGATGACATTATTTTTTTCTTTCAGTTTGTTGACATGACGTGCGTTTATATCAACGGTAAAAGGATCAAGGCGGGAAATCCGCATCGTTAAGCGAATAAACAACCCTCCGTAAAAAAATAAGATGATGTTATTTTTTGTTTTTTAGGTGAAAAGAGAAGCATTGACTTGGAAAGGATGATAAAATACAATGAAAACCACGGATATTTTTAAAAAGAAAAGAGTGTTCTCCTTTGAGGTGTTCCCTCCTAAAAGAACCATGCCTATAGAGAGTATTTATAATACTCTTGATGAATTGTCGGCGCTTAAGCCCGACTTTATTTCCGTAACATACGGCGCGGGAGGCAGTCAAAGCTCCTATACCATTGAAATTGCGTCAAAAATAAAAAAGGATTACGGTATAGAAAGCGTGGCTCATTTGCCGTGTCTTTATCTTTCCGAGGATGAGGCGAAAAATATTATCGAAAAGCTTTCCCGGGAGGGAATTGAAAATATTCTGGCGCTGCGGGGGGATAGGGTCCCCGATACCGAGCCCGAAAAAAGATTCGGGTATGCCAATGAGCTTATATCATTTATACGCGGTGAAAATGATAATATGAATATTTTAGCGGCATGTTATCCCGAAGGACATACGGAATCGGCAAATAAAATAGACGATCTTCGCAATCTGAAGCGAAAAGTGGATTCAGGCGCCAGTCATCTGGTTTCCCAGCTTTTTTTTGATAACGGTTATTTTTATGATTTTCTTGAAAAGGCAAGGATCGCGGGGATAGAAACACCTATCGAGGCAGGCATAATGCCGGTCATAAATAAAAAACAGATAGAACGGATGGCTTCTCTTTGCGGCGCTTCGCTTCCGGTCAAATTCTTAAAAATGATGGATCGCTACGGCGACAGCCCGGAAGCAATGCGGGATGCGGGAATAGCCTATGCGGTCGATCAGATCGTTGATCTTGCCGCCAACAGGGTGGACGGGATTCACCTTTATACCATGAATAACCCGTATATCGCCAAAAGAATTTCAGAAGCCGTTCGTTCTATTATCGAGCACTGATTCCGGTTTTCGATACATATTTACTAATGGGTAATCTGAAAAACCGCATTTTACACAATTTCTATCTGGGGTTATCTGAAAAGGCGCAGATTGCACGATTTTCACTAACCGCTGACGCTGTCCGCGTCAAAGAACGGCAATAGTAATCTCAAAGGGATAATTATGAAATACCTTCGCATTTCTACGCTTTTTTCCCTGAAATAACCATGCTTTCAGCGCAATATTATTAGGGCTTGCTTGAAAAATCGGAAACGTCGTCTTTTCGCCCCCAAACGGTCATCTTCTGCGTCAAAAAGCATCGTCAAACGACGGTTTGACTGCGTTTTTCCCTTGGAGCTAACCATTTGGAGTCAAAGATCCGTCATTTCCTCTATTTTCAAACAAGCTCTAATTTTCTCTGTTTTCATTGCTGAATATTTATTTTCGTGTTTGGTCGTTTTTTTGTTTATGCTTGTGATATGACAGTTCAGCCTGTCTTTTGTCGAATTTTGCAATCACTTTTCTTTTTTTGTTGCTTGACAATTTATGGATCGTATAATATAATAAACAAAGGGTATTTGCGCTTATTTCCGCTTATCGGTTTTTCCATCCGGTGGGCGGAAATTCTTTATAAAGAAGGACCTTGGCTGTTCAAGGTCCTTTTTCGTATGCGCTTAATTGTAGCGGTTTTTATCCGAGGGGAAATGTTTCAGTCGATATTGCCGACGGAAAGCGCCCTCATTGCATTAAGAATAGCCAGAGCCGATACGCCTACGTCGGCAAACACCGCCGCCCACATATCAGCAGCACCCAATGCGCCCAAAATCATCACCGCTATTTTTACCGCCAGAGCGAATATTATGTTTTGCCTCACTATGTTCATGGTTTTTTTAGCAATTTTTATTGCCGAGGCAATTTTTGACGGTTTATCATCCATCAATACAATATCCGCCGCTTCAATGGCGGCATCAGATCCTATTGCTCCCATAGCTATTCCAATATCGGCACGGGAAAGAACGGGCGCGTCGTTTATTCCGTCCCCTACAAAAACGAGAGCGGTTTTCTTATTATAGTGTTCCTTTTCATCAAGCAGTTCCTCGACTTTTCCGACTTTGTCCGCCGGAAGCAGCTTCGTATATACCTGATCAAGGTTAAGCTGAGCAGCGATGCTCTCGCCCACATCCTTTCCGTCTCCCGTCAGCATAACCGTTTTTTTGACGCCCATGGCTTTTAAGGCGCGTATGGCTTCATCGGAATCCGGTTTAACTTCATCGGATATCACGATATGTCCCGCATAGCTTTTGTTGATTGCCACATGAACCGTGGTCCCTATTCTGTGGCATGGACGGCATTTTACGCCTATACTTTCCATAAGCTTATCGTTTCCCGCCGCGATCTCCCTGTCGTCTACCACGGCTTTCACGCCTTTTCCGCTTATTTCTTTTACTTCTCTTATGCGGTCATTGTCTATATTCTTTCCGTAGGCATCCTTAAGGGAAACTGAGATGGGATGGTCCGAATACGCTTCAGCATAAGCTGCCAGTTCAAGAAGTTCGGATTCGGAGCATTGATCGGGGTGTATAGCCGTAACGTTAAATACGCCCTTAGTAAGTGTTCCGGTTTTATCGAAAACAACATAGCTTGTTCTGGAAAGCACTTCAAGGTAATTTCCGCCCTTTACTAAAATTCCTTTTTTTGATGCGCCGCCTATTCCACCGAAAAAGCTGAGAGGGACCGAGATGACCAACGCGCATGGACATGAGATTACAAGAAATATTAAAGCCCGGCGTATCCACTCGGTCCATGAACCTCCGGCGACGATAGGCGGCAGCACGGCAAGAAGAGCGGCAGCCCCTACCACGCACGGTGTGTAATATCTGGCAAATCTTGTTATAAAATTTTCAGCCTTAGCTTTTTTGCTGCTTGAATTTTCAACCAGTTCGAGTATTCTTGTAACAGTGGACTGACCGAATTCCTTTGTTACCCGAATCTCAAGCGGCCCGCTTATATTTACGCATCCGCTTATCACATCGTCTCCCGTTTCGGCGGCTCGCGGCAGGGATTCACCGGTAAGCGCCGCAGTATCCAGCGATGAGCTTCCGCTTATTATTACGCCGTCTAACGGTATCCGTTCTCCCGGCTTTACAATTATAACATCTCCGGCCTTTATTTCTTCAGGATCGGTACGTACCAGTTTCCCGTCGCGCCGCACATTTGCATAATCGGGGCGGATATTCATCATTTCCGAAACGCTTCTTCGGGACTTTCCCACCGCATAGCTTTGAAAAAGCTCTCCGATCTGGTAAAAAAGCATTACGAAAACGCCCTCCGGATATTCGCCCAATGCAAATGCTCCTATAGTTGCAATGCACATAAGAAAGTTTTCGTCAAAAATCTGTCCGTGAGCAATATTGCGTACCGCTCTCCACAAAATGTCCCAACCGATAAGACCGTAGGGGAGAAGGAAAATAATAAGCGATTTCCACCATATGATATCAAAATGATTTGTAATTATCCAAGCCGGTATAAGAAGGATCGCGGATAAAACGATCCTTATAAGCGTCCTTTTCTGTTTTTTCGTTAAACCGCTCATAAATGCCTCCATGATCAGATAATAATTTTACATTCGGGCTCGATCTTTTTACAAAGCTTTACTATTTGTTTTAGCGTTGCGTCAAAGCTCTCATCCGGTGCGGAAACAGTCAGCTTCTGGGTCATAAAGCTTACCGACGCTTCCACTCCGGTCAGTTTATTTATTTCGTTTTCCATTTTTGCGGCGCAGTTTGCGCAATCCAAATCCTGAAGTTTAAATGTTTTTTTCACAGCGTTTCTCCTTTTATAGGTTTATTGATAACGGCAAAGCAGCACGGGATTTTTCCGCTTATGCGCAGGGCCTTGACTTTTCCGCAGCCGCAGCTTTTTAGCATGCGAATATATTCTCTGCATTCATACCTGTGAACAGGGTCGAAGCCCAGGATTCCGTATAGCGCCAGCACAAACGAAGCTTTTTCACCGGTCATAAAGGTCGGAAGTATAAGCCTGCCGCCCTGTTTTGTCACCCGGTACATTTCTTTTACCGCTTTTTCGGGACGTTCGAGCAGGTGAAGAACATTACCGGCGATAACCGTATCATAGCTTTCGTCCTGCTCCTTAAGATCAAAAATGTCCTTTGTCTCGAAAACAATATTTTCGTTTTTTTTATAAGCGGCTTTTTTCCTCGCTATATCAAGCATTTTTTCGGATTCATCGGTACATATAACTTTTTTGGCTTTTTCGGCTGCCGCCAAGGAAAGCGCGCCTGTACCGGCCGCACAGTCGAGCACTTTTGCTCCGGCAGGTATGAGCCTTGAGGTATATGCGGCGAGCTTCCGACAGACAGCCCTATTGTAAAATTGCGTCCAGTCGTAAAAATATGCCGTTTTGTCCCAAAATGTCATCTTATGCTCCTTACTCTTCAATATGCTCCATTCCTTGTGAAATAATCTTGCAAACATGATCGTCAGAGAGAGAATAGAATATCATTTTACCGTTTTTACGCCCTTTGACCAGTTTATTTACCTTAAGCACTCTGAGCTGGTGCGAGGCGGCCGTCTGGGTTATACCCAAAAGTGCGGCAATATCGTTTACACAAAGCTCCGATTCGAAAAGCGCATAAAGTATCTTGATCCTTGTGGAATCGCCGAATACTTTAAATAGCTCCGCCAGATCATAAAGCATTTCGTCAGGCGGCATTTTATCCAATACGTTTTTTACCGTGCTGTCTTCCGCACAGAGGAATTCGGTTTCTGACATAGTTACACGTCCTTTCATGCGAACATATGTTTATCTGTTCATATATTATCATGTTTTGCATTTTTTGTCAAGACTTTTTTAAAAAAAAGGCAAGCAGCCCTTCTTTAAAGCTGTTGCTTTAAAAAAGAGCTGCTTATTTTAAACAGTAGCTTAGATAAAACTAAAGTTACTTAGCGCTGTTTTCATAGGATTCGATCATCTTCTTAAAAATCCTCCCCGAACTCCTATTGTCTCTCTCGTAAATATATCCGTTGGTACCGCCGCTTTTAAGGCGAACTTCAATCTTCATAGAGCTATGGTCAATAGGCGTGACATATATCCTATCCACAATTGTTTTTATCAATTCATGAATTTGTCCGTCGGTTAGATTATCCATATCGTGTTTTTTTATAAAACCTTCTACCGCTTTTATTTCATTTATGACTTCATCTTTATTGTTCTGACGTTCTTTAATTTTTCTTAAGCTGTTTTCCAAGTCGGAAATAACCGTTGCCAGGATATCGTTACGCTCCATAAATTCTTTTTTGTTTATGATCCCGTCTGCGTATAAGTCCAGCAGTTTCTCCTTTTTTATTTTTTCTCTATCGCGATTTATGGTTAAATCGTCAATTTCCGCTTGCAACGATTTTATTTGGTTTGTTTCATTATAGATTTCCATGAAGGATTTAACATAAGCGTCGATATTTCCGCTTAAATCCTTTAGAGAGCAAGATAACATTTTATATAAATCTTCTTCCATTATACTAAAAGACGCGCAATCTTCGGATTTAAATCTCTTTTTAACGCAACATAGCCATTGATATATGGGCTTTCCTTTCGATATGCTGTTTGAATAGCTTGTTCTCCAATACGGCACGTTATGCTCGGCACAATAAATCTTTCCGGTTAAAATGCTTTTATCTTTTAATGAGCTGCCTTTGTTTTTAACGATCGCGCTTCTTTCTTTGAAAAGCTTATTGCATTTATCCCATATTTCTTCAGATACGATGGCGGGGATATTTTCGTCTTTATACATGATCCATTCTTCTTCGGGCAAGAAGCGTTGTTCTTTGGTGCGGTAATCTATTGTTTTAACCTTATTTCCGCAAAAGTATCCTTTATATTTTGGGTTTTGAATGATACCGGAGATCGTATTGTGATGAATCCGTGTGCCGTTCCTTCCTCTGTATCCTTTATCAAATATTATTTGTTCGATTTTTTTTACGCTATATTGTTCCGACGAATATAACTCAAATATCATTTTAACCATCTCTGCTTCTTTTTCGTTGATGGTTAGCTTACAATTTTGCTTATCATATCCAAAAATACGGTTATTTCCTAAAACATGTCCGTTTTCAATAGCCTTTTTATGTCCGAATTTTACGCGTTCGGAAAGCTTGCGTACTTCGTCGGCCGCCATGGAGGACATAATAGTTAATCTAAATTCACTATCTGTGTCTATGGTGCAAATATTATCATTTTGAAAAAAAACGCCGACTCCCGCCCTTAACAAATCTCTTGTATATGTCAAACTGTCTATGGTGTTACGGGCAAAACGACTTACCTCTTTTGTCAGGATTAAATCAAACTTGCCATGTTTGCCGTCGTTCACCATTTTCATAAAGTTTTCTCTGTTCTCGGCACTTTCTCCCCTTACTCTGTCTACATAGCCTTCTATATATTCCCAGTTCGGATTTTGTTTTATCATATCCTCAAAAAAAGAAATCTGATTTTCTATAGAGTTTTCCTGTACTTCCGTAGTAGTGGAGACGCGGGCGTAATACGTAACTCTCAGTTTTAAATCAAAAATAGTTTTCCGTTCTGTTTTCATTTGGGAAGCGACTGTATAAATATCCATTTTTCACCTCGGGACATGAGTTATTAATGATCATGATAACATACCTAATTGTAATTGTCAATATTAATGTTTGTCTGTGGTAAAACATTTTGGATGCATAAATAACGAAGCGAATAACAAAAATGATGTTAAAGATTATTTATAGTACATATCATCTCGAAATTCTATGGATACGGTATCAGAAATGGAAAATAGATAGAATCGGATTGAAAAACAAACCGCATTCGTAATCGAAGTAAAAGCTTTACTAGCATAGTATAAATAAACGACATACCTATCAGTAGTGAATTTGAAAGTAAAAGGTGAAATCAAGCGAATGGTATTATTACATTTTAAAACGCTAATTAAGAGCGGGAGAATTGCTCCGTCGTAGGCGAATATACTAGCTTATATAATCTTCGTCATATCCTTGATATTTATTTTGAAAATGATTGGTGCAGGGATAGAGACAAAATGGATTAAAGTAATCCTAATATTTTTTGTAAAACTACAATTAATATTATAAAAACTTAAAAAGCAACACCAGATCAAGGATAGTCGTTTTAAAATAAAAATATAATAGAATGTTTACTTGGCATAACACTAATTTAATGAACGATAATAAAAATTGATTTCCTTGCTAAAACAGTGAAAACTCTTGTGTTCAAGAGCAAAATATGTTATAATAACCTCGGAGAAAGTAAAAAGGAAAAGATTATTTTAATGTCTGGGAATATTGTTTTGTTTCAGAGAAATCATTCCGCTTTGTTCCATTCTTTTTATGATATAATAAACCGTGTAAAAAGAAACGTAGGCATCCAAAATGAGTAACAAGGCGAGGGACGTTACATTTGAGTAATGGGTGAATTTTGAGAACATAGCCGACTCTCGGCAACTATATATTCTTGATTAAAAGAAGCCAAGAATTATTTTTACTGTGTTGGTTTACGATACAAATTTAAAATATCACGATTTAGCTAATAGGTACGCAAAGTAAGTATATCAGAATGAAATCTTTTGTAAAGACGCTTAATACTGAATTATAAGTGTGGAGGTGAAAGTGATGTATACGTTTTCAGAATTGCACCAAGCTGCAATATTAAATCAAAATAGCTCGTCGGATTTTCGTGACGAAAAATCAGCCTTGTTTGCGGCGGCAATAGAAGCATTGTCCGAGTTTTCGCCTCTTTACACCGGAGCTACTAATTCAAATCCGATTCAAGTGTTGGATTTCTTTAGCGGAGCCGGAGGTACTTCGCTTGGTTTTGCCGCAATAAACTCTATTCTACCTGTATTTCACTTTTTGGGTGGTTGCGACATTAACGCCGTTTCAGCTGCTACATATAGTAAGAATTTTGGTACGAAGACCATATGTGAAGACATACTCAAAATTGCGGAGAACGAAAAGAGTATCAAAGTTTATTTGGACGACGTGGGATTTGATGAAAAAAAACCAACGATTATCATAGGTTGCGCACCATGTCAGGGCTTTTCTTCACACCGAAAGAAGCATTGGGATAGCCAAGACGACGAGCGCAATAATTTAGTTGTTGCTTTTTCTCGAATTGTCTCCAAAGTAAATCCCGACGTTTTTTTAATGGAAAATGTGCCTGAATTTTTGTCACAAAGATATTGGAGGTATTTCAGTAAGGCTCGAGAATCGTTTTATGCCGCCGGTTATATCGTAAAACAAAACATCTATAACGCGGCAGAATTCGGGGTTCCACAGGAACGTTTTCGATCTATTATTGTAGGAATGCGGAAAAATTTTCTTTTGCCCGAAGGCTATCTAAAACCCGAAAACTATAGGACTGTTCGTAATGCAATCGGTGATTTACCAATGCTGCTTGCCGGCGAAAAGGATCCGTTTGACCAGATGCATAGAGCGGTTTCTCATAAAAAAAGTACTATTGATGTTATAAAGAAAGTTCCGCATGACGGCGGTAATCTTCCCGAGGGTGAAGGACCCGAATGTCTTACGCGAGTTAACGGTTTTTATGATGTGTACGGTCGCCTTAGCTGGGATAGACCGGCGATTACCATAACCCATTACGCGCGTAATCCGGCAAGCGGCAGGTACACCCACCCTGTTCAAGACAGGGGTTTAACTGCACGGGAGGCGGCGCGACTTCAAAGCTTTCCGGATGGATTTCAATTTGAAGGAAAATCCGACGATATATATCGCCAAATTGGGGAAGCAGTCCCACCTTTGTTATCTTGCGGTGTTGCGGTTGACGTTTTGATAGAACTAATATCAAAAGAGCCGACGGCTGATCAGATGAAAACCGAAGTTGGCGTAGTCGAATTACCAGTTAGTAATTCGTATTCGAGCGTCATAGCAGGTATTAAAAACACAAGGAGGAAAACATAGTATGCGTTTCACTTGTGTTGATTGTTTTTCTGGAGCCGGCGGTTTGTCGTTAGGATTAAGCGAGGCAGGGTTCGATATACTTCTCAGTTTTGATGTCGACGAAAAATGCATCGAGACACTTCGAAGCAATCCTAAGTATTTTAACCATCGTACTATATGCGAGGATATCCGTAATATGTTAGACGGGAATTTGCTTTCTCAAGTTGGGATAAGACAGGGTGAACTTTTTCTGCTTGCAGGGGGACCGCCGTGCCAGGGCTTTTCCGTTCAGCGTATTGGCGAAGACAACGATAGCCGAAACGAACTGGTTCTTCTTTATGGAAGACTTGTCGACGAGGTAAGACCGTTGTTTTTCGTTATGGAGAACGTTTCTGGCATTCAAGGAAAGCGTGGCAAAGCTATTCTTTCCGAGTTAATATCAAAGATGGAGTCCATAGGATATAACGTCCATAAGCAACTTATGGATGCCGAAGACTATGGTGTTCCGCAACGTAGGAAGAGAATTGTTATTGTTGGCGAACGTAATGATATAGGTTCTGCTTATTCGTTCCCTAAGCCAACGGGCGAAAAGCGAACTGTTCGGGATACTATAGGATTTCTTCCCCCGCCTCCCGAAGATGGAAAGCCGCACCCAGATTATCCGTTGCATAGGCGCGACCGTTTATCTACTATAAACCTAAAACGGATAAACGCCCTGAAACAAGGTCAAGGACGTGACTTTCTTCCAAGGGAATTATTAGCCGATTGCCATAAGGTTGATAGCGCTAAAATCGGACATCGCAATGTTTACGGACGCATGTCATGGGATGATGTCGCTCCTACTATTACCGCAAGATTTGATAGCTTTACAAGAGGTTTGTTTGGACACCCTGATCAACCGAGGAGCATTTCCTTGTGTGAAGGCGCGTTATTACAGACATTTCCATTGGATTATTTATTTAAGGGAACAAAGGTGGAAATTGCGCGACAAATTGGAAATGCCGTACCTCCAAAATTAGCAAAAGTAATAGGTGAAAGTATCATAACTTATTATAATAGAAAGAAGTGAGAAGCGTGTCCTATCAGACAATTATCAAAGATTATTTAAGGTCTCTTCAGAGAGAATATAATGATGCTATTGCAGATAACCAGCATACGGCCGAACTATCTTTCCGTCCTCCATTAGATAAGCTGTTTAAAGATTTAGCAATAGAACTCAATGGAAGTCCTGATATCGTGGTTGTTCTTGAGCCTCGCAACCAGGCGGGGATGGGACGTCCTGATTGGCGTATTCATGATAGAAATACTCTTGGCGTGTATGGCTATATTGAAGCAAAGGGGCTTACCCAAACGGATTTTGACGTTACTCAACACGAACATCAATTCAACCGCTATTTGTCGCTGGGGCATAAATTGATAGTCACTGATGGCATAGACTTTGTTTATTCTTTTGACAAAGGTGTTAGACCGCAGCTAATATCCTTAATTGACAAGACACGAATGAATCGACCTGATTGGTCTCGTCTGACGCCTAATCTTCAGTTTGAGACAATGATGCGTCGCTTTTTCGCCGAACCATCCCCTCAGTATTGCGACGAAGGAGGTTTGGTTGAGCAGGTTGCCTTAAGAACGCGATATCTTTCCTATGAAATTTTGCGGTATTTGAGTATCGCCTTAGATGAAGCAATGAATGATGCGGAACGGAGTGCTATCTCACTTCTTAGAGAACTGCGTGACTTGGTGTACGATCATAACGATCAGAATATGCGGCAAGATAAGGTTTTTGCCGACTTCGCCGCTCAGGTGATTATGTTTGCGTTATTATATGCACATCGTGTAGAGTGTACTGACTCTGATTCTCCAATGGAAAAAGAGCGAAAGATTCGTGAATATTTGTATAAGGATATTGTTGACGGACAAGCGCTTCGACCGTTTCTTACGATAATCCATTATATTAATGATCACAGAGATGACGACAATTTTATTATATCATGGACAGATGAATGCATTAGCTTTCTGTCTTTTGTTCACATGACGGATCAACAACGCCAAAGACCGGATTATCATAAATTGTTTGAATTATTTCTTTCTAAGTTTGACCCTCGTTCCCGTTTCGACTATGGTGCTTATTATACGCCAAGTGAACTTGCCGACTTCGTCGTACGCTTAGTTGATGTTGTAGTACGTAGGAATTTTAATGGCGCAAGCATTTTTGATGATGGAAACACTTTAATCGACCCGTGCTCAGGAACCGGTTCGTTTTTAGAGCGTATTAGACTAAATGACGTTCACCACGGGGCATATACTTTGTGTGGTATCGAAATTTTGCCTGCGCCGTATATGCTTGCTAACTATCGTATGGCCGTTCTTAATCAGGAAATAAATGGCGGTCGTTCCAGTAATGAGTTGCTTCTTGCTAATACTTTGAGCGATTATGTTTTCGGAGGAGAAGACGCAAACACTAATACTGTCGAGGGTTTTGAACTTAATCGAGTTCGTGAATTATCATCGCGTCCAATAACGCTTGTTATTGGCAATCCTCCTTCGTCGGATTCGTCAAAGACAAACCTTGGAGCAGACTTTTCCAAGATACGGTCTCTTATGGATGACTTTCGCCCACCGGTTGAAAATCGACATGGTCGGCAGAATATACAAAAGCAGATTAATAATCCCTATTTGCAGTTTTTAAGATGGGGATGCGAAATGTTAGAACACTCCCATAATCACTCGGTATTGGCATATATTGTCCCGGCGACGTTCCTTGAAGCCGAGTCGTACAAGTATGCACGGAAGTATGTAACCGAGCATTTTTCGGCGGCGTGGGTAGTCGCGGTAGATGCGGACGCAAGGGCTGGCATCCGCTCGGATAGTATGTTCAAAACGCAACAAGGGCGAGCGATTCTAATCGCCATGAGACACTATGGTGAAACTGCGCCGATGAGTACGTTTCGCTTTTTTGATATTTCGCGATTCTCTAAATTTGAAAAGGAAGCATGGTTAGAGCAAGATATCACCGCTTCTTTGGTAATGTTTACTTCTCATGAGATTGATGGATCAAGTTATGCTTTGCGTCCGTCATTACCTTTTAATAAAGAGTTATATGATTCATACTGGCCTGTAAGCGGAGAATCGGAGCCAAACGCTATTTTTAAAAACTATTGTTCTGGGGTAAAACTTGCGCCTTCAAGCATTTTTACACACTTAAAAACCCCGATGTTAAAACGACGCAGTAAAGATATTATGCAGCGCAGAACGCTAGCAACCGAAGAGTGGTTGAGATCTCAGGATAAGCCTCCGCAGAAAGCTGAAACGATTGCTTTTGCGGAATCACTTAAAGAATTTGGCAGTATACAAGCTGTCGATACAATACTTGATCAGAATATTGTCGATTATTCATTTCGTCCTTTTTTATCTATGAAGGCGTTTCTTTGGCAGGATTTACTGAAAAAGTTTAGTCATGTTGGAGGCGGTGGAACAAGACGACGCCCTGAAATCGGCAAGGCATATGCAGATGTTAAAACCGTTGGATTTGCGCTATCACATTCACCGAAAGATCAGAAGGATTGCTTGAGACCTTTTGCATCATTCTGCTGGTATTATCCTGACAACGATTTATGCCGTCGCGGGAATTCATTCATATATCTTAATCAGTATCCTATAGATAAAAATAGCACGACGCTTGCCGGTAACATAAATGATAGGCTTTGTGAGCAATTGTCGGAAATATTGGAATTAGACGGTGTTGACCTAACAAGCGAGGTTGTATTTTACACATTTGCCGTTCTGTGTTCGCAGGTATATCTTGATGAGTTCGAAGGAGCATTATTCACCGTTAATCGTTCCGATATGCGTCCGCGTATTCCTATGATCAAAGATGCTATTATTTTTCAGCAGTTGGCGGCGCTTGGCCGCAAGGTAGCTAAATTGGAGAAAAGAGGCTATATACCGCAAAACCTTGCGTGTTTTGATTATGACGCACTTAAATCTCAAGTACCCCGTGATTTTAGGTTGTTGTGGACGAAAGCAATACAGCCGTTTGATGAAGATAACGAAACTGTCGTATTGACGGACGGGCGGGTAAACATAACCATCCCTTGCCCGCTCGATGCGCAACGGATAAATATTTCCGGATATGAGGTTATTAAAAACGTTTGGATGAAGTTCAACTCTTACAACTTCACACATTGCTCTTTTACGGCAGACGATATGGGCGGCTTTCTTGATCTTATAAACAAGCTGCTTGAATATGTGCAACTGGTCGGTGAAATCGATGTTATAATGCATAGTGTCATCAAAGGCCGTTACCCGATAATCCTTCCTATTTAGCAAATCGAGGTGAGATAGTATGTCTGATGTGTACGACAAAGCGATGCGTTCGGCGGTAATGAGCAAGGTTCGCTCCAAGGGCAACAAAACCACGGAACTTCGTCTTATTGAGATTTTTACCAAGTATGGAATAAAAGGTTGGCGGCGTAATTACTCGGTTAAGGGTCATCCTGACTTTGTTTTTCCAAAGAAGCGAATCGCTGTATTTGTCGACGGATGCTTTTGGCATGGCCACGACTGTAGGAATACTCATCCTAAGCAGAATGAAGAGTTTTGGGCAGAAAAGCAAAATAGAAACAAAGCGCATGATAAAGCAGTTACTGAAGAGTTTGAACGACGAGGATGGACTGTTTTACGAATTTGGGAGTGTGAACTAAAAAAGAAGAACCTGCCTTTACTGCTTATAAAAATTAGCGGTTTACTTATAGATGATTAAGTACGCTAACCAAGGAGAAATGATATGAACACATCGATTACTTGCCCGTATTGCAAGAAACAATTTGAAATTTCTGACGCCATACAGCGTCAGATTGAGGAAGAGCTGCTTCGAGCAAAAACGGAGCAGTCGGAAACACTGCGCAAGGAATATGACGAGCAGTCCGTAGTATTGAGAGAAGAGGCCGTACGGGCTGCCGTGGCTGAAACAAAGGAGAAGGCGGCCATAGAGTCTGAGCGTTTGCGAAGCGAAGCCGCATCATCTAAAGAGAACGAAAAGGAACTTCGCAAGCAGTTAACTGATTTGCTTGAGGAATTGTCTAAGGCAAAACAAGCTTGTGCTGATGCAAAACTCGATGCTCGAAAGGAACTACTCGAAAAGGAAAAAGATATTCGCGAGGAAGCGGCAAAGCGTGCATCTGAGGATTTTAACACTAAAATCCGCGAGCAAGAGGAAACCATCAACCGTTTGCGTGAGCAGTTAACTACGGCAAAGCAGGTAGCAGAACAAGGCTCGCAACAGCTGCAAGGCGAAATTCTTGAACTGGATATAGAACGAGACCTCCGTCAAGCTTTCCCATTTGATACAATAGAAGAGGTCAAAAAGGGTGAGCGGGGTTCTGACATTCGCCAAGTGGTTAACGAGCGTCGTTATCAGAACTGCGGGCTTATACTTTGGGAATGTAAAAACGCTAAAACTTATCAGTCAAATTGGTGCAGCAAGCTAAACGATGAACTGGCGGCAGAGAAAGCTCAAATTGGGGTTATAGTATTTTGCCCTACGGACGGAGGCGGTGATGATTATAAGCAGCTTAAGGAAAACATATGGCTTGTAAAGCCCAGATATGCAATTATGCTTGCTACCCTTCTGAGGGAGGTTTTGGTAAAAGTCTTTGTCGCAAACCGAAACGCCCAAGGAAAAGACATCAAGGTCGAAATGATTTACAATTACCTAGCCGGTGGCGAATTCAGTAATCGCATCAATTACATTTTGGAGTCTTATGACGAGATGAAGACTCAACTCGAACTAGAAAAGAAGCAAGCCCAGAAACGCTGGGCAGCCCAGGAAAAGATTATCCAAAAGATTACTAACAGTCTATATGGAATGAGTGGAGACCTTCAAGGCATAGCGGGCAAGGAAATTATCACATTACCCGCACTTGTAGATGATGACGATAAATAGGGACGGATAAATCTTTTGAAATACTCGTGCAAAGAAAGCGGGAAATAGTGAAACGGATACTTAGATGTTTGTGTTAACAATAGTGCTTGAAAACTAAAAAAACGAGGCTACCTTAAATCAATTAAGGTAGCCTCGTATAATTTTAATTATAAATCTTTATTTAAACTCGAATACATGATTAACAGTCTATCCACAACTTGGCGCACCAACAAAGCCCGCCGTCATAAACGACCTGTACCCAATCAACATTGTCGCTAACGGCTGTTTTCCCCGTCAGATAAACAGGAGTGCCTTTGTCTAACGTATCTATTTCCGCGCCACTGAGACTTGCCGAAGCTCTGACTTTAACGGTAGCGTTGGATATCCCCTTTTTATAAGTGCCGTAAAGAGTAAAAAGCTTTGTTCCGTCATAATCGGTAAGAGCGGAGTAATAACCCGAGTCGGCGTGCCTGAACCACTCCTGATTGCTTCCGGAAGGTTTAATTATTTGAGAAGCAGTATAATATTTCTTGTTTACGCACCTTCCTTTAATGTTATTTTCGCTTGTCGTAGCGGATTTTCTAATAGCGGCTATTCCTTCCGAGATGTAAATGTTGTTGCACTCTTTAACGGTGGCGACACTCGAAGATGTTTTTTCGGATGTTATTTCATCCGAATAATCAACGTAAGGACACTTACCGTGTTTAGTCCATGATCTGGTTTTATATCCGCTTACCGAACCCATATTGCCTACGGCCGTAATCATAACCTTATTATTCCAGCTTGCCGTAGCCTCTACGGCAAGCCCGTCGCCTATGTATACGCCAATGTGTCCCTGCATCCATAAAAATTCTCCCGGAATCACGGAGGAAAAATCAGAGGTCTTGCCCGAACATAAATCGAACATAGTGTTACAGTCTATGTCGCTCACGCCGTTGCTGCAATATACCGTTCCTCCGTTTGCTTTATTTAAATCTCCGTTAAACCCCCACAGAACGCCCTTAATTAATCCTACGCAGTCGAAAGCAAAATATTTTTCGCCGATAAGTTTTTTTAACTCTTCCTTTTTTGCAATATTGTATATAGACGGATAATTCTTTGACAATCTGTCGATATTGTATGAAGTTATAGGGAAGCCGAAGCTTCCCCAACAGTATACGGTTTTATATTTTTGTGCGATGTCTTTAACCTTTGAAACTAAATCTTGAGCTTTTATAACAGCCATTTTAGTCCTCCTTTGGTTCGTCCTTAATAAAATTTCGCAAACTTTCACTCGATTCCAGTAAAAGGCGCATCTTATTCAGTGCTTCGTCTACCCATTTTGAAAAAGTGCCAAAAGAGATAAAAACCGATATAAATTTAAACTTGTCGATAAACAGGTCGTATACCCACCTTAATTTCAACTGCCCGGTTCCGCTTCCCAATCCTTTTTCCGCTTCCGTAACAGCCCACAAAAGCCACTCCTTAATTTTTCTTCTTTGTGTTCCTACCGGAAGCTTGAGAAATATGTAAATTCCTATGCCTATGATCGCTGCGATTACAAGACAGGAAAATATTTTTATTAATGCCTCGTTCACTTTTGCGTCCTCCTTAATTTTTAACGGCGTTTATGACCATGCGATATCAGTGTTGCTATTTATTTTTTCAGGCATATTTTTAATACGCTCGAATGCGATTTTTATTTCATTTTCGCGTTTTGCCTTATTATAATAAAAAGCGTTGCTTACGGATATTTCTCCGTAAGCAATCGCCGTAATCGTACCTAGCGCCGTAATATCATATCCTAAGAAGCTGCCTGCTGCGGTTATTATCGTGAGAGCAATTCCGCATATGTAACTTACCGTCAGGATTTTTTACTGCATGTCATATATGATACCCTTTAGGATCTTTATGGAAGTCTTCCAAATCGTCGATCCTGTGATTTACAACTTTGATTTCTTCTTCCGTAACCGCGTCTTTTTGTTCCAGACGATAAACTCTGTCAATAACTTGATTATGCTTATCCACTTTCTTTTCCAACTGCTCTATACGATATGCGGTAAGCCTGCTGCTTGCCAGTATCCCGCCTAACGTGCCGACAAGAGTAAACGCGCCTGAGATGACTGCTACTATGATTGCATTATCCATTATTTATCCCCAATTCCGCTAATTGCTCTCTACAGGTGTTCGCCCGATATTCAAGATCGGCGAGTATCTCCCTATCTTCGTTCGTAGCGGTTCCTGCCGCAATGGCTCTGAGGGGTCTTATTGCCAGACCGTCAATTTCGGTCAATTGAGCTTTCAATTCCGAAATTCTTTCCTGATCGTTTAAAACCGGTTCGGTTAATATGATATCAATAAGCCCGCCGTCTTCATTTAAAACAGGATTCCAATAACGAGCGGCCGTTATTTTTTCCGCAAGCTCCGAACCGTCGGGAATAACCCACTTGGGCTGCTCGCAGCTTTCGCCTTCAAGAAAATTGGCGTCGGGGTCAGCGGAGTCGCTTTGCCATGATAGATCTTTGAATATAATCATAAAATCCTCCTTTAGTAGTACCAATAAAGGTGTATAGTTCCGGTAACGGAGGTATAGTTGGTTAGCGGTAAATTTTCTTTTAGGTTTTGTCCGTAGTATCCCCCGCTTACTGTTACTTTTCCGTCTTGAAAGGCAACGGTAATAAAGTTAGCCGTTTTATACGAAGAACCGTCCATACAATAAGGTACCACGGGCATATTGCTCGTGGATAAATGAAGCTTACTGCTGTTATTTATCGGGAGTAACGGAGTAGTATAGCAGAATGATATGTCTTGCTGTTCTTTTTTTGTGCATGCTATAACTACCTGGAAATATGATGCGGGGGAGATTATACTGTTGGAAAATCCGCTTGAAGAAAAGGATGCGCTTACTACGCGCGTTAATCCGTAGTTGGAATGCCATTTTCCGTCGCCTCTTAACACATATGCTTGGTTGCCCGCCGCAGGAGCGGGAACAAGACCGGCTTTACCCGCCGCGGAAGCGGTCGCCGCCGTCATATTCGTATAAGTGGTATTTGTATCCACGTCACCTACCAATTGCCAATAGGTTCCGTCATAGACAAAGGTATAAGTTCTATTTGCGGCCAAACACCATGAACCTATAGCGGCGTTTCTGTATCTTATAGCTTTGGCGCCGGTACCGTTTACGTTTAGCGTGGTGTTGGCGGCGGTATTGGTAACCGTAAATCTTACCGCAACCATAGCGCCCGTCGCAAGAGTAAAGCCTGAAAGAGCAACGGTCTTGGCGACGGTATCCGCAGCCGTTGAGCAAGTGCCGTAATATATGCCTAAATCGCCCTTGTCCCCCTTGGCACCTTTAGCACCCGTATCTCCTTTTGTTCCCGCAGCTCCCGTGTCTCCCTTTGCGCCTTTTATGCTTCCCGCATATACCCATTTTGCCGTCGAAGCCGCTCCGGCGGTCGTACAGCGGTAGGTATATCCGGTGCTTGTGTTTAGGTACATATCGTTCGCAAGCGCGTCTGTTATACCGCTTCCCGAAAAAACCGTTGCGGTCGTGGAGGTTCCGGTAATAGCCGTACCCGTATTCCATCGGCTTCCTCTCGTACCCGTCGCGCCTTTAGCGCCCGCAGCTCCTTGTGATCCCGTGTCGCCCTTATCTCCCTTTGCTCCCGTATCACCCTTGGGTATCGTTAAGTTTAGGGTAGTCACCGTTCCGCTTGTGGAAGCTGTCGCAGACGCATTGCTTCCTGCGTTTCCCGTTGTCACGGTTCCTATTTTTATATTAGTTAATGCTCCTATATTATCCGGGGTAATATTTATATTTCCTCTTCGGTATGTACTTTCCGAATTTCCTTTTACGCCCGTAACGGGAGTTCCGGCCAATATGTCCCATTTTCCGTCTGCCGTTTTATAAACGTTGGCTCCCGCCGGTATGACGTTTCCCGCACCTTCTTTAAAGTTGCTGTTCGTAGTGAATTGGTTTGATATATTATACATATCGCCCTGAGATGCGGATTCCAAAAGCGGAAGATCTGCAAAAGCAACGGTGCCCATGGGACACAATGTCCCGGAAAGGCGTTCGGCTAAAGATTTGCTTTGTTCATAATAATATTTTGCATTGTCTATGTTTTCGTTTTCTCTGATTCCCGTACTACCTACCGAATAGCTTTTGGATTGTTTCGCGCTGTTTTCTGATTCGGCCGCTTTGGTTATCGCCGTTTCGGCTGAAGAAGAAGCGTTTTCCTCGGATACGGCGGCTGCGTTTTTACTGCTTAAGGCGTTTGCTTCGGCTGATTTGGCGGCCGTTTCGCTTGCCTTTGAATTTGTTTCGGATGTTTTTGAATTTGTTTCCGATGTTTTAGCTGACTGCGCCGAATTTGCCGCCGCAGTTTTACTTGCCGCCGCGTTTATCTCTGAATTTTTTGCGGCCGTTTCACTTGCTTTTGAATTTGTTTCCGAAGTTTTAGAGTTAGACTCGGATATTTTGGCGTTGGATTCGGATGCTTTTGCGGCTTTTGCCGAGTCGGACGACTCGGTTGCCTTGTCCGAAGATATATCGGCGTAAGCGTTACTTTGCTGAGAATAATATTTCGCGTTATCGTTATTTTCGCCGTTTCTTGTTCCCGTACCTCCGACCGCATAGCTTTTAGAGGTATCCGCGCAATTCTTGCTTATATCGGAATATTCGCGGCATTCCTTTGCCACTTCTTCTATATTTACATAATCCTTCGTCCCTTTATATATAAAATTTGAAGGCATAGGCTTTTTTCTCATGTTAAGCCTGAATCGACAAACGCTTCTGTTGCCTCCGATATCGGTAATATAAATATAACCTATGATAGAATATGGTTTTGATAGAAGGTCATGTGGTATTTTTGCTTTTAAAACGCCGTCCTCGTATATAGAATTAACCACATATGACATATCCGATTCGCTATTAAAGAAATGAACGGCGCATGGCTGCGTTATATCCTCTTCTTTGATGCAGACAAAGACATCCTCATCCCATTGCGCCAGTTCGGTAAGAAAGTTTCCGTTCATATCGTAAACGGTAATCTCATTCACTGCATATCACCATCCTTTGAGTTGTGCTGTTCCGCTTTGTTTTCTTCTTCTGTTTTGTATTCCTCTAACGCTTTTAAATAGCTTTGCCTATCAATATCCAGCTGTTTATTAGCCGCCGCCGATACGTTTGGTATAATGTTCTTCATAACGTCTTCCACGACAAAGAAGGGAAGCCCCGATTCGTTTATAAGACTTAACAATCTTTCGGAGAACTCCTCTCTGAGTAACGTAATAGGTTTTTCTACCTTATTGCCTTTCATTTTTTCTCCTTTGATTATCCTAATTCCGTCAATAGACCGTTTAAAAATTTAAGAGATACGGTATTCCCGTCGCGGTCTTTTAAGTAAATTGTTTCGCTTACGGTTGCGTCTTCGTCCATATGTCTTGGCGTTATACTGCCGGATGCGATTTTTGCCGTAGTTACGGAATTGTTTGCCAGCTCCGCTTCGCCGACGGCGCTGTTTCCTATATTACCGGAGCTGATATAACCCGAAATTTTCGTCGCGGGCAATGCTTGTATCTTGTCTCCGGATATGGAATTATCTTTAATGGAAATTCCGTCTATACTTGAATTTTTAAAGTATACATCCCCGTTAAACGTGGTTTCGCCATTAAATACGGAAGAGGAGCTTGCTTTAAACGTGTTTCTGGCCTCAAGCGGACAATCGCTCCTCAGTAAGTCGCCGTCGACCCAGTATGCGAATTTGATCATATAATTGTCGCCCTCTTTATGCGCCCAGGCCATATAATCATCATGATCCCCGTCCAGATCAAACGACAGACCTCTCATGTCGGAACTGTTTACCATATGATTGGTTCCTATTTTGCCCACGTATGTTCCTTTATAATAAAAACGTGATCCCGTATTATCAAGGCGCATTAAAAGATTGCCGCCGGATTTGCTTGAAGCGGAATAAATATTCATTCCTCCGTTTTCAAGCTGAATATAGTTGTTGGAGTCATTCCATGCTACCCGTATCGCGTTGGGGTTGACTTCGAAAGAAGTGCCGTCTTCGCCTTTCCGAACCACAAGTCTTATTTTATCGGCATTTTGTTCGATTGAAGATTTCAGCGTATTTTCAGCGTCTTTTGCTCTTTCGACCTCGGAGGTTATTCCGTCTGCGTTGGCGGTAATCCTTGAAGATAAGCGACCTTCTTCCTCGGAAGCTCTTTCTGCTTCCAACGTGATTTTTTCCTCGGTTTGATCAATTCTGGTGCTTAACCTTTTGTCTGCGGTTCCAACTTCCAATCTGATTTCTTCCGCTGTTTGGGTAAGGCTGCTTTGAAGTCCCGTGACCGAATTGTTCGCCGTAATGTCCAGACCGGCTCCGTCTCCGCAGATATGCAAAACGCCTTTATCGTCAACCCAGAAAATATCCTTTTTGTCGTTGCTTATTGTCAGAAGCTTGGTTGAATTGGGATTGACGTTAAAGTTATTTTTATTATTTGTTATGTTTAATCCGTTTTTATCAAATGACATGGATCCGTTGTCGGTATATATTCCAAGCTGTTCGCCGAGTATCATTTTTCCGATTACCGTCTCTGCGTTGACGCCGTATCCTATTTTTAATTTACCGCCGTCTGTTTGATCAAAGAAATAGTACTTACCCACCGCGGTTTTTATGGTTTTCCAGTTATCGTTGGTCATGGCGAGAGTGGAATTGATGATCTTTAATTGCAAGTCGGAGTAATTATCGGTAAATTCGTCATGCTCCCTAAACAGCATACCGTGACTATCCCATACCTGTGTTTGATTGTCTGCGCCGCTTATTATTTTTTGATTGGTGACGTCAAGTCCTTTATCCACCCAATCCTTTAAGTGCTTAAAGGACTGTTCTCCCGCTTCGGCTTGGTTTGTCACTTCGTCATAGCTTGAAGCTATTGACGACACCTGTTTTAGTATACTGTCCCAATCGTTTATCCCGTCTGCCGTTTCCAGTATGTCGGAAAATTCTACGGACAAAGAAGACAGATTGTCAAAATCCCCGCCGAACTCTATAAGTCTCAGCCTAAAAATTTTATCGTCGGATCGTATTCTGATCCAATTTCCAAGCGTAAATTTATCTGTGAGAGGCGCGAATTCTTTCATGACCAATAGATTTTTTAAGGTCGCGGATATTGAATGCTGGAGCATAGCGCTTTTATATATTTCCTTTTCGGCGGCTTTAATAAACGAAAGAGCGTTTCGAAAAATTTCATCGTTGCTTAATCCGTCGGAAATATAATTTTCGTTTTTGTATGTGTCTTCTCTTCTGAAAGCCGCAAACTCAAGCCACAATTTTTCACCCAAATACGACCTGAGGTTTAAGGCCTTTTGGGTGTCGCTTTTATTTTTTTCAATGCATGTCTGCATACCTTCGGATATAAGCAATCCGTCCTTATCATATTGTCCGCAAATAACATTTATTTCACTTTCCCTTTCGGATATCTCGTTGTGTAAAAATTCTAATTTATTGAAGTACGGGATATACGTTTCAAGGTAAAGGTTCGGTTTTTTGCCTTCCCATAAGGCTTTGTCGGCGACACCTTGATTCGTAAGTATATCCAGGCATGCTTGACAGCCGTCGTAGAAGATTTTTAAGCTTGATAGTCCGTATTTCTTTATAGCGTTTTTAAAATCGTTATCCGAAAGCTTAAATAAGGCCGTTATACCGTACGCGTTTTCTTCTTGTGAAGAAATCTTTTTGTCTATTTTCTGTTTTACAAAATTAGCATGATCTTCGTCGATAGTTACCGAAAGTGTGTTGCTTACGGCGGTATCCTCTTCGTCGGAATATCTTGTAATCTTTATTTTTCCCGTCCAAGTATTGCCGCTATATACGCTTTCGGTCGTTTTTACCTGATATCTGTTATCGACGAGGACTCTTGCGTAAGCTGCTACGGCGCCAACTACCGTAGACTCCGATGATGTCTTTAAATTTATTACCGATACTGGGGATAAGCTCTCCGAGGTAAGCTTTTTTATTTCGTCGCCCGCCGTCGTTTCATGAATATCAACGCTTGGCATCATTACGCTTTTAAGGTAAAGCTCGGCTTCGATGCTGCCATAGTAGGCGTTCATAAGCTGAGGATACCCCTTTATTAGCGCAGGGATAGTTTTAAGATCATTATCGTCCGATTTATATTTACCGATAATAGCATTGTAGGAAGTTAGTAATTTTTCCGGAATGGCATACGTCTTGTCTGTTTGAAAATACCCGTATTGTTCGTCATAATGGGTTATTTTGTCGTTCAACTCCTCCGACATATCCTCCCTCATATCTTTGGAGAATTGCCAAACGTATTCGCTGCCGTTTGGATTACAACTGATTACCACCGCCGTCATCAGATCGTCCCCCGCTTCCAATCTGAAGCAATTTTTGATCTGTCCCGTATTAACGGAATAATTTACGCTGTCAGCCAGATTATCCACGGATACGTATACGGACGTATCTTCGCCGTATCCTCTTTTTACGTTTTTACTTCCGCATTCCGAGCATTCCTTGATATAATCTCCTCTGTTGCCGCAGTCGTTGCAGACGGTTTCAAGATCGTAAATATTAATTGTTCTTTCAAGCTTGTTTTCGCCGTTTGTTTTGCAGTCTATTATAAACAGGCATTTTATTTCTTCGGCTATTTTCATAAACGCGTCATACAGGGAAATGTTGTCAAACTGAAAGGTTCTCTGCATGGATTTAACGCTTTCGTCTACATGACTTATTTTATAGTTAGGCGCTTTTTCCATGATCCTGTTCAAAAGAGAACCTTCTTTATTATCGGGATTATACAATACGGTAGGCGAATATTGTTCTCGCGCAATATCGTCGGCGGTATTTATTTCAATATTATAAAGCATTATCTGCGATAGCTCGGCCGCTCCGAGCGATTTGCAGGAGACGTTCTTAACGGTATTGTTTTCTTCGTTTGTTTCTACTTCTGCTTCATACCACATGTTCCAGGTAGGACAATATATAAGCTTTAAGTTTTTCAGCTTATCCCATAGGGGATACTTTACTCCGTTATCGTACTTGTTTACTCTGAAAAAAGCCTCGGAATAAGAGTTGAGCCTGTTTTTGAAAGTGATATTATAAGCGGGCAACACGCCTAATTTTCTCCCGCTTTTCGTAGCCAATACAAACTGAGGAGCAACAACGTTATTTGATTTATCGAATTTTAACTCCATAGCCTAATCCTTTCTACGGCGTGTCTTTTATGATCGGATGATACGAAAGAGTTATATCGCATGGTAATGAAACCGTGATTTTATTTTCTCTTTTCGCATACTCATTCTCTATCCTTAAATACTCATAATTAAAATCGTCCGATATATCGTGGTTGGAAAGGGAAGAGGTGATAATCCGCGTATCGCCGTCGACGGTGATTGTTTCTCCCGCCTTACAGTTATTTATAATCATTGCGCAAGGGTATGTTATGTTTTTTACTTCCAGATCCCCGTCTGCTTTGCATACGATTTTTAAATCGGGGTATGTTATTCCTATTTCGTCGGATACGTCCGGGATTCTTTTTTCTGCGCCAGCCTCCGAAAACCTTAATGTGTGAGCTACAAGCCTACCATATCCGAAGGGCTTGTCGGTTTTCATGGTTATTTCCAAGCCGTAGGTTTTACCGTTCATAGTAAGCTTGCGTACGTTAAAACTTGCGTTAAACCATATGTCCGCGCATCCGTCGGTTCCGCTGTTAAAAGGCTTGAAAGGCAAGAACTCCCTTCGGTTAAGCCATCGCATGATATCCCGGCACTGTTCGTTGTCTATATTTAAATCCTTATATAAGCAGGGGTTTTTGCATATTTGAAAAACGGACTCTATACACTCGTCATACTGAGTGCTTGAGAGTCCGTATTTTTTGCCCTGTTCCCTTGAAACCTTATTAAAAGTAATTTCAGAACCGCCGCTTATATTTTCAAATCCCGATGAGTTATTGAAGTCGCAAATTATAAAATTAAAATCGCTCAGGTATTTACCGTTATACTCAAAATCCTCGGCGTACATAGCATCACTCCTTTTTATTAATCGTAATTTTACTCAATATAGAAAAAGACCACCGCTAAACGCAGTGGTTATGGTATATTTTATTGTTATAGGTTTATTTGATGACCGGTATGTTCGTCACATTCCCTTTTGTTCATAGCTCGTTTGCAAACGGACAAGTTTAAAAAACTATTGCTTTTTGTTTTCAAAGCGATATCGGAATACGAATTGCTAATTTAATATGGTTTTAGCAATTTCCTTACCGATAGCTTTAACATCGGGTTTTGAATCCGGGTTTTTGAAATAATATACATAGAAAAATTTCTTTCTTGATATCTTGTTAACAGAGAACAACTCGATAAGATCGTTTAATTTATAAGCGCAATGATGATTCGGAAAAAAGATTTGAAATTCTTTCAGATCTTCTTTGGCAAAGCTGCTTGAAAAATTGGATGCTTGTACGAATATAAAGTTAAAATCAATGTTCTGTTCTGCTGATATTTTTTCAAAACATTTTAACCAGTTTTCCAATAAAGTATAACGTTGGATCATATTATCCTTGTTGCGGTTGTCAAGATCACTATTTTTGCATTCATCGAGTTGTTTTTTACAGTAATCCAGCGACTTATTGTCTATCAAGTGGGAGGGGGATTCTTCCCTAAGAAATTTATCCAAAATCTCCATTTGGAAAACCAGATCGTTGTAGCCTTCCTTCCCGACATAATAATCTACAAGAACTTTATATTCGGACTCGGATTTCCAAATCGGATGTCTGCGCAAGTTGCGATCAAACAATTCCCTGCAAAAGCTATTGTTTAAAACCTTAGCAAAAAATATTATATCGTCGTCGCATAGCAATGAAACAGAAGGATATGCGTCGTAATTACTCTCTTCTGAATTTTCATTTTTCGTAGGAATCAAAGAATCATATGAAAATAACTCTTTTTCGGTTTTAGTTTTGTAAAACGAGGCGACGTCTTTTATTATCTGCTGAACAAGAAAAGTTTCGTATATAATAATAGGATGGTTTTGTACCCATTTTCTCTCTGAATCGTGCGCATAAATAACATTTTCTATGATGCTTAACGCAGATTTATTAAATGCCAAATTCAAGTGTCCCTTAGAATCTTCATAAGCCATCACGGAATCTATAAGTCGCTTATAATCGATAGATATGCTGTTGTATCCCATTACAAAGGCGTCTCGAATGAGATAGTCCAGCCGATCGACGTCAATTGCGGAAGAATTTAAAAGAGAGATAAGAATATTATAATAGGAAAGGTTAAGGTCATTATTTTCGTTCTTGAATTTATAACCGGTTATACATCTTGAAAAAAGACTTTTCTCTTCATTGGATGAAAATAAATGCGAAAATCTTTTCAATCCTACTATTGCGCTCATAATCTCATGCGGAGCGGCAGGCTCGCGTAGGTAATGGTATTCGGAAACTTCGTTTTTAAACGTATCGTCATCAACGGATTCGATTAGGGTGTTATATAGGTTGTTTTCTTCGGAAAGATAAAAATTCTCGCCTGAATGCGAAAAAGGGGCGTGACCAACATCGTGCAACAAGCAAGCTAATGTAAAAATCTGTCCCGCTCTCTTTATTTTTTCTTCTGTTATATTTATTTTGAAATCTTCTATCGAGCGATTTATTGACTCTAATGCTTGACACCCGAGAAAATAAACCCCTAAGGAATGGACAAACCGATTATGTAACGCCGCGGGGTATACGGGTAAATAGCTGGTTTGTCTGATATATCTAAGTCGTTGAAATTCTGAGGTATCAATAATTTTTTCCACGATATCGTTGTCTATTTCGATATATCCGTAGATAGGATCCTTGAACTTCTTCATTTGTCTCTCACTTTGGTCAGTGCTTCCAATGCCTCGTTGGAAATAAAAGCCTTTAAAATCGAAAAAGCAATATTGACTCTGAACCTTTTTCTTAGATCGTCGGTTGAAATACCGTCTTTTAAGCGTATATAAATATCAGAAGCGTTTTCTTCTGTTTCAAACAAATTGGAGCAATTATGGAAAAACTGATTGGTTGAATTTCGGTTGAAAATTAAAGTTGCCTCCGTATTTTGAGCTTTTAACTTAGCTATAATAGCCTCGCCGTATTCGTTCAACTGTGAAAAAGAAACGGTTCTTTTCCCGGTTTTCTCTACGATTTCAATAAGTGCGTTTGCGACGAGATCTTGAATACCAAGATAATATCCCACGATTTGTTCCTCCAAATTGGCTGTGTGTTAATTAATCGTTTACTTATATCCTGAAAATAAATAATTACGCTTCATGGATTCTCTACTACATTATATCAATCTGAGTAGCTCATTATTCCTTGAAGCATAGCCATATTTTACATAAAACAGCATAAATAGTATAAATCATCTTTGAAGATTTGTCAAGAAATCTTGACAAGTTTTTGCTATAAAAATAATGCGGGGCGGTTTTACCCGCCCGCACATATCACCATTTGAATTTGTTTTTTGCCAAAGCGCCCTTTCCGACAACTCTGTCTACCGTCATAGCCTGTACCATTTTTTCAAACTGTCGGTCTGATCTTAACTGGTTTACAAAGTCATTGTAATCCTCTACGTGGTCTATGCTGATATTTATTTCAAAGTTGTTTTCAGAAGCGGGATTGACGTTTTGTAAGCCTTGAACGTCCGGTATCAAATCCTGCGCGCTCGGCATGTTAAGTATCTTTGCCAGCATGCCCGTATCGGCAAGATTTTTAAGCGTTTGATTCAAGGTCATAAAGTTTTTGGTTTCGTTCGGGTTAAGTACGTATTCGGGTTTAGAAGGAGTTCCGTCAAGCTGGGCTAAACCTGTATAAGTAACAAGCCCGCCCCTCTTGTACGCCTTAACGTCGTTTTTCTTAAACCAACCGGTAACGCCGGTGCCGAGCTTGTGCCAGCGAACCTTCAGATAACCGTTGATTTCGTCCAGCACGGTATAAATAGGATCATGAGCAAACGCCTGACGTTCGCCGTCGTTATCACCGACAAAATTATATATCGGCGCTCCCGAGGCGTCGATCTGATCGCCTACTCTTATGGGTTTGTCCGTTCCGTTTTTATTTCCCGCGCCGCCTGAATTACCGTTTCCTCCGTTGCCGGGGGAATGGGAAGGAGACGAAGACGAGGACGAACCGGATATACCCGGGGCGTTTCCGACCTTCGAACCGCCGCCCGTAACGGAGCCGTCCGCGCCCGCTATCATAGCCGTCGTATTTGCTTCAATTTTACTTAAAGCGTAATTTACGGTAGTAAGCAGGTCGGTAAACTTATCTCCGTATACGGACACAGTGTCGGTAATAGAACCCGCGCTGTCGCCCCAAATTGCTTTGAGACTGTCTGAAAGCGTATATCCCGCATTGTTAGCCACGTCGGTAAGAGTTTGCGATATGCTTTCGGAATTCGCGTTTACGGTATCCATTAACTCGGCGATCAAGACGTCCATATTGTCAAGCCGTCTGTTTAAGACTTCTTCGTATTCTTTATACAAGTTATCCAGAATCTTCTTCTGTTCGCTTATATATCTGTCATATTCGGACTCTTGTAAATCCTCCTGGGCTTTTTCAAGCTCTACTTGCAGCCTTTGAATATCAGCCTTGGCTTCCTCCGAAGTATCTCCCGACTTCGCCGATAGCTGCTTTTTCAAGTTTGCTACCTGCTTCGCCTGGTCGGATATTCCCCTTTGATATTCGCGTAAGCCGTCGGCTTCGTCCATGACTTCGGTATAAGCGTCGATAAGCTTTTTGAGGGCGTCTAATTCTTTTTCTATGCCATCCTTAACCAGATCGGCCATTGCCTGTTTTTCTTTTTCGGCGGCGTTTATGGATTCCTGCTGAAGCTCTAAAAGTTCTTCCCTGCGTTCTATAAGGTGGGTGTTATAAGGATCTTTTGCTATTTCGCGTTCTATGCCCGCCAATTCCCGAGCGTATTTGTCAGCCTGAGCCATATATATGTTATAATCTTGCGCGTATAAGCCCAAGGCAGCCATACCCTCTTCGGAGAACCTGCCGTTGTCGTCAAACAGCTTTTTGCCGCTCAGTAACTCTAACAGGAAATCTCCTTCCTTGGTGATCTGAGAGATCCGTTTTTGCAGGTAATCAAAATGATCCCACTCAACTTCTCTCATCTGTTTAGCATATTCCGCTAATTGTTGTTCGCCCTTTGCGATATTTTCCGTTACGGTATTAATAGCGTCCTTCATTTCAAACCAAGCGTCGCTGAATTCTTCTATTTCCCCCGATTCCATAGCCTTTTTCAGCTCCGTTTCCAGAGCGGACAGCTCCTTGCGGAGCGTGGTTAAGGTTTCCTTTTGGTTATCCCGCAGGAATGAAAATGATTTCACGCCCGCCAAATAACCTTTTGCCTCGATGGTGTCAATCTCGGTATTGTACAAATTGCTCAGGTGAGTTATTTCGCTTAACTGATTGTTAAAATCCCTTGTAATATTGTCGAACTCCTCTTTAAGAAGAGACGCAATACTTTCGTGGAGCGAATCTACCGCATCCTTGCAGTCCAGAGCTTTATCGTACCATTCCTTGTATTTGTCTATCATCTCGGCGGTTTCGGAGTCATAATCGGAAATCTGAATAGCGCCGTCCCGAACCTTCGCCGCCAAATCAGAGGATAAGCCTACGGAATCAGCCTTTGCCATATAAGAGGCGTATGCTTTTTCCTGTAAGGATATTTCTCTGTTAATGCTGCGGATTTCTCCGTTTAAAGCGTTGTTTCGGACACTGAGAGTTTTATAAACGCTTTTTGCGACGTTGCTTAATTTGCCGAACGCCTTTTTTACCTTTTCGATTGCTCTTTCGATCCAATCGAAGGTCTTTTTTGTATCTTCTTTATTTGTATTTGCCGAACTTCCCGAAGCGCCGTTCACATCAGAACCGTCAAACTTTGTTTCGGGCATAAACTTAGAAGGATCAAAGTCTATATTCCCGTTCAGAATGTCGTCTAATGCCCTGTGCTCCAAGTAATAGTTGTAAGCCCGCGCATCGTAGCCGCCGTTAATGTGTAAGCCGTCCTTGCCGTTAGCAATACCCTTGCCGTAATCGTAAAGGCTTTGATTGAAGTCTTCGTCGCCTATGGCTCTTTTAGCATAGTAAAGCTTTCTCAGCGTTTCGGTGGTTGCTCCGGCGGTGGTCGCCAAGGCGATAAGGTTATCGATATCGCTTTTCGTCTTGACTTCGGCTGCGTTGGCTTTTATTTTTTCAAGCCGCAATTCGAGTAATGCCCACGCGGTTTCTCCGCTCATTTCAATTTCTTGCAGATAAGCGGTTTTGGCCTTAAGGGTTTCCTTTCTTTGCAGCTCAGCCATGTCGGCGTCGTTTTCTCTTGCTATGGCGAGCTGTCTGAGCTTGGCGTCAACAATTTCCGCTGCGTTTACGATGCCGTTTTGTTCCAACATCGCAACCGCCGCTTCCCTTGTTTCCTCCGTAAGCTCGTTCAGTACTCCCGAAGCGTGGAGATATTCGCCCACAAGGTCGTTAAATGCTTCCTGACAAGCTGATATATCCGAATGAGAATTGGATACGGTCTTAATAAAACTGTCGTAGTTTTTCGTGCAGTTCGCAAAGGTTCGCTTAAATTCCTCGTTGTTAATTATGGAAGACCAGTCGAAACCGTCTCCGTCCTTAACGTCGTTGTATACCTTTGCCAGGGTTACGAGCTTAGAGGCGTATTCTTCGACTCCCGATATGATATCCGTAAAGGTTTTGGGCGCCTTGGAATCCTTTCCAAGTTCGTTAAGTAAAATGTTATATGCCGCAATGGCGTCTTTACCGCTTGTAACGGAATCCGTAAGCGTTTTGATTTGCTCGTCGATTTCGGAAATTTGTCTTTCGGTACCGATATAATCTTTGATTTTGCCTGATTCCATATCGGCTTTGATTTCTGCTCTTTTCCGTTCGAGTTCGGAAATTCTCGCTTCCGTATTGGCGATTTCCGCATTTGTTTCCTTGATCTTGCCGTTTACTTCTCCGATTCCTTTTGTCTCGGTGTAAGCCTTGTTTGCCTCGATAAGTCTGCTTATGGCGATACTGTAGCCGTCGGCGGTTTTAATCATTTCTCCGGCGAGGGAAGGATCTATGGCTATAAGGCTCATAGCCTCGTCGTAGGACAGATTTTCGCCGCCTTTAAGCTTCTTTTCGGCTTCCTCAAAGAGTCCTGAGTTCTTAATAACGGTATCTAAAGATTCTTTGACGTCCGAAATCGCCTTGGCATAATCTTCGGCGCTCTTGGCCGCGTTGCCGAGGGAGTCGTCGGATTCGTTTACTTTGCTTATGATCGAAGAAATCACATAGGAGATATCGGTTTCGCCAATGCGTTGCAATGCTTCCTTAAACTCGTCGATGCCGTCGACCTTGTTAAAGGTTTCTTCCGTAAGCTCGCCGCTTTTTGCCAGATTCTTAAGCTGAGCGACGGTATCGGAGAAGTCGGCGTTATTATATACGTCGGTGAAGCTCTTATTGCGGGTTTCGTTATTAATAAGCGCTTCGGTACGCGAAATAAAATCGTCTAACTCTCTTAGCCTGTCGGAGTTGCTTTGATCGTTGGGGTCTAAACCGTCTTTTTGAGTACGAGCCTCGGTAAGCCGCTTTTCCAGGTTTTTGATATGCTCGTCAAACCGATTCTGAGCGTTTTCAACGTTACTTTGCAGATTTGCGTTGTATTGGCTTAAATAAGAACCGTCGTCTTCCGCTAACTTGTTTAAGAAGGAAAGGAAGGTAGCGAAATCGGAACCCGTTTTCTCTAAGATATCCGGGCCGAATATCCGTTGGATATCCTCTTCGGTAATATTTTGGTTGTTTTCCGCAAAGCTTTTGTATTTGCTCAGATTGTTGGAAATGGTTTGGAAATTAGCTTGCGCTTGTTTTGCTCCCTGAAGGTTTTTCAGAGCAGACTCTGATTCTTTTAGATACGCTGTCTGCTGTTCCCAGGTGTTGCCCTGGAACCAGTTTGTTGCGTTTTGGAAGCCATTCTTTGAGCTTGCGTATACTCCGTTTGAAATAAAATTTAAGATATGTTCCCACAAATCATAGTCTTCGGTGAAAAAGTCGTCATAAGGGTTATAGTCTATCTGGGAACCCTTGTACAGTTTTTTCGCCGCCTCGTTGGCTTCGCCGCTTTTCTGCCTGATCTCTAACTCTTTAAGCCTCATCTGAACTTTAAGCTGCTCGTTATACTCCTTCAGATGTTGGATTTCATCCTTTTCGAAAAGGGAAGGAATCTTAATCTGTTGAAGCTCGTACAGTCTGTTCTGAGACTCCGCAAGTTTTTCGTTCAGACTTTCCTGTTCGCTTTTAAGCCCCTTAACTCCGTCCGAAAGATCGGAGATCTTCTTAACGCCGTCCTCGTAAGCGTTGACAATATCCGTAACATTTGATATAATGGCGTTAGCCATAGCGGTTACGGCGGTTGAAACTACCGTGAAGGCGAGAGCGTTAAGAGTTGTTTTGAGTAAGGTCATTCCCATAGCTGCGGTTCGGGATGATAGAGAAGTATGTTGCAGAGCCGAGTTGTGGTCAATGATTTCTTGGCGTGCGCCCTTGCAGGCTTTAACTAAGTCTTCGCCGGTTACTTTGGAGAGGTCTTTGGTGTTTTTGACGAAGTCTTCGATGTATTTGGCTTCAGGTTTTGAATAACTTGATAATAGTTCATCTAAA
>CAJTTE010000015.1 GCA_910579265.1 uncultured Ruminiclostridium sp. | reverse complement strand
AGAAATGAAATTTCGTCAAGCGGTTTTAAGCTATGCGAAGAAAAACAGCGTGGCGCTGCAATAGATGTTGTACACAAAAAATATTGAGTGAATGCCGAAAATCCGATGGAATAAAGCTATAATACAGAATTCAAAGAAAGAAGCTGATCTCCTGGCGAACAGCAGTATAACATAAGAAATAAGGTTTCGTTAAGCAATTTTAAACTATACCGTTAAAAACGATAAGGAAAAGTCTATAAGCGGGATAATAAAGGAAAGTCATATAATTTTGGATTCCTTAATAAAACGGTAAAGCACAAATCGCTTTCCGGTCATTCAAAACACCTTATTACTGACTTTAATGAGCTTTCACGTAAAAGTTAAAGCTGATTAAAGATATATGGCTCGTATCCTAAACTTGTGATTAAAAAACTTTTACATAAGCTTAGAAAGCGTTTATGCTGCCGTGGGGAAAGTTTGTACCGTTTTTTTAGAAGGTCAGCTTTACTGTCATCGGCAACATCAAATACAATCTTTAAAACAAATCATATTAGGGCGTATCTAAAACAAAGAAAATTTATATACTATTTGGCTAAAAGCATGGTGATATAAAGGAAAAGAGCTGAGAAATACGAGGTTATTTCATATTTATCCTTTTAGGAAGACTATCGGCATTCTTTGATACGGGGATCGTCCGTAGTCAGTGAAAAATATGCGATTTGCGGCTTTTCGGATAGCCCATAAAAATATTCCGGCTAACATACACGGATAAACGTTAAGCTTGTATCAATAAACAGAAGCATCAATAATCTGAATTTGTCATTTCCGGATTTTAAAGTAAAAAATGGATATATTTTGACAAGAGAAAGATCGCGTCTTCATATGTTGATGAAGACGCGATCTTGAATTATTAAAACGCATTATTTGTTAAGAAGCTTTGATATAAAATCATCTGTTTTTCTTCTTTATAAGATAAAGCGCGGAGGTCGTGGCAGCTGCGAGCATAGCGGGAACAAATGCTATAACCACGCCTGTGGGTGTATTATCATCTCCGGGCTTTGTATCGTCCGGCTTGGTATCATCAGGAGTTACGCTTTCTTCAAATATGATCTGAATCTTGGCAGAAACGCCGTTGTCCGCAACAGCGGTAATAGTTACATTTTCCTTTTTAAGAATGGTAACGATACCTGTTACATAGCCGTTCTCATCAGGAGCTGTTCCAAGCTCGTCGATCAGAGCAGCGGATTTATCGGAGGATACAAAGCTTATCAGACTGTCAGTGTCGACCGGTTCGGCCTTAACCTTGATTTCTACCGTCTTGACATCCTCGTCAGTCTTGAACGTGTATTTGTCTTTATCAGCCGTGATTGATGTGCAAGGTCTTTCGGCGCCTGTTGCATTCGCCTTGAATTCGATGTTTGAAAGTGTAAATGTTACTTCCATGGTTTGTGCGGGACCTGAAGTAAAGTTTGCAACATGGTCGGCATCGGTTACTCCCTCAATAACAGAACCGTCCCAAGCGTTTACGGGGTCTCCGGTATCAAACACTCCTGTTTTAAGCGCGGATTTAGGACCGGGCTTGGTGATTATCATTTCTTTCCCGTCAATCACAATCTTATCCCATGTAATATCAGCGGAAAGCAGAGGAGATTCGGAAGCTTCGGAGTTAAATACCGCCTTGTCCTTGATATAAATTGCGGTCAGATTGGCTATGCTGGTTATGCCGGCATTTTTAGCAGCGGCGGAAAGATCCTCGGCACAGTTAAATTTAACGGTATACTGACCGTTATCGGTTACGGTTATTGATTCGCCCATTTCCGCTGACCAATACTTGTTGGTATTGTCATTGTAATGAATAACAAGACCCAACGAGATCTCTCCGGTAACAAGAGAATCGGTTACGTTTACAGTAACTGTCTTTGTAACGCCGCTTTCGGAAGTGAGAATAATCTGTGCGCCGCCGATCTTATGGGCATATATAACACCCTGAGAGTTTACGGTACAGATTTCGGGATTTGAAGAAATAAAGGTAATCTTTTCATCGTTTGATGTTTTCGCGTCAATGGTCGCACTGCTGCCTACAACTATTTGATAGTTTGTTTTATCGGTAGTGATCTTAACCTTATCGTCGGTTTCCTTAGCGTTTACCGTTACCTTAATGTCCTTTTTAACCGTTCCGTTTTGAGAATAAACGTGAATTGTGGTTTCGCCTATGCCCTTTGCCCTTATCATACCGTTAAACACGGTTGCGACTCCGTCATTGTCGGTGGAGAAAAGAACAACGTCATTTGTGTTATCGGGAGTTGCCGTTACCTTTACAGTATCAATGTCGCCGATAGTCATTTCAAGGTGCTCAACAACACTTATCGATGTGATCGGAGTTATTTCAGGATTATAAGCTATGTCGGAGAATTCAAAATTCTTGTTAAGCTCGGAAATGGCAGTATAATAGCCTCTTATGGTAGCCTGTGTAACTGCGGGGTGTAGGGAAACACAATCTTCTCTGTCCCAATAAGTATAAAGACCAAGCTCATACTTGCCCTTGGTGCCATAACCCTGGTCCCAGGCGATAGGACAAACGCCAGCTGCCTGACAAAGCTTTGCTACCACTTCTTCCTTGTGGGCTCTTGTGCCGTCATTATAGCCTGTAGGGTCGTTTTTATCTTCGGCAACCGTTGAGCCATATTCGCCCAAATACATAGGGATTCCCTTGAATTTGCTTGCCATGGCTTTAAGTCTGTCGGCTATACCCTGTTCATCGGAATAAATATGAGCGGCAAACATAATTTTTGCGTTTTCGTTATAGTAGTCCTCGGGAAGTGTAAACGCCTTGTTGGAGCCGTTGTTTGCATAATGAGCAACAGCCGCGAGCCATCTCTTTTCGTTATTGGAACCCGTTGCACGAACGGTGTTGACAAAGAGCTGATTGAAATTTACTATAATGGGGGTATCATATTCAACTGCCTTTGAGCCGTTTTTGTCGGTATCGGAGCAGCTGATTTCATTCATGGATTCAAATATGAGGTGCTCGTCGTAATCCTTGAATTCGAGAGCTATATTTCTCCATACCTGTTCAAATTTGTACATTACGCCGTCAATATCGTCGGCGGCAACTCTTAGCCAACCTGTCTGTTCTGCGCCGTCATGGTGTATGTTTATTATTGCATACATATCCTGTTCGACACAGTAGTCCACGATTTCACGAACTCTGGTTACCCAGGCCTCTTTCAGTTTATAACCGTTTTCTTCGTCAATAGACGTGCCCCAGGTCACAGGAATCCTTACGGTGTTATATCCTGCGTCATGAAGAGCCTTAATATATTCCTTTGTCGTGGGAACGGACTGCCACAAGGTTTCGCCGGGAGTAAAGCTGGAGTGACCGTCCATAGTGTTACCGAGGTTTATACCTACGCCCATTTCGGCGATCAGCTGTTCGGGAGTAAGCTCTCTGTAAGGCATAGCTTTGCTGTTATCAGATAAAGTATCCTTAAATATAAGTCTTGCCTTAACATTTTCGATCTTATCTCTCGCAGCTTTAAGAGAATCTACGGTCGCATTCGGATCGTCGTAAGCAGCTTGAGCCTCGGGAAGTGCGTCGGTAAGAGCTTTCCATGATTCCTCGGTATATTTGGAGGGATCCATTTTTGCAATATAGTCGAGAGTAAGCTTTAAATTGTCTTTTCTTATTTCAACTGTCTGCTGCCATACGTCTGTGATGACATCTGACGGTGTATCAAGTGACGTGTTTTCACAAACGGGAGGAGTGAAGCCGTTTTCAACGGAACCGTCGGGATTAACCTTAAAGCTCTCTCCATTGCTGAACACAACTCCTATAACCTTGGCCTCGGTTTCTGTGGTCCAGATTCTTACCGCAACCTGTAAATCATCTCCGTCGGCGGCTTTATTGGTGTTGCAGTCGGGAAATTTGTAGTTTGCCGTGCCTACAAGTCCGATACCGTCGTTATTTTCGGAATCCTGAATATAATAAGCTGTATCGTTCTTTGCCATAGTGGCCTTTGAACCTTTAAGCACCTTATTTGAAGAACCGCCTGTTATACCGCCGGCAGATGCTCTTAGCCATGAATAAGGATCGGCCTTGCTAATGTGTACGTAAATGGTTGCCTTAGCGTCAGCTTGTGCGATAGCGTCAACGTCAACGCCCACTTCTCTCAGCTCTGCGCCTGTAATTTTAAAGATATCCAAAGGAGTTTCGAGCTGACGATCCGCCTCGTTTGTGGTATCGATTTTCTTTTCGGTAAGAATTGAATAATCGATAAGAGTAACGACAGGTTCCTTTTCTGCAAAAGACAGATTAACGCCGTTTATTTCTTTTCCTGTATTTAAGGATTGAATAACCTTTTGAGTAGAAATTTTTGCGGTATATATCCCGGTCGTCTCATCATAAGACGAATCACCGATGGTTATGTAATTATCATTCCAACCGCCCCAGCTTTTATCGAAGGGTTGGAAATTCAAAACCTTAGTGTCAGCAGCGACATCTCCGGAAACGGAATATTTTACACACAATTCATTGCTGTCAAAATAATCTGCATTGTCCGCATTCACAGTCTGAATATAGCCGTCATAGGAGCCGTCGTCTTTAGCATGAACGGAGCTGTTGCTTATCAAGGCGTCTCCTTTTACCGTCAGAATGCTTTTTTCGGTTAATTGGCCATCCAAGTCTTCGGCAAAAGCAGTAAAACCACCAATAAAGCAGGTGTTAGTACAAATTGCCGCACTAAGTACGCCGGCCAAAATTCTTTTACCAAGATTCATTTGATAAGTCCTCCTTAATAATAAAATAAACCAACAAAAAAGTGCAATAACGACAAATTTTGTTTTTACTGCGGAAAATTCTTGTTGATTTTTATACGTTCATTTTAACATAAGACAACAGTATTGTCAAGCATAACTTAAATATTACAGCTGCATTAATATAGGCCGCTATCTGAAAAGCCGCAAAAAGCAAAATATCTGCTAATTACGGACGCTTTCCGAGTAAAAGAAACCGGCGGTTATCCCAAAGGGATAACCACGGAATCCACTCGCTTTTTTCCCTGAAATCGCCGGGCTTTTAGCTTAATTGTACAAATTTGCTTTGTATTCAGGTTTGTCCTAATATAGTTTGCAATAGAAAATCGCTTAAGATACCGATTGAAAACAAGGACAGAGAGAATAGATCTAATAGTATTAGAGCGTGTTCACATAAAATCAATAAGCGGATTTTATGTGAACACGCTCTGAGTTTACATAAGGAAGGGAATCTATTGATTCATTCAAGTGTGCAGATCCGATATGCACGGTTTTAAAACAAAGCCGTTTCCCTTGAGATGATCCGTAAGTTAATCCGGCTACATGGTTTCAGGATATAACAGAAAAGTCGATAGAGACCGGAACAATGATAAGCGTAAGTTTATTTGCAAATGTTTTAAATGGTCATTTTTTTAGGCTGATCAAATGTTAAAACGTTTATTATAAGACTTTTCCCCGATAGCTTTTTCCAATTTATAATTCAAAGAATTCTGTCCGGCTTTATCAAGAAATACGCATTTTTTAAGCTCATAACGGAATATGGTATTTTAAAGTAATATATTTTTTTATCTTTCAGTCTTCCCTTTGAAAAAAATCATCACAGAATTTGTTCCATCTGATATCATATTCATCATGCGGAAGTACTTCCATGTCAGAAACTTTTTTAACGCCCCGGTTTATTGCCTCGTCCGCAAAATCATATATACTTTCGGGAGGATCGGTGATGAAGACCCGCACATTTTTTATTCCTTGCTGTTGGGCAAAATAAAGCCTCGTATGCCCGTCAAGAGAAATATATCTTCCGATTTTTTCATAAAATGCAATCGGTATGAACATATCCTCAGTGCTTTTTACAAATGAGGAGACCGCCTTAAGCTTATCGGTATCGACAAAAAACTGAGAAGGCTGAAGCTCGTCGATCCTCATGATTCTTGTTTCGATTTGGGGAAACTCGGCTATTTTTCTACCGTTTGTGTCGTAAAAAACCGTTATATGTTCGGCAAAAAATCTGAAGAAATCTATTATGGGAGCAATACACGTATAATCGTGATATTCCACTCGGGCTGACTTTTCATTAGTTATTTTGAATGAACAGGGATATTTGTTATCGATAACAAATGCTCCATGCTCGGCAAGAACGTCGGACGAAAATCTGACGTCATCATATGTGTTTATTCTTTTAATATCCATAAAATATACGACCTGTATTTTTACTTAAAGTATATTTATCTCGATATATGCGATTTTGTAGATTTGCTTTATTCGAACTGAATTGGCAGATTGTAATATATATAATAGATATTACAATTTGTATTTAGACTGGAAGGCCTGTTTAAATCAACGGTATGTATCAGCCTAAAATAAATTTTTTAATTTTGCTTTCCGCAGCATTTGGGTTAAGCTTTAATATCTGTTCCTTTATTTTATCATAAGATTTTTTCGGATCAAGTGTTAAAGCTTTTGACGCTTCGTCTTTCCAGAAGCTTTCCACAGTACACATTATCGTGCTGTTCCAGCCGTATTCTTCTCCGTTCTTATTCTTTTTCCGGACGGCACCGCACATGGTGATTAGCATTTTCATTTGAAGCTCTGTTATTGCCTTATCGAATTTTGCGCTGTCAACACCGGAAAATCCTCCTAAGCTTTTTATTTCATGCATCGGCAGTGCGTCGTAACGGGAGATAATATCGTAGACTGCGGCACTCATTTCCGTTATTTCGCCGTCGCTGTACATTGAATTATAATCCTTTTTGCCTCTTCTTGCACATATAAAATCCGCATACCAGGGTTTGGTAATATATCCGCTGGCTTTAAAAAATACTTTAGCGTAAGCAATGTCGCTTCTTTCACGCAAAACCCGGATCCTCCATTCCCACGGATCGGTTTCAGGATCCCCGGTGTGCCACATTACCGGAGTTTCAATGTTGCTCTGTTCTTTCCAATCGTAGTCTATTATTGCGAAAATTCCCTTATCGTTACCGCCGCCCATAGAAAAACCGCATCGGATAAGCTCGCTGCAAAACTCTTGAAAATTCTTAACCATATTTTAACCTCTTTTTTATTTTGAATGGATTAAAGCGCCGCCGTATAGTTAATGCTTAACGGCTTGCTGTACGCTTATTTGTGCTTTTTCCGTCCAGCCGGAGTCTTCACATGGTCATCGCCTGCGCCGATCCTCATTGAAATGCATAGGTAAATCCGGCTTTAAGAGTGGTTTCTTGATTCGTTCGTGCATTCTGACGAGGCACAATGGCGCAGGATATTCGCTCATAGCGGTGAAGGACGCACCCTTATTGGCGAATATCAGGAAAACGATCTGCGGCACAATTTCACGACAGCGCTTACGGTGCTGCCTTTAATTTATTCTTGGCTTTCTTACAGCATTAATATTTGAAAATGTTTTCGGGTAGTTTTTTTCCGTATTGTATCCCGGCTGATTTAAGGCAATACCGCACGATGACCGCCTTACGGCTTTGCGCGCGGCTTGCCTGCATATTTTCCGTCAGCTTACACAAATTCTCCTTGAAATACGTCAGTATTTCTGCCTTGAATTTATGCAAGCTTACGAAATATCTGATTGCGTGATTCACACCCAATCATTGTGCAGTGCTGCCATAAAACAAAAAGTATCGCTTTGAAGCTTATTGAAGTATCTGTACATAAGGATTAAAAAAACCGGCATATATCGGATGATCAATTGTTTAAAATAAAGCGTCTTTGCCGGTTCGGGAAGATCTTAGGGTATAAGCAGAAAAAGGTAAGTTTAATGTATTCTTGGTCCGGAAGTTATAAGATATAAGTAAACTCTGTGATAGTTCGTAGCTGCCGCGCCATAGTGCATCTTTTGGGAAATCGTTCTCGGCAAAGCAGAGAACGATTTTTTCAAAAGTAAAACGATTTCTAAGGCGCCCTTATGACTATTTGTCAGCCCGTTCCTGTCCCGCTTTTCCCATTTGCCTTAAGGAAATTCGTTTTTGCTTCGAAAAAAACAAAAAATTCGAGAGTATGTTACGGAAAAATGGGGTGTGTTTAACGGCTTGACTGGAATTTTTTTTAATAGTAACTTGACGTTAAAGAAATGCCTGGAAATATGATTTAAATGATATGTTTCATTTTTATACGTCCGGCTGCATTAATAACCGTCTTTAAATAATATCTGTGAGAAGGCGGTCAGAATTTGTACTTTTCGTCAAAATCAAAGGTAGCAAAATAATCTTTTGGAGTTTCGGCGCGTCTTATAAGCTTAAAGCTTCCGTCGGCTTTAAGAAGGATCTCGGCGCTTCTTAATTTTCCGTTGTAGTTATAGCCCATGGAAAAACCGTGAGCGCCTGTATCGTGAATGATTATGTAATCACCGGTATTGATCTTCGGAAGCATTCTGTCAATTGCAAATTTGTCGCAATTTTCGCAAAGCCCTCCCGTGATATCATACATATGGTCACATGGGGCGTTTTCCTTTCCGGCAACGGTTATATGATGATACGAGCCGTATATTGCGGGACGCATGAGATTAGCCGCACAGGCGTCCAGTCCTATATATTCCTTGTAAATATGCTTTTCGCGGATTGCCTTGGCAACAAGGTGTCCGTAGGGAGCAAGCATAAAACGGCCCAGCTCGGTATAAATTGCCAGATCGCCTAATCCTGCTGGAACGAGAATTTTATTGTAAACATCCTCTACGCCTTTTCCGATGATTTCAATATCGTTTGACTTCTCTCCGGGGCGGTAAGCGATTCCGACGCCGCCCGAGAGATTTATAAACTCAAGGCTTATTCCGGTCTTTTCTTTTATTTCAACAGCCGTCTTAAAAAGGATTTCGGCAAGAACAGGATAATAATCGTTAGTTAAGGTATTGCTGGCAAGAAAAGCATGCATACCGAAACGCTTTGCTCCCTTTTCTTTCAGAAGCATGTAGCCTTCGATAAGCTGATCATGTGTAAAGCCGTACTTAGCGTCCTTTGGAGTATCCATAACGTTGCCCTTTTCGCTGGTTTTAAACTCTCCTCCGGGGTTATATCGACAGCTTATGGTATCAGGAATGCCGCAAAGCTTATCCAATATTTCTATGTGAGTAAAATCATCAAGATTTATCTGTGCATTAAGTTTTCTTGCCAGGAGAAAGTCTTCGTCGGGAGTAGCGTTTGAACTGAACATTATATCGGCGCCCTTTGCCCCAACCCTGTCAGACAGCATTAGTTCGGTATAAGAGGAACAGTCAAAGCCACAGCCCTCCTCCATAAGAATTTCCATCAGATATGGATTCGGGGTTGCTTTTACGGCAAAAAATTCGCGAAATCCTTTGTTCCAGGAAAATGCCGATTTAAGCTTTCTGGCGTTTTCTCTGATTCCTTTTTCGTCGTATACGTGAAAGGGGGTAGGGTATTGAGCAGCTATCTCCTCTATTTTTTCCTTTGTAATAAAGGGTCGTTTAGTCATTTTCTGTTTTCTCCTTAAAAAAGATATTTGTATAATCCCATAAACACGGCGATCAGTATAAAGACGGGCTTGGTTATGAGGGCAAAGCTCCTTAAAGCGCTTTCTTTCCTGTACTGATAATCTTTATCCCCGCGCTCATATTCTCTGTTTTTGATCAGCGCGTTTCCGTGAGGAAGAAAGCTTATCGTAGTAAGACCCAAATAAGATAAGATATCGACTAAAATGCTCATCATAAGAAGATTTCTTTTAAATATTTCCGTTTGTGTGTCGCAGAAATTATACAGTAGTATCAGCGCGGCTGTAAACCAAATCACTGCCGCGCCGAGAGTTACCCATTCCATAACAAATTGCCAGCGCTTATACTTCGTTCTTTTAATCATGATGCTTCTCCGATCGGGAAAATACAATGCCGAAAGTCAGATGTTCATATATTTTTCCAGGAATTTTATAGACATCCCGATCCACTGTTTACAATTATCGTTATAGAAATATTCGTTCCATCCGGTGTTTTTTGAACAGTCGGAAAGACCGTGGGGACCTTCGTCAAACATATGAAGCTCACACGGCACCTTGTTGGAAACGCAGGCTTTGGCGAAAACAAGACTGTTATGGGCGGATACGCAGTCATCGTTAGCCGTACACCATATAAAACAAGGCGGTGTTTTGGGTGTTACACGGTTTTCAAGAGAGAGCCTTGAAAGCTGTGAAGAGGATGGTGATTCACCTAAAAGCACTTCAAAACTGCCTTTGTGAGGGGATGTTATCCCGCTTATAACCGGATAGCTGAGAATGGCCGCATTAGGGCGGATATCCATAGGCTCGCAGCCGATGGTATTGACTATTGAACTGTCACTCCACATAGTGGCGAGGCATCCGGCCAGATGACCTCCTGCGCTGGCTCCCCATACGGCTATTTTGTCTTTGTCAATATTGAATTCGTCCGCTCTGGCTCTGATTTTATACATTGCGTATGCGGCGTTTATAATGGAAACGGGAAATTTTTTACCGCAGGAATAATAAAGCACAAACGCATTATATCCTTCGGCAAGAAAACGCATGGCTATCGGTTCGGCTTCGCGTTCGGAACAAAATTCATATCCTCCGCCCGGAAATATAAGAATTGCGGGACGGTTGTTACCGAAGGGAACGCTTTCCACTTTATCCAGAAGATAGGCTTTAACATATGCGGTTTTTTCGTTGTTGAGATAAAATACCTTGTTTTTCATAGTAAACCCCTTTAAAATATTTTTGTTTTTTATGGCCAAACAATTGAAACCTATGTCATCATTTACTTATTGCAGGTTAGGATCGTAGAAACGATATGGTTCGAGGCGGATTTTTTAATATACTGTAAATCAGCGTTTTTTCTTATACGCTGTTTTGTAATCACATACAAAAAATCGGACATAAAGACCTTCTTATATGGCGGAATATTGTAAAAAGATATATTGATAGGGATTTATTTGATCCTTTTTTACAGAACGGGGGCGTTGCCTTTTTAAAGCGTCTTTTTTGTGCGGCAGCTTTTTATAATATGGTCAATGAGAAAGCGTGATCCGTTTTTGCGCACTTGATCATTTCTCATTAGGGACAAGCTGATGAAAAAAATGGGAAGATCGTTTCCGTTACTGATTATTTACTCGTAATCTTTCGGGATACACGATAGTCAAAGTATTGTCAAGCCGGCCTTTTGCCGTTGATCCATGATCGCCGCAGACTGGTAATAATCGCTTTGATAACCGTTTCTTTCAGTACCTGTGGTTTTTTTTAAAAGCTCAATGCGTTTTTTCTGAGTTTTTACTGAAAAAACTTAAGCAAAATAAACCGATTTTGCAGAGTTTTACTTTTATTTTTATCACTTTATCTGAAAATCCGATCTGTTTGTTTTTATTTAAGCTTTAACTGCGTTTTCTCAAAAAACTTTTTGGCTTTAATTATAAATCTTTCATGCGTTCCTTCGCCGGCAACACTTTTGTTATCGTAGACCTTTACCTTAAAAACAAGACGCCTTCCGTCTATTTCGATAAGCTCGCTTTCACATGTTACACAGCATCCGACAGGCGTGGCGCTCAGATGCTTAATGTTTATTTCAGTGCCGACAGTAGCTTCATCATTCTGTAAAAAAGGAGCAACACTGTTCATTGCCGTATTTTCCATAAGAGAGATCATGGCAGGGGTTGCGAAAACTCTGAGTGTGCCGCTTCCGTGAAACAATGCCGTATCTTTTTCTTCTACTGTTATAGACTGCTTGTTTTTAATTCCTTTTTCCATTTGTTTTTGACAAAACTTATTGTCCGGACTCCTTCCTGTGGTTACTCAAAAATTATTTTACAATTCATAGAAACATTCTCATATGTCAGGATTTTTTATCCAAGGTGATATATAAAAAACAAATCAGTTCTTCTGAAAGAATAAAATAAATCATTCTTATTTTATCGGCTCACTGGATTTATATTAAGCGATTCCCCAAAACCGATACAATGTTCTCAGACATTAAAATCAAATCTACCTCTTTCTTCTGTCTGAGGTTATTATATCATAAAAAGAGCGAAGCAAAGCGGAGCGATTCTCCTAAACCGATACAATGTTCTCAGACATTAAAATCAAATCTACCTCTTTCTTATGTCTGAGGTTATTATATCATAAAAGGAGCGAAGCAAAGCGGAGCGATTCCCCAAAACCGATACAATGTTCTCAGACATTAAAATCAAATCTACCTCTTTCTTCTGTCTGAGGTTATTATATCATAAAAGGAGCGAAGCAAAGCGGAGCGATTCTCCTAAACCGATACAATGTTCTCAGACATTAAAATCAAATCTACCTCTTTCTTCTGTCTGAGGTTATTATACCACAGTAACTTTTTCAATGCAAGACATTAATTTTATTTGCCTTGAAAAACAGAAAATATGTTTTTTATGCTTTAAAAGCTTGAAATCCATTACCCGTATATTGTATAATAAAACTGTAAATTTGTGATCGCAATTCAAAGGAGGGAAAAATGGCATATTTTACAGTAAAATTGTTTTCTGAAGCTTTGCAAAGAAATACCTGTTTTGAAATGTTCATACCCAATGACAGAGCTCAAACCAATTCTGATTTCAGCAAGCGAAAAATGAAAGCGCTCTTTTTGCTTCACGGTTATACGGGAAGCGCAGGCAATTGGGTTCCGGAATACCTTGCCGAAAAATACAATTTTGCAATAATTATGCCGAATGGGGAAAACTCATTTTGGCTTGACGGTATTTCCACAGGGCATAAATTTTGTACATTTGTTGGAGAAGAGCTGGTTAATTACATAAGAAAAACATTCGGTCTTGCTGAAACACCGGATGAAACATATATCATGGGATTGTCTATGGGCGGTTTCGGAGCGCTGCATACGGCTTTCGCTTATCCGGAAACCTTCGGGAAAACATCGGCGCTTTCTTCTGCGCTAATAATGTATGAAATTGAAGGAATGAAGCCCGGAAGTGAGAACGGCGTTGCAAATTATGCATACTATCATGAGTGCTTCGGCGATCTTGATAAGCTTGGAGAAAGTGACAATAATCCGGAAAAGCTTATAAAAAAACTAAAAGAACAAGAAGCAAATATTCCGGAGATTTTTATGAGCTGCGGTACTGAGGATTTTTTACTTGAAAATAACCGCAGATTTCATAATTTTTTAAATGAAAACGGAATCGAACACCGGTATTTTGAAAGCAAGGGCGGACATGATATGACATTCTGGAACGAATATGCCATAAAGTTTACCGAGCTGATGTTTAAATAAGCGTAAGCGGTGATTATTGTCATCCGAGATTTACATATGTAACAATTGATTGATGTTGGCCTTTTAAAAATTTTGATTTGGCATATAACAAGGGAATTGCTTTTAAACCCGTTTTCCCGTAATTTTATCTTAACATTACCGTATATAATTGAACCGATTTGTATGTATGGTAATGACAAATGCCGCAAACGGGGCGTACTGTGCTTTAATCGTCTGCGCCGTAAAGCAAAACCGTTCATATCCTTAGTTTTTTCGTGTGAAGTTATGGAACCGTTAATATAATCGAAGGCGATTTGTTGGATGTATGATGTTTATTTGTTTTGCCATAGCGTATGATTCGGTGCGTCAGTAATATAGCGTTTATAATATGTCGCTTAAAGCTGCATAAAGTATGCTCCTGTTGAGCTGGCTTGCCTGATGCGGATTTTAGAGTGCGTTCACATAAAGTCCGGCACATGCTTTTTCTGCGAATTTTACAGTATATTTGGTTACTTTTTTGAAATATGCAAGCATACCTGCAAAAATTTGCCTCATCTACGGCAAAATCATATTCGAAAATCCGTATATCGGTTTTATTTGAACGCACTATAAATAAATATGAACTGATAGCCGGCGTATTTTACCGTTGCCGATACAAAAAGCTTATGTTAATTTATCGGGAGTCGGTTGGGACGGTTTCAAAATTTTAAAGCTTATTCCATTGACAAAGTATGTCGTATATTGTAAAATGAAAATATATTTTCGAAGCGTCTGTTATTTGACAGATTAAGATTTTTATCGGAAAGGAACGGTTGTTTAAACATGGCTGGATCAAGATCTGAAAAGAGAAAAAAGAAGAAGCTGACTATTATCGGTGAATTTAAAGCGTTTATTTCAAGAGGAAATGTGCTTGATATGGCTGTGGGTCTTATTATCGGCTCCGCCTTCACCGCGATTGTAAATTCTCTTGTCGGTGATATTTTTATGCCGCTTTTGGGAATGGTTACCGGTGAGGTCGATTTCTCCGAATTGAAGATTATTTTAAAAGAGGCGGTTAAGGAAGGCGCCGAAATCATTGAACCCGAGGTTTCAATAAATTATGGCTCGTTTATCCAATACATAATAAACTTCCTGCTGATAGCGATCTCTGTTTTCCTTCTTATTAAGGCAATAAACACTGTTCGTTCAAGGGCTGAGAAGCTGAAAAAGAAGGAGGAAGAGGAAGCGCCTAAAGAAGAGCCCGCTCCAGATCCTCAGTTGGTTTTGCTTACCGAAATACGCGATCTTCTTAAGGAAAAGGAAGATAAATAAAAAAATAAGTGCCGCCCGAAAGCTTTAAATGGTCTTTGGGCGGCATATGTTTTTTAATTTGATAAAATGTGATTGTCGTTGCTGTGGGCTTTGGAATGATGACTCCGGTGATGATTACAGGAAAAAAATTATCGCTTCTTATAGGCCTGAAAACACACGTATGTGTTTATGACGGCCTATAGCCGCACCTTTTCCGCAGCGCGTTTTTTATTATATGGGTTATAATCGTATTTTTTTAAGGCTTGAAACGATCTTATAAAAAAGCAACATTGAATTGATGCTTAAAAAGCTCGGTCAATAAACGATCCGGCTTAAAAGGTAATAAGGTGTTGTTATCAGCTTATATGCGGCGGGAAACACCATTGAAATGTTAAACAGCATAATTGATTAAAGTGTTGCAGCTTCCGGTGAAAAAAGTTAAGAAAGAACAGGTTCGCTTTCCAAGCCCCGAAAAATGTCGATGATATAAAAACCCCTTTTTATAAAACACCATAGGTTTTAAATCAGTTTTTCAGGGAGCATCTGAAAAAGAACAGTTAGTACAATTACGTTAAAAACAGTGGCTGTTTCAAGGAAAAAGCGGAGAAAAACGAGGGTGTTTCATAGTTATCCGTTTTGGTAAAACTACCGGCACTCTTTGACGCTAAAAGAGTCCGAAGTTAGCGGGAATCGTGCGGTTCGCGGCTTTTAAGACAGCTCCCGATATTAGTTGCAAAGCCTTTCAAGATCCTTTCTCAGTCTTTTGATTATCTTTTTCTCAAGGCGTGATATATAGCTTTGGGATATTCCTATTTTGTCGGCCACATCCTTTTGGGTAAGTTCTATGCCGTTTTTCAGTCCGAACCGCATTTCCATTATAACTCTTTCTCTGTCGGGAAGCGCAGATACAAGCTTCCTTAAAAGCTGATGCTCAACTTCGTTTTCTATATTCATATTCACAATATCGTTTTCCGTACCCAGGACGTCGGATAGCAGCAGTTCGTTTCCGTCCCAGTCTACATTCAAGGGTTCGTCTATTGAAATTTCATGTTTATATTGGCTTGACTTTCTGAGAAACATGAGTATTTCGTTTTCTATGCATCTGCTGGCGTATGTGGCAAGCTTTATATTTTTTTCCTTACTGAATGTATTTACGGCTTTGATAAGACCTATGGTTCCTATGGAAATCAGATCCTCAAGACCAACGCCGCTTCCTTCAAATTTTTTTGCAATGTATACTACCAGACGCAGATTATGTACTATAAGCTCTTCACGGGCCTTATCAAAGTCCGTATCCATAAGATCAAAGATTTTCTGCTCCTCTTCTTTTGTAAGGGGAGGGGGCAGCGTATCGGATCCGTTTATGTAAAATACCTCGCCCGTTTTTTTAAGGCCGATTTTAATTAAGATTCTTTTAAATATTTCCTGAGCCTTTACTTTCATTTAGTTCTGTTCCTTTCGTTTTTTTGATTACGGGATAAAAGACGTATTTATATTGCTCCCCTAAGTAACTCTTGAATTTTTCTGCTTGCCCGGCTGCCTAAATACTTCGTCAGAAGCCCTTGAAATATGCGCATATTCCTGCGGTCTTCTTCCTTGTCTTTCCACAGCCCTTCGGCACACAAATTCTTCAAGAGTTACTTGGTGGAGCAATAGATTATCTTTAAAGACTGAAAATGTACGATTGTCTTTAATTATTTCATTTACAACCGTCTTATTGTTTCTTTATTCTGCGGCGGTTTTATATAATATTATTCTGCCGCTTTTCTGTTTACGAAACATCGGTATTGCGGCGGTATTTTACTTTTTATGATAACGCTTCATATGCTGCGGTGCTGTTATCGATCCGAATTAAAACCGATCTTGTTTCAAAACGGTGGTACGGCGCTTTTTTATCTACCGCCGTATAACTATGCTGAGCTGAAGGGTCAAGTCATATTTTACTGCAAGAAATTATAAATTACATTTGTATGTCAAAGAATACGCGGATTGAATATTGCTTCAAAGTCCTTTCCGTTAATGCCGTTTTTGGTAAAGCCTATAAGGGCGCTTACTTCCTTTCTGACTGAGCCGTCGCATATAAATATTTTTTGAGGCTTAAAGCATATCGCCGTTACTCCGCCGGAAACGGTAGTGCACGGTATAAGTCTTATTCCTTTTATGCTTTTCTCACGGCTTTCGGGTGCTTCGGATGAAAGCTGCATAATAACCGCATCAGGGCAGACGGAAGCGCATTTATTTATATCACAGAATATTACCGGAAGTCCGGAAAAAAAGTCGGTAAGTTTGTTTCCGCTGTCGGGGAGTGCGGTAAGAGCGGCTTTTCCTTTTTCGGTTACTATTTCCAAGGTGTATTTTTTATCCGCCGAGGTTTTTGAATCGGCGAAATAACGTATGATCCTTAAAATAAAATACGCTGCTGCGGTAGATAGAAGAGCCATCCATACCGGAATATCGAAATACGCCGCTCCGTTATTATAAACCATTCCGACCGGAGCCGAAAAAAGCCACAGCCCCATCATTATGCCCGCATAGATGCAGTTTACAAGAAAAAATAGCAGGGTTCGTCCTATAAATAAACGAAGATTGCCAAAACCCAGGGATATAAACATGATCGCCGTGGAAAACAGAAGCTTTACAATTGCACCGAGCAGGATAGACATTTGGGGAAGCAATATTATAAGCGATGACGCGGCGCCGAATGACGCGCCCAGTATCCTTCTGAGTAAAGTTATCCGGCTGTGCAGAAGGCAGCATGTGCCTACTATCAGAAAGTAGGTGATATAAAAATTTAAAAACAGAAGAATGTCTATGTATATTACTCTCATAAATAATCACCGTTATGTTTTAACATTCGGATACCGACGTATGTTAAAATAAATTCTGCCGGATAATTCTATCGTTCATTTCTACTGAATACTTTTCGGCAAATCACCATCAATATCGGAACGCGCTCACATTAAAGAAGGCGCGCATCTTTTAGGCAAATTATGCCGCTTGCCGCGTTAGGACTTTTTTGAATTATTATAATATTCCCGCATGATTTTGCCTTGCAAGCGGCAAAATTATGCTCGAAAATCTGCATATTGTTTTTATGTGAACAAGCTCTAATGTATAATCATTTTCGGACTGCGGCCGTATCCCTTGTTTCTGATTATAAGACGTTATCGGTAAAAAAGTTGTCGAAGCTTTTACAAAACAGTGCACATATAAAAAGAGCTCTCCTTTTTGTTAAAATTCACATATTTGTGTGAAAATCATGCAAAAGTATTGTAAATTTTTTCAAAATATGCTATACTGTAAACAAGAAAATCGTTTATTTTATATCGGTTTTCAAATCGCAGAAATCTTTCTGCAAAAGGAGGAAAGTATATGAAGTTACAAATTACAGCGAAGAAAATGCAGGTTCCTCAGGCTTTTAACGAGTACGCTGAAAAGAAGCTTAAAAAGCTGGATAGATTTTTCGGTGATGAAGCGGACGCAAAGCTTACGATGTCCACACTTAAGGATGATATCACAATTGAGCTTACCGTAAAATATGAAAGTTTGATTTTCCGCGCAGAGCAAAGATCGGCCGACAAAAACGATGCTCTTGATGCCTGCGTTGATAAAATAATCCGTCAGATAAGAAAAAATAAGACCAAGGTAGAAAAAAGACTTAAATCCGGAGCTTTTGAGGTTCAGGAATCGGAAGAAATCGAGGAACAGTCTCAGTATAATGTTATAAAGCGCAAAAGCTTCAGGCTTCGTCCTATGAGCGTTGATGAAGCGATTCTTCAAATGAATATGCTTGACCATAATTTCTTTATGTTCAAGAACGGAGATACCGGTGAGGTCAACGTTGTTTATAAGCGTGATGACGGAAATTATGCCATACTTGAACCGAGTAAGGATTGATCCGGATTTTTATGTTTTTAAAGCTGTCCGTTTTCGGACAGCTTATTTATTGTAAAATGAAAATCTCCGGCCGAGATCTGGGATAAATTTACTTATGCGTTGAAAGGTGAAAAAAGCTGATGCACAGGCAATATATAAGCGGGGCAAATGCTTTTTGGCCCGAGTTTTTAGAACAAGTCGGCATCTGTAGCTTTTAACTGCAATGTAATGACGTTTGTAATCCGGATAAAAAACCGGACGGCAGGGCTCATAGCTCATATTCAAAGCTCGCTTTATCGGATACAAAGTCCAAAAGGATTTTTTTATTTTCTTCGAATTTATAAGACGCAGTACATTTTAGACTTTCATGTATGGTGCGTATCATTTTTCCGTTGTCGGGAGCTTTAAGCGGCTTACCGTCGGTGCTTATCAGTTTGACTGAAAGCCGGTGCCTTCCCTGTATAATTTCCGCGCCGCCTTTATTGTCATATACGCATCTTGCGCCCAAATAAGTCGCAAGGCGGTATTGTGTTTTTCCTATCATAACAACCGCTATGGTTCCGTTAAAGCATAAACCGGCAAGTGGTATGTCTGCGGCGGATAACATAACCGAGCCGTTTTCAAAAAAACACTGAGACCAAAGATACTTTTTCGGGAAGGAGCTTCCCCGGTCGCCTTCAATGTATCCCGTGCCGTTTTTAAAAATTAATGTCCTTCCGTTTAATTTAATGGTGCCGTTTACTTTGTGGCGCATACTGAAGACAGAATGCCTGCACTGCATAAACGGAACATATTTAAACGGTCCCATGATATCATAGGCAACAGGTCTTATACATCCGAAACGAAGATCGCCCTCTATATCAACCGAGCCGCCGTGTAAATCAAGCCTTATCCCTTTTGAAGTAAAAATGTTTTTTCCGATTATCGCTCCGGGTTCTGTTTCGGTAAAGAGTATTTCGGGAAAATCCGCGTTATAAGAGCCTTCGCTTGTTATGATCTGTAATGAAGCGGATCGTTTCCCGTTGTAACAATGATATGCGGGTATAAATGCTATAGAATCGTTTTTTGAACAGCATTTGTAGTAATAGCCCTTGAAGTATTGCATGGAATCACCTCTTTGAACATCATGGTAAGGTTAAATTTGTTTTTTGGACAAAGTCGTTTAAATATAAGACAACACCGCACAACTATTATCGTGGATTTGCACCGTCAATTGTTTTCTTGGTATTCGCTTTGTTCGCGGTGCGTTCCGCACAGCCTTGGATAAATATTCTGCGACATCGTACCGCCTCAGAATGCATAATCCGTCGCAACAAATAAAATCACTCTTAAAACCGGAATGGCTGGGTTATTTTAAGAGCGTGGTGCAAGTGATTACTATGAGAAACCTTAGTCTTCTCGAAAAAAACTTAAGCAAGCGTACGGCAAAGCCGTCAGATATTAGCCGTACGGTGTTGTCTAAAAATTCCGTGTTTTGCTTTCCCGCGTCAAATACATTTTCGTGTTTTACGTCTTTATATAAAAACAAAGGCGTTGTTCTTAGAACGTGTGAACATAAAGTCCGGCATATGTCTTTTTGGAAAATATTTCGTTAAAATTTTTTGAAAAATGAAAGTATTACAGCAAAAATTTGCTTTATCTACGGCAAAATCGTGCTCGAAAATTTGCATATTGTTTTTATGCGCACACTCTATATTGAATAATCCTGCGCAAACCGTAATTCCGCCTGCTGTAAACCAAAACAGGTTTACACCTGATTTTTCTTTTTATTATTGCTATAATCTGCAGTTTTGTACGCATATCAGGGTCTTTTAAGATGAAATCCCTTTGCGATCACTTTTTGACAATTGAAGGGACTTGTGATATAATAATCGAAGCAAGACTTGAAGAGAAAGTTAAGTTTGATTACAGACGTTTTTTGTCAGGGATCTGAGGTGTTCCGATCCTTGCTTCATACTGCATAAAAAATGAAAGGAGGTATATTCATGCGTATAATTATGCTGATTGAAAACACGGCGGTTTCACAAAAGCTTTTGGTTGAGCATGGTATGTCTCTTTTTTTGGAAAACGGGGGAAAATACTGTCTGTTCGGTGCGGGCGCAGGCTCCAAGCTTATAAACAATGCTAAAAGAATGAGCATCCCTTTGGAGAATATGAATGCCGTTATTGTTCCCCATAATCATTTTTCATATACGGGCGGACTCGATAATCTCATCCAAATAAATCCGGACATAAAAGTTTTTGCGCCTAAGGCTGCCGATTGTCATCCGGTAAAGAAAAAAGGTCCTTTTTTTACACCGATGGGAAATTTATCGGAGAAGATAAAAAAACACCGGGACAATTTTATTCTTTTTAACAGTTTTCAGCAGGTTTTTGACGGCTTTTTTCTTATGAAGGATGAAATAAAGGATAAGAGCTTTTATGTTCTGGATAAAAGTCAGCGTCTCAGACAGGGAGAAGGTTATGTGAACGACGAGCTCGATCATGAATGCTTCGGGGTCGTTTTTCCCTCCGGCGACAGAAGAAAAGGCTGTGTGATTCTGGGAGGATGTGCTCATTGCGGACTTCCTAATATGATAAGGACGGTCAAGAAGAACTGGGGTGACATTCCCATACTGTCCATAGTCAGCGGACTTCATTTCATGGGTGACAGTCCCAAGAAAATCACTGTTGATCAGGATTTTATAAGAAGAACGGCCGATGAAATAAAAGGTCTTAATGTGGGAGCCGTATACACATGTCACTGCACCGGATTAAAGGGCTATGAAGAGCTTAAGGGATATCTGGGAACACAGCTTCAGTATTTGCAGACGGGCGAGGAGCTAAGTTTTTGATTTTGAAGCGGCATATGATTATTAAAGCATGCTCCTGTAAAGACCTATATACCTCTTAGCGGCAGACTTTGTCTATATTTGTTAAGGCAATACCGCACAATGACCGCCTGACGGCTTTGCGTGCGGCTTGCTTGCATATATTCCGTCAGCTTGCACAAATTCTCCTTGAAATGCGTCAGTATTCCTGCGTCCAATTTATACAAGCTGACGAAAAATCTGACTGCGCAATTCACACGCAATCATTGTGCGGTGTTGCCTTAAGTCTTTTGAAATACACAAGCATTTTTTAAAAAATCACCTTATCTGCGGCAGAAGGATATTTTAAATGCGCATCTCGGTTTTATGTGAATGTGTGTTATAACGGTACTAAGCAGTCTTTATGCCGATACGGCGGCAGTTTTCACTTGAGCAGCAGCAAAGTGAGGTATGAAAAATATAACGTATTAAAATTCGTTTATCTGTAAAGCATCGGCAGACAATGCAGACGGAGCCGGAAAAAAGTCCCGGCAGGCTCGGGAAAACGGACAAAACGTCCGATAACATACAAAGCCGTCTCTTATCCGGCAGCTTTTAGGGTTATACCGCGGCAATTAATGAAGCATATATGATAAAAAATAAAATTATATTAATCCGTTTAAGATTATGTGCTGTCTGAAAAGCCTCAAATTGCACGATTTCTGCTGACTGAGGACGCTTTAGCGTAATTGTACAAATTTGCTTCGGTTTCAGATCCGCCCTAAAATGATATGGAGGAAAACAGATGAATAAACAAGAAGCGGAGCGGTTGGCGGAGCCTGTTGTAAAAGAGATCGTAAACTGCATATCTGAAAAACGTTATTCGGATATTGAGGAATATGCTGAATTTGAAGGCATATCGCCTTCCGAATTTGCGGAATCGATCGATGGCTTTTTGGAAATCAACGAATTGCCTTATACGGATCGTTTTGATGTTCCGTGTACTTTTGACCCCCAATATGAATATCATCAGCTTTCCTGTATCGTATACAGCGACGGAAGAGGCTTTCATGCAGATTATGATCTGACAACGGACGGGGAACTAAATGACCTGACTTTACGGATGGATTTTTTGTTTACAAAATCGGGAGAGTTAGCCGTCAGGATTTTGGACGCACATGTAATGTAATATATTTCGGCTGAAAGTGCTGTTAATCAGGTACGGAGACCGTAATGAAATCTGTGGATATATTGTATTTTCAGTTTTATAGGTTGGAGCAGATTTTCAATAACCGAGAAAAAAGATTTTATGGACAGAGAGTTATAAAAATTTCGTTAATTACAGAAAGGCAGATCAAAGTGAATATTCTAATTATCGGATGCGAACGTCTGGGCGCGGCTTTGGCGATGACGATGTGCGAACGGGGACATGACGTTTCCGTTATGGACAGAAGAGGGGATGCTTTTGAGCGGCTCGACGACAGTTTTACCGGACTTACGTTCAAAGGCGTCCCTATAGATAACGACGATCTTCAGGCGGCTGGAATAGAATCTTGCGATGTGGTCTGCGCCGTTACGGATAACGATAACGTAAATATTATGGTGGCGCAGATAGCCAAAGAGGTTTACAATGTTCCCAAGGTTATGGCAGGTATAGCGGATATTGAAAAGGAAACCGTATATCAGCAATACGGGCTTAACTCGATTTGCCCGACGCGTCTTACGCTGGATGCGGTCGTGTCTGCTATCGACGGATACGAAGGCCAGCAATGGCTCCAATATGGTAATCATAAGGTAAAATTTTATTCGATGCCCATACCGAAGGAATTTATCGGAATGAAGTGCATGGAGATTAATTTTGAGGAAGATGAAATATTGTATGCTGTAATTAATCAGGGCGGGAATTTTATTCTTGTGAACAACTCCAATATCCTTATGAAAGAGGGGGATACCCTGATTTTCTCAAAGCTGGTAGACTGATCTGCTTTCAGCATTTAAATCTGACTAAACCTCGGAATTTCCGAACCGGACAGAAAAACTGTTTTTTTAAAAAAAGGAAGGATGGAGCCGTATAAAATGAAAGCAATTATCGTAGGCGGCGGAAAGGTCGGCTACTATTTGGCCAAAACACTGCTGGAAAGATATTATGACGTTTCCGTTATAGAAAAAGACAGAATGACATGTCAGTATTTTGCCAATACTCTTGACGTAACCGTTGTTTTCGGCGACGGTTCGACTACGAAAGCCCTAAGAAAGGCCGGAGCGGAAAAATGCGATTCGGTTATTGCGGTAACGGGTGAGGATGAAGTTAATCTGATAATATGTCAGATGGCAAAAAGAGTCTTTCAGGTAAAGAAAACGATAGCGAAAGTCAATAACCCGAAAAATGTGGAAACAATAAAATCACTTGGAGCGGATATTGCAATTTCGGGAACCGATAACATTATCCGTCAGATGGAACGTGAGGTGGATAACAGCAGGATAAAGGAGTTGCTCCCCATAAACGAAAAGGCTGCTGTGTTTGAGGTGATAATTCCGGAGGATTATGTTTATGACGGCAGGATGATAGCCGATATCAAGCTTCCCGACGGATGCAACATAATATCCATAACCAGAGGACAGGATTTTATTATACCGAGAGGACGAACAAAGCTTTTGAGCAATGATATACTGCTTATCGTTTCTTCAATTTCCGCAGCCAATGAAGTAAGAAGGATGTTAAAAATAAAAAATAAATAAAGTACGTTATAATCAATAAGCGTTACTTGTTTTGCTTTTGTGAAAATCTACAGTTTTTTTGCGGAAGATGGAAGTTTTTTCCGTTATTCATACTAAATTTGTCATTTAAATGCTCCATGACTTGATATTTTCCCGATTTTAAGTTATAATCAATATAAGTGTGAAATACAGTCAAGTGTTAAATGCCGGATAAAGATAAAATTTTACAATGCATTTGATATGCAGGAAAGGAATGCTATGACATCACCGTATTCATCCGAAGAAATAATCAAACAAATGAAAGGCATTTTGGAATTCGATTTCCGAACCTCTCCGAAGGAAGCCAACAACAAGCAGATATACAAGGCCATTTCTAAAATAGTGGTTCATTACCTTAAGGCAAAGCGGCACAAGTTTATGACAAAGTGCAATTCCCAAGGTAAGAAGCAGGTATATTATATTTCTATGGAATTCCTTATGGGACGTTCTCTTAAGACTAACCTGTATAATCTGGGAATGAATGAGGAGGTCGAAAAGGCGGTTCAGGAGACCTTCGGAATAAAAATGGACAGTATATACGAAGAAGAACCTGACGCAGGACTCGGAAACGGAGGATTGGGTCGCCTGGCGGCATGCTATATGGACGGTCTTGCAACCTGCGGACTTCCGGCTACGGGTTATTCCATCCTTTACGAATACGGAATATTCAAACAGCAGATATTGGACGGTTGGCAGACTGAGCTTCCCGATAACTGGCTTCCCGGAGGGGAAGTGTGGTTGTCCCCGGTTCCGGATCAGGCTATTCAAGTGCATTTTGACGGGGAAATTCAGGAAAGCTGGGCGGACAATTACCATTCCGTTAATCATGTTAATTACACAACGGTAAACGCCGTTCCTCACGATATGTATGTAAGCGGATATGACAGCGAAGGCGTTTCCAAGCTTCGCCTGTGGAGCGCCGAGGGCATGAGCTTCGATATGGGCGCTTTTAACAAGGGGAATTATGATGCGGCTTTGGGTGCAAGCAATATAGCCCACTCGCTTACAAAGGTCCTTTATCCCAACGACAATCATCTCGAGGGAAAAGCCCTCAGGCTTCGTCAGCAGTATTTTATGTGCGCAGCTTCAATCGGCGATATTGTAATGCGTCATATGAACATTTACGGAACATTGGATAATCTTCATGAAAAGGTAGCGATTCATGTAAATGATACCCATCCGACTCTCGCAATTCCCGAACTGATGAGAATAATGCTTGATGAGTGCGGATACAGCTGGTCAAAGTCATGGCATATCGTGACCAATACCTTCGCTTATACCAACCATACCGTTATGGCGGAAGCGTTGGAAAAATGGGACGAGACAATGCTTAAAAACATACTTCCCAGAATCTATACGATTATCTGCGAAATTAACCGCCGCTACTGCGAAGGCTTAAGAAATCGTCTGGGCGATGAGAACCGTGTTGCAAGAATGTCTATCGTAAGCAATAATCAGATCAAAATGGCTAATCTCTGCATTGACGCATGCCACTCCGTAAACGGTGTTTCAAAGCTGCACAGCGACATAATAAAGGAAAGCGTATTTAAGGATGAATTTGACGATAAGCCGATTAAATTCAAAAACGTTACAAACGGTATAGCTTACAGAAGATGGCTTCTTCAGTCGAATAAAGGCCTTACCGACCTGTTGAGTCAGTGTATCGGCGACGGCTTTAAGAAAAATGCGGCAGAACTCGAACGTTTCCGTATGTTCAAGGACGATGAAAGCGTGCTTAAGAGACTTGCGGAAATCAAAAGGACGAATAAAGAGGCTTTCGCAAAGTATGTGGAAAAATCAACCGGCAGAAAGCTTAATGTCGACAGTATATTTGACGTACAGGTAAAGCGTCTGCATGAGTACAAGCGTCAGCAGCTTAACGTACTTAATATCCTGACCGACTATAATTACCTTTTGGATAATCCCGATTCCGATTTTGTTCCAAAGACCTATATTTTTGCATCCAAGGCGGCTCCCGGTTATTATATGGCTAAGCAGATCATTAAAATGATCTGGTGTCTCGGTGAGGAAATAAGAAAGAATCCTAAAATAAGCGATAAGCTTAGCGTCGTATTCCTTGAGGATTACCGTGTAACACTTTCCGAGATCCTTATGCCCGCCAGTGAGATTTCCGAACAGATATCCCTTGCCGGAACCGAGGCTTCGGGTACCGGTAATATGAAGCTTATGCTTAACGGTGCGGTAACTATGGGTACCTATGACGGCGCAAATGTTGAGATATGCGAACAGGTGGGAAGAGATAATATTTTCATTTTCGGTATGAATTCCAACGAAGCGGATGTTATGAAGGCCAACGGATATTCGCCGGAGGGCTATTATAACGGAGATGCGCGTATTTCTGCTGCTATAAACAGGATGTACGGAAGCATAAACGGTGCTAAATTCGATGAACTGGCCAATTCGCTGAGGTTTACCGATCAGTATATGGCTTTGGCGGATTTTGACAGTTACCGTAAGGCTCAGCAGACTTCCTCGGAAGCATATACCGATATTATAGGATGGAACAAGAAATCACTTATGAATATTGCGGGTGCCGGAATATTCTCCGCTGACCGTGCTGTTATGGATTATGCACGCGATATTTGGAAACTTGTCTGATAAAAACTGTTCCGATTTATAAAAAAGTCACCGCATAAAGATTATCTTTGTGCGGTGATGTTTTAAGAACGGTACTTTATGCCAAATGATAGGCGGAAATTTAAATAAAATGTTTCAGATTTTATTACGGCTTTTCCTATATTGCACATATACCTTTTCCTTCTGTTTTCATTATGGATTAAAAGCTTATGCCGGGATATTTGTCCTTGCATAAGAACGTATCTGAAAACTAAGATGTTTTGTACGATTTAGCTAAATGAATGGGCTTTCAGGGAAAAACGGAGAAACGCGGTAATATTTCGAGCAATTATGAATCTGAATGCGCCCACAGTCAGGGTGTATCTGAAAACAAAGCAAATATCTGCAATCACGTTAAAAGCATGGAGATTTCAACAAAAAACGAAGAAATATGAGGATACTTCATAGCTGTTCTTTTGGGATAACTATCGGCATTCTTTGATGTGGAAGGTATGCGCAGCAAGCAGAAATTGTGTGATTTTCGGCTTTTCAGATAGTCCTTAGTAAAAATCGGTGAAAATCGCGGCTTTTCAGGCAGGCAATAGGTTTTTACCGTCGGAGGCTTTTATTTAATATATGCATTGTCAGGCTCAGGCGGGTGGTGAGATCCTATGCTTAAAAGCATTCCGAATTTTATTTTTGATGGATCTGATGGTTTTTATATTATTGTATTTATACGTGCCGTTTATTTACGAAATTCGGATGATTCGGGTATAAAGTCGATATAGAAGTCAGAAGAAGTTAGATATTTAAATGACGCGGCTGTCTGTCCGCGGTTTGTCGGCACTTAAAAATTTGCGGCAAACGGTTTTATTGTCACACATAAGAATAACAGTATAAACACGGAGGGGTAATAATATGGCTACACCGATATACGACAGCTTTGATACCTATTACAAATCTCCTTTCGGAGCGGTGGAGAGAAGCACCGAAATAAACTTTAAAATAATAGTTCCCGTAGAATACAATTATGCCGAGTGTGTTCTGGTAATGTTCCGACCTGGCTTTAAGGAAAAGTTTACTATCCTTACATGCGATATTATTCAGGAAATAGGCGGTGAGAAGTTTCGTGTATATCAGGGATCGTATATTCCCGAGCATACCGGTCTTCACCATTATTATTTCTTTTTTTCCAATGAAAACGGACGCCGCTATATAAAGCGCAACGGAGCTTCCTTGGGATGCTTTGACAACGGAGAACTGTTCCAGCTTACGGTTTATGAGGAAGGAATGACTACTCCCGAATGGCTTAAGGGGGGAGTTATGTATCAGATTTTTCCCGATCGCTTCGCCCAATATGTTCAGAATGAGGATGACGAACCCGTAATGCCCGTAGACAGAAGGTTTCATTCTGACTGGAACGAGATTCCCGATTGGCGGCCAAACGAAAAGGGAATTATTACCAACAGCGATTATTTCGGAGGAAATTTAAAGGGGATCCAGTCAAAGCTGCCATATCTCAAGAGCTTAGGCGTTACCTGTATTTATCTTAATCCCATATTTGAATCTCACGAAAATCACCGTTACAGCACGGCTTGCTATGAAAGAATAGATATGACGCTGGGAACGGAGCAGGACTTTAGAGAGCTTTGCAGCAAGGCGGATGAATACGGTATTAAAATTATTTTGGACGGCGTTTTCAGTCACACCGGCGCAGATTCGGTTTATTTCAACAAATTCGGCAGATACGGCGAACGAAGCGGCGCTTACCGTGATCCTGAAAGTCCCTACCGCGATTGGTACAGCTTTATAAAATATCCGGATTTGTATGAAAGCTGGTGGGGCTTTACAAATCTTCCCAATGTAAACGAAAATAATCCTGATTACACCGAATATATATGCAAGGACGGCGGGATTTTGCAGAAATGGATTGACGCAGGCGCGGCAGGCTGGAGACTGGACGTTGCCGATGAGCTTCCGGATGAATTTATCGATAATCTGCGTAAATCGGTGAAGAAAAAGGGTGAAGACAAGGTTATTTACGGCGAGGTTTGGGAGGATGCCTCCAGTAAGGAAAGCTATGGCGTAAGACGACGTTATCTGACCGGTAAACAGCTTGACAGCGTTATGAATTATCCGTTTAAGGAATGTATTCTAAACTATATCAAATATTCTGACTCGAAACAGTTGACTGACGGAATAATGACCATTGTGGAGCATTATCCTAAGCCTTGTGTGGATATACTGATGAACTTTTTGTCAACGCATGATACCGAGCGTGCTATTACCAGACTCGCGGGGAAGGACATGGGCTTTAATGACAGAAGCTGGCAGGCTGAGAACTTCCTTTCACCGCAGGAGTATGCATATGGCATTGCCTTATTGAAATGTGCCATGGTGCTTCAATTCTTTGTCCCAGGCATTCCGTGCATTTATTACGGTGATGAAGCCGGGCAGGAAGGATATAAGGATCCCTTTAACCGCCGCACCTATCCGTGGGGTAATGAGGATAAATCTCTGATCGAGTTTTCGGCGGAGCTGGCAAGCATAAGACGCGGCTGTACCGCATTTGCAAAGGGCACCGTTAAATTTGTTGACGTAACCCCCGATTACTGTATTTTAAGGCGCGAGGACAAAGAGAAGGGAACGGGTGCGGTTATTTATCTCAATAAGTCCCATAAAGCAAAGGTGTTTATGCTTCATGAGACTCTGGGAAAATGTCAGCGGTATAAAGTTGTACGCAAGGATATGCGTGACAGCGGTAAGCTTCATGTATCTCCGTTTGATTATGAAGTGATCTACTTGACCCTTTGATATTGAACAGCATGAGTTGTTTTGGCAATTAAACCGTCCTTACCGGATCTGAGCGGTAAGGACGGTTTTTAATGTCTTATTATGCCGCTGACCACGCCCGCTTGCTCATCCCTCATAATAAATCCGCCTAAGTAAATCCGATCATATTCAAAAATACTCGCTTTTGAATTTTGTTCGTGGTTATAATCCTCCCATATTTTATATGATATACATAAGCGCTCATAAGCTCTGCAAACTTTTTCTTGCACTTACATATATGTTTATTTTCATAAAATTAAAAAGGCAAATCCGTGTATTTTCACAACAGATTTGCCCAATTAACCTTGGCAGGGGTGGTAGGAATCGAACCCACGTCAAAGGTTTTGGAGACCCCTATTCTACCATTGAACCACACCCCTTTAAAAGAAAGGAATCACCCTTTCGTTTAAACGGTAAACATGATTTGGACATATATCAGAACCAGTCAAAACCAAACACCGTAATGTAAAAGGTGTCCGACAAAAATTCACCTGCATAACAGGAAAATTTTTGTCGGACGCAATCTAAACTGCCGATATGCGGCAATTTAAATTGCATGGTGCGCCAACAGGGACTCGAACCCCGGACCAACCGGTTATGAGCCGGTTGCTCTAACCAACTGAGCTATTGGCGCATATGGTGATCCACCCGGGAATCGAACCCGGGACACCCTGCTTAAAAGGCAGGTGCTCTGCCGCCTGAGCTAGTGGATCGATTGCTGCTTAAATTGCAACGTTGATATTATAACAGAATTTTACTCTTATGTCAAGGCTTTTTTAAAAATATTTTTAAAAAAACGCATTATAAGCACTATTTCAAGGAAAATTCAAAAATACTCTTGAAAACGTTTTCACACTATGCTATAATTACAAATATAATGATCGGAGTATGTTTTCGTATAGTAAAGCGTGTCTTTTCGGTAAAAATTAGCGTATATTCCGTTAATTTTCATATATTCTGTCATTACTGCAAAAAACTGCCTTAGGATACGCATGATTATTTTATGTAACTACTCTAAAATAAAATTACGGAGGACAGAAATGGCGGAACAGATCAGAAAAATACATCTCGGACCGGCAAAATGTGCGGTTGACCTGGGAGACGGGAGCGAAAGAGGAGAATATGTTAATCAGGATTATATCCTCCATTCTTTAGGACGCCCCCACAGATCCATAAATCTTATGTATTGTTATTACCCGTTGGATAAGGAATGGCCAGGAAGGATTTCGGAGGTCATGAAGGATGCGGAGGTCTCTTTCCAATGGGACTATCCTTATGATGATTACTTCACATATAAGGGTGGTCTGAATGGAAATACGGAAGGAGAGCCTTTTACTTGCATGAGAGACGTTCGCCGTCACGGTCAGGATGTCTGCCTTACTCTCACCATCGATCCCAATGTTTCGGATGATCATTTAATAGCGATAGCGAAGGATCTTCGTCCCTTCGGAAGATTGATGCTCAGAATCAATCATGAGGCTACCGGCGATTGGTTCAGTTTCACAAAGCGCGCTTCATATCAGGAAGTAGCTGACTTTTATATCCGTTTTCATAATATTCTTAAAGAACATGCTCCCAACGTATCTACTATTTTGTGCATCGGCGGCTGTGAGGATAATACGGGAGAAGAGATTTCCATGGAAAAGGAGTTTAAGGAAGCGGTTACCGTTACGGATATATGGTCTGTGGATAAGTATATATCGCTTCATTGGGGATGGCCTTTCGATGTGGCGGAGCGCGGCGGAACAAGCCATAGAAGGGATACTGCCGACCATGTTTTTGACTTGACAAAAAAATCCTACGAAAGATTTAAATATCTTAACGGCGGTGTTTCAAAGCCGATGGTAATGAGCGAACTGAATGCTGACGGTGATGTGGTCGGACCATATGAACAAGCTGAAATAATCACCGAATTCTGCAATATGGTAAAAAATGAAAATGCCGAATGGCTATCCGGATTTACCTTTTATCAATTTCGTGACAGAGGCCGCTTAGGTCTGGAGATAGAAGACCCCAACAACCCCGATGTAGGCATACCTCAGCCTGAACTGGAGGCATATAAGGAAATTATCCATGATGAATATTTTTATCCTTCCGTTACCGAAGGAGAAGAGCTTCAGTTTCCGGTTAAGCTTCGCTGGGGGGGCTTCGAGGACTCCGAAGGTATAAGCATCCCTTTGCATTTTGAATGCAATCCCACCTTCTGTGAGATCACCTTTGAGGAAGAATTGAATCTGATGATGGAAATTAACGGAAAGTGGTTTTATAAATCTCCAAAGGCTAAAACCATCGACTTTATGAGCGCTTTTTATGAAAAGCCATTGGAGGGCGAGTGCGATTTGACGCTGAAAATCTTTGCTCCTCCGGCAAGCGGTGAAAACGATCCGTCGCAAGGTCAGGATTGGGATATCAACTACTACTCCTCAATAAATAAAATGCCGGATATACGAATCAGATTTGAGCCTGCGGAGCTTAAGAAGAAGTAATTTTTAATAACGCTCTCAAGAAATTCAGAGGGCGTTATTTTTTGAGTTATCAATGGAGTGGACATATGCTTACTACACTTAAAGAAGCTGACTTTGATAAATATGTTGATCTTGCGTATTCACTTGCTTTAGATCAATCTAAGTCGGCCTATCCTACCTATACCGACGGAATTAAAACCAGATCGGACTTTATATCGGCCTCAAAGAAGGCGTTTAATTCAACGGAAAACGAAATCCTCTTATTTGAGTACGAAGGCGTTGTGGAGGGCTGGATACAGTATTATTGGATGCCCCGAGATAAATATATATCCCTGAGCGCCTTTAATATAAGCTGTCATATAGAAGCCGCGCTGAAAGAGTTTACGGAGTTGCTGAATTCGGAGAGAAGCTTTAAGGGCTATAGTTTTTATGCCGGATTTCCGGGAAAAAACATCGATGCAATAAACTTTCTTATAAAAAACGGCTTTAAATGTATCGAGGAAGACAATAACAATTCTTTTTTCTTTGACCGCTACAGCCTGTTGCCTCAGAATCAGGCAATAAAAAGAATTACAGAAGAAAACTACGATGATTTCAGAAAGCTTCATTCCGAAATTGAAGGGGAAATGTATTGGAACAGTGATCGTATATACGAAAATTTACATGAGTGGAATATTTATGGATATTATGAAGAAGAGCTTCTCAAAGCCGCTGTATATTATATAGATGAAACAGTTATGCTTGAAATTTTCGGGATCGATTTTTATGAGGATACGTTTGTTGAGGCCATTTACCGGGAGCTGTTAATTGCCGTTCTAAACGGGGGAAAACGCCTCGGAGCAAGCTATATGACTTATTTTTGCGATAAGGAATGTCAGGAAACCGTTTCTAAGCTCGGCTTTGAGCTTGTAGGCGAATACGTCTGTTATATTAAGCAGCTTTAATATAACAACGATTCATCGCTCGTTTTTATAGTGAGTCATCTGTCAAATAAACATATGGGAACTTCTAAAAACTCCTTTTGAGCAAAAACGAACATGGTGCATCCTCTACTTCGTCAGCTCGCTTTCGCCGGATTTCCTCGCATCCGGCTCACCCTGTCCGTTTTTGCTATTTACAGGGGTTTTTAGAGGCTCCCGTATATATTTTACAGATTGTTTTTATTAATGGAAGTTATGTATTAAGGTCGGAATCCGGTATGATCAAAAGAATAGGCGTTTTTTATAATTTTTTTGAACTTTTTAGGCGCCGTGCTTTTGGACTTCCGCCGTATGTGCAAGATTTCTGTTTTATACTAATCCTTTTTAAGACTATTGGATTAGTGTTTGGGATTGGTATTAATGGTTTATGGCGTAACAGGTTGTTATGCGGGGACAACATCTTATTGCGTTATCTTATTTCGTGATCAGACTGAACTATTGATTAATAAAATGCAGAATATATGAATCGGGTATAAGCTTGCGGAGCATTATAAGAATTAAATAAAACTCCACGGAAAATTAGAACCGGCCCAATTTGCGCACAATACAAAAAGCCCCCCGTAGGGAGTAAAAGAAACAAACTGATTTCGTTTTTTAAGCGGAATCAGTTTGTTTTATATTATAAACGTGATGATTGTACAATCAAATATAATCATCCGTCAGCTTCCGAGTTATGCCGTAAGTTAGCCGTATTCATGGAAAGCGTATTGAATGCCGTAGCATAAGCAAAAAAGCGGCCGGGTATTTCGCCGCGCGGAGAGCTTTTATCTTAACGCATTTTATTCAGTCTGTTCGGCATTCTCGTTTTTACAAAGACAATGCAAACCGATAATACAATCGCAAAGATAACATAATAAACGAACCTGTTGTTTTTTATAACTTCAATAGGCATATTACATGAAATATTCAAAAATGACGAATACTCAAAAAATAACTTGTCGCCTGTACTGAGATCCACAAACATAAGTCCGCACACTACGCAGAAGGAGTAAAAGGATTGCCTGAAAATAAGCATAAGAATAAGTGTCAGAACGCTGTAAAACGCTAAGTTGGCTCCCGAAAGATACAGAAGCTCTCCGAAAGAAAAAAACTCATGTGCTTCAGTAAGCCAGCATGAAAGAGTTCCCGTTAAATAAACCGGAAGAATAAGCGCACATAAGGTGAAGCACCATCTTCCAATAATGCCCATGCTTTCCGGAAGCGAGCAGAGAAACTCAAAGCTGCGCTTTTCAAGAGTATTTCCAAGCTGCATTATGATACAAAAGACAGCCGCGAGAGGACAGATAAAATCCGACCAGTAAAAGAAATCGGATTGATATGTATCAAACTTTGTTTTATTAAAGGCCATTGTCTCGGGATAAAACGTGAGCAGCGCCGAATATATCAAAAAAATAATACCGTAAATAATAAGCGGCAGTCTTGCTGCTTTTAAATCGACCTTAATCATCGGCTTCTTCTCCGATATAATAAAGCCATGCTTCTTTAAGGTCGGGCTGTGAGCCGTCGGCGGAAGGAACGGAGCTTATCAATTCGTCCTTTGTGCCTTGAAATTTAAGCTCTCCGTTTGAAATGACTATAACGTTGTCGTAATACTCCACGTCCTCATAAAGGTGTGTGGAGATTAAAAAGCTGCGGTTTTCCGCTGTTTTTCTTACTATGCTGTGATAACGCTCCCTTTGCTTGGGATCGAGTCCCGCCGTAGGTTCGTCTGCAATTATAAAGCTTGGATTTCCCAGGATCGATTGAGCGATTCCCACCCTTTGCCTTGTTCCGCCGGAAAGTGTTCTCATTTTGGAATCGGCGTATTTTTCGATATCCGCCAAAGCTATCGCTCTTTTCACCTGATCTTTTATTTCCGCTTTGGATAAAGCTTTGTCTCTTGCTCCGCAGATATAAGTCAAAACCTCCCTTACGGTAAAAGAGGGAAACAGTTCAAAATCTTGGGGAATATAAGCTATTTTGCTCTTCATCTCCGAAAATTTGACAAGTTCTCCTTCGGTGTAAAGCTCAATACTTCCTTTAGCGGGCAGAAGCACGCCGCATATAAGCTTAAACAGCGTTGACTTTCCCGAACCGTTTGCCCCTAAAAGCAGCGTGATGCCTTCTCCTATCGTAAGTGAGAAATCTTTATAAATAGAATTTTTAAATCCGTATTTAAAGTATAGATTATTTATTTTTATTTCTGTCATTAATATTTCTGCTCCTGTATGTTTTTGCGTTATAATCACGCTATGCAGCCTTCCGAAGCAATTATGCTGTCCTGAAATATGTATGTGTCTAAAGCCGTATTATATGAATAGGGAATTATTATGATCGTTTTTACATCGGAAAGATCCGGGGGAGCATTTTTTTCCGTATTACTTAAAGCAAATAGAAAATCATCCACGGCGATCATTTCTTCGGAAACAACATATTTGTTATTTTCAAGCTTTTCTATCAGGGAATCGTTCCAGAAATCCTTTAATACGGTCAGCAAGACGTTCACTTCGTCTGTGAGCTCCTTGTCTGCATCCGCTTTTTTGAGCCGATTTTCCGTAAAAGCTTTGAGTTCTTCATAGGAAATCAGCGACGTCTCCGTCTTTTTGAAATCCTCTAATTCAAGCAGCTCTTGCCTGGTAAAATAATCTTTGTAAGTCTTTATTTCATAAGCTCTATCTATAATATATGTGAGCTTTTGCGGAAGTCTGTCGTTTCCTGCATATTCGGTGGGAAGAATTATTTTGAAACCGTTTTCCGGGCTGCCCCAATCATTTATTTCGCTTAGATAACCCAAATAAAACATAATATCCGTTTTCTCTCCCTTAACCGTCTGCTTTCCCGACGAATGAAGGGTATAGCCGTCAAGATTGGTTACAAAGCGGTTGACGGCGTTTATTTCAACAGTGAAGGTCTTAGGAACCTCACAGTTCTGTGAGGAAAGGAGCTTCGGGTACCATGCGAACATTCCGCTTAAGTAACCTCCGGTGTAATCACAAACGTCGATTTTGCTGTGCATAATTCCCGCATAATTCATTCTGCCGCTGTATTCCAGGGCGATCACCGCTCTCTCTTCCGAGGGGTTCAAGGCAACGGTAAAATAATCTTTCTCCCGTTCATAATCGGATTTTTCACCGTTTACGGTCAAAGAGTGAATTTTAAAGCATTCGTCTAATCTTAATTTTACGCTCGAATTATTATTGACGTTTAGCTCCAATTCGCATTCGCTTTTTACCGTATTTCCCGTGTCAAGCTTCATTTCGTAGCGGCTTATTACGGGTGAATCCGGGTCGGAATAAATGTGGGCGGTATCCGGCTTTATCGGCGATCCGTCAAAGTCCATAACATACTGGTTATCGTAAACGCGTATAGTGGGGGAAGCCTCAAAATACAGCTTGAAACAGTACGCTCCCGAACAGGTCACCGCGGCGAGAAGAACGCATAATGCCGCCGTTCCCTTAAGCTTAAAGCACCTTTTGCCCCCAACAAGCGCAAGAATCAGAATAATCCCTGCAAGAACGGTTATTATCCAGCTTAAAATCGTTTCGCTGTTAAAAGGCATTCCGTAACCCGCATACTTGGGCCATGAAGTATCGTCCCAGGAAATATTTATTAAGTTGGTAAGAGCCAGATTACTGCTAAGCACCATGTCCTTCTCAAATCCCGTTTTATTTAAAATGTTTGTCAGGAAGTTTTGAGCAAAGGGAGTAAAAACGATGGATAGTAGAACGGCGCAGGCATAGGCGGTTTTATTTTTGATAACCGTGCCCAAAAGAAATCCCAGTGCTGAAAGAAAAACCGTTTGAGCGAGGGTAAGACAAACGATAAAAAATATATAATTGACCGCCAGCTCAAAGGGTAACCCTTTTTGTATACAACCGAAAACAATAAATATAACAGGAACCGAAAGAGCCGAAAGACAAAAGATATTTGCGGCGGCTATCCCATTAGCAATAACATAAGCGCGGCTTTTCACGCTCCACTCGATTTCCCTTATGCTGCGTGCGGCATAGGCGGAAAAAACGGTGATAAATACCGTAAGGAATACGTTTATTATCAGAAGATGACGCACATATCCGCTAATGGTGTTGCCCGACGTCATATAAATCATAACGGAAAGCGCAATAATCGGAACAAACAATATGTAAAACCACGGAGAAAGAAAAAACCTTTTAAGGTTTGCTTTTAATGACATAATTTTTAACCTTTCAACAATATCAGCTTTTCCGCAGTTGGCGGTAATTCAAATCAAAAACAAATATCATCTCTTTGAAAATTGTGTATATCCATATATTTCGCTGCCCTTTACATATTCGATCTCAGCATAATAATCGTCAGGATCAGTCGTGGGTAAGTCATAACCTTGGGATTTCGTTTGATAATACCAAGCTCCTATTATCGGATCAGACCAAAATTCCCATTTTCTAAAACTAATATTCACAGTTCCGTCGCCTGCTATTTTATAATAAAACCTTGTGGGACTTTTTTGCTGTAACACCCAGGCAAATTTGCTCGAACGGTTATTGTCGGTTGGTAGATCGGCTCTAACATAATATGAACTCGCATCACCCATATCAAGAAACCCGCTTACCGCCATCGTCATTGCCGCACAGGCACAAATTCCTGCCGCAGCCGTTAAAAACATTGTTTTCAGTTTCATTTTTTATGTCCTTTCCAATGATGTTTTTTAACATTATACCATAAAAGAACAAGCAAAGCAAGATGTTTTTAGAAAAATTAAAAAAATGAAAATTTAAATCTATTCTATCCTTTGCTTCGTTAATATCGTTTTGACATAAGAAAAAAAGAAAAAATAAAGATATATTATTAAAACAGTAAAATAGCATAAAATATATCTGCTTGTTTACCTTGTCTCATATCATTTTACCAAAAAAAGAGTGCAGCAAAGCGGAGCGCTTCCTTTTAAACGGTACAATGTTCTCAAACTTTAAAATAAAATCTTCCACTTTACTTCGTTTGAGGTTATTATACCATAAGAAGAGCGAAGCAAAGCGGAGCGATCCCTCAGGACCGATAAAATATCCCCAGAGATCAAAATAAACTCTTTCTCGAGGTTATTATACGATAAAAAGCGAAGCGATTTCTATAAACCGATACAATGTTCTTAAGCATTAAAATAGTCTATTTCTATTTACTTCATTTAAAAATACTGTATTACAAAAGCAAAACGATTTATAAAAATATAAAATATTTTAAAGCATTGAAATTAATACAATGCGGTAACTCATGAGTTTAGCGCACAGTACAAAGAATAGAAGGATTACAATAAAACAGTCTCCAACATTTTTCAGTTGGAGACTGTTTAAAGCAAATCCGCCGGATATATAGTTTATTACCTGCTTATACCAAATCGTCCTCATTAAAAGGATCTCCGCATTCAGGACAGAATTTCGGAGGATTAGCGGGGTCTTCCGGTTCCCATCCGCACTTATCACATTTATACTTCTTTGGAGCGGCGGGCTTGGGATTTCCGCATTCGGCACAGAATTTACCCGTATTTGTCTTGCCGCAGGAGCAGGTCCATTCCGAAGGTGTGACTGGAGCGGGAGCGGTTCCTTCCTTGGATGAACCGCAGTTGGCGCAGAATTTACCGGTATTTTGTGCTCCGCAGGAACATACCCATACCTCTGGCTTCTTGGTGCCGCATATGGAACAGAATGCTCCCGTATTATTAGCGCCGCAGCTGCCGCATTTCCATGAATTGGCTTGTACCTGCTGCTGGTTAAATTGCTGAGCGTTGGCGTTCATTTGTCCCAGAATATTACCGCCGGCCTGCTGAGCCATATTCATTCCCATAAATCCCATCATTGCGCCGCCTTCATTTGAACCGGCTGCTTCGATACCTCTTGCAACGCTTCCTGCCATCATGGCCTGCTGAACATTAGGATCCAGCATGGTGTCAGCCTTAAGTCTGTCACCGAGAAGCTTTTTGCTCTCATCGGTAATCGTGGGAGCGCCCATACCTATATTGGTAACCATAAAACCGCGCTGCTGCCAGTTGTCGACGGTAGCGGCCTGAACGTTTTTCGTAAGCTCGGAAAGCTTTGTGGAAATCATGCTGTAGAATACGCCCTGGGTGGACAACATACCCATGGCCTCAGTCATCGCCTGAATAAACTCCTGCTTATATTGTTCGCTGTTGAATATGGAGGCAACGGACATATCGCCGGCAAGAACTCCCTTGCTTGCCACCTCCTGATAAAACCTTACGGCATATTCGGCGTCGGGGATCTGGATTTCGAAGGTGCCGAAGAACCTCAGATCGATAGTCGTATTATATTTCGGATCAAAATAAGGAACCGGAGCGCTTGTTCCGAAACGTATCCCGGGAAGCTTTTGAAGGTTAATATATACAACTCGCTGTTCATAAGCAGGCGTTCCGCCGTAAGTGAAGCGTCTTATGAAATCCTTCGCCGAATCCTTTATCTGACCGGCAAAAATCGAAGGGGCGGATGAATTGTCTAAGGTATAGCTTCCGGGCTCGGTAACTATGTTTGTGATCCTGCCGTTATCGAGAGTCAGCATGCATGTGTTTTCTTCTACCATAATAACGCTGCCGTTGCTGATAACGTTTTCCGTGCCCTTTGTATTGCTGGTTCTGCCAGAGTTCTGATTCATTTTAGTGCCTGTGCGAAGAATAACGTTGTTGCCTATAGCGCCGCAGTGTATCGCTTCCTTCCACGAATCACCGAGGGTTCCGCCTAAAGCGCCTATTGCCGATTTAATAAGTCCCATTTAAATACCGATCCTTTCGATTTTGTTTTTAGGGCAATTACGAATGAATATTCATAGTGCTCCGGTTATTTCATTTTAACAGCTTAAAGCTGTCAATTTGCCAGATTCTGTCCACCACCGCAACAAGTCCGGTACCGCAGTAGGGACATTCCCTTGTACCCGAGGCGGGAACGGGAGCTCCGCAGTTCGGGCAGTTTGCTTCTATATAAGATTCTATGTTTGTTTCGGATAAATCCTGATTATGGGCAAGCGTAACGGAAAAAAGATTCTGTGTGGGTTTGTCGTTGAAGCCTGCGGTTATTTTACCGTCTCGCGTTACATAGCTGTAGCTTTGAAGCGCAACCTGAAAAACAGCAGAAGCCGCTTCGGAAGAAGAGCTGTAGCTTTCCACTCCTGCGCTGTGGATCTTTATGTCATCATAATGAACAACTTCGTTTTTTGATCTGGAATCCTCAGCTATGCCCCTTATCTGGTTTTGAAGTCTTATTGAGGAATTGGCTACGTTTTCGGGATGCCCACTTTCTATCGCATTAAGGATATCCGCAATACCGTTTTTCGCCATACTTTCCATTTGTTCATAGCTCATTTCCGGAAAGTCACGCTCTATTTTCGGCTTATAAAGGGGAGTGAGTTTTGGAACAGAATAGGGAAGCATGCACTCGTTTTTGAATCCGTCGGAAAGCATTTTGGCTGTTTCTCCCACACTCTTTCCCAGATAGCTTCTTGTCAGATTATTGAGCTTGTGTTTTATTACGAGAACAGCGATAACAGCAATCGCGATGATTCCTAAAAAAACAGCTAAAAAAATTATTAATCCGGTCATATTTTATTGAATATCCTTCGGCGGAACTCTTATTCCGTCGTCAACGGTATCGTTGCGGACGGTAGTAAAATCTGTGAGGACCCAGGAATAGTCGCCGGTAGTGACTACCGAGCCGCAATAAGGACATTCTCCGGAGGAGCTTATCTCCAGAGGAGCGCCGCAGTTGGGACAGTTATATCCCTGAGTGCCGGAGACCTTATCCTTCGTAAGAGCGCCTGCGCTTCTGACGAACTTCATCTTATACCGCATATCCCAGCGTGTGGTGCGGTCTCCCCGGATAATATTTCCGGTTTTTTCGTCGACCTGATAATCGATCATCCTTGAGTTGAGATAAACCGTCAGATATTCGAAATCCTTGTCTCTGACAAAGCTTGTAAGATAGGCAGTGTTTATGGCAATGCTTTCATAATGATAAACAACGCCCTGCTTCTTCTTTTCCTCCACCTGTCTTTGAGTGGTGTTAAACAGATTCTGATGCAGCACCGGTCTTACCGGAGACATATCCCGGTTGCACCAAGCCATCTGAATATCGATGAAGACCTGTTTTGCAAAGGTGACAAAATCATCTGCCGTAAAGTTCGGATCCTTTTTGCGTATGATTCCCTGAATCTGATCGTTACGGTTGGGGAGAAAAACGTTTGCTCCCTGTGAACCCTGACCGGGACGAACCTGCTGACCTGACGACCGATTACCTTTTTTATTTGTAACAATAACCGCAACTATAATTATTAAAACAATGGCCGGAATTATACCGATTATACTGCCGCCGGAGCCCGAGCTGCTGTAATCGCTGTCCCAGTTACTGTCTCCCCAGTCGTTACCTCCCCAGTCGCCGCCTCCCCAGTCGTCACCGCCGCCGTAGTCGTTGCCGTCAAAGGATATCAGTGATATGCAGAAGCTGATCGTAATAATGAATATTACACTAAGGCAAACCAAGATTTTTTTCTTCATCGGATTTCCTCTCCAAGCGTGACGTATATCCGCGCTTATATTGTCTGTCTTTTTACTGAGCATCCTCCGGCGGAACTCTTATTCCGTCGTCAACGGTATCGTTGCGGACGGTAGTAAAGTCTGTGAGGACCCAGGAATAGTCGCCGGTAGTGACTACCGAGCCGCAATAAGGACATTCTCCGGAGGAGCTTATCTCCAAAGGAGCGCCGCAGTTGGGACAGTTATATCCCTGAGTGCCGGAGACCTTATCCTTCGTAAGAGCGCCTGCGCTTCTGACGAACTTCATCTTGTACCGCATATCCCAGCGTGTGGTGCGGTCTCCCCGGATAATATTTCCGGTTTTTTCATCGACCTGATAATCGATCATCCTTGAGTTGAGATAAACCGTCAGATATTCGAAATCCTTGTCTCTGACAAAGCTTGTAAGATAGGCAGTGTTTATGGCAATGCTTTCATAATGATAAACAACGCCCTGCTTCTTCTTTTCCTCCACCTGTCTTTGAGTGGTGTTAAACAGATTCTGATGCAGCACCGGTCTTACCGGAGACATATCCCGGTTGCACCAAGCCATCTGAATATCGATGAAGACCTGTTTTGCAAAGGTGACAAAATCATCTGCCGTAAAGTTCGGGTCCTTTTTGCGTAAGATTCCCTGGATCTGATCGTTACGGTTGGGTAGAAAAACGTTTGCTCCCTGTGAACCCTGCCCCGAGCGGACAACTCCGCCTTTCTTTTTTTGTTTTGCGCCGATAACTCCTATAATTATAAATATTCCTATTACAACAATAAGTATTATAACATCCACCGGATCGCTAAAATCCAGTCTGCTTCCGCTTCCGCTGCTGCCGCCGTAGTGACCTCCGCCACCGCCACCGCCTCCGCCGCCATAGTCGTTTCCGTCAAATGCGGTGAACGAAGCACAAAAACAAATTACAGAAATAAGTATCACACTGATACACAACATTATTTTCTTTTTCATCGGATTTCCTCTCTGAGCTTGGAAAGTAAATGCTCAAAAAACAGTTGCTGCGAATTCTCAGGCGGAATCTGCTTATTTTAATGCCGGAAGCCATAAAACAAAAGCTCTTCGCTATAGATCGTTTCTTTCTGCCGGTTATTAAATACAACGGGAAATTCTTATCTTTTTTCAACCACAAGACAAATTGCGGTTCTTTCTTCACCGTTTATATCAATACCTGCAAAGGAGGGGATCGTCACTATTTCTGTGTTTTCCTCCTTCATATAAACACAGGCGATGGCAATTGCCTTGACCGCCTGGTTGACAGCTCCGGCGCCGACAGCCTGAACTTCCGCGCTCTTTCCCTCTCTTATTATGGCCGCAATTGCACCTGCAACAGCCTTAGGGACAGATCTTGCCGATACCTTTACCGATTCCATACTTGTACCATTCCTTTCATACCGCGAGAGCCGATGTCATATGCTCTCTATTCAATAATACGCTTGATTCTGCGGCATGCTCCGGACTTTTTATCTATCTCCAGAACCACCGCATTTAAAGTTGTCCTTCCTTTTGCGTAAATATGTCTCTGAGGGTAGTATGTGGTAAGTCGAGCAATTATAATGTCCTTGTTTACTCCTAAAACCGATTCCTGTACCCCCGTCATTCCCACATCGGTTATATAGCCGGTATGTTCTTCAAGAATACATTCGTCTGCGGTCTGAACATGAGTATGAGTACCCAGAACGGCGGATACTCTACCTGCAAGGTAATACCCCAACGCCTTTTTTTCAGAGGTTGTTTCGGCGTGAAAATCAACCACTATGTTTTTTGTTTCTATCTCCTTTAAAATTTTGTCCGCACAGAAAAACGGATTATCCGCTGCCTGCATATAACTGACGCCGATAAGATTGATAACTGCCAGAGAATACCCCCCGAAATCAAGAACGCAGTATCCTTTACCGGGACATCCGTTACCGAAGTTGGCAGGTCTGATTACTATGCTGCTTTCTTCAAAAACAGGTGTCATTTCCGCCCTTTTGAAGCAGTGGTTTCCCGTTGTTATAACATCAACCCCTCCTCCCAGCAGAAGCTCGGAGGAAAAAGGTGTTATACCGTTTCCGTCAGCGGAATTTTCTCCGTTGACAATGGTCACATCTATTTCATAACGTTGTTTTAGACTGGGCAGCTGTTCCGTAAAGTCACGGCAGGCATTCTGCCCCACAATATCTCCTACAAAAAGAATATTCATCCGATCATCTTTCTATTATCTGCGTACGGTCGGGACCGTTTCCGATCATAGCTATCCTGCATTCGCAAAGCTCTTCAAGTCTTTCTATATAGCTTTTACAAGCTTCGGGAAGCTGTTCAAAGCTCCTGCATTCGGAAATGTCTTCATCAAATCCTTTAAGGGTTTCATAAACTGGCCTGCATCCCTCAAGCTCCTCAAGGACCGGAGGGAAATCCTTAATAATCGTTCCGTCTGGCTTCTCATAAGCAACGCAGACCTTCAGATCACCGATACCGCTTAAAGTATCGAGCTTGTTGATGGCAAGTCTTGAAAGACCGTTTACACGTACTGAATGACGTACAATAACCGCATCAAACCAGCCTGTTCTCCTTGGTCTGCCTGTGGTAGTACCGAATTCACCGCCCTTATTGCGAATAGTATCGCCTGTTTCGTTTTCAAGCTCGGTAGGGAAGGGTCCTTTGCCGACTCTTGTGGTATATGCTTTGGCAACGCCTATTATATCTCCTATTATCATCGGACCGACGCCTGTTCCTACGCAGACGCCCGCCGAAAGGGGATGAGAACTTGTAACATAAGGGTATGTGCCGAAATCGATATCCAGAAGAGTAGCCTGAGCCCCTTCGAACATTATTGTTTTTCCCTCTTTAGATGCATTGTGAACGATAACCGAAACGTCATCAACATATTTTTCAATGCGTCTGCCGTATTCTGTATATTCCTTTATGACCTTTTCGATATCTATGGGGTCGCCGCCGTACACATCGGTAATTATCTTGTTTTTAAGCTTCCCGGTTGTGCGTGCTTTTTCTGCAAATACATCGGGATGAATAAGATCATATACCCTTATGCCGCAGCGCTCGTATTTGTCCATATATGCAGGTCCGATTCCGCGTTTGGTGGTGCCTATATCCGCATTGCCCCTGAATTTTTCCGACAAGCCGTCCAGCTCTATGTGCCAGGGCATTGTAACATGTGCTCTCGGATCGATTTTAAGGTTTTCGAAGGAAATTCCACGTTCTTCAAGCTGATCAAGTTCTCCGACAAAGTCTTTCGGATCGAGAACAACGCCTGCTCCGATAAGACAGAGTGTATCCTTATAAAGTATTCCGGAAGGTATAAGGTGAAGCTTATAGGTCTCTCCTCCGCTTACAACAGTGTGCCCCGCATTGTTGCCGCCCTGAGATCTTACGACTACGTCTGCGCGGGAGGCTATGATATCTATTATCTTGCCTTTTCCCTCGTCTCCCCACTGAGTTCCTACCACTATACTTGCCGACATTAAAAAAATCAGTCCTTTCTTTCTTATGCAGGAGGATATTGCTCCGGCATTTCCTTTTCGATTACATTATAACAAAAACGCGAGACGATTGCAAGTATTTTTTGTTATGTATGACCATATGCTGGTGTGATTGCCCGGGGCGGATACGTTAAAAACCGTAAACCGTTTTTCGGTATTTACTCCCGCTGTCGGTTTTCCGATGGCGAATTGTTTTCATGAGAAAAAGCGTAGCCGTTTTCGTTCTGAACAGCGGTCCCGATTTCGGTTCCTTCGTTAAACGAAGCGGTGGCCGTAAGCGCTTCCGTGATCGTGTCGGATGCTTCCGGAGTACTGGTGTAAGCGCCGGAGGTGAGATCCGGTTCCTCCGGCGGTACGGTTTGTTCTTCGGAGGACGTATTTGCCGGAGGATCGGTAATATTTGAACCGTCGGAGCTGTAGCTTAGATTGCTTCTTCCGATATAACTCTGAATACCCTTTACAATACCGGCAGCTATATTTTTCTGATGATTGGGATTGGCAAGTGCCAATGCGTCCTCTTCGTTTGAAACGAATCCGGTTTCTATTAAAACCGAGGGAAAATCCTGCTGCAATGTTACTTTATAATAGCTGTATTTTGCTCCGCGGTTTTTATTTGCACCGTCCGAATAAACGCTGCTTGAAAAATAACCTGATATCTGTCCTGATATTGCGGCGGCGAGAGGCTGGCTGTAGGGCGTGAAATAGTATACCTCCGTTCCTCTTACCTCCGGATTTCCTGCGAACTTATTCGCATGTATCGATATAAACATATCGCAGCCGAATGTACGTCCGTATGCCGGCCTAAGTCTTGTATTGACATGATCCGTTTCTGTTTTTATCCTTATTACATTTGCTCCGAGAGCCTTAAGCTGCGCCTCAAGCTCTTTGGCGATCCCCAGGTTGGAATCAAATTCACGTATAAAGCCTACGGCTCCGGGATCGAATCTGAAATCTCCGAGTCCGATGCCGTTGGAATCCTCGTTGTCACAGTATCCGTGCCCCGGATCTATAACAATGGTCATTCCGGAAAGCTTGTTTGTGGTTATCCCGAAGGAAAGCACCAGATCCCCGTCGGAATTGTATGTAGCTCCGCATCCGGCGTATATTTTAGGTTGTCTGAGAGTAAGCACCATACGGAATTTGGGAATACCGTCCACATTTACGGTTTCCCATTTTCCGGCGCTGAACACATAGTTTTTGTCAAAGTCGGGAAGCTTGGTTACCGATGTTACGTTATCGAATGTAATATAAACATGGGTGGCTGTAAAATCCGTAAGATTGAACTGGCCGTCTCCGCCTCCGAAATAGTTTAGCCCTGCGAAGGATATATTATAGCTTATTCTGTGGTCGAGTCCTATTTTAAAATAGGAGGATCCTTTGTTTGTGCCCGATGACTTGACGACCAGGGAGTTTTTGCCTAATCCCGTATCATTAAAGCAGCTTACGTCAACCTTTTTGATACGTTTGCCCGATTCCGTTATATAGTAGTCACCCGAAGATGCCAGCACATAGTCCAGGGTGCCTGCGGGAAGCTGGGCGTAATCCGGGGTGGCGATCGAGCCTGCTGTAGCACCGTTGTAGACCACCGTATAATCCTTATTTACTTTTACATACTGGACATTGTCGTTTTCGGTATGCACGGGATCCATAGTACCCACGACCTCTCCGCTTCCCGCAGAATTCTGGTCGCCCATGGACGTGTTTATATCCTTTGGCGGTTCAGGAAGCGCCAGCACCTTGACCGAAGCTCCGTAAAGAGACCGTGTATAGCCCGCATACGATGATGTTACCTGGATCTTGCCGAGATCCTGTTCCTTGGAAATGATTCCCGCCGGAACGGTATATGTGCCCACGAATAAAGTATAGGAGCTGTTTATGGTTGAGTCCTGCTGTCCCTCGCTTTCTCTCAGGGTTATCGTTTTTCCGTTTAGTGTAGCGGTGACAGTTGCCCCCTTATAAGCGGTGCAGGCGATTTCAAGCTTGGTTTCTCCCGTTACGCTCAGGCTCTTTCCGTTTGCGATGGAAGGATCCAGTTCCTTTATAGTTATGATTTGTCGTTCGATCCTGTATTGATATACTTTACCTTTATGTTCGATCGTGAAGGTGTTCATTCCTATATCAAGCGCTTCTTCAAAATAGAAATTGCCTGCGCTGTTGAGAGTGACGTTTTGACCGTTGAACAGGACCTCGAAATTTTCGTCAAACGTGCCCATAAAATCCACATAAGGCTCATATGTAACAAAGCTGAGCTGTGATGGAGACTGCATATGAAGTTCTTCAAACAGTGAATCCTCGTTTATCTGGTCTCCGTAAAATTTGGTAATATTATTTGTCAAAGCGGTATTTGTCAACAAGCTCTGACACGAATGAAATATGCTTCCTCCGAAAGCGGAAAGCTCCTTTGAAACGGTAAGCTGTTTAAGTATCTGGTCTGCGGATGCCCATCCCTCTCGGTTTTCACCCTGATATTCGTTGAAGTTTGTAATATACATTATGATATCGGCGGTTTGCGATAATTCATTCCACCATCCCGTTACCTTTTCATACGGTACGATACTGCTGGTAAGAGAACCGTAAGCGTTTACCACACAAAAGTCGGCATATCCGTTTAATATATATTTTCTTGTATCCGAAAAGCCGTCATACAGGGCTTGAACGGGATCCTTTGTTTCGCTGCCGTTTTCGTTTGAGGAAGCGTTTGCCCACATGTCGTCGATCAGAATGCCTACCGGTATACTGTTGTCGGTTATATGAATGACCTCGCTGACCGCCGAAAAATACATCTCGTTTGAATCATAAAGCCAGTTTTCATAACCTATCCCCGACCCGTTCTGCATATAGTCGGTAAAGCTTTGAGCCGATTTTTCCGAGTAATAATTGCTTATCAGAATCCCGCCGCTCTTATACTTAAGTGCGAAACGGTGTGCGTTTGAGATCAGATTGTCAAGCTTGTCTGTCCCTTCGTTTTCCTGAGAAAGAAAATAATGCATATCAAAAACAACATATGCCCGCAGATTATGAGAATATGCCTTTTCCAAAGCGATAGCCGTATAGTCGGTTTCTTCGGTATTGTTCATATCGGTGCTGAAATAAGCTGTTCCCTCATATACCGTGTTGATATAAACCGTATTGAGCCCGATGTCCGTAAGCTTATCGAAAAGAATGTCGAGTTCTTTTTCCGCCGTTGTTGCGTCGGAATTTTCGTCCTTGATATAATCTACGGTAGGAGTAATGATTGTAGCCCTCTGATTTTTCGGCAGTGTGAAGTTGGAAACGCTTGGCTGAGGATCCGTAACGGAATCTGTCGTATTATCGCCGTCGTTTGCTTCGTCGGCGGCAAATACGGAATAACCGCCGAATATCAAAGAAGCAGCGGTAAAAGCCGCTATCAATTTTTTAAGTTTCATAAATATATCGCTCCTCCTTTTTCTGAAATTCTGCATTTTCGTCATTCTCACGTTGAAATTATATTATTGTAAACATTAAGAATTACTTTCCCGTAGTTTTTGCCTCCGGCCCAGCCTTTACCGATAGGGTTTTCCTGGATCCCGAGCCATTCTACGTATTCGGCGCAGCCTCTTTGCACCCATTGGAACCGGTTGTCGACGCATACGCCGTTTAAAGGCTCCGTGGAGGCATATGCCTTTAAATGCTGGATCTGAGCTCTTATCCCGAGCTGGGGCGTAGCGAAGGATTCGCCCTTGATTCCCAGCGAGGTGACTCCCATGCCGCAGAAATTATTTTGATCGATCGTTACTGCGGAACCGGTTCCCGCCTTGTCAAATCTGAAGTATCCGGTTTCAACGCAGGATTGCGCAAATGCGATATCTCCTCTGACGCCTTCTTTAGAGCCTTCGGAAATGTAATACGGTATCATTTCGATAACGGAATCCGCAACGTCCGGATTCATTTTTCTGATATACCTTCTCATCTGCTCCACTGTAGCCGAGCTGTTTCCCATAATAGGGGTGAGCGTGCCGATTGGCGGATTTTCGGTAACGCTGGTTACGAAACCTGATGTGGTAACGTCAGGCGGCGTGGTCTCTTCCGGAGGCAATTCCGTGCTGACCGCGGATGTCTGAACGGTGACCGTTGTTGTGCTTAAATAATCCGAATGGATATATGAGCCGCTTTCCGTTTTATAGTAGCCCGTGTTTGTTTTCGCGGTAATGCCGACCGCATCGTTAAGACCGTATTTTTTTACTTTGGAGCTCCCCTGAATTGCCGCAATTCTGCTGTAAATCCCGTCAGTATTCACATACATGGTACCGTTTGCCGGGGTCTCGTCCCAGGCTGCGGGAGGCTCTGTAACGACAGGAGGCTCTGTATGTACGGTCTGTACGTCGGTTTCCTCCGGTACGGAGCTTTGCGAAACGTCGGGCGTCGTTTGAGCCGTACCGTTATTATCGGTATTGTCACTGCCTTCCGGCACGGAGGCGTCAGCCGAAACGGAGGCCGACGGAATAGGTACGGGTGTGATAGCGGCGGTTTCGGTTTTCAGAACTATTCCTTCATACCCGTCGACATTTATTATAACATCCAGGCCTTTGCTGCATCCTCCGATTAAAAGAGCCGCTGCGGCAACGATCAAAATCTTTATTCTTTTCATTTTATATCTCCGATTGTCCAAATATCAATAAAGCCTTTAACGGAGCCGTTTTTTAAATAATATAAATGTACCGGATGAAAAAGGTAAAACAACTCCACTATACAATCATAAACATTATAACATTTTCCCGGCGGAAAGTCAACTTATAACATACCGTTGACAAAATCAGGATTTCATTTATAATAATAAGAGCAACTATAATAAGGGCAACACCGTACAAAGGGCAGCTGCCGCCTTTGCCGCACATCTGCTTGCTTATTTTCCGTTATATTGCATTGAAATTTCTTGAAATACACGAGTATTCCCGCAAAATTTTGACACAGTCTGACGAAAAATCTGATCCCGCAAATGCACGGCGGCTTTTGTGCGGTATTGCCTGAGAGCCTGTTTGACATCTCCCGGCGTGCATCCTGCATGCGCCCCTTGCGCATTTCTCCGTTTATTTTTCTTTATGTGCATCAAGCACGTCTACGAAAAAACGCCTTGAAATACGCAAAATCTGCTGTGTGATCTACATGCTTCGGGATACTAAACAGGCTCTGAGAAAACTGTAAAAGGAGAAAAGATGAGAAAAAAAGATTTGGCCGGAAAAATCATAGAGGCTCTGAAGGCTGAATATCCTCAGGTAAAATGCGCTTTGACTTACGGCAAGCCTCATGAACTTCTGATAGCCACAAGACTTTCGGCTCAGTGTACGGACGTCAGGGTGAATAAGGTAACTCCCGCCTTATTTGAAAGATATCCGGAAATAAAGGATTTTGCCGAAGCCGACGAGGCGGAGGTAGCTGAATATATACGCTCCTGCGGTTTGTTTCAGACCAAGGCGCGCGATATAGTAAAAATGTGCGTACAGCTTCATACCGTTTACAATGATATAATACCCGATACCGTGGAGGAACTTACAAAATTAGCGGGCGTGGGCAGAAAAACAGCTAATCTTGTGGCCGGCGAGCTGTACGGCAAAAACGCTTTTGTATGTGACACTCATGTTATACGTCTTACGAACAGGCTCGGTCTTGCCGAAGGAAAAGATGCTGTAAAGGTGGAAAAGCAGCTCAGAACGATAGTCCCGCCGGAAGAAGGCCTGGCTCTTTGTCATAGGCTTGTGTGGCACGGAAGACTTGTTTGCGCAGCCAGAAGACCGCAATGCGAAAGCTGCTGCCTGAAAGAATTGTGCAAAAAAAATATATAAATAAAACATCATCCGTTTTTTCGGAATAAAAACACTTGAATTAAGACCTGTGCTGTGGTATAATAAACAGGCAAAACTGTATCGATTTAAAGTGACAGCATTTGTCTGAGCTTTAAAAAAATACATAAGTAAATATCAGGAGGTTATAAATGAACTACAATATTAAAGAGGTCTCCTCCAGACTTAAATCTACCAGAGAGTATCTTGATATTACCGAGGAGTTTATGGCAGCCCGCACAAGTACTTCTATAGATGAGTACAGAAGCTTTGAAAACGGAGAAAAGGATTTTTCCCTGTCCTTTCTGAATTCCGCCGCAGAGGCTCTTGGCATCGAGATGATTGAACTGCTTACCGGATCGGAACCGAAGCTTGAGACATATTCCGTGGTAAGAAAGGATAACGGGCTCCCCATTGAGAGAAGGATAGGCTTTACTTATCAGCATATGGCATATTTGTTCAAAAACAAAAAAATAGAACCTTTTATAGTTGAAGCTCCTTACTCTGAAAACGAACAGAACAAGCCGATACACCTTTCTGTGCATGACGGTCAGGAAATGGACTTTATAATTTCCGGAAGTCTTAAATTTGTAATTAACGATCATGAGGAGATCCTGAATGAGGGAGACTGCGTTTATTATAACAGCAAGAATCCCCACGGCATGATAGCCTTCGGCGGAAAGGACTGTAAATTCCTTGCGGTTCTGATATAATTCCTTGCGGTGGGATCAAACGCGGTTTTGTTATAAAGAGTTACATAGAAAGAACATTGGATAATCTGTTGAAGCAGTTTGTTCATCCGCTGTTTTATGCTTCGGCACGGATCGGATATAGGGATTATCCGGGTAACGGCGATAAAAACGAAAGGAAGAGAACAAAATGGAACAAGTGGTGGATTACTACAAAAAATTTGTTAAAGAAGGCTTTGACGAAAACGGGATCCTGAATAAATTCGAGGTGGACTGTCCCGATAATTATAATTTCGGTTATGATATTATCGATAAATTTGCCGAGCTTGATCCCGGTCGTCCGGCGTTGAAATGGACAAACGTAGCCGGTGAAAAAAAGGAGCTTACCTATAAAGAGCTTTCCGAGCTTTCTACGCAGGCTGCTAATCTTTTTGCGTCAAAGGGCATAGGAAAAGGCGATATGGTAATGCTGGTGCTTAAAAGGAATTATCAGTTCTGGTACGCCGTGATCGGACTTATAAAACTGGGAGCGGTTGCCATACCCGCTACTCATCTTCTGACTACCCATGATTTTACCTACCGGTTTGAACAGGCGGGGGTAAAAGCGGTAGTATGCACCCATGACAATCCGGAAGTAAAGACATATATCGATCAGGCTCAGAAGGAAATCGGCTGGGATCTTAACGCTAAATTCATCTGCCGTGGAGGCGCGGACGGTGACTGGCTGGATTTTGACGAGGAAATAAAAAAGCAGCCCGTGACGATGGATCGGGTTGAAACCTGCTGCAACGATATTATGCTTCTTTATTTTACGAGCGGTACGACGGGATATCCTAAAATGGTTATACACAATCATAAATATGCGATTTGCCATATCCTTACCGCAAAATACTGGCAGAATGTGGATCCTGACGGACTTCATCTTACCATTTCCGACACGGGCTGGGGAAAAGCGGCATGGGGCAAGCTTTACGGACAAATGTCTCTGGGAAGCTGCGTAATGGTTTATGATTTTGATAAATTCATCCCTGCCGACATGCTTAAAATCATGCAGGATTATAAAATAACATCATTTTGCGCGCCGCCCACAATGTTCCGTTTCTTTATAAAGGAGGGCTTGGATGAATATGATCTGAGCAGTCTTAAGTATTCGACGATTGCGGGTGAAGCTTTAAATCCGGAGGTGTTTAACAAGTGGCTTGAATATACCGGATTAAAGCTGATGGAGGCCTTCGGTCAAACTGAGTCCACGGCTATACTGGCGAATCTTGTGGGTATGACCCCCCGGCCGGGATCTATGGGTAAGCCTACCCCTCTCTATAATGTGGACATTGTGGATGAGAACGACAAAAGCGTACCCGTAGGCGAAGTAGGCGAGATCGTTGTAAGAGCGGAAAGGGGAAAGGACGGGCTCTTCAACTGTTACTATAAAAACACGGACCTTACTGATGAAGCATGGTGTAACGGAGTATATCATACGGGCGATACCGCATGGAAGGATGAGGACGGTTATTATTGGTATGTGGGAAGAAATGACGATGTAATAAAAGCCAGCGGGTATCGTATCGGACCCTTTGAAATCGAAAGCGTCCTGATAACCCATCCTGCCGTTTTGGAATGCGCTATAACTGCCGCTCCCGATCCTATAAGAGGACAGGTTGTAAAGGCTACCGTCGTTCTTGCCAGGGGCTATACGGCAAGCGAAGAACTGAAAAAAGAACTTCAGAATCACGTCAAAAAGAATACCGCTCCCTATAAATATCCCAGAATAGTGGAATTTGTAGACGAATTGCCAAAGACTATAAGCGGAAAAATCCGCCGGGTACAGATAAGGCAGGAAGATAACGACAAATAATTGAATCTGAGAGAAGAGATAGGCGGTTCGGTGCGTATCCGGTATGCCTGAGCTTTTACATGGAATGTGTTTTTCATGTTTTTAAGCTTCTCTTCTCTTTTTCCGTAAAATATAAAATTCATGGAGAACGGTTATGAAGGAATATTATTTATGGCTTTTGCAGTTGATGGGAGCCGCCAATCCCAAGTCTCTCCTGCTGATACAGCGGTATGGCTCCGCAGAATTGGCTTATGAGGCAATTGCAAGGGAAAATGATGTCAGATTTCTTTCCCCGGCCGAAAAGAAGAGGCTGGCGGCTCTGTCTCTTGATAATTCCGAAAGAATACTGGAGGAGTGCGGAAATAAAGGGATCGGTATTATTACGTTGGATGACGGGGATTATCCATATCGACTCAAAAATATCTACAACCCGCCGTTATTGCTTTTTTATAAAGGAAGCCTTAAAGGATTGAACAGCGAGGTGTGCATTTCGGGCGTAGGAGCCAGAGGGGCGACCGAATATACCGCCAAGGTAACGAAACGGACCTGCACCGATCTTGCTAAGCTGGGTGTGATTCTCGTAAGCGGGATGGCCAACGGGGTAGATCATATTATCCATTCCTCCGCCGTGGAAGCCGGGGGAAAGACAATAGGCGTCCTTGCCTGCGGAATAGACGTGGATTATCCGAGAGGAAGCTCGCAGCTGAGAAAACAGATATGCGATCTGTCAGGCGCATACATAAGTGAGCTGATGCCGAATACACCCGCCTCAAAGGCATATTTTCAGGCAAGAAACAGAATAATTTCCGGCCTTTCCTTAGGGACGATAGTGTTTCAGGCGGGAATGGGAAGCGGTTCTCTTATAACTGCGGATCACGCTGTTCAGCAAGGAAGGGATCTGTTTTGTTTTCCTCCGCGTGATGTTTTTTCAGCTGATTATTGCGGAGTCATAAAGTATCTTAGAGACGGAGCGATACCTCTTTTTAATTACCTTGATGTGGTGAATTATTATTTTGATTCCTTTACTGATAAATTGGATGAGCTTAACAGAAAATACGACGTGTCTCCCGAAAAGCATTTTGCGTTCGGCAAAAGTAAAACTGATGCCGGCGATGATACGTCGGTTAGCGGGAAAAACGCCGATAAGGGCATAAGGAAAAAGACTTCTTCTGCTTGCGTAAAAAGAGGCGGAGATGCGGCGGAAAAATTCGGATTTGATAAAAACGAACCTGAATACAAGGTAATATATGATTTTCTGAAACAAAACGGGAAACAGCAGCTTGAAGCCATAACGGATTCGTGCAATATTTCTCCCGACGATATATCTTTGTATCTTCTGGAGCTGGAAATGGCGGATGTGATAGAATCGTTTCCGGGTGCGTACTACGGCTTGAAACTGTAAATATATGCATGAAAGCTTGTCTGTTTTTGAAATGTTTATTTCATGTTTTTGAGAAAGCCTTTGATATTATTGTATATTTCGGATGCTTTCTTCGAATTTCTGTAATGTCTGCTTAGCTTGATCGAGACCTCGTTTTTGCTTGAGGAACCGTTTATTATCTTTGATACGAGAACGGCGGTATCCTCGTTGTTGATTACCGTTTTTATATCCTTAGGCGAAACCCTTGTTTTTTCTTTTTTCGAAGCGGTATTTTCCGCCATTTCTTTTTCTGACGGCTTATTTTTTTCGGCGCAGGGAGAAAAATCGGTTATCCGTTTTACATTATATTCCTGCCAGAAATCTGTCAGACAGTCGTATCCCGTATCGTTGGATAAGATATACAGACATTGATTCTTGTTTGAAAGCTTTCCTATGATATAACCCAGATAAGATGACAGCTGAAAATCAAGAGCGTTTTTCGTACCCGTGACGGCCTTGTGGATCGTAAACTGGATTCCTTTTTGTTTTATTTCCTCAAGAAAGAAAATGGGTATAGGGGATGGATTGTTGCCGTAAAAAATATGGATGCAGTCTCCGTTTTTTATTTTGGAAACATTGTTCAATATGCTGACGCTTACGTTTTCATAATCAACGAAGTAATAATTCATTTTAGCGTTAGCCTCCTTGGCTGAGAAATTATCCGGCTTTTATTTACGTTGACGCGCTTTAGGCATAGCTTCGGTAAATAACTCCGGCGAACTGATTCTGGTTTTTTCTTTGTGTATTATACAGTCTTTTGATAAAAAATGCAAGCTGCGGATTTGCATCGGTTATAGTATGTTCTTGAATGATTATTATATAATGTCCGTCACATGCCCTTAGTGACTATCTGAAAATCTGAAAATCGCACTATTTCTACTAACTGCGGACGTTTTCCGTGTCAAAGAATGCCGTTATTTACCCAAATTGATAATTACGGAATGACCTCGTATTTCTCCGTTTTATCCCTTGAAATCGCCACGCTTTAGCGTAACTGTACAAATTTGCTTTGTTTTCAGATACGCCCTAATATGTTTATTATATTCCTGCTGCGGACGGCTTGCAGAATTTTGCCTTAAATAAAAGAAAGATATACCTCATATATGTATATCCGTTTTATACGGATAAACTCTGATTAGGAATGCTTTGATTATACGGTTGGATTTTATCAAAAAATTTCCGTTATATTTTTTATGTTTTGCATTTTTGATCGTATTTTTACTATAAGAAGGAAAAGGATAAAGTATGAAAATTTTATTTGTTTTTACCGGGGGCACAATAGGAAGTACATATACGGGAGACTATATTTCTACGGACAAAAACAAACCCTATATTCTTCTGAAAAAATATAAGGATCAATTTGGCGCGGATTTTGAATATGATACGATACAGCCATATTCTGTTCTCAGTGAAAACAACAACGGCGATACTCTTAAGACTTTGGCTGAAAGCCTGTCCGCTGTTGCGCCCGGAAATTATGACGGGATTATCGTGACCCACGGTACCGATACTCTGCAATATTCCGCCGCCATGCTTTCCTATACTCTTGATCCCATGATTCCGGTATGTCTTGTTTCCAGCAACAGACCGATAGAGGACCGTGCCGCTAACGGGCTTATAAATCTTCATGCGGCTGTTGGTTTTATAGAAAAAGAAGGAAAAGCGGGCGTATGGGTTTCTTACAAAAATGAGGACGATAATGCGAAAATACACCGAGGCACCCGCCTTTTGGCGGGACAGGCGTTTACCGACAGTGTATACAGCCTTAAGGATTCCTGCTACGGAAGCTTTGATCAGGGTTATTCCTTTGTAAAAAACCAAAACTATAAAGAAAAGGAAAATGAAATTCCGTATTTTGGGTGGGGAAATATTAAAAGCGTATCTGATGGCATAATGAGAATAGAACCCTATACGGGAATGTCTTATCCTGAATTAAAGCCTTCTGTAAAATATATACTTATGGGCAGTTATCATTCGGGAACCGTAAATACCTGCTCCCGCGAAGCGCTGGCATTCTATAAGGAAGCTCGCGATAGGGGAGTGAAAGTGTTTTTGACGGGGGTCTCTCAGGGAGAAAGCTATGAGAGCACAAAGGATTTTGACCGTCTGGGAATAATCCCGGTTAGAAATATTTCGCCAATTGCCGCATATGTAAAATTATGGCTGAGCGTAGCGTCAGATATTGATCCTGAAGCGGTAATGAACATGTCGCTGTCCGGGGATATAGTGCCGTAAGAGCTGTTGATCCTGTACAAATGAATTTAACTTTAACGACAAAGTCTGAAGGTATAATATTTTTTTAGAAAGGAAATATTAGCCTTCAGACTTTGTCGCTTATATAATTTTTTGAAAGTACTTGACATAATATAAATATAACGTCCAAATATTACCGTATGACATTTATAAGGAGATGATTTGAATTAAAAAATAATTGCCGCCGTACTGGCAGGGCGGGTGGCATTGTTTTCGTTGATCCTTTCTGTTCAGGCGGCTTCCGTTCATTTTAAGATAAAAAATTTTTTAGAAAGGAAATATTATCATTCAGACTTTGTCACTTATATAATTTTTTGAAAGTACTTGACATAATATAAAAAAGGTCATATAATATAAATGTAACATCCAAATATTACCATATGATATTTATAAGGAGATGATTTGAATGAAAAAAATAATTGCCGCCGTATTGGTAGGGTCGGTGGCATTGTCTTCGTTAGTCCTTTCTGTTCAGGCGGCTTCCGTTCATTCCGGAGAAGTTTTTTTAGGAAAATATGTGGGAACGGATAAAGCCGAATTAACATTTAAAGTTTCCGAAACGGCTCAGACGGAACTTCTGAATAACGATGTATATAAGTGTATAAGCTATTGGAACAATATAAGCGGCAATGTTAAAGTTTCTTATTTTTTGGAAGGAAGCGGTTTATCTACGTCTTCTAAGGTAATGCATGTATTGGGGAAAAAATATAATGACGGTACGGTAGGAGAGACCTGTCCCTATGATGCTGCCGGAAGACTTACGTCATCCTTTGTTCATACGGATTGGTCGGCGGTAATGATCTATATGAATAATGATCCGGATATATATAAAGCTTTAGGTGATCCGTTACTGTCTGCTCAGAAGACATTTATCCATGAAGTAGGTCATTCGTTAAAGCTGGCGCATCCGACCAAAAATTCATCCGTTTACGGACATAATTTAAACGGATATCCTTATGCCGTTATGAATCAGGGCGCCGCTGACATAACCGGGAAAACACCGCCTTCGCCGCGCACTACCTGGCACGATTCAACTTGCTTAAAATATAAGTGGGGGGATTAAAATGAGAAATAAAATATTGATGTTTGTGGTTTTTGTTTTTTTGTCCGGATTGTTTACATCCTGCATTCAAAGCTCCGGCATTTATTCGAAGCTCGAATTTGTACATATAGAAGCTGACCGGATAACATATTACGATTTGGAATCTCTCGAGAACAAAAGCGATCTGATTATAATAGGTGAAATAGTTGATGACCCGCAGACTGAATCGGAGCTTACATACAGCGATGATTTCAATAAAGAGATTCTTACCGGCATGAACTCCTACAGTACGGTCAAAGTGAAAAAAGTATTTGCGGGAGATATCCGCGAAGGAGACGAAATCAGGCTTGGCCATCGCTGCGGCGTATACGAAGATCAATTCGTTACCTTCAGTGAAATGACGCCTATGCTTAAAGGGGATAGTTGGATTTTCTTTCTCATGGATCCATTAGATAACTCGGAATCTTGTTATTATTGCACCGGGGACAGTGACGGTCGCTATCCCTTAAAAAACGCTTCTTATTGCCGTACCGGACTTACGGAATACGAAGATCTCGGAGTCTATCGCCGCGACAGCTTTAAGGATAATATTTACAATGAAATATTGGATAAATATGATCTTTGATAAAAATAAGAATATGTAAGAAGCTGCCGCGTTTATAAATGCGGCAGCTTTGGCTTGTCGGTTTTTACTTAATTCGCATTGTATTAAAAGTCTCTTGCGAAAATATGTATACGTAAGTCTGTATTGAAATTTTTTTACTGATTATGGATTACTCTGTCATATAATAACTGCTCGTTATACGGTACTTTTTTCTCGCTTTTTATATTTTAAAACAAAGAATAAATTCCCACGTTTTGCAAAGAATACTAAAAGCATATGTGAAGGACATATGTAGCCGTAAGCTCTACAGGCTTGAAAAAGCTTTTTGTAATAATAATGCCAAACGAAAGGAATGAATTATAAATATGAAAGCAACAGGAATTGTCAGAAGGATTGACGATTTGGGAAGGGTTGTTATTCCCAAGGAAATACGCCGTACAATGCGAATAAGAGAGGGCGATCCTTTGGAAATTTTTACAAATGCCGAGGGTGAGGTAATATTCAAAAAATACTCGCCCATAGGGGAAATATCTTCAATAGCGACACAGTATGCCGAGGTGCTGTCTAAAATAGGCGGCTGTCCTGCGGCGATCTGCGATAGGGATCATATAATAGCCGTTTCCGGAATGCAGAAAAAAGAGGTTCTTGAACGCCGTGTTTCCGGATCGCTTGAAGATCTTATCGAACAGCGTAAAAGCCATATTTATCGTTCATACGAGGATAATCGGCTTATGCCCATAGAGGGTGTGAATAAATACGCTATAGTCTGCGCTCCGATTATTTCTCAGGGTGACGTAAACGGTGCGGTAATGATGCTTGACGGTGAAGGAGCCGAATATGCCAGTCCGGAACAAACGGCTCTGGTACAGGCTGCGGCAATGTATTTTTCCAAACAGATGGAAGAGTAGTCTTGGGGCTATCATAAGATCCGCAGACTGCAATATTACTACTAAAAGCGGACGCTGTCCGGGTCAAAAAATTCCGATAGCAACCCAAAGGAACAACTGCGAGATACCTTAGTATTTCTCCGCAATTTTCCTTAAAAACGTCGCACTTTAGCATAATCGTACGGATTTCTTTGTTTTATGATATGTCCTGATCTGAATGAATACAGAAATAAGAACCTGTCCGTATAGGAATTGGCACGCGTCCTTTCGGCATATTTTGCCGATGACTTGCGTTTCTTCATTTGCTCTGCTGCCTGCGCATCCTTGCGCCGACGATCCTGAAAAAATTTACCTTGCCTTTGGTAAAATCTGCTTGAAGCTCCGCGCCCCTTTCCTGTTTGAACAGATTTTAAAAGCGGGATTTATGCCGTGTATATTTTTATGTCCTTAGCGTGCCTTATCGTCTGATATGATTTTTTAAGCCGTCATATCATTACTGAGGTTTGCTAAGGACATTTTAAGGCAATACCGCACAATGACCGCCTGACGGCTTTGCGTGCGGCTTGCTTGCATATATTCCGTCAGCTTACACAAATTCTCCTTGAAATACGTCAGTATTCCTGCCTCGAATTTATGAAAGCTGACGAAATATCTGGCGCAATTCACTCGAAATCATTGTGCGGTGTTGCCTTAAAAATATTTGCGGCATGCTCCGCTTTTTATTATTTATCTGCGAGCTTTACCTTCAGCTCATCCATGATTTTCGGTACGTCTATTCCCTGAGGACAGTGCCCGGTACATTTTTTGCATCCGATGCAGTCCGCAGGTCCGGGCTTATCGGAGCTCTTCAAGCCGTCCAAAACCCAATCTCCGCTTAAACGGTAGTTATTGTAAATCATAAGTATATTGGGTATATCGATTTTTGCGGGGCATTCGTCACAGCAGTAACGGCAGGCTGTGCAAGGTACCTGCATCTGGTTCCTGAACATATCGCAGGCCTTCATAAGCAGCTTTGTATCATCTGCTGACAGCTCGTCGGCTTCCCCGAACGTACTGATATTATCGCGTATCTGTTCCATATCCGACATACCGCTCAGCACAACCTGAACCTGCGGCAGACTTTTTACCCATCTTAAAGCCCAAGATGCGATGCTCCAGCTTGGGTGAGCTGATTTCAGCAATTCATCCGCCTCAGGTGTAAGTGAAGCAAGCCTTCCGCCTCGCACCGGTTCCATCACGATAACGGGGATTTTTTTCTCGGCGCAAATATCATATTCGCTTTTGGCGGTACCGTACTGCCAATCATAATAGTTAAGCTGAAGCTGTATAAAATCCCATTCGTAAAGGTCGCGGAAATACTTCAGTATATCGGGGCTTGCATGGTTGGAAAAACCTAAATAGCGTATTTTCCCCTGTTTTTTCAGCTCCTTGAAATATTCTATGCAGCCGCTTTCCTCATACTTCTTATAATTATGATCCATAACCGCATGGACAAGATAAAAATCAAAATGATCCGTGTTAAGTCGGTTGCACTGTTCTTCAAAAACAGCTTTATAATCCGGGTTTGCGCCGATATTAAATTTTGTTGCAAGGCAGTAGCTCTCCCTTGGGTATTTTGACATTGCCTCTCCGAGAAATTTCTCCGAATCACCGCTGTTATAAACATAGGCGGTATCATAATAATTTATGCCGCCGCTCATTGCGCAGTCAATGATTTCCTGCGCTTTTTCACGGTCGATAGGACTTCCCTCAAGGTCGGTGCGGAGCGGAAGTCTCATATTTCCCATTCCGAGGCGAGAAAGAGAAATGTTTTTGTAGGGCTTCATGATCATAGCTTAGTACCTTCCTTTGCATTTTTTGATAATGATTTGAAAAACGAGATTTTAACAATTTCTATTGACAGAAAAAGCCTTCTGCGTCAGAGAACGCGGGCGGTTTTCCCCAATAGATAACTGCAAAACGCTCTCGTATTCCTCCGTTTTTTGAAACCGTAAACATTATATGACTTCTTTATTTTCAGATATGCTTTAAAGCATATTCACATAAAGATCGGCACATGTCTTTTCGTAGAATTTTACCGTATATTCCCTTAAGGCGATACCGCACAATGACCGCCTGACGGCTTTCGTGAGGCTTGCTTGCATATTTTCCTTTATCTTACACAAATTCTCCTTGAAATACGTCAGTGTTCCTGCGTCGAATTTATGCAAGCTGACGAAAATTCTGACTGCGCAATTCACACGCAATCATTGTGCGGTGTTGCCTTAAATTTTTTTGAAAGCTCCGAGTACTACCGCAAAAAATTGCCTCATCTGCGGCAATTTCTTGCTCGAAATTTCGGTTATATGTGAACGCGGTCTAATTTTATGAAAGCAGCGCTTTGAGGTGAGGCGCAGATTCTTCCTTCGCTTATTTTAACGATTCCGTTCGTATATAAAAGCTCCTGTCCGGCGCCGTTAAAATCAAATCCGCATTCCTTATCCGAAGGATTGATGATCACAAGTATTTTTTCTCTATCATCGCTCCTTATATAAGCCAAAGGATAAGCGTTCTCCTGCGCATATACAAATTCGATTTTTCCTTTGCTTTGAAGAGCAGTGTGCGACTGCCTGATCCGAATAAGTCTCTTTATCTCATTGTAAAGCGAGTTTTCATCATTTATGTTTTTTTCGGCAGTAGGCCTGTCGGGAAAAGGATCTATAGGGATATACAATTTTTCAAATGCAGCCGAACTGAAGCCCGCATTTACTCCGTCATTCCATTGCATAGGAGACCGTGAGCCGGTACGCCCGAATCCGCCTTCCACCGAGATAAGACCTTCAATATATCTCATTCCTATCTCATCGCCGTAGTAAATAAACGGCGCTCCCGGCATTGACAAAAGAAAAGCGAAGCAGATTTTGAGCTCCCCGGTATCGAATTTTCGTGCCAATCTGTCCATATCGTGGTTGCCGGAAGGAATACATATAAGCCCCTTGCCGCCTGTTTTTTCATAGTTTTTCTTGTACGTATCCGCAAAAGCCGCTATGCTTCCATTTCCTCTTTTGCTGAAAAAAGGCTCGTCACAGCGAAAGAGATCATTATAATGGGAAGGACCGAAATGAAGCAGGAAATCCATATGAAATCCGCCTTCTAAAGACTTATCCGGCTCACCCCATTCGGAAACCATGGCAGCTTCGGGAAATTCTTTATCGAGAAATGTCCTTACCTTTTTCCAGAGGGCGATGTTGCCTTTTCCTTCCTCGTCATTCTTGACAAGAGAAGCCGCCATATCCACCCGGAAACCGTCGCAGCCCATTTTGAGCCAGAACCGCATAACACTTATCATGGCATCCAAAGTAGCGGTAGGCGCGGGATCATCCGGGGACATCTGCCAGGGTCGTGTTTTATTATAAAAGCCGTAGTTGAGTGCGGGCTGAGTGGAAAAGAAATTTACTCCGCAGCAGCCGTCGCGTTGGGAAATACCCCGTATATTATTCATGCCCTCGGGGCTTTCCCAGATACTGTCCGTCCATACATAGCGGTGAGTATACACATTTTCTTCCGGATCCATGGATTCCTTGAACCATTTGTGCTCCACCGAGGTATGCCCCGGAACAAGATCAAGAAGAACATGCATTCCTCTTTTGTGAAGCTCTTCGAAAAGAGTTTTCAGATCATCATTTGTCCCGTATCTCGGAGCAACGGTACAATAATCCGCCACATCGTATCCGGCGTCGGTAAAGGGTGAAACAAAGCATGGATTGATCCACAGGGCATTGCACCCAAGCCCCTCAATGTAATCCAGCTTTGAGATTATCCCCCGGATATCACCGATCCCGTCTGCGTTGGAATCCATGAAGGATTGAGGGTAAATTTCATAAAAAACCGCATTATCAAGCCACTTTGGCATATGAAGGCCTCCTTTTTATCGTTTTGATGCAGTAAAGAAAAATCTTCTGAACTTGAATATTATTTCTCCGTTTTCCTGTACGTCGTAAATCCCGGCGGCACGTTTGACAATATCATTTTCAAGGCATTTGGCTTTTTCCTCGTCCAAAGCATTGATATACGGCCTTAATCTTGTTCCCTTTACCCATTCGGTCATTGCCTGGAACGAAGGCATTCTGTGATAATAAACCGTTTCCCAGAGCTCAAAGATATCCGTGCAGGAAGAAAGGATATCAAAATATTCCTCAGGCCGCAAGGTTTCGTTCGTTTCGATATTCATTGAGGAAAATCCCCGCTCCGGCTGGGAAACAATATCATCGATTATTTTAAACAGCGGCTCTTGCCCGTTCATTGGGATTTGTACGGCAAGAACTCCGTTTTTGTTCAGCTTATTAAAGAGCAAGGGAATAAATTCCCTGTGATTTGGGATCCATTGAAGGCATGCATTTGAAAAAACTACATCATATGTATCAAGCGCATCTAATTCAGCCGTTGCGTCGCAGATACGGAAATCTATACCGGTATAGGTTTCCTTTGCTTTTCTTATCATATTCTCGGAATTATCAACACCCAATATATATGCGCCGGGAAAGCTTTTCTTTAAAACTGCCGTACTGTTTCCGGGGCCGCAGCCGATATCAAGTATTTTTTCAGGCTGTACGCCTGTGATTCTTTTCGCCAGATCAACGGCGGGCTGAGTTCTCTGCACGGTAAATTTTAAATATTGCTCCGAATTCCATTGAGACATGATATAACCTCTCTTTATATTCATGGCGGCGCCGTAAAACGACTATATATCGGATTTGCGCAAAGTGCGCCTTGTTTTTCCGCCGTCTTGCATGAAATTTGTCAGCATTAGCATTGGCTCGGTATTTTTATCTATTCGTCCTGACGAGGCGTATAGTCTCGGAATATTAGTCCGGGCGGTGCAGGACGCATCGGTAACAAAACGGATATCAAGAATATTGACCGGATCTTGAAATCATCATGCAATAGCTGTTCGCAGCCCAATTATTGTTTTTATTACAAACGATCATATCTGCTTTATCTCAAACTCCGCAAACTGCGGATCTTCACTCTCGTCTTCACAAAAAATTCCTATAACTACACCTGTAAACCCTTCACACACCTCGCTGCTTAAATATTTGGACTCCATGCTGGCGGGCATATCCCATGCATTTCCGTTAAAAGCAAGAAGCTTGTATAATTGAGGTTCTGCGTCAATTTTAAGTTTTATGCGGCTGTCCTGGATCTTGATCTCCTTGGATCTCAGCTTGACTCCGCCGATGTTGATCACTCCGGATATTTTATAACCGCACTCCGCCCTTATGACGGATAAATCATAGTGATTGTTTTCATCCATATATGCGGTAATGCCGCAGCGTGTCATGTCTCCCAGAGTTTCGCCGTTTATATTTACCTCTGCGGTGCAGTAAAACTCTCTCTGTATGTCTCCGGCAAAGGTTACATTTCCCTTGCCCGAAAGTTTTTGGTCACAGCCTTTGAGAAAAACCTTATTCCCGTCAAACCGGTAATTCTCATAATCCGGGCATCTTATAAAGCATGCCGTTTTCGGATCAAGATCCCATCTGCTTTCGGGATATAAAACGGGCTCGTCAGGATAGGTACAGCCATTCTCGTTTACCTCAAAAACATGTCTGCTCGTACCGTCCGCGCCTACCTTGAACCAGCCGTCCTCCTGCCAGTAAACAGGCTCTAAAAAAACTTCTCTTCCGAGATGATGAAACTGTCTCCACTGGTGTATCTGTCGGAACCCGAGATTGACCATCCACCACTGGCCGTTTTTATCTTCAATGATATCGGCATGTCCGGCGCCCTGAATAATATATCCTCCAAGGTGCCTGTTGGTGAGAATTGGATTGTACGGGCAGCTTTCATATTCGCCAAAAGGGGTTTTGCTTCTCAGAAGGCACTCTGTATGCCCGTATTCCGTACCGCCCTCCGCCACCATAAGGTAATAATAATCGCCTATATGGTAAAGGTGGGGCGCTTCGATGAAACGTCCTCCCGTACCCTTTGAAATACATTTACAGGGGGATAATACCTTACCGGTTTCAATATCTATCTCGCACAGGGAAATTCCGTTTTCGCCGAAATCATCCTCTCCGTTGCTCATAAAATATGTCTTATCACCGTCGAAAAGCAGTGAAGGATCAATACCTCCTCTGTTTACAAGGACGGGGTCAGACCATTCGCCGTTAATGTCGTCGGTATAAACATAAAAATTACCGCAGCCGCTGGTATCGGTAACAACAACATAAAATCTGCCGCTGTGATAACGGATTGTCGGGGCGAATATTCCTCCGGAGGGAGCAATGTCTGTAAGATCAAGCTGGCTTTTTCTTGTAATGCAGTGTCCGATCTGTTCCCAATGCGTCAAATTTTTACTTCTGAACAGCGGCAAAGCGGGGAAAAACTGAAAGCTGCTGCAAACGAGGTAAAAATAATCCCCGTCACTGCAAATGCTCGGATCCGGATAAAAGCCTTTTATAACAGGATTGTAGTACTTCATTAATACTTCCTTTCGGCAATTTTGATATTGTATGTCTATGAATTCGGTATTTTCCAACAGCTTAACCGGTATTTAACGGGTGATTTTTTATTAAGATTATTCTATATTATTTTTTTCGGTTTGTCAATCAGAATATTTTGTTTTCCGTAAGCGAATTACTGTTTTTTATATCTGAGCATAAAATATGCTCAGACTTATAAAGTGCTGAATAAATATTGAAAAGCTGAGAGAAAATAACCCCGCACTCAAAAACGTTTCTGCAACCCGCCTTATCTAAATGAGAAATATCCCGCAAGGAAGCGGTAAAGCGGCCGCCCAAAGCTCGGCAAGGATGC
>CAJTTE010000014.1:78479-78821 GCA_910579265.1 uncultured Ruminiclostridium sp. | reverse complement strand
CTGAAAGCACGAAATATCCGCAATCGAGTTCCGTAAGCGATGCGGAGCATCGCTTACGGGGCTCGGATAGGGGCAACGCAAGGCGTTGCACCGGTGCGGATATTTCACATTTAAATAAGGCGGGTTGCAGAAACGTTTCTGAGTGCGGGGTTATTTTCGCAGTTCTTTTTTGAAAGCGGCTTTATTTTCGCAGTTCATCCTAAAATTAAAAAAAGCTATCTCACCTTTTCAAAAAACAAATTTATAAAAAAACCCGAATCTACTTGAAAGGCAATGCTGAAATATGGTATAATAACCTCAGACTGGTGAAAGAGGAAGAATTTATTTTAATGTCTGAGAACA
>CAJTTE010000014.1:0-78383 GCA_910579265.1 uncultured Ruminiclostridium sp. | reverse complement strand
CCTTTCAGTGGAATCGCTCCGCTTCGCTTTGCTCTTTTTATGATATAATAACCTCAGACTGGTGAAAGAGGAAGAATTTATTTTAATGTCTGAGAACATTGTATCCTTTCAGTGGAATCGCTCCGCTTCGCTTTGCTCTTTTTATGATATAATAACCTCAGACAAAGTAAAGAGGTAGATTTTATTTCAATGTCTGAGAACATTTTACTGATTCAAAAGTCTATCACCTTTAGATGTTTTTCCACGAAGATTTAACTTTCAATTCAACATGTAGTGTTGAATTGTTGAAAGAAAAAAGTTTTAAGTTTTTTCATGAAAAATTCAACAGAGTTTTTACGGAAAAATATTCCTCAGCAAAAAGAAAAAATATATGTTTTAACACTTTACCCGGACTTATAATAAAAAAAGAAATATTTGTTTTGTTTTTCTTTTCATACTGAAAGATGAACGGACTTATAACAACGGTCAATAAAAAGACTGAAAGGACAAATAAATGAAATTTACAGCAGACAGAAATTTATTATCCGAAGCTATAGTAAACGCTTCAAAGGTTGCAGCTACCCATTCTTCTATTCCCGCGCTTGAAGGAATACTTATAAATCTTAAGAATGAAAGGCTTACGGTTACAGGATACGATCTGGACAGCGGTATAAAAAACATAATTCCCGTTATTAAGCAGGAACGGGAGGGAGAGGTCGTTCTTAATGCAAAGCTTATTGCCGATATGCTGAAGAAAATGCCGTCGGGAGCTCCGATTGATTTTATTTGTGAAAACGAAACTCATGTGACTATAAAATGTGAGGGAGTTGAATTCAAGCTGGTAGGAGTTTCGGGAAATAATTATCCTAATTTGCCTGAAATGAGCCTTGAAACAAGCTTTACTATTAAAGAAAACATACTTAAGAGTATGATACGACAGAGCATATTCGCAGTTGCACAAAATGATCTTAAGCCAATCCTTACAGGAGTATTGTTTGAAATCAAGGATAATATTTTCAATATGGTAGCGGTAGACGGAGTAAGGATCGCCATGAGAACCGAAAAAACAGAATATAAGGATCTCAGCTTTGTTGTTCCGACCAAAATATTAAACGAGCTTTTAAGAATACTTTCAGACGATGAAGACGGTAAGGATATTACGATACTTATAGACAGAAGTCAGGTAGGATTCAACAGGGACGATTATATTACTTTTACAAGACTTATGGACGGAGAATTTCTTGATTATAAAAGATTCACAGCTTTTTCTCCGGTTACGGAGGCAGTAGTAAATGCAAGGCAATTCGCGGCTTCACTTGACCGTGTGCTTTTACTTACGGAAAAATTCAAGAGTCCGGTTAAATGTATATTCGAAAATGATAAGCTTATAGTAAATTGTAATACAAATCTTGGATCAATTCATGAAGAAATAAAAATAAACTATCCTAATTCCAAGATGGAAATTGCGTTTAATGCAAGATATATGATGGATGCTTTGAGAAATTCGGAGTGCGACGAGGTCAAGCTTCAGTTTACAAATTCTCTCGCTCCTATAAAGATCGTGCCTATGTCAGGAGATGATTTTACTTATCTTGTTATGCCGGTTAAAGTAAAGGATTAGTTTTTAACAGTTGAGCAGATTTGTGTTATAAAAATTTTATGAATTTTCATTGTGTTTTATCTAAAGGCTTTACATTTAAGGCAACACCGAACAATGATTGGGTGTGAATTGCGCAGTCAGATTTTACGTCAGCTTGCATAAATTGGGAGCAGGAATACTGACGTATTTCAAAGAGTCCGCAGTTAGTAAAGATCGTGCTGTTTGCGGCTTTTCAGGCAAGCATTAATCCGAAATACGATTTTATTTAAGGAGTTTTTATGGAAATTGTATCTATTTTGCCTCCATTTATTAAGCTGGAACAGTTTTTGAAGCTTTGCGGAGCCGCAGATACGGGAGGTATGGCGAAAAGAATTATTTCCGACGGTTCTATAAAGGTTGACGGAGAGATATGTACCATGAGAGGGAAAAAGCTTAAAGGCGGTGAAAAGATAGAATTTGATAATAAGGCATATTTTTGTCGGATAAAGGAAAAAAATGATAATTAAAAAACTTTATTTAAAAAATTTCCGCAATATAAGATCTGCGGATTTTTTATTTTCAGATAAGACAAATATTATCAGCGGCAATAATGCTCAGGGAAAAACAAATCTTATGGAGGCAATGGTATGCGCCGTTGAAAAAAGCTTCCGGACTAACAAGGCAGCCGAAATGCTCCCTCAGTCGGGAAAATCATCCTGCGACATAAAGCTTGAATTTATAACGGATAAATACAGGGAGAAAAACAATATTCTCAATTGCTCGATCAATCAAAGAGGTATAAGAAGGACTATAAACGATATAAGCTATAAAGAAGCTTTACAGCTTTATCCTCAATTAAAGACAATTGTTTTTATACCCGAAGATCTGTACGTAGTTAAGGGAAATCCGGAAGCCCGCAGGGAATTGGTTGATGAAACCGCAGATATGATGAATAAAATACATCGGAATATGACGAATGTATATTACAAAGCTTTAAAACAAAAAAATACTTTTCTTTCATCTCTTCGTGACGAATCGATAAGCAAGTCACAGAAAATGCAGCTTGCTGTTTGGAATGAAGAACTTGCCAAGGCCGGTGTAAATGTTATGTGCGGAAGATTAAAATATTTTTTAACTTTATGTAAATACACATGCGATTATTACGAAGAGTTGAATAATAATAGTGAATGCTTAAAGGCAGAGTATTACAGCTCCGTTATGGACGGGACCGAATTTGATATATCTGATACAGAGCTGATACTCAATACCTATATTGATAAGCTTGAAAGATATTCAGACAAGGAGCTGATACTTCGCCATACGTTAGTGGGAGTACACAGGGATGATATAAGCTTCTATATAAACGGTAAGCCTGCCAGAGAATTTGCAAGTCAGGGTCAAATAAGAAGTATCGCGGTAGCCTTAAGATTAGCACAGGCAAAAATGTTCGGAGAAAAATGGGAAGAGCCTCCGGTAATTGTTCTTGATGATGTTTTAAGCGAATTAGATGGATACAGACGGGAATTTATACTTAAACATATTGTTGATTCTCAAGTGTTTATAACCGGGTGTAATGATACTGATTTTGGAAATATATCTGGAAGTAAGATATGGAAAGCACATAACGGAGAATTTGATCATATTAAAACAAAAAAATGAACATAATGATTTTGTGTGTTAGTCCGGAATAAAAGCGTATTCACAAAAAATGATGAATATGAACAAAAATTATACGGAGAAGATATATGTATGTTTCTTTAGGAAGTGATGTTTCAGTTTTAAAAAGTGATATCATAGGTATATTCGATATAGAAAAAACATCGGTTGAAAAAAGCGTAAATGATTTTTTAAGCCGGTGTCAGAAAAGCAACAAAATATATTATGTAAGCCTCGATATGCCGAAAAGCTTCATAGTCTGCAATGACTGTGTTTATATAACAAATGTGAGTGCAGCAACGATTTTAAGACGTATGTTCGGATAAAAGTAGAAAAAATGCAGATAAGCTATAAAAATTATTGATCTTCATGTAATCAATATTTTTGCCGTGTTTAAAATCAAAGCATAAAAAGAGTCTTTCCGGGATATACGGCAATAATTCTCCGGTTGTAATTTAAGGCTATACCGCACAAAGACCGCCCGACGGCTTTATGCGTGACCTGCTTGCATATTCTTCGTCTTCTTACATAAATTCTCCTTGAAATATGTCAGTATTCCTGCGCCCAATTTATGCAAGCTGACGAAAAATCTGACTGCGCAATTCACACCCAATCATTGTTCGGTGTTGACTTAATTTTTTTAATGAAGATCGGATAAGCTTTATTAACATTGGATGTGTTTGCAGTTTTTTGTATTTTTTAACAATGACCGAGAATTTATCCGAAATTCTTTTGTTAAAATTGCAGAAACAGAAGTTTTTCATCATTCACAAATTTAATTCACTTTTTTTCGGATTTTTGTTGAAAAGTCAATAAGGTTTGTCTGCCATACGACATATTTTCTTGAAAATCGTTCCAAAAATGAAGAAAAAAATGATTATTTTTTCAAAAACGGGTTTTTTGAAGTGTTTGACTTATAGAATTCGTTGTGGTAAAATCGATTACACTAAAGGAAGTAATTCCGAATCATACGGCGGATAACTCTTTTATTGTGTTTGATTTTATAAATATTATATGACATAAAATCGGGAAATATCGCCGTTTTTTTACTTATTGCGATATTTAATCCGATGCAAGGATCGGTTTAAATATATATAAATAAGGGATAATAACCCTATAAACATTGAAAGTCTGTTTTTGACCGTCTTTTTGTTAATAAAAAGTTCATCTTTGACAGGCTTTGGTAGAAGAAAAGGAGAAAATTATTATGAAGGCTTTAAAGATTTGTGCTATCGGTTGTGTTCTTGCGGCTGCTATGATGCTTTCCGCATGCGGTGATGAAAGCAATAAGGGCGGAGATACCACTACTCCCGCATCTCAGTCTACTGCTTCCAACGTTACAACAACTGCTGCAGATAATGCGACCACTACAGCAGCTGATACAGCAGCTGACACTGCTGACGTAACTACCGCCGCAGAAGCTGCCGAAACGACTGCTGCATAAGTATTGATCCATTTGGAATCAATGCCAAAAAGTAAATCAATGAGGGGTAACTACTTTAGTTCGACAGAAGGTTGAAACAGGTGTTACCCTTCAATCTATTTTAAAAACGGAAAGGTTATAATTATGAGAAAAACCGTAATTCTGACTTTAGGATTATTTATCTCGGCTGTTCTGACTTTTTCAGGATGCGTCGGCACGGAAAATTCCGTTCTTGACGGTAATGAAATTATATCCTTTTCACACGGTATTGTTTCCGACGGTAAATTTGAAAGCAAGCTTCTTAAGATCGGAATAGATCCCGGAGACGAGTGGAATTTTGCCACGGATGAAGAGTTAGCTAAAGCCAACGGTATCGAAGAAGTTAATGACGACAGTCTTGAAGCAGCATTAAAAAACAAAAACTTTGTATGTGATATGATCGCTGAGAAAAAAAATGAAGGAAGTTTTACTGAAAGTATTTCAGTAACTTATCCTAATATCAGAGCAGAAGGAGCTTCCGGAATGAGCGAGAAGGAATATGCCGAGGCTTCTTTTAAAAGCATAGAAAATAAAAATGCCGTACTCGAAAATATAAGCTTTGCAGGTAAGGAACACAGCAGTATAAAGCTGTCAGAAAGCAAAGAGGGAATAGATTTATTTCAAAGAATGATTTTTGTGGAACGGGGCAGATATATAGGCATAGTTACCGTTACATGTCTTTCAGAAAAAAATCTTGATCAAATCGTTTCCGGATTTTATTCTTTGTAAATATATACGGTAATTCCAGAATGTGTTTATATAAAAACAATATGCAGAGTTTTAAGCATGATTTTCTCGCTTGTAAGGAAAGATTCTGAAGAAATATTATAACCTTTTAAAAAATTTTAATACAGCAGCGGGCATGATTTGTTTAAGCCATGCATGTTCTGCTTTATGCGTACATTCTGTAAAACAGAGATATTGAAATAAATCAGCGGTATCGTTCTTATACTGTATTTACCGTAAATATTTTATTGACCGGTTTCAGGATATGAATAAAAATATTAATGTGTTATTAAAGATATATCTGTTTTCTTTTTGATCAGTGGGTATCTGAAAATAAAGCAAATCAGTACGTTTATGTTAAAAGCATTGGATCTTAGGAAAAATGCGGAGATACAAGGGTTTTTTTAGCTATCCTTTTGGGATAACTATCCGCATCCCTTGACGTGAAAGCGTGCGCGATCAGTAGATATCGTGCAATTTGCGGCTTTTCAGACAACCGCTAAATGTAATCAGTCGGAAAACAGGGATGAAAATCTAAATTTTTTGTTAAATCCGGGATAATATTCCCGAAAAATAAAAGGAGAAAAATTATGAGTAAGATCAGAAACGGGTTATTAAGTGTTGCACTTGCTGCCATTACATTGGTTACGGCAGGATGTAAGGCAGAGAACGTTGAATTCGTTCGCAGTACGTCTTCAAGCGGAACATACGAAAGCAAGCTTTTTGAAGTCAAGGCGGAGCTTGGAAGTGACTGGACATTTTTAAGCGATGACGAGCTTGCGAAAGCAAATAATATTGACAAAATGGATGATGAAAATATCAAGAAGGCTCTTGATAAAAACGAATTGTTTATGGATATGATGATGGCAAAGGAAACAGGTACCAACATAACCATTATGATACCCAATGTTAAAGACGGAAATACAGCTATATTAAGCGAAAAGCTTTATGCAGAAGCAAATCTCGAAGGTGTTAAATCGACTGACGCAAATGCGAAGGTAAGCACCGTTAAGTTCGGCGGCAAGGATCACAGCGCTATAAGAATAAAGAATGAGAAAAACGGTATCGAATTCAGCCAGTGTTTGGTTTTTGTCAAGAGAGGACAGTACATAGGCATGTTCACGTTTACTTGTCTTTCCGAGTCCGAGCTTGATGAGACTATGGGTAAATTTGTTGCTTTAAGCTGAGGATAAATACAATTAAAAATATTATCAATAAAAGGCTGCTTCATTTTTGAGGCAGCCTTTTATTTGGTGCTTCAGCATAAAAACCACCGGGCTCGGCCGGAGGAATAAAAAGCTTTGGCAAAATAACAATCTACGATATGTATCCTCAAACGAAATAAATAGGAAGAGATCATTTTGATGTCTGAAAACAGGGTAAATCCGGATTCGGTTATTAATGTTTTTTTGAAATATGTAACATATTATTGACATTTTTACATCGGGTCAAAACAGAAAGGGAGAAAAATCCCTTGAAATCTTCGGGAAAATGTGATATAATAGGGATACTATTATAAAATATATATGCATTTATGCGGAGAAGTCTGAAAGGATAATTGCAGATGAATGAAGAAACCAAAGTTGAACATGGCTATGACGCGGCGGATATACAAATACTCGAAGGACTTGAAGCAGTCAGAAAGCGTCCGGGTATGTATATCGGATCTACAGGTCCGAGCGGACTTCATCACCTTGTTTATGAAATAGTTGATAATGCCATCGATGAAGCTCTGGCAGGATACTGTACCGAAATAAAGGTCAGCATACTACCCGATAATATAATCGAAGTGGTTGACAACGGACGCGGTATTCCTACGGGGATACACCCAAAGGAAGGGATAAGCGCCGCAACAGTCGTATATACCATACTTCATGCCGGAGGAAAATTCGGCGGAGGCGGATATAAGGTATCGGGAGGACTTCACGGCGTAGGTGCAAGTGTCGTCAACGCACTTTCCGAATGGCTCGAAATAACCGTTTATGACGGTAAGAACGTTCATTTTCAGCATTTCGACAGAGGAAGCTATACACAGCCGCTTAAGATCATAGATACTACGGAAAGAACCGGTACAACAGTCAGGTTCAAAGCCGACGGTCAGATATTTCATGACGTTAACTACGATTATCTTACTCTTCTTGACAGAATGAGGGAGCAGGCCTTTCTTAACGGCGGTATAAAAATAGATATATCGGATCGGAGAGATTCCGATAATATCCGCGGAGAAAGCCTGAAATACGACGGCGGTATTGTGGAATACGTTGACTGGCTTCAGGAAAAAAGAGGAGCGGAAAGACTGCATCCAGATATAATCTATCTTAAGGATGTCATGGATGACATAATGGTGGAAGCAGCTTTTCAGTACAATACGGATTTTAACAGCGAGGCCTTCCGTTCCTTCGCAAACAATATCCATACCATAGACGGAGGAACACATGAAAATGCCTTTAAGCGCGCCTTAAATAAGGTCGTAAACGATTTTGTAAAGGCTTATAAGGAAAAAGAGGATTCCAAGAAAAAGAAATCGCGCAAGAAGGACGATGATAAAAAAGACGAATTTGTGGCGATAAGCGGTGAAGCTATACGGGAAGCAATCAATGCGGTTATTTCAGTCAAGCTTCCGGAATGCGAATTCGAAGGACAGACAAAGGGCAAGCTTGGAAATCCGGAGGTAGGTCCGGCAGTTTACAGAATAGTAAGCGAAAAGCTTACCTACTATTTTGAAGAACATCCTGATACCGCACAGGCAATAGTAATAAAGGCGATCAACGGTCAGGCCGCCAGAGACGCAGCAAAGAGAGCCATGGAGGCAAAAAGAAAGTCGGCGGCAGACGGCGCCGGACTTCCCGGAAAGCTTGCGGACTGTTATGATAAGGATACGGATAAAACCGAAATATATATCGTTGAGGGAGATTCTGCGGGAGGCTCCGCCAAGCAGGGAAGAAACAGCCGCTATCAGGCCATCCTGCCTCTTTGGGGAAAAATGCTCAATGTTGAAAAGGCAAGAGTTGACAAGGTTTACAATAATGATAAGCTTACCCCTGTGGTTAAGGCTTTAGGTACAGGACTTGGAGATGATTTTGATTTAAGCAAGCTGAGATACGGAAGAGTTGTTATTATGGCCGATGCCGACGTTGACGGCGCTCATATCAGAACGCTTTTGCTTACCTTCTTTTTCCGTTTTATGCGTCCGTTGGTTGAAGAGGGTCATGTTTATCTGGCTCAGCCGCCTTTATTTAAGGTGAGCAGAGGAAAACAGATAAGGTACGCTTTTTCCGACGAAGAAAGAGACGGTTATATTAAGGAGCTTTCGGGAGAGAATAATTCCAAGGTCGATGTTCAGAGATATAAGGGTCTTGGTGAAATGGATCCGGATCAGCTGTGGGAGACAACAATGAATCCCGATACCAGAACCATGCTTCAGGTAACTCTTGATGACGCGGCGCAGGCCGATCTGACATTTTCGATTTTAATGGGAGATAAGGTTGAACCGAGACGGGAATTTATAGAATGCAATGCGCAGTATGTGGAAAATCTCGATATATGATACGCGGATATCCAAGACTATACGGTAAAAATACTTCCTTGCGGGTATGCTTATATTTACGGTCATAAAAAATGCTTTCGTATGTTAGAAGTAATTATTTTCAATAATGGCTTTTGACCGTGCACGGGCAGGGTATAGCATTATAGGCAATACCGCACAATGACCGCCCGACGGCTTTGCGTGCGGCTTGCTTGCATATATTCCGTCAGCTTACACAAATTCTCCTTAAAATACGTCAGTATTACTGCGTAGAATTTATGCATGCTGACGAAAAATCTGACTGCGCAATTCACACCCAATCATTGTGCGGTGTTGCCTATATTTTAAGGCATATCTGAAAATAAGGCAAGGATGTTTGATCTTGCTAAAAGAAGGACTATTTCGAGGAAAGAAACGAATAACTACGAGGGCATTTCGTTTAGTATAGCTTTTGACGCAAAAAGCGTCAGCAGTTATTAGAAATCGTGCAGTTCGCGGATTTTCGGACAGCTTCTTGTCAGCGGCAATAATGATACGGTTGTTATCTTTTTTCCGCCGTATGCTTATAAAATCCTTATTCCTTTGATCCGGTCAATGATATGGCACAGTCCGGACGGTAAAATAACCGATATGTTCAGCGGTTTGCCTTATTTCAGGTGAAAAAGGATATCGATGTATTATGGTATGGCAGTCATTATCTGAATTTACGGATATTTCCTCAGGAGGTTTTATGAATTCAAGAAAGAGCAATGAAAAGATCATACAAATACTCTCCGAGATGGAGCCTTTGCATGAAGAGACTGATGATGAAAGGCGAAGACGAGAGATAATGACGGAGGAAGCGAAAAAAAAGGCGGTTGACGATGCGCCGCTGGCTTTTCCGAGAAAGGTTGCGGGAATCGTCTGCGTTGCATTATGGGCTTTTTCTCTTGTTGCTCTGGTTTTCGGATTCGGTGATCTTGGGGTGCTTCTGCCTTTTTTGCTTTTATCTCTCGGAACGGTTTGCGGACTTAATATACCCCGCTTTATTAAAATGGGGAAAATATGGGACGTTGTGGTTGCGGTCATCGCTTGCGTGCTTTGCGCCATGCTTGCGTTTGGGATTTTGTTTGTGGGAGGCAACAGATAGCATTTCCTTTTATCTTATAATGCCTCGGGTTATCCGTCGGGATACAGAAGTTTTCCCGACGCCTATCAGATAATTTTATTTTTGTGAATACGGACAATGTCCTTTTTACGTAATTTACAAATAGCGGAGTTTTTCGGGACATGCTCCTGAAAAAGGTATATACAAGTATTTGCAGTATGCGTTATCATAAGTAAAATGCGCGTTTTTATGATAACCGGCAGGAAATTTGCAGTCATACGGCTGTTTGTGTACAAATTTCCGGTTTCCAAAAAAATGTTGAAAATATTGCGGTTTTTAAACGGATCGTTTTCAGGAACACCCAATTCAGGACGTAAAGACAAACGCCTGTAGATCCGGTCATTTTAATCCGCTATATTACCGCTTATTTTCTGTAAAGGAGCTTCATGGAAAAATTTGAAATAAAATACGATAATACGCTTTCGGAGATCGAAACGGGATACAGACTATTTCAGCGAAAGTATATGTTCAAAAGGAATCTTATTTTCAGTATAGTTTATGCTATCGCCGCAGGTGTGGGAGTGGATTTTCTTGTTCATAGCCTGAGTAATATGGCCGGATACATATTGTTGGTAATCGGGCTCGGAATGATATTTTCAACCTGGGCAAGACCGTATTATGCTCGGAAAAAGCTGATAAAAACCCTGTCGAGCTTCGGTGAAGAAAAATATTCCGCCGTTTTTTCCGACAGCCGCATTACCGTGGATACCGAGGTTCTTCCCGAGGAGGAAACGGAAACGGTGGCCATTACAAGTCAGGGCGTCATGACGGTCGGAGAGGATGTTGATATTCCCGAGGAAAACATCATTAAGCATGAGAAAACCAAAATAGAGCTCAGATCCAATACCCTTGATTCTATGGAAACGGAAGAACTGTTTTTACTGTTTCTTAACAGATCCTTGATATATATATTTCCCAAAAGATGTCTTGACGGGGAGCAGATCGAAAAGATAAGAGGGTATTTCGAAGATAAAAATATCTGACGCAGATCCGATCATGACCGGAAAATGTACCGGGGAATCCAAAACAGAAGGCGAAGGAAGAAAATATCCGAAAAAACGGAATGCTGTTTTAAGACGCGCTTAAGGGCCTGGTTAGCATCTCTCAGCATGCATCATGCTTGCCCCCTTTGCGTATTTCTTCGTTTATTTTTCTTTATGTACATCAAGTACGCCTTCGAAAAACGCATTGAAATACGCAAAATCTGCTGCGTGACCTGCTTACTTCGGGATATTAAACAGGTTCTAATAATCATGGGTATGGTTTTATGAATAAAGGCATTTTTTTCCGAAAACCTCACATTGTTTTTCGGTTATGATATTTTTATTATGGCAACACCGCACAATGATTGTGTGTGAATTGCGCAGTCAGATTTTACGTCAGCTTGCATAAATTCGACGCAGGAATACTGACGTATTTCGAGGAGAAATTGTGTAAGATGACGGAAAATATGCAAACAGGTCACACGCAAAGCCGTCATGCGGTCATTTGCCTATATATCAGGTGTTTTATTAATGAATCGGAATATAAAGCCGGTACTGCATAAATGCAGCCAAAACAAATTTTCAGAAGGATATTAAAAGATGGATGATCAGAATTTAACAGAAGTTTCCAGTGAAAAGCTTATTCAGGTAGATATTGACAAGGAGATGAGGAAATCTTTCCTTGAATATTCAATGTCGGTTATTGTGCAGCGGGCTCTGCCGGATGTAAGAGACGGTTTCAAGCCTGTTCACAGGCGTATTATTTATACTATGGACGAATCCGGAAACACATACGATCACCCCTACCGTAAATGCGCCTATACCGTAGGCGAGGTTCTGGGTAAGTATCACCCTCACGGCGACGCATCCGTTTATGACGCAATGGTTCGTCTTGCTCAGGATTTCAGTATGAGATACCCGCTGGTAGACGGTCACGGAAATTTCGGTTCAATAGACGGAGATCCTCCCGCCGCATACCGTTATACCGAGGCCCGTATGAGTAAGATGGCTGGGGAAATGATGTCGGATATCGGTAAAAACACCGTTGATTTCGGTACTAACTATGACGACAAGCTGCCTGAGCCCAAGGTTTTACCCAGTCGTTTTCCCAATTTGCTGGTGAACGGAAGTACGGGTATTGCCGTTGGTATGGCTACCAACATTCCTCCCCATAATCTGAGAGAGGTTATCGACGCCATAAATCTGGTTATACAGGATCCCGACGCTGCTCCGGAGGATATCATGACGATAATCAAGGGACCGGATTTTCCAACGGGCGGTATTATTATGGGTCGTGCCGGTATCAGAAGCGCGTATGTGACAGGAAGGGGAAAGATCACTCTGAGGGGCCGGGCGGAAATCGTTGAGGAAAAGACACATACAAGAATAGTTGTTACGGAAATTCCTTATATGGTCAACAAGACAAGGCTTCTGGAAAATATCGGCGCCCTTATGCGTGACAAGCGTATCGAGGGTATTGCCACCTTGCGTGATGAAAGCGACCGTACGGGCATGAAGATAGTTATGGAGCTTAAGAGAGACGCAAACGCAAGCGTTGTTCTTAATAAGCTTTATAATTATACTCAGCTTCAGGATACGGTGGGAGTAATAATGATCGCACTGGTCAACGGCGAGCCAAAAATACTTACTCTTAAGGAAATGATAGTACAGTATATCGCTTTTCAGGAGGACGTTGTCAGAAGAAGAACTGCTTATGACCTTGAAAAGGCCAAGCAAAGAGCCCATCTTCTTCAGGGCTTTATGCTTGCCATCGATAATATCGACGAGGTAATTTCGATTCTCCGGGCATCGAAGAATCCTGCCGAGGGTAAGGAACGGCTTATGGAGCGTTTCAAAGAGGCGGATCTGTCCAATCTCCTCCATCGGGCAATGGACGATAAGTATAAGAACATCGAGTTCGAACATACTATAGGGCTTTCCGCAGAGCAGGCTGAGGCAATCGTACAGATGCGACTCGGTCAGTTGACGGGACTTGAAAGGGAGAAGATCGAGTCGGAATTGGCCGACTTAATGGGCAAGATACATGAATTTATGGCGATACTCGCCGATGAAGCCAAGGTAAAGGAAATTATCTCGTCCGAGCTTGAGGTTATCAAGAAAAAATACGGCGACGAGAGAAGAACATCTATTGAGGACGTCAGCGGCGAGGTCGATATAGAGGATCTTATTCCCGTGGAGGAAAGCGTTATAACCTTTACGAATATCGGATATATAAAGCGTCAGCCTATGGAGCTTTACAATTTACAGAGAAGAGGCGGCAAGGGCGTTTCCGGAATGAAGCAGAGAGACGAGGATTTTATCGAAAATCTGTTCGTAGCTTCAAGCCATGACGATATTCTGTTCGTTACCAATATGGGAAATATGTACAAGCTTCGCTGCTATGAAATTCCGGAGGGGGGAAAACAGAGCAGAGGTATAAATATCGTAAACCTTCTTCAGCTCTCCGAGGGCGAGCAGGTGGCGGCTATGATGAAGACCGCCGATTTTGCGGAAAATAAATTCTTTATTTGTATTACCAAGCAGGGAAAGATAAAAAGGACGCCTCTTTCAGATTACAAAAATATACGCAAGGGCGGGCTCCGCGCAGTGGGTCTTGATGAAGGCGATGAAATTGCGGCCGCTTATCTTACTGAAGGTGACAGCCATGTTATGATAGCTACTAAAAACGGTGCGGCTATAAATTTCCTTGAGACGGATATAAGAAGCATGAGCAGAACTGCTCACGGGGTAAGAGCTATCAGGCTTCGCGAGGGTGATCACATTGTCGGAGCATGCAAGGTTTACGATGAAAATATGACAATTCTTACTGTTACGGACAAGGGTATGGGCAGAAGATGCCAGGTTTCCAGCTACCGCGTTCAGAAGCGCGGCGGTTACGGTATGATGAATTATAAGGTCAGCGAGGAAAAGGGATACGTTTGCGGTATTCGCGCACTTGGCGGGGATGACGATGTCATTCTTATCAATACCGACGGGGTTATTATCAGAATACGTGCCAATGATCTCAGAATTATGGGAAGATATGCTACCGGCGTCAGGGTCATGAGGCTCAACGGAGACAGCAGAGTCGTTACCTTTACCAGAACAGAGCATGATGATACCCAGGAGACGGAACAGGTCGAGGAGGCAAACGAAGAGGATATCAGGGCCGCGGAATTAGAGGAAAAGGAAGAGGTCCTGATCGATGATGATAGTCCCGAATCCGAGGAAGGCGAAGAGTGATAAATAATAATTAAGAGCAAATGAGAAACGGCTTTACCGGTTTTGATTTTTTCGGCAGACTCAAGAGCGCTCTCATGTGAATATGCGTGATTCTTTCCGGCGGGTAAGCTTTCTTTAGGGCTTTACACGATTTAATGAAATTTTTCTTTTTTTTAAAATATGCCGGAAAATCCGAACGCTTTTATGTGAAGGGCAGGTTTTGTCAGTGTGCGGGAAAAACAGGTCAAAATTGCGTCAAAGCCGTTAATTCTACGGTTGACTTTAAGTATTTTACCTGTCAGGCGTTTATGCGTCGGATACCAGAAACGGATTTCATTTGCCCGGTATGGATCCTGATACCAATCCCTTTTTAAACTGACGTAATACCCGCAGTTTTAAAAGAGATCGCACCCCAAACACTAATCCAATATTATTGCTCCCCAATTAACTCAAATTAACTCAAATTAACTCTTGAATTTTTCTGCTTGCCCGGCTGCCTAAATACTTCGTCGGAAGCCCTTGAAATGTGCGCATGTTCCTGCGCTCTTCTTCCTTGTCTTTCGAGCCCTTCAGCGCACAAATTCTTCAAGAGTTACTTGGTGGAGCAATATTAAAAGGCATTATATGAATATCGTTTTATACCGATCATTAATAGGGCTGTAGACTTGATTAAAGCATGCTAAGCATTCATTCATACTACTTCTTTAGCTCGGTCAGGGATCGGTATTAGACGGCTTCAGGCATCCTCCGGCAGCCTGTGATCATGATATGCCGTAAATTTTAATTGAGGAGGTTTTTAATGAAAAAAGATTTTACGGATACGGAAAAGGATAAGATGTTAAGAGGTGAATTCTACGATCCCTCTGACAAGGAGCTTACTGAGCTGAGAATAAGGGCTCACAGGCTTTCGCAGCAGTATAATTTAAGCTCGGAAACCGACGCGGATCTGAGAAGAGATATTCTCGATATACTGCTTCCCAATAGAGGAAAAGGAACTTTCTTGCAGTCACCCGTTCAATTTGATTACGGTATATTTACTTCGGTCGGTGAAAATTTTTATGCCAACTTTAATTTTACCGTACTTGATACCTGTCCCATAACAATAGGGGATAATGTTTTTTTCGGTCCTAATTGTACGCTGGCTACGCCGCTCCATTTTATGAATCCTCTAATGAGGCGAATGAGGTTCGATGATGAAGGGAAGCCTTATGACATTGAATTCGGTAAGCCAATCACAATAGGGAACGACTGCTGGATAGCCAGCAATGTCGTTATATGCGGTGGGGTCTCAATAGGAAATAATTGTGTTATCGGAGCGGGCAGTGTTGTTACCCGTGATATTCCCGATAATTCTCTTGCTGCGGGAAACCCGTGCCGTGTTATAAGGGAAATAGATCCGCAGGAGCAGCAATGACTTTTTTTATAATATCATAGGGAGCTTAAGTGCAGTTCTATGGTTGAGAGCATAATGCCGACATCAATTTTCGGTTGAGTGCTGCGTTGGTTTATTGATGTTTACGGGCGGACGAGCTTTTTTAGGTCGAGCCGCCAAGATTACTTGAGAAGGACGATCATATGTACGATTATGATGTAGCGGTTATCGGGGCCGGGCATGCGGGGACGGAAGCCGCGCTGGCCTCAGCACGTATGGGCTGTAAAACCGTTTTGTTTTGTCTGTCATTGGATACGATTGCAAATATGCCCTGCAACCCTTGTATAGGCGGTTCGGCAAAGGGTCAGCTCGTATGTGAGATTGACGCCTTGGGGGGAGAGATGGGAAGAGCGGCGGACGCAACTTTTATTCAGTCCCGTATGCTTAACAGGGGGAAGGGTCCGGCGGTCCATGCTCTTCGTGTTCAAAGCGACAGAGCCAAATATCATTCATATATGAAGGGCGTGCTTGAAAATCAGGCGGGATTGGATATAAAGCAGGAGGAGATCACGGGTATAGATACGGCGGAAGGCAGGATCACCGGGCTTCGTTCGCGCCTCGGCAATGTATATAGAACAAAGAGCGTTATTATCTGTACCGGAACTTATCTTGGAGGGCGTATCCATATAGGTGAGCTTAATTATCAAAGCGGACCTGACAATGTATTGCCCGCTTTGGCTCTGACGGATGATCTGGCGGATAAGGGTATATCCTTGCGCCGGTTTAAAACGGGTACGCCCGCTCGTGTTCATAAGAGAAGCGTTGATTTTTCGGCAATGGAGATTCAGGAAGGGGATGAACCCATCACACCCTTTTGTTTTGACAATCATTTTCCTTTGGAGAACAAGGTCAAGTGTTATGTCACTTATACAAATGCCGAAACTCATAGGGTCATTCTGGATAATCTGCATCGTTCGCCTTTATATGCAGGCAGGATCGAGGGTGTTGGACCGCGTTACTGTCCGAGTATAGAGGATAAAATAGTACGGTTCAAGGATAAGGAAAGACATCAGCTTTTTGTTGAACCAATGGGACTTGATACGGAGGAATGCTATTTACAGGGTATGTCTTCCAGTCTTCCCGCCGATGTTCAGCTTCAGTTTTACCGCACTATAAAAGGACTGGAGCATGTGGAAATAATGCGCCCCGCTTATGCCATAGAGTATGATTGTATTGATCCTTTGGAGCTTTTCGCTACGTTGGAGTTCAAAAAAATCAGGGGCTTGTTCGGTGCGGGGCAGTTTAACGGCACGAGCGGTTATGAAGAGGCAGCTGGACAGGGGCTCGTAGCCGGGATCAATGCCGCATGCTACTGTCAGGGACGGGAAATGCTTGTTCTTGACCGCAGCTCCAGCTATATCGGTACGCTGATCGATGATCTTGTCACAAAGGGCTGTGTAGAACCGTACCGTATGATGACAAGCCGAAGTGAATACAGGCTTTTATTAAGACAGGACAATGCTCCCGAAAGACTTTGTGATACGGGAAGAAGGGTAGGACTTCTCCCGGAAGGAAAATACCTGCTTTATCTTGACATGAAGCGCAAGGTGGAGGATGAAATAAGACGAATAGAAAAAACTACGCTTAAGCCGTCGGATGAATTGAACCGCCTTCTGGAGGGCTCGGGAACAACCCCCGTGTCAACCGGCGTAAGGTTTATTGAGCTTTTGAAGCGTCCGCAGACTGATTATAAGAGCCTTGCTGCTTTTGATGCGGATGCCCCCTTTTTATCCGACGCGCTTATAAACAAGCTTGAAATTCAGATCAAGTACAAAGGTTATATTGACGCTCAGAGTGAAAAGGTTTCACAGATGCGAAAGCTTGAAGAAAAAAAGCTGCCTTCCGATATCGATTATAGGACAGTCAAGGGACTACGACTCGAGGCCCAGGAAAAGCTTAATAAGCACAGACCGTTGAATATAGGACAGGCGAGCCGGATAAGCGGTGTAAACCCTGCCGATATTACCGTTTTACTTCTGCTTTTAAACGGCAAAGGCGATTCCGGCAATTTAAATCCGATTACATAAATTCTAAGGGTCCATATTTTTTACCGTAGGTCGGGGAAATGTCGGTTCCTTTTTATCCATGACCGGACATATTCATGCTTACGGCTACGATTTTTTTAGATAACTCCTGATGTTCCACGTGGAACATATTTTTGACGATTATATAAAGGAGCAAAAAGTGGAAAAAAGCGGATCGGATATTATAAGAAAATTTCTTGAGGCGGGCATTGAGCTTTCGGTTGAAAATGCCGGTTTGATGGATGAAATGATAGTTTTTTTGCAGGCTTACTGCCAAAAGGTGAATCTTACGGCTATAAGGGACAGGGAAGGTATAATTGAAAAGCACCTGATCGATTCCGTTTTGCCGTTGACTTTTATGGATCTGCCCGGCGATTCGTTATGCCTGGATATCGGAACGGGGGCGGGGTTTCCTGCCGTTCCGATGATGATACTTCGTCGTGATCTGGAATTTACACTGTTGGATGCTCAGAGAAAGCGAACGGATTATCTTACTCAGCTTGTTGACCGTCTCGGGCTTAAGGCGGAAATAATACACGGCAGAGCGGAGGAATTGGGTCGGCAGCCTCGTTATAAGCATAGATATGATATGGTTACAGCCAGGGCGGTAGCTGATCCGGTCACGCTCCTTGGTTATGCAGGCCCCCTGTTGAAAAAGGGCGGTGTTTTTATTGCAATGAGGGGATCCAGGGATGAAATGAATGATGAGGTAAAAAGGGGAGTCTTTAAGCATGGTTTTAAGCTTCTGAAGGAAATCAGGTATAATATTCCTTCCGGTGACGGGAGGCGGTTGATCGTCTTTTTAAAGCAATAAATTTTCAGCGGCGTATGACGCCGCTTTTTTATGTAATTTCAACGAAAAACTGTTTAGCCGGCAGAGAAAAGGTTTGGTAAAACATCAATCTCTGACATGTATAATAACCTTAAACTACAAGAATAGAAGGAGACTATTTAAATATTTAAGGATGCTGTATCGATTTTAAGGGATCATATCACTCTGCTTGCTCCTTTTATGATGCAATACTTTGGAGAAAAGAGGAATGGAACATTTTGATTTCTTAGGACGTTTTATTGTTTTGAGGGATCGGCTCCGCTTTGGTGTACTCTTTTGATATTTTAGCCTCAGATGAGGAGAAGAGAGACGATTTATTTTAATTTCTGAGAATGTTTTAATTTTTTTGAGGGTTGTTACGCTTTGGTGTACTCTTTTGATATTTAGCCTCAGATGTGGAGAAGAGGGACATTTTATTTTAATTTCTGAGAATGTTCTATTTTCTTTGAGGGTTGTTCCGCTTTGGTGTATTTTTTTTATGATATATAACCTCAGATGCGGGAGAGAGGAATGTTGTTTTATTTTGATTTCCGAGTACGTTTTATCTTTTTTGAGGGATTATTCCGTTTTTCTGTACTCTTTTTATGATGTGTAACCTCATGTGTGTGAAAAGAGGAATGTTTTTTTGATGTCTTAGGCTTTTTTATAGTTTGAGGAATCGTTTCGCTTTGGTGTAATCTTTTATGGCATTTAGCCTCAGATGTGGGGAAGAGGGAGGTTTTATTTTGATTTTTGAGAATGTTTTATTTTTTTGAGGGTTGTTACGCTTTGGTGCACTCTTTTTATGATATATAGCTTCAGATGCGGGAGAGAGGAATATTTTATTTTGATTTCCGGGACATTTTATTTTTTTAGGGATCGTTCTGTTTTTGTTTTGCTCTTTTTATTTGTGATAATCTCAGACTTAGGAATGAGAAAAAAATTATTTTGATGCAGAGGGCGTTTTATCATTTTTCGTAAACGTTCACTGCGCGGTTTATCCTGCATGTATAAGCTGTATAATGTCAATAGTAATTCTTCGGGAATATTTTTACGGACGTGACCAGCCTTTTGGTGTTGGTTTTACTCCTTTTTTCAGACTGATTCGGTATGTCTTGTAATTGTTTCTTCCGTAAAAACGGCTTTCCATCGGTATTTAGAATGTTTTTAAATAGGATCAGCTTATTTTATTCCATATTCAATAAAATTAAGGTTAGTCAAGGAAAGCGAAAGTCAGCGCATAGATGCCGGATTATGGAAAAAATCAAATGTGAATGTGAGCATTTTTAAAAAAATGGTTCGTTTTGTAAGCCATTTCTGTTGGATTAGCCTTTTGATCTTCATATGATGCGTTCTTACGGATATTTGTAATCTGCAAAATTGGGTCAAGCAAACAAAGGGCATTATTAGCGCAGAATATGACGAATTATGGCGATAAAAAATCAAATACGAATATGAGCATTTCTTTAAAGGAATGATGAAATTCTTTTTTTTTCGCCGAGTAAATTTTGTATTTTTTGAAAAAGCGGACGTCTATGGTCGATATTGGTAAACGTATGGGATAATTTGCGGAAATTTTACTCTTGCATGGCGGTAGTTTGAATGTATAATAGGAGAAAAGGGGGATTTCCTATGATGCTTTTTCAAAAACAAACGGAACGCTCGCAAAGCGAACAGGTTTTAAATAACGTACTTTCGATTCCTATCGGACAGATTCGTCCCAACCCCGCACAACCGAGAGCCTATTTTGATGATTATGCGCTTACTCAGCTGGCTGTCAGCATACAGCAAAACGGTATAATGCAGCCTCTTATCGTACGTAAAACGGAGGACGGCGGTTATCAGCTCATTGCCGGAGAAAGAAGGCTGAGGGCGGCTAAGCTTGTCAATTTCGAGTATGTACCCTGTATCGTTCTGGAGAAGGAGGACAGAGAGTCGGCAGTTCTGGCCATACTTGAAAACATTCAGAGAGCAGATCTGAATTATCTGGAGGAGGCGGCGGCTATAAAAAAACTGATAGATCATTATGGCCTTACGCAGGAGGAGGCAGCATCCAAGCTTGGTATAGCTCAATCAACCGTAGCAAATAAATTAAGGCTGCTCCGGCTCAGCGATAAGGATAAGGAATCCGTTCTTAAATACGGGCTTAATGAAAGGCAGGCGAGAGCCGTGTTAAGACTGCCTGAGGAAAAAAGAGAAGGTGCGGTAAGGGAAATATATATAAAAAGACTTAATACCGCTCAGACGGATGATTACGTGGAGGCGCTTCTGGTTCAGCTTGAAGAGGCATTAATGCCAAAGCCAAAAATAATCAACAGAACTAATCCTTTAAATACAATAGGGCTTTATATCAACAGTTTCACGAAGACTGTCGAGGCTATGAGATCTGCGGGGATCAACTGTGACATGATGAAAAGAAAAACGGATGAGTGCATCGAATATACTGTACGTATCCCCTTAAAATAAGGATTTTACTTGAATGTTCCACGTGGAACACTAAATATAAAAAGAATCTGTATGCATAACGGAAGAGCTTTGTTAAAATGGCGGGGAGGCGCTGAGACGCCCCTTCATATAACCAAGCCTTCCGTTTTTATATGATGAAAAGCCCATTTATGCAAAGTAAAAGGTCAAGCAACGCTTTATTTTTTAAAAAGACTTTATTTTTTTGTCGAAATGTGATATACTGTTAACAGCGATTAAAAAAGAAAGGTGAAGGAAATTGGGCGTTATTATTTCAGTCGTCAATCAGAAGGGCGGGGTGGCGAAAACCACTACGGCTATCAATCTCTCCGCCGCTATCGGTCAAAAAGGGAAAAGGGTTTTACTGGTCGATCTGGACCCTCAGGGCAATGCTACTTCAGGTATAGGAATAAATAAAAAGGAGCTTGGATATACCACATATGATGTTATTATGGGAGATGTCCGTCCCGAAGAAGCGGTAATTCCCACGGAATATAAAAACGTATGGATTATTCCGGCTACACAAGCTCTGGCGGAAGGGGAAATACGCCTTACCGCATTTAAGAACAAGACACTTCAGCTTAAAAAGGCACTTTTGCAGATAAAGGATCAATATGATATTATTATGGTAGACTGCCTTCCTTCATTGGGTGTTCTGGCTCTTAACGGGCTTACAGCCTGTGACAGAATAATAATACCGATGCAGTGTGAGCCTTACAGCTTGGAAGGTGTGGCAGAGCTTTTATCCACAGTAAAAAGGGTAAAAAACAGCACGAACAAGAATTTACAGATAATGGGAATTGTCTTTACCATGCTGGACAAGAGACTTACCGTCAATAAGGACGTTATGAACACTATTAAGGAAAGCTTCCCTCCCGACAGCATTTTTAAGACAGAGATCCCGCGCAATGTAAAAATTTCCGAGGCTCCGAGTCACGGAGAGCCGATTACATATTATGATCCGTCGTCAAAGGGTGCGGAAGCATATAAAAAACTTGCGGGCGAGGTAATAAAACGGGCTCAATCCGCCGATAAGATGCTTTGATCGATCAGAACCGCCAAACATATTATAAGCATTACATTTTTTGTGTAACAAAAGAAAATCCTGTTTTTCGTGTGAAGGACATCCGGTCTGGTTTTTGAACAAGTAAGCGGTTTCTGTAAAACAGCTTCAGAGAAAACACAAAAGAATGAAATAAGAGTTAAAAGACGGGAATCATTTTCGAATATTTAAAAGCGACATTATGCGCAAAACCGCTATTTTCGCACATAAAATACCGTCGGTGGCTGACAGGCAAAGCAACTGAGTTTACAGGATTAAATTTTTTTGCAGCAGGGGGAAATGCAGTAAAACACAATGAAACAAAAAAACAGAATAGCTGAAAGGAAAACGGATAATGGCAAAGAAAAGCGGATTAGGGAATAAATTTGCAAGTATCTTTGATGACGATGCGGATTTTAGCGAGGGGACTGACAGGGAAGGCATTACAACCTTAAAGATAGGAGATATAGAACCGAATAAGGAGCAGCCCCGAAAGGAATTTGACGGAGAGCTCCTTAATCAGCTCGCACAGTCTATTACAAAGCATGGGGTAATTCAGCCTCTGACCGTAAGAGAAAAGGGCGGCGCCTATCAGATCGTCGCAGGTGAAAGACGCTGGAGGGCGGCAAAGATAGCCGGATTATCTGAGGTGCCTGTTCGCATTATGGAACTGTCCGATTCCGAAACGGCACAGATAGCTTTGATTGAAAACCTTCAGAGAGAGGATCTGAATCCTATCGAGGAGGCCAACGGCTATAAACAGCTTACCGAAAAATACGGTTTGAAGCAGGATGAGATCGCGGCAGGAGTAGGTAAGGCCCGATCATCAATAACAAATGCTTTAAGACTTTTGGAGCTGCCCGAAGAGGTCAAGGAGATGACAAGACAGGGTAAGCTTTCCCAGGGACACTGTAAGGCGCTTTTATCGGTTCAGGATCAGGTGAAGCAGCTGGAGCTCGCATATAAGGCGTCTCAGGAACAGCTTTCAGTGCGTAAACTGGAAAGCCTTTGTAAAAATGTCTCGGGCAAGACACAAAAAAGAGCTGCGGAAAGAAGCGTGCCGGCCTTTTTTACGGAAGCTGAAATTAGCTTAAAGGAGCTTACAGGGCATCCGGTCAAGATAACTCCCAGGAAAAATACGATAACGTTGGAAATATCCTGTAGAAATGAAGACGAACTAAGAGAGCTTCTTAAAATAATAGGGAATTAAAAAACGTCGGACAGTAAAAATAGCTTAATAGAAGCTGATATTCGTGAGGTTGGGCGTTTATTAAGGATATTGTTTTATGAAGGCAAAAGTAAAAAAGATCGGCATTGATTTTCGAATAAGGAAATATCAAAGAGGGTCTTATGTTAATGCGGAATGATCGACCTTTGACCATAGCCGATGTTGTCAATTATATATACCCGCAATACACAACGGCATTGAAAATTTTATAACAACAAAGCCAATGGTGAAACAAGTGATTATAATGAACCGTTTGTCGGAATAAAGTACGGTTTACGCAAACAGGGGAAAAATGCTTCTATCTGTATTACCGGTAGAAAGCATTATTTGCAGAACATGATATATTCGGGGCGCTGCCCCTAACGAAAGAGGAAGAAAAAATGTTGGATATTAAATTTTTAAGACAAAATCCCGATATTGTAAAGGAAAATATCAGAAAAAAGTTTCAGGATGATAAGCTTTCTATGGTGGATGAGGTTATCGAGCTTGACAAGCAGCATAGAGAGTGCCAGCAAAGATCCGATTTTCTCCGCAGCCAGCGCAACAGCATCTCCAAGGGAATAGGCGGCCTTATGGCGCAGGGTAAGAAGGAGGAGGCCGAGCTTGAAAAGAAAAAGGTAAGCGAAATGGCTGCCGAAATGTCCGAGCTTGACGCCAGGATGGCGGAGCTTTCGGCTAAGATAAGGGAGAGAATGCTGGTAATACCCAATATTATTGACGCCAGTGTTCCTATCGGCAGAGATGACAGCGAAAACGTAGAGGTTGAAAGATTTGGCGAGCCCGTTGTTCCTGATTATGAAATACCCTATCATACGGATATAATGGAGGCAAGGAGCGGAATTGATCTGGACAGCGCCAGAAGGACCAGCGGAAACGGCTTTTACTATCTTAAGGGTGATATTGCAAGGCTTCATTCCGCAATCCTGAGCTATGCCCGCGATTTTATGATAGATAAGGGTTTTACCTATTGCGTTCCGCCTTTTATGATAAGGAGCAGTGTGGTAACCGGAGTAATGAGCTTTGCAGAGATGGAAAATATGATGTATAAGATAGAGGGCGAGGATCTGTACCTTATAGGCACCAGCGAACACTCTATGATAGGAAAATTTATTGATACATTTCTTGATGAAAAGGAACTACCGCAGACTCTTACCAGCTATTCGCCCTGTTTCAGAAAAGAGGTGGGCGCTCACGGTATTGAGGAAAGAGGCGTATATCGCATTCACCAGTTTGAAAAGCAGGAGATGGTGGTTGTCTGTCAACCTGAGGAGAGCATGGAATGGTTTCATAAGCTTTATTCCTATACCGTCGAACTTTTCAGAAGCCTTGATATTCCTGTAAGAACACTTGAATGCTGCTCGGGGGATCTGGCGGATCTGAAGGTGAAGAGCATTGACGTTGAGGCGTGGTCACCGAGACAAAAGAAATATTTTGAAGTCGGAAGCTGCTCAAATCTCGGAGACGCACAGGCGAGACGGCTCGGTATCCGCGTCAAGAATAAGGAGAAGGGAAATTATTTTCCTCATACTCTTAATAACACCGTGGTTGCGCCGCCGCGTATGCTGATTGCCTTTTTAGAAAACAACCTGACGGCGGACGGAAGCGTAAAAATACCCGATCCCCTCAGAATGTATATGGGCGGAAAAGAAAAAATTTAATGCGTAGTATGAAAAAAATAAGTGCTTTTCTTTTGAATAAAGCGTATCTGAAAATAAAGCAAGTTAGTGCGATTACGCTGAAGCGCGGCGATTTTAAGGGAAAAAGCGGAGAAATACCGGGGTATTTCATAGTTTTTCCTTTGGGATTAACAATCGTCATCCTTTGATTCGGAAAGCGTCCCCAGTTAGTAGAGATTATGCAATTTGCGGCTTTTCAGGCAGCCCTTAACCGGGTAATCAAAACCGGAAAACGGAGATAATCAAAGAAGAGCATAATAAGGTAAGCAATAAATATTCCTTCGGTATTTAAGCTTAAAAATAAAAATATTTTTAAAGGAGAAATAATAATGGATATCAAAGCAAAAATCGACGAAGTGGTAAACAAGGTAAAAAGCGACGACAAGTTCGCGGAGAAATTCAAAAGCGAGCCGGTTAAGGCCGTAGAGGACGTACTTGGTATAGACCTGCCCGACGATGTTATAAACAATATTATAGAAGGGGTTAAGGCTAAAATCAATCTTGGGGATATTGCGGATAAGCTCGGCGGATTGTTTGGGAATAAGTAAGTGATAGTAGGTAGGCCGGAAAATTTTACCGAGGATAAAGGCAAAAAAGTAATACCAAACACTTTATTCGGCATTACTTTTTTGCCATTTTGGATTTTGGAGTCATGATAATGCTGCCAAACTTTTATAAGATGTATTTATTTCTGATTCAGGTCGATTAAGTAGGTATTATGTAAATTCTTCAGCATAATTCTTAATTGATCGACCGCAAATTATCCTATGAAGTAATTTCGGGTATAGGAAAAATGTCACTGATGGATTGTAATTATTCAACCTATCAGACCGTATCTTGCGGGGGAAAATATAAACAAGGCATATATACATATAGTTGGTATTCATCAATTTATTAATGTGGAGGGATAGGCTATGAAAAAAATATTGTTTTCAGCACTTATTTCCATATGTATATTAACTTCCTGTACGCCTTCAAATAATGAAGGAATTAATGATACCGATATTGATCAAACAAAAACGGAGCTGACAAAGGCAGATGATTATACATTAGTGCTGGAGGAACCGGAGGATACTATGTTTCCTCACAGCTTTCTTACATCATATGATAAAGAAGAGGACACTTCGAATTACGTAAAAATATCTGAAGGTCATATGTGGGAGGTCAAAAAGGCCGGCAGGACCACCTATAACAGTGAAGGCAGGGAGACAGACAAAAACATAAATGTTCTTATAAAAAGATGCGATGAAATAAAATCACCTTGTATTCTTTTTCCTTATAATGAACAAAAGAATTATCCGCTTTCATTTCAATTCTGTATGAAGGAAAACGATTCGGTCAGCTTTACGATATACAATGACACAAATATGAGAGATGCGCCTGTTGACCCCGAAAAGGGAAAACAGAATTATTGGTTTGAACTGACGCAGGAAGGAAGATTGTTTTATAAAACCACTTATGGATACGGCAGTTATGAAATAACTAACGGCAACACCTTCGAGGTATCTGATGAAACGGGAGGAGAGCCGCATGGTCAACCTTTTTTTGCCGAGGAAATCAAGGCGGATGTCTGGAATAAAATCGATTTGATTCTTTCAGACGACAGGCTTATAATCAGGCTTAACGAAGAGCACGCGGTAGAAATTTGCGGGTTTGACCCGGAGAATGCAAAAACCGGAGGCTTTTTATTTGGGGGAAGCGGGGGATTAATGATCAAGGATATTGTGGCGGGGGATACCGTTCAGTCAACATAGAATTTATACTGATTTTAATTCAATTTGTTGTCAATAGATTGAATTAAAATCACACCCGAAACACGATTTTTAAATGCTTCAAAAATTTCATTTTGTCTATAGTATGACTTAAATAGTATTAGAGGCTATCTGAAAAGCCGCAAAATACACAATTAACAGCGGACGCTTTCCACGTCAAAATGCAGATGATCATCCCTTTGGGATAATTACCAAAAGCCTTCGTATTTCTCCGTTTCTTTCCTTAAAATTGCCTCGCTTTTTAATAAAATTGTATTAATTTGCTTTGTTTTCATACAAGTCCTGATTTCGAACAAACAAAAAGCTGCCGCTTATAAATACAGCGGCGGCTTTTTTGTTTCACGATATTTAAGGCGATCGTCCGGAATCAGTGAGGTCTTCAGATATGTTATGGTACGGGCTTCATCAGCTTTATGTAACTGAGGACAATCTTCCGTCTTTAATGGTAATTATTTTTTCGCATTTCCGGGCCAGATTATTATCGTGTGTTACCATTAATACCGTCATTCCCGATTTATTAAGTTCGGACAAAATATTAAAAATATCATTCCCGGTTTTTGAATCAAGAGAACCGGTGGGCTCGTCCGCGAGAATAATTTTAGGAGAAGTAACTATTGCTCTTGCAATTGCTACGCGCTGTTTCTCACCTCCGGAAAGCTGGGATACTTGTTTGTCCGCCAAGTTGGCTATTCCTAACATTTCCATTATGTTGACCGCTTTACTTCGTTTATTGCCGGCTTTAACAGGGTACAGCGGCAGCATTACATTATCCAGAGCCGAATAATTTTCTATCAATGCAAAATCCTGTTTTATAAATCCTATCTCTTTTGCTCTGAGCTTTGCAAGCGATGAGTCGCTTTTTTCCATAACATTACAGCCGTCTAATAAATATTCACCTTCGGTAAAATAATCCAGTAATCCTATAATATGAAGGAGCGTCGATTTTCCGGATCCCGATTCACCGACTACGGCAGCAAAGGTTCCTTTATCAATTGAAAGCGTAATGTCTTGTAAAGCGGTAAATTGATTGCGTTTTTTCGGATTATAGACTTTTCTGATATTTTTCAGTTCAATCATTTTGACCTCCCTAAATATTCAACAGGAGATTTTCCTGCGGTTTTTATCATTGGAACTGCCATTGAAACAATCAAAAGGAAAAAGCATGTAATCAGTGCAGAAGCAAAACATGGAAGAGTAAATCTTATATTTGTCACGAATTCGGAGTTTATCAGTTTAAAGATCAAAATCGCAAGAGCCGATACGATTAACGATATAATCGGCAATATTATAATGCTTTGGGCATGCACAGCGAGTATTCTTGCCTTTGAATATCCGCAAAGCCACAGCACCCCGTTACTATATCGGTTCTCATTAAATATCGTAAGGGAAACACAAACAATTCCGATAATCACGATCAGTATAAGGCAACATAAAAGAGGAAGAAAGTTTCTTAAATCATCATTAAGAGCTTTCCTCGTATTTTCGGCAAAGGTCGGTCCGTCCAGCACATCTGCTTTTGATTTTAAAAGATTAACGTTTTCTTCTATATCGGATTTAAATACTATTAAAAATCCGATGTTACATGTGAACTGATCTTCAAATCCCTTGATCGCGCTTCTGTTGGTTATAATTAAATTATCGATATAAGTCGGGAAATACAAGTCATTTATTGTCATGTCAATATTATATGACGATGTACTGGGAATGTAGGTGTTTTCCGTCAGAGTGCCGCAAATGTTTAATTCCAATGAACCATCGGCAGTTTGAACAGCAAGGTTTCCCTTGGGGACCGTTTTTGAAGCAACGGCCGAATTTTTTTCCGTACCGTAGCTTCCGGAGCTTAGAGGAAGCTTTAACGCTTTATAAATATCATCGTTGACCGAAACAATATGATATAAATCCGTGTTGACATGCATAGTGTCATAAACCTGATAATCCCCTTTCAGATCTTTCAGCAACTCATTATGAGATTCCGTCATGGTAAGTTTCTGATTCTCCATTATTTTCTGGATATACTTGCTGTCATATACAACAAAGCAGTTTTCGTTTAAAAGCTTACTATATGGTGCATTAAGGATCGATCGTTCTTCGAGAGCGTTTATCATATATATTTCCGTCATAAATAAAGCGGTAAGCTCTAAAATAATCAGAACCAAAATTAAAATTTTCTTCCCGAGGGAAATAAAAGCCAATTTAAGCGTATTCATAGGGCCTCCTAAATACTGCGCAATTGTTCGCAGACGGATTTTTTAAGGGTCGGGACGATAAATGTAAAAAACAGCAGGACGGAGAAAATAATATAACCGAGAACAAACACGGTATAATAGTCGGGAGAGAACATTATAAAAAAGGTGCTGTAATATTTATTAAGAAGCGGCTTAACAGCGTAGTCAAAAATAATACATGAAACGACGGAGGAGAAAACGGAAATAATTAAAAGCTCCGCCAGGCCGTATAGAATACAAACGCTCTTTTTAAATCCGCAAAAGCTATATACGGCGATCTCCGTTTTACGGCATAAAATCATCTGATTATAGATCAGAATAATGTTAAATACCGTTAAGAAGATCGTGAAAAAAGTTATTATTATATTCGCGGCATTAAGACGGACGTCAAGAAGAGTCTGAAACTCGGGGATCTTATCTGCAGAAAATTCGAAATCATCCTGGAAAATTCTGCGGAATAAGTTTTCTATCTCGTCTATCTGTTTCTGGTTAGGGATATCGATGATTGTAAACGTGATACTGCGAGTCATCAGGGTTTTTTGATCCGGACCAAACAGTATAATACTGTTACCTCCCGAATGAGAGCCGGTGATCAGGTATTCCTCTCCCTCGATAATTATATGGTTTTCATCGGTATATTTATAACGAACGGGTTTGCCGTCATCCGTCGCGCCTAAGTAACCGCTTTCGAGTATAACGACCCTCTCATGACGGTCAAATTGTTCCTCCGTGGGTAAAGCCTCCGCAGGAGTATCTAAATTATCCATAAAATTTTGTAAATGCCGATAGCTTGGAAACATATATATCCATCGCGGGTGAGTATAGAAGCCGTCTTCGTCAAAATTGTTCATTGAATCGGAATCCTTGTCAGAGCGCACGCCAAAAAGCGCATATTTGATGTCACATGGGCTCTCGGAAAAAAGCGTCGTCACTTTATCGTAAATATCGCATACATATACGCTTTTAGTAAAGGTAAATTTGAAGGTTTTAACAGTATCATCCCGCTCCTTCGCTAAGCTGTCGAGTAATATACCGCTGGCGGATAGTGCGATCATAACCAGCAGCAATTGACACAGAACTATAGCTATGTATTGTAAAAATCTTTTTTTTATGTTGTTTATAAGGTACTTCTTAAACATAACGCCTCACCGTTTTATTGATTGATCATTTACTAATTAGACGCATATTAGCTTAACCAGATTATTTGTCTTGTGGCAATAAAACCTGGATCGCGCTGCTCGTCATTATTTCTGAATTTGCCCCTGTTCCGTTCTGAATATATGCGTAATAGAACCCTTTAAGAATGGTTCCGCTGTAATCTCCTGTAACAGTTAAAATTTGTTTATTAGCATCAGTCAAAGGCGCCGAGGTATAATATGTTTTACTGTCAGTATTGGTTAGACTTACGGACGCATATTTATAATTTGTTTTGTAATCGTTTTTTGCGGTTACTCTTGTCATTCTGCCGTTTACAAAAACGGAATAATAATAAGGATCGTTAAACGTATTGGCATATGTAGCCACATCGTCGGTGTAAAATGTTCCTCTCCAAATACCGTCTGCCGCACCCGGCTTCAATCCTGCTCTCGCGCTTTTAAAGCCTTCCGACGAAACAACGGATGCGGCAGTTAAAACCGTAACGGAAGCGATTGATGCACAAACAAGTTTTATAAAAGTCTTGGTTAATCCTTTCATAATTTAAAATCCTTTCCTTTTAATTATTTTTTGTATGCGAGAAAGCTTTTTTTTAACTTTTCGCACTGTATTTATTGAATGCTTAACAAATCATTTTTTTCGCGGTGATATGCGCAGTATACTATCGTGTACTGCGCATTTCCGATATGAAATATTCTATTTAATAAATACAGACTCGGGTATATCTCGGATAGCTCGAATAAAGAACAAAAACTATTATTAAGTATTTTTTACTTCATATTCCAGGTTTCGATCCTGTTTATTGCTCTTTTAAGCTTATATTCCGCCAGCAGATAGTCCTTATTATTTTTTTCCGCCAGCTTCATGCGTTCCTCGGCCTTGGCTTTCGCGGTTTTCGCTCTGTCCACGTCTATTTCGTCAGCCCATTCACAGCTCTGGACAAGGATAACGGTTTTGTCGCGGCTCACCTTTACCGTGCCCTCGGAAACAGCCGCAATACGGAATTGTCCGTTAAGCTTTACCTTTAATTTTCCGATAGGCAATGCCGCCACATATTCTTCATGCCGTGCCAGAATCCCCTTATCACCTACGGTGGTTCTGACAATAAGGTTATCCGTTTCTCCGTCGAAAAAAAGTTTATCGGGAGTAAGTATTTGCAGATTAAAGGGTGTCATTTGTCACTCCCCCTTACTTCATTGACTTAGCTTTTTCCACAGCTTCGTCTATCGTGCCTACGAAGAGGAACGCCGATTCGGGAAGATCATCGTGCTTGCCTTCAAGAATTTCCTTAAATCCGCGTATTGTTTCCTTAAGCGGTACGTACTTTCCTTCATATCCGGTAAACTGTTCGGCTACGGAGAAGGGCTGCGAAAGGAAACGCTGAATCTTTCTGGCTCTTGCGACGGTGAGCTTATCTTCGTCGGAAAGTTCGTCCATACCAAGAATTGCAATAATATCCTGAAGCTCGTTATATCTCTGAAGAATACCCTGAACCGCTCTCGCAACTTCATAATGCTCCTGACCTACTATTTCGGGAGCAAGTATTCTCGAGGTGCTTTCCAGAGGATCTACCGCAGGGTAGATACCCAGAGAAGCTATATTACGGGAAAGAACCGTCGTAGCATCCAAGTGAGCAAATGTAGTAGCGGGAGCGGGGTCGGTAAGGTCATCCGCAGGAACGTACACGGCCTGTACCGAAGTAATGGAGCCTTTAGAGGTTGAGGTTATTCTTTCCTGAAGCGCGCCCATTTCAGTAGCCAGCGTGGGCTGATAACCTACGGCAGAGGGCATGCGTCCCAGCAGAGCCGATACCTCCGATCCGGCCTGTGTAAATCTGAATATGTTATCGATAAAGAGGAGCACATCCTGACCTTCTTTATCACGGAAGTATTCCGCCATGGTTAAGCCTGACAGAGCGACTCTCATTCTGGCTCCCGGGGGTTCGTTCATCTGACCGTAAACAAGAGCGGTTTTATTGATAACTCCCGATTCCATCATTTCGCGGTACAGGTCGTTACCCTCACGGGTACGCTCGCCTACGCCGGTGAATACCGAGAGACCGCCGTGCTGCTTGGCTACGTTATTTATAAGTTCCATTATAAGTACGGTTTTTCCGACGCCCGCACCGCCGAAAAGACCGATCTTACCGCCCTTAAGGTACGGCGCTATAAGATCGACTACCTTGATCCCTGTTTCCAAAACTTCGTTTGAGGCGGCCAGCTCCTCATACTGAGGCGGCTTGCGGTGGATCTCCCAACGCTCGTCTGTTTGGGGATCAGGCTTATTGTCAACCGCTTCTCCAAGCAGGTTAAAAATTCTTCCCAGCGTTTCTTTTCCAACGGGTACGGTGATGGATTTTCCGGTATCTACGGCTTTAGTGCCTCTTACCAGTCCGTCGGTGCTTCCCATAGCTATACAGCGAACAAGATCGTCACCGATATGCTGGGCTACCTCCACAACCAGCTTTTTGCCGTTCAGGTCTATCTCTATGGCATTAAGCAGTGCGGGGAGGCTGTCCTGGGGAAACTTTATGTCCAGCACTGCGCCGATTACCTGCACCACAGTGCCGATATTTTGTTTGTTTTCTGACATATCCGTAATGCCTTTCTTTTAGTTAATCTGTACTTTAAGCACAGTGCTTATTGTAATGCGTTAGCGCCTGATACAATCTCATTGATTTCATTCGTGATTTTTTCCTGTCTTGCACGATTGTATTTTAAGCTCAGCTCTTCGGTCATCTTTTCCGCATTATCGGTAGCGCTCTCCATAGCGTTGCGCCTTGCGGACTGCTCCGATGCATATGAATCGCTGAGCGCGCAATAAATCAAACTCATAGTAAATTTAGGTACTATACGGTTAAACACCGCCTCCGGGGATGGGTCATAGGTGATAAGCGAAGGTACCTCCTCGCCGTCTTCGTCCCGGTATATGGGCAGAATGTCCATGGAGATCGGATTTTGCACTAACGGGGAAACGAATGTGGTATAGAAGATCTTTACCTGATCCACCTCGCCTTTTTTAAACATTTCAATGGCGATGGTCGCAATATCGGCGCAGTCGGCGGTTTTAGCAGTTTCCGCCAACAAGGGATACCTGCCCGTAAGCTCAAATCCGCGCTTTTCAAAAAACTCGATGGATTTTTTTCCTATAGCAATGATCTTAGGCGGATTTTTACCGTTTTCTCCCTCCGCCAAAGCCATTTTAAGAAGATTGCTGTTATATCCTCCCGCAAGGCCTCTGTCTCCTGCGATAACTATAAACAGCCGGTTTTCCACATCCCGTTTTTCCGTAAACGGCGACGTGAAGTCTTTTTTTGATTCAGCTATTTCGGTCATCATCTCGTACAGCTTTTCAAAGTAAGGTCTGCCGGCTTCGGCTTTTTCCTTAGCCTTTCTCAGCTTACTTGAGGATACAAGCTCCATCGCTTTGGTGATCTGCATGGTCGAGCCGACGCTCTTTATGCGGCGTTTTATCGCCTTCATATTTCCTGATGCCATATATCAACCAAATCCTTAATAGTATTTTTTCGGCAAAATGTTTTCCTTGCAGAAGAAGCACAGCAGGGAAAACGCTAAATTGAGCACCGAAATTGACAGTGCCACAATGCTGATGGCTAAAGCGGCTTTTTTCATTATTTGTTACCGTCCTTTCTCAACTGCAAAAAATCTTTGCCTTTATTTTTTACCTGTTGTCAGGTTTTAATTCCTTTTACTTACTGAATTTGTAAACTTTTCCGGGATTTTCCTCCGCGAAGGCGGCTACCTTTTCAAGCTCGGCTATCGCCCTGTCCTCGTCGGAAAAACATGCACAGATAACTCCGGTAAGAGTTATCGCAGCAGATGTCTGTGAATAAGCGTGGATGGCCCATTTTTTAGCCTTGCCTCCGCCTATGATTTTGTTTATGCTGAAATATTTCGCATCGATCAGCATCTTTCTTTCACAGTCCATTATCCACATAAGAAAATCCTTTCTTATTTTTTAATTAAAGACTCTTTACAAATTCATCGGTAAAGGAAGCAAGCACGGATTTCAGCTTCTCCTCATTCTCGGGGGAGATAACCTTTTCGTTCTTGATACCGTCGGCTATGTCGCCGTATTTATCATGTATCTCTTCAAGCAGGGTTTTCTGATATTCAGCCATTGCCGAGGTGGGGACATTTTTAAGATAATCATTTGTTACCGCATAGATTATGATAACCTGATCCTCAACTTTTAACGGAGAACCCTGGGGCTGCTTCAACAGCTCAACTATACGTTCACCCTTGGCAAGTCTTGATTTGGTATCAGCGTCAAGATCGGAGCCGAACTGGGAGAACGCCTGAAGCTCTCTGTACTGTGAGTATTCGAGCTTAAGGGAGCCGGATACCTTTTTCATCGCCTTTATCTGTGCGTTACCGCCTACACGGGATACCGAGATACCGGGGTTTACGGCGGGTCTTACGCCGCTGTTGAAAAGCTCGGTTTCAAGGAATATCTGTCCGTCCGTAATGGAGATAACATTAGTGGGGATATACGCCGAAACGTCGCCCGCCTGTGTTTCGATAATGGGAAGAGCGGTAAGGGAGCCTCCGCCGTATTCCTCCGTAAGGTTGGCGGCTCTTTCGAGAAGTCTCGAATGGAGATAGAAAACGTCTCCGGGATATGCTTCACGTCCCGGCGGTCTTTTAAGGAGCAGGGACAGAGCACGGTAAGCTACCGCGTGTTTTGAAAGATCGTCATATACTATAAGGACGTCTTTGCCCTTTTCCATAAAGTATTCGCCCATTGCGCAGCCCGAATACGGAGCTATGTACTGCAAAGGAGCCAATTCGGACGCGGCGGCGGAAACAACTATAGAATAATCCATTGCTCCGGCAGCCTTGAGCTGTTCGACAACCGTGGCAACCGTAGAAGCTTTCTGACCTATTGCAACATAGATACAGATAACCCCCGAATCCTTCTGATTTATTATGGTATCTACGGCAATGGTCGTTTTACCTGTCTGTCTGTCGCCGATAATAAGCTCACGCTGACCCCTTCCTATAGGGATCATACTGTCTATTGCCTTTATACCGGTTTGAAGCGGTACGCTTACAGGTTCTCTTGTAATAATACCGGAGGCGATTTTTTCGATAGGTCTTCTTTCTTCGGTAAGTATCGCTCCGGCTCCGTCAATAGGTTCTCCCAAGGGATTTACAACTCTTCCCAGCAGGGATTCTCCTACAGGTACGGAGATGATCTTTCCGGTACGCTTTACGGAGGCGCCCTCCTTGATATCGTCATCGGGTCCCAGCATAACGGCGCCTACGGAGCTTTGTTCAAGGTTGAGCGCCATACACTGCACACCGTTATCAAACTGTAACAGTTCGTTGATCATACAGTTTTCCAGACCATGGATACTTACTATACCGTCACCGACGGTTACAACCGTACCTGTGTCGGTAAGGGAAATCTTACTGTCAAATTCTTTAATTCTTGTTTTAAGTATTCCCGTTATTTCTTCGGGGCGTAATTCCATTTATGACCTTCCTCCTTTCGGTGGTCTTTGTTGACGACGCATCAGCTTATGAGCTTTGAAAAGCTGTCCTTTAAGCCTTCAAGCCGAGTCTTGATGCTTCCGTCCATACGGGTGTCACCATAGTCTACCACGATGCCGCCCATTAAAGATTTGTCGGTTTTTTCCGACATCTCGATATTCTTTCCGATGATATCAGCCATTTTCTTTTTCACTTTTTCGCGCTGTTCTTCGGTAAGAGGGAATGCCGTTGTAACAGTGATCTGGGCGATGCCCAGCTTATCGTTGCAAAGTGCGGAAAACTCTCCGCATATTTTGTCAAAGCGATCCCATCTCTTACCCTCGGTAACTACGCACAGAAAATTATAAACGCAGCGTGAGAGCTTACCGTCAAAGGTGTCCTTTATTACGTTAAGCTTTTCCTCCGAAGAAACCGCCGGTGAATCCATAAGCTTTATAAAGCCTTCGCATCCGCTTATTATTTCATTTACCGAGCATATTTGCCTGCGTGCTTCGGCGAGATCCTCGTTTTCTTCGTTTACAGCGTCAAAAAGAGCCAAAGAGTAGTTTTTTTCAACCGGTCCCGTCATAAAAGCGATCCTCCTTTCATTCTGAGGAGGGAGTGAGTATAACTCACCCCGACGGGTTTAATTTAAAATCTAATTCTCTTTACCCACACCAACAAGAAAGCTTTCAATAAGTTCGGCGTTATCCTGCTGTGAGATCTCTTTTTCACATACCTTTGAAGCGGCGAGAACCACTACTTCGGATATCTGATCCTTGACCTCGTTCAGGGCACGGCGTTTTTCCTGTTCGATGCTTTCCTGAGCCTGCTGCTTCATACGGGCGGCATTGGCGTTGGCTTCGGCTATTATTTCAGCTTCGCGGTCGGAAGCCTTTTTAACTGCCGCAGCTACTATCTTATCCGCCTCATCCTTAGATTCTCTGAGTCTTTGGTCGTATTCCGCCTTAGCTTCATCAGCTTCTTTATGCGCCGTTTCGGCAGCATCGATTTCAGCATTGATAGCTTCCCGCCTTTTATCCATTACAGCCATAACTTTATTATGGAGAAAGATTCTGTAAAGCAGAAAGATTACCAGCGTATTGATCAGCGTGAAGATAATGGTAGCGGGGTTTATATCCACAAAGGAAAGATATTTGTCCTCTTGCTCGGCAGCAATTTTGGCTGCCGCAGCAAGCAGATCCATATGCATATGATCAGTCCTTTCCACATAATTTGGGCGGAGTATGCAAAATCAAAATATTAAAAATGCCGTACACCGCCGATTATTTTAAGATATTATTCCATTAACCGAGCTGACCGATAAAGGGGTTAGCAAACATCAGCAAGATTGCGATAAGCAATGAGTAAAGACCTGTGGTTTCAGCCAATGCGTCACCGATAATCATGGTTCTTGTAACAATACCTGAAGCTTCGGGCTGTCTGCCTACAGCTTCAACTGCCTTACCGCCGCAGAAGCCTTCACCGATTCCGGGTCCTAAGCCTGCGATCATAGCTAAGCCTGCGCCTATTGCGGAAGCGCCGAGTACGATTGCTTGTTCCATAAAATAAGATCCTCCTGAAATAACTTTTTATTGTTTATAAACCCTTTCGGGAAAATAACCGTTTGTCAAAATCAATATTTGAGCCGCCTTTATAATTTTTGCTTAAGGCCGTATCGGCGGTTCCCGCGAAGTAAAGCCCCGCCATCTGAATCTGCATGCTTACGGACCGTCAATCACATTCCGCCATTGCCACGTAGCTCATCGTCAGAGTTACGAAGATATATGCCTGAACCACCGACGAGAAAAGATCAAAATAGAGGGAGAGCACAGCGGGGAGACCTATGCTGAACACTCCGGAGGCAAAGCTGCCAAGTGCAAAATAAATAAGTCCGCCGATTACCATGCCCGATACTATGTTTCCGAAATGACGCAGAGCCTGGGACATGGGGTTGGCTATTTCTCCTATTATATTAAAGGGAAGCATAAAGGGCATAGGTTCAACGAAGCTTTTGAAATATCCCTTTACTCCGCCGGTCTTTCCTTTATTCCTTTGAACAAGTACAAAGGTTATGAGCGCCCAGGATCCGACTACCGATATATCGGCGGTAGGGGCTCTTAAGCCTAACAGCCCCATCAGGCTCGAACAAAGGGAGAAGCAGAACAAAGAGCTTATGTAAGGCGTGTATTTTTTGTATTTTGCGCCCATGGAGTCATTCACCATTCCGGTAAACGTTGCAACTATGTATTCGGCAATAATCTGCCGCCTTGATGTGGGGCGGACCTTCAGATTCCTTCCCAAAACAAAAAACAGAACGCCTAAAATAATCACAACTATCCATTCTACCACCACCGATTCGGATAAGGTGAAGGTGGCTCCGAACAGTTCGAATTCTGCTGATTTAAGCGCTCCGTTTACAGTAAATGTGCTGTCTGCCAGTAATTTCATTCCCATAATAATCACAGCCTTTCAATTCTTGTTATGTTAAGTCGGTATATTTGATTGACTAAAATTAATTAATGATTTTAATGACATTATGCTTTTACAGTTCCCGCGGCTTCGGCATAATCTGTAATTTATGCTTAAAAGCGGCGGGAAAACCTTTTAAAGGGGGACATAATTTGTATTTACTTTTTAAAAATCCTCAAGATCATCAAGCTTTTTTCCGAAAAAAACGTATTTAACCGTATAATGTATTTTCGGAATGAAGAGAGGTAAAAATGCGGGAATCAGGTCAATTATATTCAACATAAGACCTACGGCAAAACAAATGAACAAGCCTATATATCTGGCTCCGTATGAGAGATTCGCATAGAATTGTCCTTTTTTTGCAGTGGCCTTTGTAACGGTTGCTGCCGCGGCCGTACCTGTCAGTACAAAGTTTCCGATAAAAAGCAGATCACCGAAAAGCAGTCCTGTTAAAGCTCTCCATGTTATTCCCTCAAAAATTCCGTACAGAGCGATTCCTACCATAATAAGCCCGTTGATGATTAGCGATGCGGGAAGCATTGTTTTAAGTTCATCAAACGCCGGATTTTTCGGTTTTCGTTTCATATAAACTCCGTTAAATTTTAAAATTCCGACGGCGTACCGGTATTTCAGCTTTGCCGCAGGATCGAGCCCCGTGTTTTTAATCGGAATATGACGGTATCACCCGAAGGCTTCCGGTAATGCTACAAAAAATCGTGTTGCACCGGAAAATATTTCGGAGAGGCGCTTTAAGATCACTTTCTTTTGCCCCGTTCATTTGTCATCGTAGTAGTCATGATCCTTAACATCATGGTGCAGCTCGGACATTTCGGGGGAGCCTTCCTTATTTGAGTACATTTTTATCATTTTATGAAGATAGGTTCCCACCGAGGAAATCATGGTTATTATTCCCAGGAAAACAAAAACTATCATCAGCCATCCCGGAAGACTGAAGCGGTCGATGAGCCAGGAGCCCCCCCAGATAAACAGAAGAAGGGGGATTATTACCATAAATCCGACCTGGCTTACCACGGCATAGACCGAAAAAGGATTTTCGTTTTTTTTACCGAAATTCATTAGCCTACCAGCTCCGTGAGACGCCAGTTTTCATCTTCAATAACCATTTTTACTTCCTTTTTTACATCATTTCCGCTACTGTCCTTAAGAGTTATGTCGATCATACATTCCGTTTCGGAAAGGAGGGTGCATATAAATTTAACGTTTTCCCACGAAAGTCCGTCTTCTTTGGTGGGGACAAATTCGGCAGAAAGACCCAGTTCGCCGTTGTCGTTTCCGTATATGGGACCGTTTCCGAAAGGATCGGTTATAAGCGTGGCCGCAGTCATTTCGGTAAATACCGAGCGGATGAAATCGCAAAATTCATCGAAATTTTTATAATCTTCATTTACACAGGTATAAAAACCGTCTTCCGGCTTATTTCCGTAAGGCTCTTCTTTTATAGTCATTCCTTTTGTAAAGTACTGATATATCTTATAATTTTTGGGCAGCAGATCATATGCGGCCTGTTCCGCGCTGCTGACCAATTCGCTGGTGGGGATAAACGAATCGTCCGGTCGTGTTGAATCCGGATCCTTTCCGTTTTTTCCGGAAAAGGTCACTATAAGAAATATGACAGCCGCTACCGCAAGCAGGACGGCCAAAACGGTTATGATTATTGACGAGATATTGGCGCTTTTTTTCTTTTTTACGGTCATACAATTTCTCCAAAACTTTATTAAAACGGCATTTTTCCGCCGTTATCACAGTAAGAAAATTTTATTTTATCCGTATGAAAGTATTTATAGGTAGTATTATACAATAATCGAGAAAAAAATGCAAGAGATATTGGGGAAAAATTTGTAAAAGTTGAGTAAAAGGGGCTTTGCCGCATTGAATTGTTTTTATAAAAAGGGTTATACTTATATTTGCAGAATAGTTTTGATTGTCCGTTCGTTTTTCGGCTGTGATTAGGGCGTATCTGAAAGCAAATCAGTACGGTTTTGCCAAAAGCACAGATATTTCAAGAAAAAAAGCGGAGAAATACGATGGTATCTCACAGTTATCCCTTTGGATAACTATCGGCATCCTTTGACCCACAAGCGTCCTAATCCAGTAGAAATCGTATTATTTTCGGCTTTTCGGATATCCCCTGAAAAAGTACGGTCGTGCATAGGTCAGTAAGTTTTTTAAAATCAGAAGGAAATGCTGTGAAAAGAATTTTTCAAATGCTTTTGCGGCTTTAGACAATAAAAATTTTATATTTACAATATTGCCGCGTACTGTATTTTGAAACGGTATAAAAAGCTTCGGAGTCAGATCGGGAGCCGATCGAATAAAAGTGTATGAATAAAGATGTGTCAAAGCGGTAATATGATTTTCTTGAGCCGCTTTTTTAAGGAAAGGCAATCAAAACGGTTACACCGTGAATCCAAATGGAAGCTGTTCAGATTGCATTTTATAATATGTCCATGATTTTATATCAAGCGTTTCTATTGCAATCAAAATGCGGTTTCGGGAGGAAAGGAACGATATATTATGCAGAAAAGCGAAAAAGTCAATGGTAAAAGTCTTATCAAGGAACTGAAAAAAATGGAAAAGGCGGTGGCAAACGATAAAGAGCTTCAGGAAAACCGTCTTTTTGAAAGGGAACTACGCGAATTGATCAGGACAGCCTCCGGACAATTCTTTTCCGTTTGCGGCGGCATTCCCGTATTAGGCAGAGAGGTTGCGGCGCTTGAGGATATAAACGACGATACGGTTTCGGAGCTGTTGTCAAAACAGCTTCTTGACGGTTATATAGGGGAAGACGATATAAACAGCCTTTTATGGCAGAGCAAGCTTTGTGTTATACGTAATGCGCTTACCGACGATAAAAATCCGGACAAGTATATGAAGCTGATGTATTCGCTTAAGGATCTTGATACCGAGAAAATACAAAATCTGAGTCCCGTTCATTCGGCGTTTTCTTTTGATGAAATATATAACGGTTCATCTCCCGAGACCAGAGCCGCATACAGGAGAAAAACCGCATTGATCGCACGCTCCGCGGGATTTGACGAGGAAAGGTATACAAGGGAGCTTGTGAAAAGAGCAGTAATTGACGATCTTCATATCGGAGAGGTCATTGAAACGGATTACCGGAATGTTTTTCCCTATGCGGGCGTCAAGAGATATCTCATGTGGCTTTTTTTATTTACGGCTGTCATAACCGCAGGACTGGGATTACTGACAAGGCTCTGGATAATTCCTGTTGCTTTTTTACCCGTATTTGCTTTTATAAAGCCTCTGGCAGACATTATTGCCTCACGTTTTGTTCCCGGAGGTCAGCTTCCTCGCATGGACATAAAAGATACATTGCCCGATAACGGAAGGACCCTTTGTACGATGTCGGCACTAATCGGCGATGAAAGCAGTCTCAGGGACGCTCTTCTGAGGCTAAGAAACGCTAAGCTTAAAAACCCTCAGAAAGGTATTTTTTTTGCTCTGCTTTGTGATATGGCGGCAGGAGGAAAGGAAGTGTCCGAAGCCGACGGAAGTCTGTTCGCAAAGGCTGAAAGGCTTAGAGAAGAACTTTTTCCGGAAAGCATTTTGATTTTTCGCAGGAGAACCTACAGCAAAACCATGAGACAGTGGCAGGGATTTGACCGAAAAAGAGGAGCGGTGGAAGAGCTGGCCCGCTTCATGTGCGGCGAGGATATAGAATTCGCGTTTGTTTCCGGCAATGAGGTTCAGAGAATAAGAGATTGCGAATTTATTGCGGCTTTGGATCTGGATACCATTCCTCTTATGGACAGCATAAGGGATTTGGCGGCCGTCGCCTTACATCCGCTCAATAATAAATACGGAATAATTGCTCCAAGGTGTACCTCCACGCTGGATTCGACTCTTAAATCGCCGTTTTCAAGGGCTATGGCCGGAAACGGAGGCGTGTGCGGGATATCCGCTTATGATAACATAAGCGGAGAATTTTATTTTGACTGCTTCGGAGAAGGCATATTCTGCGGCAAAGGACTTATAAGAAAAAAGGACTTTTTAAAAGCCTGTAAAGGAAAATTCCCGCCGGAGCGTGTTCTTTCCCATGACATACTGGAGGGCGGGCTTACCGGAGTGGCTTATGCCGGAGACATAGAGTTTTCCGACAGCTTTCCGGCATCCTCTAAGGCTTATTTTAAGAGAGCGCACCGCTGGATACGCGGTGATTTTCAGAATCTAAGGTTTATTTTCCGCAGGGATTTTTCACTCCTTACTCGTTTTAAGCTTTTTGATAATTTCCGGCGGGGCATAAATCCGATACTGATATTCGCATTGTTTTTCATTTCCTGTTTTATAAGAAACGGTTTTTTCGCTGCGATAACCGCTTATCTTGCTTTGCTCGTACCTTTTCTCCCGTCGATTTCCGGGGCCGTTTCAAGGGGATTTGCCTTTGGAATAACGCGCCGGTTTTATTCGCCCATAGTCAGTGAAACGGCGCAGCTCGCTCTTAAGGCGCTTATGGAAATCGTCACTTTACCGAAATCCGCGCTTATTTCACTTGATGCGGGAATCAAGACCCTCTGGCGTAATCTGGTAAGCAAAAGAAAACTTCTGGAATGGACGACCAGCGGTTTTCTGGAAAAAACCGCTTTTAAGGGGGGGATATGGCATCTGCTCCCGTCCTTTGCCGCTTCGCTGGGTCTTCTTATCTGTTGTATATACGGGAAATTTTACGCCGCCCCCGCCGCGTTGATCATGTGTTCGGCGCTGCCGGTCCTCGCATATGCGGACCGGCCCGCAGGCAAAAGGCGTACGGGGCTTAACGCCGCCGCACAAAAGGAATTGCTTGAACAGACGGAAAAAATGTGGAAGTTTTATACCTCATATGTAAACGAAGGCGTAAATTACCTCCCACCCGACAATGTCCAGTTTCATCCGGTTTTCAGGATATGCATGAGGACGTCTCCCACGAATATAGGTATGTACTTGCTGTCGGCGGCGGCGGTTTTTGAATTGCGGTTAATATCCGGGGAAAACTTCGTAAAAATCGTGGAAAACTCTGTTGAAAGTGTTGAAAAACTGCATAAATGGCGGGGCAATCTTTTCAACTGGTATGATATAAAAACACTTGAACCGGTTTCCGGATTTGTGTCGTCGGTAGACAGCGGCAATTTTATTGCCTGTCTTATTGCCGTAAAGGAATGCTTAAGAATCCACGGATTGGCGGAAGAGCTTGTACGGCGATGCAATTCGATAATTGATGAAACGCGTCTTTCCGAATTCTACTGCGAACGGAGAAGGCTTTTCAGCATCGGTTATGATACGGAAAAGGAAAAGCTTTCCCCCCACAGGTATGATATGCTTATGTCGGAGGCGCGGCTTATGAGTTATGTGGCCGTAGCAAAAGGAGACGCGCCTAAATCCCATTGGCGCGCTTTGTCAAGAACAATGTCAAGAAGCGGACGTTATGCGGGAGCAATAGCCTGGACGGGAACTATGTTCGAATTTTATATGCCCGAGCTTTTGCTTACGTCAAAGGAGGGAAGTATGAGCTATGAAGCGTTAAGATATGCTTTTCACTGTCAAAAGCACAGTCATTGTCCGTTCGGAATATCAGAGAGCGGTTACTATGCCTTCGATAGGGAGCTCAACTATCAGTATAAGGCTCACGGAGTACAGAAAACCGCTTTAAAGGCGGGGATGAATAAAGAATGTGTCGTAAGCCCGTATTCAAGCTATCTTACACTTTCGGCATATCCTCTCGAAAGCTGGAATAATCTCGCAAGGCTCGAAAAAGAAGGGGCCTTTAACGATGATTTTGGTTTTTATGAGGCAGTGGACTATACCCGTGAACGGGTGGGAAGCTCAAGCAGGGCGGTGATCAAGAGCCATATGGCTCATCATGTAGGCATGAGCATCGCGGGTGCAGCTAACGCTCTTAAGGATAATATCTGTTCCGGCCTTTTTATGGGAGATGAAAAAATGAAGCGTGCCGAGGAATTATTGGAGGAAAAGGTTATGTCCGGAGAGAAGGTTCTTAAAATAACGGATTATCATTATGACGACGGAAAAAGCTCTTGTGAAAGGGAGGAGATTACACGGCACAATGTGTTCGGTTCTCCAGTCAATACGCTTTGCGGCGGCGAGCTGAGTCTGTTTACTTCCGCAAACGGATTGTTCTGCGGTAATTTTAAAGGATTGCAGACGGTAAATAAAACCCGTGACTACGGGGAGCGGCCTTCGGGAGCTTTCTACGGCTTATGCAGCGAAAAAAACCTGTATCCGTTTTTTTACCATCCCGTTATCGACGCTTCCTCCAAGCACCTGAACACGGTATTTGAAGGAAACGCCACCGAGTATATGATAGATGATAAAGAGTTTCGTCTCGCTATGCAGGTAAAGGCGGAGGGAAGATATAATGCGGAATTGAGACGGTTTACACTTAAAAATAAGACGCGCAGCAGAAAGCAGCTTACGCTGTGTGCTTACAGTGAGCCCACACTGACCGCGGAAAGGGACTATACCGCTCATCCGGTATTTATGGATTTGTTCCTTAAAATAGAGTATGATAAGGAATCAAAATTGTTTATATTCTATAGAAAGGAACGGCACGGAAATAAAATAACCGCCTGTGCCGCGGGGTTTATTGAGGAAACGGATTTCTCCTATTGCCTTTCAAAGGAAAACTGCGGAGGGCCTACCCCTTTTTATTTTTTCAAAAAGGCCCTTATAAGAGAATGTATTGACAGAAGCGTTCCCGATCCCTGTCTTTTTATAAAATCGGATATTACTCTGGATCCCGGGGCAGAAAATAAACTAACACTATTTTACTGCTACGGCGATAGTGTTGATGCAGTAAAAAGAGCTGCTGCCGAGCTTCGTGCAGGAGGCGCCGGCAATGCGGAGGACGGCTGTTCTCCGTCACCTCTTTCATTGAACACGCTTCACGGAAGAATTGCGGCAAAGGCTCTTCCCGCTCTTTTATACGGAGACGTAACCGATGAAGTCATCCTTAATGCCAGAAAGGATAACAAGCTGAACAGGCGTGCGCTCTGGAGATACGGGATATCGGGCGATCATCCGCTGATCGTCGCCGAATGGGGCGAGGGCATATCATCGCTGATACTGATGAAGCAGGGGTTGGTACGGTGTGGTGTAAATGCCGATCTTATCGTTTTTTGCAGTAACGCGCTGGAAAAAAAGCAGGCGGATGAGGCCCTCGGAGATAACGGATACGCATTGGTAAAAAACGAAGCGGGCGATGAGATCATTACTTTGATTTACGCTTTGGCAGCGGCAGTGGCAGGAAATCTGAAAAACGGGAACGACATCGGCAAAAATAATGAAGTCAAGCAGAAGCCCGCCCTTCCCGTGATTTCCTGTTCCCATAAAGACGGGGAAAACGGTTTTTCAGAAAGCGGTTTCACTATAGGAAAAGAGGAAAACACATGGTGCAATGTTCTTGCAAACCCCGACTTCGGAACGCTTTTGTCCCAGAACAGCCTTGGGTTCACATGGGCGCTTAACAGCAGGGAAAACAAGCTTACCCCATGGAGCAACGATATTATTCGGGATAATTTCGGAGAAACGCTTCTCTTAAAGTGCGGAGCCGTATATTATGATCTTATCAGGGGAAGCAAGGCGGAATTTTCTCCTTATTCATGCAGTTATTCCGGTACGGTCCCGGGAGCGGAGAGCAGGGTCGACGTAAAGGTTTATACAAAAGGGACGGGAAAAGAAATTTCTCTTACTTTCACAAACACGTCGGATGCCGAACAGAGCTACGATCTGGTTTACAGGATAATTCCCGTTATGGGAGGGGAAAGGGAAGCGGCAATGCCTGTCGCTTTTAGCGATTCCGGAAGCCTTGTTGTGGAAAATTCCCAGAACCCTTATTTTAAAGGCAAAACCGTTTTATATTGCAGTAAAAAGGTCACCTATTGCTTTTCTCCTCAGGATATAGCCGCAGGAGATTTTTCAAGAGCGGAGGAGGAAGCACAAAGACGCTATTGCAGTATGGCAGCCGCAATAGTTCCCCTTAAGCTTCCGCCGAGGGAAAACCTCAGAATACGTTTTATTCTCGGATACTTCAATGATGCGGATATACCTGAGACAAGCGGGGAGGAAGCAGCTTCGAGAGCGGTGGAATATGTTAAATCACTGGAGGGCGGTCCCTGCGGAAACGAGTTTGAGAACAGGATCCAGATAGCGTGTCCCGACGGTAAGCTCAACAGTATGTTCAATATATGGCTTCCGCATCAGACTACTGCCTGTCGGCTCTGGGCAAGGACGGGTTTCTTTCAGAACGGAGGTGCTTTCGGCTTCAGAGATCAGCTTCAGGATTGTCTTGCGGCAATGTACTTTTCGCCCGAAACAGCTTATGAGCATATATTAAGATGCTGTCAAAGCCAATTTCCGGAGGGAGACGTGCTTCACTGGTGGCACGAGCTGAACGGAAAGCGGACGGGCGTTCGTACAAGGTACAGCGACGATCTTCTGTGGCTTCCTTATACCGCATGTGAATACGGAGAAGCCTTCGGCGATGAAAATTACTGGCAGACTCTTTCCGAATACTGTACAGGGGATTTGCTTCCGGACGGTAAGCAGGAATTATTTATGGAGGCGGAAGGCTCGGGAGTAAAGGAAAGCTTGTACCAACACTGTAAAAAAGCTATGGAAAAAGGCTTCAGCAAAGGCAGACACGGACTGGTAAAGATAGGCTGCGGCGACTGGAACGACGGATATAACAACGTAGGAGTAAAGGGAGAGGGAGAAAGCGTATGGCTCTCTATGTTCTATGTGATGTGCGGAAAAAAATTCGCCGCCGTAGCAAGGGAGCAAAGCGAAGGGGATTATGCCCAGAAGCTCGAAAAACGTATAGCCGAGCTTTGTATCGCCATAGAAGAAAATTGCTGGGACAAGGATCAGTATATCAGGGCGTTTTACGATAACGGCGAGAAAATGGGAAGCAGTGAAAACGGAGCGTGCAGCATAGATCTTCTGCCGCAGGCATTCTCCGTACTGAGCGGTCTTCCGGATACTCAACGCTGTATCACGGCGCTCGATTCCGCATGGGAAAGGCTTGTTGACAGGAAGAACGGTATAATAAAGCTGTTTACTCCCGCCTTTACCGAAGAAAATACGGACCAGCGGCCGGGGTATGTTATGTCCTACCCCCGTGGAATCAGGGAAAACGGAGGACAGTATACTCATGCAGCCGTATGGTATTGTCTGGCTTGCTTCAAGGCTGGGCAGAGAGAGAGGGCTATGGCTCTTCTCGGAATGCTGAATCCCGCGTATAAGGGAGATGACTTCGGAAGAGAACCGTATTTCATGACGGCGGATATCTATACCAATCCCCAGTGTTATGGGCGCGGCGGCTGGTCGATGTATACGGGAGCGGCCGCCTGGTACTGGCGGTGTATATTCGAGGGGCTGTTCGGGGCTTCCGTTCACAAGGGAGTGTTGGTGCTTAAGCCGAATCTGCCTCCCGAATTCAGCGGCGCATCGCTTGTGTTCAACGAAGTAAGCATACGGTTCGTCTATGCGGAAGGCGCCGCTGCGGCGGAAAGCAAAATAAAGCTTGACGGAAGCGTTAAGGAAACAGAGGTGTATTACAGCTGACAAAAAAGATATAAAACAATAATATTGCTCCCCGAGTAGCTCTTGAATTATTCTGCCTGCCCGGCTGCATAAATACTTCGTCGGAAGCCCTTGAAATATGCGCATATTCCTGCGGTCTTCTTCCTTGTCTTTCCACAGCCCTTCGGCGCACAAATCCTTCAAGAGTTACTTGGCGGAGCAATAGAAAAGTATCGATACGAGCCGGTACAGCGGAATAACAAAGACCGGGTCGAAAAACTCTTCCGAACTGCATGAAAAGCGGTTCGGAAGAGTTTTTGACATTTTTCGGGTTAGTTTAGGGCAACAACTGAAAACGGCTGTTTTTAATATTTTTATATACGGTAGAATGCGGGTTTGCGGAGACATGCTTTCATGTTTTTTTCTTTAAATCACTGTCAAAAGGCTTGGATACGTTTTGGTTAGTCAGCGGCAACCGCTTGTTCGGGAGACCTTTTAGTATGTTTTGAACGTTTATGTTTAAAAAGAGCGGCTTCGGGAATGGCATGGGTCAAAATCAACGGTAAAAGTTCAGTTATAGATTACTATAGATAATAAAACAAAATCGGAGGAGCGGGAAATTACGGCTTTGTTAATTTTTTATAAAATAAAATTTAACAAGCACAAATTAGAAATCGTTGAATATCAATAAAGGTGACAAAGTTGCACTTAATCATTATAAAATATTAACTTTTTATTGATCCACGATTGCTAAAGTGATTTTAATTTAGTTTAATCCTTAATTTAATATTGTCTTTATAAAGATACGATGGGTTATTTTATTGTTTAAGGGAGTCGTTTTGCCGTACTTTTTATCGGCGCTTCGGCAAAAATAAATCGCGGACGGAAGCGGTGCGTTAAAAATTTTTAAACGTAATATTATGGGCTATATGAAAAGTCGCAGGTTGTACTTATGGTAATACCGCACAATGACCGCCTGGCGGCTTTGCATACGGCTTGCTTGCATATTTTCCGTCAGCTTACACAAATTCTCCTTGAAATACGTCAGTATTCCTGCGTCGTATTTATGCAAAGCTTACGAAAAATTTGACTGCGCAATTCACACACAATCATTGTGCGGTGTTGACTGAAGTTAAGATAGAGCGGAATCCTATCGGAACGCGTATGATTTTATTATAATATCCGCAAAATCAGTCCTTCAGAAAAAATTTCCTCTAATAACTCTTGTCCGGCGGCAAAAGATAAGATTAAAATTACGCAGGAGGAAATATGAAAATGAATCTTTCGGATAGTGAAAACGAGCTGCCGCTGGGCTTTGGTATAGCGCTGGCGAAAAACAATTCCGCTATGGAGTATTTTTCCACGCTGACCCCCGCTCATCGCAGAGAGATCATTGCCCATACCCATACTATACGTTCCAAGGAGGAGATGGAGCGCTTTGTGGAAAAGATGGATAAGACATCCTGGATATGACCGTTTCGATATAAAATTATTTTACCTGATTCCGAAGCGGGGGATTTATGTGGGGGCATTACCGACGGTATGAAAGGCCGCGATATCCGTAGGGCTTAAAATATGACCGCATAGGAATCGGCACGCGTCCTTTCGGCATTTTTACGATGACTTATGTTTCGTCATTTGCTTTTTCGCCGGCGTATCTCTGCGTGGGCTCCGGTAAATGACCGAACACATCGTTTGTTAAAATTTCCTGACTTGCGCCGTCAAGCCCTGGAAATTTTGTCTTGTACCCGTTAAAATAAAATCCGTCTGAAAATTTATGCGCCGTTTCTGTATGAACAGGTACCTGCTCTACGGGGAGGCTTATCGAGCCAAAATCGCCCGAGATGCCCCATATGCTCCCTCGCTTTTTTAGAGCCTGTTTAGTATCTCGAAGTGTGTAGATCGCGCAGCAGATTTTGCTTGTTTCGAGGCGTTTTTTCGCAGACGTATCTGATGCATATCAAGAAAAATCAACGAAGAAATACGCAAAAGCCGCAAGCAAGATGCATGACGAGAGATGCTAAACAGGTTCTTAAAGGCAAAATCGGTCCGGTACTCCTATGCCGCTAAAGCCATCGTATCAGCCGAAGCTTTATATATGACTTGTTTTTATAAATCGGACTATCGGCCGGTACGGAAAAAAACGATCCCGCGCCGCGTCGACGCATTGCATCGGCGCAGTACGGGATTTTTCGGTATAAAGGCATACCGTTTTTTCATGAATATAACATATTCGGTGTTTTGGTGATCATGGAATATTTTGTAAAAATAAAGAAAGCAAAAAACGCTCAGGCTTTATCGCACAACAGCCGTTTCCGCGGTGAGGTAAAGACGGGGGTCTTGTTTTTATACCGATTCTTAATCAAGTCTATAGCCTGATTTATGATCGCACCCTAAACACTGCCCTTCGGCATCCATAATCCGTACCACGGCCAAAGACTATGGGCTGTCCTAAAAGCCGCGTATCGCAGGAATCCTATTAACCGGCGACGCTTTCCATGGCAAGGAATGCCCAATAGCTATCCCGAGGGGACAACTGTGAAATACTTTCGTATTTCTCCTTTTTTTCCTTGGCTGCACCACGCTTTAGTGTAATAATATAAATTTTCTCGGTCTTAAGATATGTCTTAACCGCAGGAGCTTTCTACGATGTACGTCAAAAATTCCCGAAATACTGTCATATTTTTCCGGCTTTTTTCCTTAAAACCGCCGCCTATTCAGCCAAGCCGTACCAAATCGCTCAGTTTTAAGATACGCCTTAGTATTACATGCTTCGGTTATTATGTTCAGAAGGCCGCGTCCTTTATCTCGCCATGATTTACGGAAATTATCCGGCACGAAGCTTAACCCGTTCGTATTAGGGATGGGTAATCAAGACCTTCATGGTATTCCTCATTGCTTTTAGGATCGATTTCTCAAGGCCATACCAATGCCCGGGCTATGATTTTTTGGGCGTCGGAAATACACACTATTGCCCGCCGGTGTTTATATTGTTTTTGTGTAAGCGGCTTCGGTAACAGGAGTATTATTCCAGTTCAAAGGCGCCGGTATAAAGACTATAGTATTGTCCTTTTTCTTCTATAAGCTTGTCATGGCTTCCGCGTTCTATTATACGCCCTTGTTCAAGAACCATTATTACGTCGGAATTTTTTACGGTAGAAAGCCTGTGGGCGATCACGAATACGGTACGGCCTTTCATAAGAGCGTCCATGCCCCTTTGTACTATGGCTTCGGTTCTTGTATCGATGGAGGAGGTGGCCTCGTCGAGAATCATTACCGGAGGATCCGCTACTGCGGCTCTGGCTATTGCCAACAGCTGCCTCTGACCCTGTGACAGGTTTGATCCGTTGCCGGAAAGCATAGTATTATATCCTTCGGGCAGGCGGGTGATGAAATCGTCCGCTCCCGCCAATTTAGCGGCTTTTATACATTCATCGTCCGAGGCGTCCAGTTTGCCGTAGCGTATGTTGTCCATTACCGTACCGGTAAACAGGTTGGTATCTTGCAGAACTATTCCGAGGGAACGTCTTAGATCCGCCTTTTTGATCTTGTTTATATTTATGCCGTCGTAGCGTATTTTTCCGTCGGCTATATCATAGAAGCGGTTTATAAGATTGGTTATCGTGGTTTTTCCCGCGCCTGTGGCGCCGACGAAGGCCACCTTCTGTCCGGGCTCGGCATAAAGCGTCACATTATGAAGCACGGTTTTGTTTTCGTTATATCCGAAGTCCACGTCGAACAGCCGCACATCACCGGTAAGCCTGGTATATGTTACGGATCCGTCCTCTGAGTGGGGGTGCTTCCATGCCCACATTCCGGTCCTTTCGCTGCATTCGGTAATAACACCGTTTTCTTCTCTTGCATTTACGAGAGTTACATACCCCTCATCGGTTTCGGGAGTCTGATCCATAAGCTCAAATACGCGTCCCGCACCTGCCAGACCCATTACGACCGAGTTTATTTCAAAGGAAACCTGTCCGATATTTCCCGCAAACATTTTTGTCATATTAAGAAAAGGAACGGTCACGCTTATACTGAAGGCCAGTCCGGATATGCTTACGTTTTCGGCTCCCGTAAGGAGGAACAGACCGCCCGCCAAGGCGATTATGACATACAGAACGTTTCCCATATTGCCCAGAACCGGTCCCAGTATATTGGAATAGGAGTTGGCTCTCCTCGAATCCTCAAAAAGCCGGTTGTTAAGGCTGTCGAACTGTTCCTTACATTCCTCCTCATGGCAAAACACTTTAACGACCTTCTGGCCGTTCATTATTTCTTCGATATAGCCTTCTTCTTTTCCGATGGCCTTTTGCTGCTTCATAAAATATTTTGCCGAGCCGCCGCCGATCTTTTTGGTCAGAAGTATCATGACCGCCGTACCGGCGAGGACTATCAGGGTAAGCCAAAGACTGAAATAAAGCATTATTCCCAGTACGGTGGTGACCACGATGCCTACGGACAGCAGCTGAGGCAGGCTTTGGGATATTACTTGTCTCAGGGCGTCTATATCGTTGGTGTAGGTACTCATGATATCGCCGTGGTTATGGGTGTCAAAGTATTTGATGGGCAGCTTCTGCATACCGTTAAACATTTTTTCTCTCAGCTTCATAAGGGTGCCCTGAGTGATCGTTGCCATTATCTGATTAAAAATTACGGCGGAGATCAGGGACAGCACGTAGAGCCCCGCCAGTATCGCCACGGTGGATAGTATCTGTTCCGCCGCCGACGACCAGTCGCCGCTTGACCAGCTCGTTTCTATGACGCCTATAATTTTTTGCATAAATACGGAAGGTATCGAGCTTACGGCCGCGCTGAAAATTATGCAGATAATAACTATCGGCATTCTTACGGGGTAGAACCGGAAAACGGTTTTAAGTATTCTGCGGACAACTCCCTTTTTTGCGGGAGGCCTTTTCATTTGCGCGTTTTTTTCCATTATTCATCCACCTCGCTTCCTGCCTTGTTCTGTGAGGTGTAAACCTCGCGGTAAATTTCATTTTTCCTGAGCAGCTCATCATGAGTGCCTACGGCGTTGATTTTCCCGCCGTCCATTACTATGATCCTGTCGGCGTCCTGTACCGACGACGTTCTTTGTGCGATAATGATCTTGGTGGTGTTCGGCATAAACTTTTTAAAGCCGCTTCTTATAATGGCGTCGGTACGGGTATCCACCGCGCTTGTAGAGTCGTCAAGAATAAGGATCTTGGGCTTTTTGAGCAGGGCTCGTGCAATACAGAGCCTTTGCTTCTGACCGCCGGAGACGTTGGCTCCGCCTTGCTCTATGTAAGTGTCGTAGCCTTCGGGAAAGGCCGAAACAAATTCGTCGGCACAGGCGATTTTACATGCCTCTTTCATTTCTTCATCGGTAGCCTCTTTGTTTCCCCAGCGCAGGTTTTCCTTTACGGTACCGCTGAAAAGCACGTTTTTCTGCAACACTACCGCAACCTGGTTGCGCAGAGATTCCAGATCGTAATTTCTTACGTCTATTCCGCCCACCTTTACCGTGCCCTCGGAGGCGTCGTAAAGACGGGAAATAAGCTGGATCAAAGAGGATTTTGACGAGCCCGTTCCGCCTATGATGCCTATGGTTTCTCCGGAGCTTATGTGAAGATCGATATCGGAAAGCGCGGGTTTTTCGGATTTTGAGGAATAACGGAAGCTTACTCCGTCAAAATCCACCGAGCCGTCCTTTACTTCATGAATCGGATTTTCGGGGGAGGACAAAGAGCTTTCTTCATCCAGCACTTCAACTATACGTCTTGCGGATTCCGCAGACATGGTTATCATAACGAAGATCATCGATACCATCATAAGGCTGTTCAGTATCTGAAAGCTGTAGGTAAGAAGAGCGGAAAGCTGTCCGACCTGTAAATCGGCGCCGGTTGAAGAAATAACCACATAGGAACCGAAGGAGAGCACAAATATCATTACGGAGTATAAACAAAACTGCATCAGGGGACCGTTAAATGCAAGGATCTTTTCGGCTTTTGTAAAATCCCTGCACACATCTCCCGCCGCGCCGGCAAATTTCTTCTGTTCATATTCTTCGCGCACAAAGGATTTGACAACCCGCATGCCTTTTACGTTTTCCTGTATCGATTCGTTCAGCTTGTCATATTTTTTGAAAACCCTTTTAAATATCGGCATCGCATTTTTTATTATGAGAAAAAGACCGAAGCCCATAACCGGAAGAAGGATCACAAAGATCCATGCCATTTTTCCGCCCATCACAAATGCCATAATAAAAGAAAAGATAAGCATGAAGGGACATCTTATCGCCATTCTTATTATCATCATAAACGCCATCTGAACATTGGTCACATCCGTGGTAAGACGTGTCACCAGCGACGAGGTGGAAAAACGGTCGATGTTTTCAAAGGAAAAATCCTGAATCCTGTAAAAAATGTCATGTCTCAGATTTTTGGCAAAGCCGCAGGACGCCGTTGCACAAGTTCTTCCCGCAAGCGTACCGAAGGTAAGAGATACGGCGGCCATCAATACAAGCACTCCGCCGTAGCCGGCGATGACGGAAAATTCACAGCCCGCCTGTATCTCATTTATGAGCCGGGCTATAACGAAGGGGATGAGGCATTCCATAACAACTTCCAGCGAAACGAATATCGGCGTTTTTATCGAAACGCCTTTATATTCTCTCACCGATCCCAGTAATTTTTTGATCATTTCTTTTACACAACTCCTTTCATTCAATAGCATAATTTGTCATTCGATCAAAAGAAATGCAAAAACAAAGCGTTTTTCAGAAAAACAGAGTGTCGTTTTCTTTAAACGACACACTGAGCTTAGTATATATTTTCTTTTGGTGTAAGAATTATAGCACATTGAATTTTTAATGTCAAGGGGGGTATGATCTCATTTCCCTTCGTGCTGACGGCCGATACTTCCGGAATTTTCACTGAGCATATCTTGTGTCATACTGATAAATATGGTAAAATAACCTCAGACTAGTGAAAGAGGAAGAATTTATTTTGATGTCTGAGAACATTTTACCGGTTCTGAGGGATCGCTCCGCTCTTCTGGTGGTATAATCTAATGTGATAAGCCGGGATTTATGAAAGGGGAAAATAAAATGGAACATAGAGTAAAAGTTACGGTATTGGACAAAAAATATTTCCCGAGTTACAGGCGCTGTATTGCGCTAGACCAGACAGCGGAAAGTGTCCGTGCTACAATGTGGGAGATGAATTTATTTTTTACCGGAACGGTGAGCGGGATGATTATTGGCATATGGGCGCAGGGACGCTGGTAAAGAGCGGTTTGCCCGATGAGGATGTTCCGGTCTCGCCCGGCACGATGCACTGTGGGGCGGACGGTGTTCCTTTTTGCTCTGAAGCGTGGGATGCTATCAGCAGATATATTTATACCGGACTCCAGGGCGGAGCGATTATGCACGGATGGATGAATGATGATAAGGTTATGATCGCTTGTTGCAACGATGCGACCAGACCGGTTATCTTCAAAATTGAAAGAACAGATATTGAGGACTGACGACCTACGGCTTGTCGGGCGGTTACCCGTGATGGATAACCGCCCGCATAGTAATTTTGACGGAAAATCAGGAAACCGGATTTTCATCGATACGAAAGGAAAGGTCGTTTTAAAAGTGTTTTTAAATAAAAAAATCCGTATGAAAGAACAAGGGACCCTTCCTTCGACATGATCCGAGCGATTTTTACACTTATGCGCACCGTCAAAGTTCAGTAGCGTAGTAAAACCGTATCGAAGCCCTGATCGGGCTTGCATTTTTTAGTAAAATCTGCTATACTATACAGATAAAGTTTATTAGGGTATGAGCGAGAGCCTCTTTAAAGGGTTCTGAGGAAGCGAGGCGTCATGGAACAATTTATGGGAAAGAGATGCGAATGCTGCGGCAAGGATTTTGACGGAGAAGAACAGACGGTTTATTGTCCCGTGTGCGGCGCGCCCGCGCATCGTTCCTGCTGGGATGAAGGGGGAGGATGTCCGTTTAAGGACCGGCATCAGGAAGGCTTTGTATGGAAGCCCTCCGAGCAGGATACGGATCAGAACCGCGGGGATTCGGAATACCGGCAGGAGTCGGAAGAGCTTAAAAGGCAACGCGAGGATTTTGAACGGGAATACGGCGAGAAAAAGTATCTGGGCGTCAGCGAGCGCGAAATAATGTGCTTTATGAACGTAAAAGGGCCTCAGTCTTTTTACCGCCTTGCTCTCGTAAAGCATATGATCGTAAGCGGCAAAAAGCTTAGCTTTAATTTTTTTGCGGGCTTTCTGAATCCCTACAATCAATTTTATAAAGGTATGCTGCCTCTGGGTTTTCTTTTGGCGGCTTTGAATCTCGTTACCTCTCTTCCGCAGATACTGGTTTATTATGCGGCTTTTTTTCATCCCGAACAGCTTGAAGAGCTGGCTGCAAATGCATCGCTCCTTCCGACGGCTACATTTCTGGGATATTTACAGTTTACGGTCACCGTTTTACTTTGTCTTTTTGGGGATTACCTTTATATACATCATATGGTAAGAAAAATAAAGAAGATCAGGCTGAGGTTCGAGGATGAAACCTCACAGGATTATCTTGCCGCGCTTGTGGACGCGGGGAAGGCCCGACCCGGTCTTGTGGCCGTATGCTTCGGAATACAGTTTGTGATGATTCTTGCGGTAATGACGATTCTGGCGGCGGCGGGATTCTGACGGATCGGCGATTCGTCGGAAAACCTTATGGGCATACCGGACGGTATGAGTTTTTCGGCAAATCTGCCGACAAGGTATGGGGATATTTGAAAGGAATATCGGTCAGATGGAAAAAACGGCGATTTTTAACCGAATAAATGACAGACTCGGACATAAAGGAATCAAATTTCTTTTGTTCCTTGTCTTTTTTGCGTTGCATACCGTTATTTCCGCCTTCGCTTATCTTCCCTCCATAGAGCCCAACGAATTTACCGCGGCGGCTTTGACAAATATGTTTTTGGGCGGCGATTGGACCGCCGCAATGAGCAGAAGCAATTATTACTACGGATTTTTACAGAGTCTTTTATATATTCCGGCAATGCTGTTCACAAAGGATCCCTTTGTACAGTACCGTATCATGATAATAATAAACGGAGCCGTGATGAGCCTGATTCCCGTATTGGTCTATTCCTGTTCCCAGATGCTGGGTGTAAGGAAGGCGAGGGAAGGAGTGTTCGTTTCCGTATGTACGGGCGGCTGGATGTCCTGCATGATACACAGTAAGTTTATATGGAACGAGACATCGGCTGTTTTTCTGCCGTTTTTGGTGCTTTATCTGCTGCTTAAGGCTGACAAAGCCGAAAAAAAATCCCGAAAAAATTCACTTTCGGTTATTCTCGGCATGGTTACCGCTTTGACATATTGCGCCCATCAGCGCCTTTTCGCACTTATTTTAAGCGTATGCGTAACGGTGATTCTTGCTAAGCTGGTCTTTAAGAGAAAATCCGTAAATTTAGGCTTGTTTTTTTCTTCCCTTGTTATTTTCTTTATCGGTTCGATATTCGGAAACTATCTTGTTCAGCAGCAGCTGTGGAGAATAAATGATCCCGCGCTGCTTCGCAATACCGCGGAGGGCTTTTTCGCGGATCTTCCTTCCATGCTGTCCGGCCAGGGAGTTCAGAGATTTTTCGTATCGCTTTTTTCCCAGCTTTATTATTTTATTTGTTCTTCCTGGGGTTTAGGAGCTCTTGCCTGCGCTATTGTTTTTATAGTGGCGGCAAGGTTTTTCAGATCTAAAAAAAGAAGGAAGGAGCATGAGGAGGAGATAAAGCCCATATTCGGCGGAGCAAGATCCGTGTTTATGGCATTTACGGTCTTTCTGACCATATTCATGCTTTTTATCGGCGTATGCTATCGATTCGGCGCGGATAATTTTGAATCAAGTCAGAGCACGCTTTTATTCGGACGCTATCTGGACGGCGTTATTCCCTTTACGGTAATGCTTGTGCTGATATTCGTATATACGGAGGAGCTTCAGCTTACGGAAATACTCGGCGGAGTTATAGGATCCGGCGCGGTTTATCTCCTGTTCTTTTTTACCGGACGTCAAACCGTTCTCAACGCGGAATATGCTTCGATAAGCCCTATGCTTTGTCTTTATCCGGTAATGTTCGGGGAAAGCTCTTCTTCTTTGGTCACCTCCACCGGGCTTACGGCGGCCGTCAGCTGTTCAATGTGCCTTATGGCGATACTTATGGTTATAGTTTCCTGTGCCAAAAAGTTGAAAAGGGCGGTATTTTCCTCGGCAATAACCGTCCTTGCAATATATTCCGTATGCTTCGGGGTGTTTTATTATCTTCCTCTTTCCCGCGCGGAAAGTGCGCAGAAGAACAGTGAATATGAGGAAATCTCATCATATATTTTCAACAGCGTAGAGGCTCCTCCGGTAACCGCATACGGCTGCGGCAGAAGCTGTGTAATGTCTCTTCAGTTTTTAAATCAGAATATAACCGTGTTTACGGCGGACAGATCCTCGGATATCCGCGAGGATACTTTTATAATAGTACCGAAGGATGTTTCCCTGAGTTTTGAGGGTCAGGAAAGAGTGGTATTTATTCAGCTGGCCGAAACCGAGGGCTACAGAGTGTTCGCTTACGGCGAGAGAGCAAAGGCCTACGCTCAGGCTCAGAGCGGAGGCAGCGAGGCTCAAACATCTTCTCCGGAAAGCTCGGCTCCGGCGGAGAGCGGGACTGAGCCCGGGGAGCAGACGGTGTTCTCGTCCCATCCGGAACCCGTCCTTTCGGCGCCGTCCTGAATTACGCAAGGATCGTTATGCATGTATCCTGATCACAGAACAAAATGTTTAATACTAATCCCTTTTAGAACTATCTGATTAGTGTTTGGGGTGCAATCCCTTTTAAAACTGCGGGTATCACGTCAGTTTAAAAGATAGCTATTTAATGAACAAAGCGCTATTTACTTTTTTAAAAGTGCGGGTATCAGTGCGGGTATCACGTCAGTTTAAGGCAACACCGCACAATGATTGGGTGTGAATCGCGCAGTCAGATATTTCGTCAGCTTGCATAAATTGGGCGCAGGAATACTGACGTATTTCAAGGAGAATTTGTGTAAGATGACGGAATATATGCAAGCAAGTCGCACGCAAAGCCGTCGGGCGGTCATTGTGCGGTGTTGCCTTAAAAAGGGATCGGTATAAGGTAAGAGGAGGAGCGTTTATTTAAAATGCCAATTATAAAAAAGAAAGCCAAACAGCCTAATCCAGCCAGAACGCTTACTTTGAGCCTTTTGGCGGTTATATGTACAGGAACGGTTCTCCTTTGTCTTCCGTGTTCGTCTAAAAGCGGACAATGGACGGATATAGTTGATTGTTTCTTTACCGCCACGTCGGCCACCAGCACTACGGGCATCACCGTAGTTGAAACCTTTGCCCACTGGAACATATTCGGTCAGATCGTTCTGCTTTTCATGATGCAGATAGGCGGTCTTGGCCTTGTAATTATACTTACGTTTTTCAACTATGCTCTGGGCCGCAAAATGGGTATAATGAAAGCAAACGCCATAGCCGGCGAGCTTAGCGTTACCGGATTTGTGGGGGTAAAGCGGCTTTTTATAAGAATAGGTACGTATACTCTTATAATGGAGCTGGTGGGAGCGGCCATAATGTGCTTTACTCTTGTTCCGCAATACGGAGGCTATGGTATTTTTATGGCGGTTTTTACCTCCGTTTCCGCTTTCTGTAATGCGGGCCTTGATCTTTTCGGCATCGGAGACGGTTTTTCCGGATACAGCAGCACACCTCAGGTGCATATGGTTATTGCGGCTCTTGTATTTATCGGCGGAATTGGTTTTGTGGTATGGGATAATGTGAGAAATTATTTTAAAACCAAACGCATACTTATGCATACAAAGCTGGTGCTTATATACAGCGGAGCGCTTTTTGCGATAGGCTTTTTTGCTTATTTTCTTGTTACTATGCTTCACGGGGAAAAATTCGGAGGCATGAGCATTCCCGACAAGCTTCTCTGTTCAGCATTTACCAGTGTGTCGGCCAGATCGGCGGGCTTTAATATTATGGATATAGGTCTTGCCAACGACTTTTCGAAGCTTGTTACGATCGGACTTATGTTCATAGGCTCGGGACCCGCTTCTACCGGCGGCGGTATCAGGGTTACTACACTCGCCATTTTACTGGCTACGGTGGCCGCGAGCATAAGGGGAAGGGACGATGCGCGTCTTTACGGTCACCGCGTACATAAGAGGCTGGTATATAAGGCGATCACCGTTTTGATGCTTTCCGTAGGCTTTATAATTATTTGCTTTGCCATAATCTATTTACTTAACCCGGAGCTTCCGGAGGTAGACATACTTTATGAGATCATTTCGGCGTTTACTACTACCGGATTTTCCACCGGTCTTTCTTCAAAGGTGGATACCGTATCAAAGCTTATGCTTTGTTTCGCTATGCTTGTAGGAAGAGTAGGTCCCGTATCCCTGCTTCTGACATTTACTTCGGATAAGGGAGGCGGAGACAAGGATAAAATCCTTCCCGACTGTGAGCTGCTGATAGGATAGAATAAAATGGAAGAAAAATTCAGGCTTTGTAATCTGGACATCTTTGTCGACGAAAACCACCGTTTCGGAACGGACGCCGTTTTGCTGGGAGCTTTCGCCGCGCCCTATCCGAACATGACGGTTTGTGATCTTTGCACCGGATGCGGAATCATCCCTTTGTATTTTTGTAAGAATCAGGAAAAACGGAAGCCGCCGAAAAAAATATACGGCGTGGAGCTTCAGAAAAGGGCCTTTGAACTTTTCCGGCATTCAGTGGCGGAAAACGGACTCGGCGACAGGATCGTGCCCCTTCTTGCCGATCTTACGGATCTTAAGCGTCTCGGAGAGCTTATTCCCCAGGGTACGGCGGATATGGTCACCGTCAATCCGCCCTATTATAAGATCAATTCGGGAAAGGAAAGGCTTTCAAAGGAGCAGAGGATAGCTCGTCACGAGATCGCCTGTTCCCTTGAGCAGGTCATTCAGGCTGCCGCTTTTTTGCTTAAATACGGCGGTACCGTTAAATTATGCCATTTACCCGAAAGACTCGGCGAGATATTCTGTCTTATGGATAAGTACGGTATTCAGCCTAAAAAGCTTACCCCTGTTTCCAACAGGTTGGGCGAAAAGCCCTGGCTCGTGCTGGTTTCGGGGAAAAAGGGGGGCAGGACGGGTCTTGAGATGGACAGTCCGCTGGTCATAAGGGACGGTAACGGAAATTTTACGGAGGATATCCTGGAAATGTACTGCTGACCTTTTCGGGAATATTTTTGTTTTTATAAAACGATCACATTTCGTTCACGGAATTTAATTAATCATAGGTTATGATGTAAAGAAGGCCTTTTTCGCAGCATAACGGAATCCGTTTTATGAATAGCTTTGGCGATGACGCCGCATACTTATACAGAAGAGAACGGCTTCCTTTGCATATAAAAATATCGAAGAGGGAGCATGTGATTTGGGAAAGCTGTATATAGTAGGAACACCGATAGGAAATCTGGGAGATTTTTCTCCCCGTGCGCAGGAGATACTTAAAACGGTGGATTTCATATGCGCCGAGGATACGAGAGTAACCGCCGTTCTTCTCTCAAAATTTGAAATAAAAAAACCCTTAATAAGCTATCATGAGCATAATGCCAAACAGCGGGGAGAGGAGATCCTTCCCAGACTGCTGGCGGGCGAAAGCTGCGCGGTGGTCACTGACGCCGGTATGCCCTGTATAAGCGATCCGGGAGAGGAAATGGTGAGGCTATGCGCCGAACACGGTGTGGAGACGGTAACGGTTCCCGGACCTACCGCTGCCATGTCCGCTCTCGCCGTAAGCGGTCTGCCTACAAAGCGATTCTGCTTTGAGGGGTTTTTAAGCGTAACGAAAAGAATTCGCAGAGAGCATCTGGAGCAGCTCAGAACATTGCCTCAGACATTGATATTTTATGAGGCTCCTCACAAGCTGAGAAATACGCTTTCCGATCTTCTTGAATTTTTCGGTGACAGAAAAATAAGCCTTTGCCGTGAACTGACCAAGATACATGAAGAGGTGCTCCGGGGAAGGATAAGCGAAATGATAGCTCTTTATGAGGATAAGGAACCGAGAGGCGAATACGTACTCGTTGTAGAGGGTGCAAAGGAAAAAAAGAATGAGGAGTTTTCTCTCGCTCAGGCCGCGGGTATTGCGAAAGACCTTATAAAGGGCGGCATGAAGATGTCGGAGGCATGTAAAGAAGCGGCTAAGATAAGCGGGTTCGGAAAATCGGAGATATATTCGGCCGTGGCCGAAGAAAGCAAAGCTCAATAAATACCATCGGCGGCATATAAATATAAAGTCTTTGATCTATCACCGGATAAAACGGACATAATATATGCGGCTCATACAAAACGGACGATACGGCTTTATGCGCTTACCGTAAACATAAACCGCCGCTTTTTGTTTTAATATCGGTATCGGTTTTGCTCCGTGATCTTCCGAAAAAGCTTTCGGTGTTTTTTGCCTAAAACGACTCCGGCCTTTTCCGTATCGGATGCGTTTTACGGCGAAGTATTCGATCCGATACAATAACCTCACCGTAAAAGGCGGAGGCAAATCATGCCGTTAAGTAAAGCCGGCTTTTTAACTTTGGGGTTTGCTTTAGAACTTGTTTTAGATTTTGTTTTAGAGCTTGTTTTAGATTTTGTTTTAGAGTTTATTTTTGATTTTGCTTTAGAGCTTGCGTCAGAATTTACTTTAGGGCTTGATGTTTTTAGGCAGCGCGACAAATATTTGGGCGCATGTGCTCAAATATTGTCGGGAGACGCCGTTATAATCGATCCGGGGCAAATTCCCCGTTAAAATATCTGAAAGGACGGTTCGGAATATGATAAACAAAAGAAACAGACTTTCCATTATACTTGCCATCGCCGCTATTTTAGGAGCGGTAGCATTTCTTATATTCAAGCTCGGTCAGCAATCGGGCAGCGCTGCAAGCTGGGGCGAATATGACGATTACGGCTGGTCCTGACTTTTGAGCAGGCGTGTTGTTTTTTTTCTGTCAGGCGCGGTTGCGGTTCTTCTGGTAATTGCACTTTTGGTTTTTTTCGATCCCTTCGGAGAGGCGTTTGACAGGGTGTTTTTACAGCAGGAGGGTTCCGCGGTCGGCAATGTGGAATTTGATATCGTATGGCGGGATTCCCGGGCGGATATTTCCGCCGCTCCGACAGAAGCGGTCAGAATGACCGAAAGATATTTCGAATGCTTCTATTCGGCGTGGGGGGATAAGGAAGCGGATTGCGAAAAAGTATTGACCGAGCTTTATGCCGACAGCTGTACCGACTGTCTTTACGATCTCGGGGCTCTGGCCTCGTGCGCGTCCCGTCTTAAAGGATCCGCTATAGATCTCACCGCCGAAAGTACAAGGCTTCATCTATGGGCGGACAATATCGTTGAAATAAACAAGGACGGCTATATACTTACCGTAAGGCAAAGCTCCGAAACCGTTTTTAAATCATTGAAGGGTATATTGAGCGGAGAGGGTATATATACGCATACGTTTATTTTTGAACGGTATAACGGGGTCTGGTTTATAACCTCGCATCAATGCGAGGGAGGAGTATGGTATTATTCGCGCCAGGCTTTGAACGCTCTTTGCGGGCAAAGCGCGCCTTCATACGGCATGCTTTATGACGGACTAAAGCTGTTCAGAGCTCGTCTCGGCCAAACGGCGGAGGAAATATCCGGCGTAATAACCGCAAAGGGATACGGCAGCTTTCCCGAGGCGGATATACGGTATAACCGCGAGGGCGCGGTGGAGTATGCTTTCCGATGGGCCTCGGCGGTACGTGAAACAAGGAATACCGCCCAATGGTCAGATTATGATAACGACAGCGGTAATTTTGTCTCTCAGTGTATTTATTCAGGCGTCGGTAAAATGGATACGGAGGGCATATATATCTGGAAATGGTTTGGCGAACGGGTCAATTATGATATCCCCGACAAGGGTTGTTCCATGTCCTGGACCACGCCCGATAATTTCTGGCTTTATTGCCGAGGGCATGAGCGTACCGGACTTATCACATATACCGGTATATCGGGCGGGCAGCTTGAAAAAGGGGATGTGGTCCAGCTTATGCTCGGTGAATCCGCCTTCGCTCAGGTGATAGTTACCGATACCGTCACCGACAGAAGCGGCAATAAGCTGGATTTTCTTGTAACGGGACACGACAGCGACCTGGTAAATTATCCGTTAAGCCTTCTCAATTGTGACGGGATCAGACTTATTAAAATCATCGGATTTACGGAATAATACCGATCCCTTTTTAAACTGACGTAATGCCCACAGCTTAAAAAAAGATCGCAGCCAAAACATTAATCCAATGGTTTTAAAAGGGATCAGGGCTTGTTTGAAAAATCGGAAACGTCGTCTTTTCGCCCCCCAAACGGTCATCTTCTGTGTTAAAAAGCCTCGTCAAACGACGGTTTGACTGCTTTTTTTCCCTTGAAGCCAACCGTTTGGAGTCAAAAATCCGTCATTTCCTCTATTTTTAAAAAAGCCCCAGTATAACAGCATGAAAGGATCGATCATAAAATGAGCTTTGTTGAACTTAAGAATGTCTGTAAGCGTTACAAGGTGGGGGATGTTATTATTTCCGCCGCGGACAACATAGAGTTTTCCATAGAAAAGGGCGAGCTTGCGATAATACTGGGTCCTTCCGGATCGGGAAAAACCACGGTCCTTAACCTTCTCGGGGGAATGGATACCTCCGACGACGGATCGATTTTCGTTGACGGAAACGACATAGCCAAATACAACAGGAAACAGCTTATCGGGTACCGCAGAAACGAAATAGGCTTTGTTTTCCAGTTTTATAATCTTATACCCAACCTTACGGCAAAGGAAAATGTGGAATTAGCTGCACAGACCTGTTCCGACTACATACCCGCTCTTGAAATACTTGAGCAGGTGGGTCTCGGAGAAAGACCCGACAATTTTCCCGCTCAGCTTTCAGGAGGCGAGCAGCAGCGCGTAGCCATTGCAAGAGCGCTGGCTAAAAAACCTAAGCTGCTTTTATGCGACGAGCCTACAGGAGCGCTTGATTACAATACGGGTAAGCTTATTCTTAAGCTTTTGCAGGATACATGCCGGAAAAGCGGCATGACCGTCATTCTTGTCACGCACAATTCGGCTATTGCTCCCATGGCCGACAGGATAATTTATCTTAAGAACAGCAGGGTAAGTAAAACGGAGTTAAATCCGAAGCCTATGGCGGTAGAGGATATAGAATGGTAGACCGGTAAAAAAGTAATATATCCGTATTCGTTTAAAATCCGGCGTCTTTATTGCGGAAGAACGTAGGGCAGTCCGGATTTTTACAGTCCGGACCGTTGCTTTTTCGGCGGCTTATGGAGCGGCCGCGCCTGTTCCGGCACGGATGTAGCTAAATCCTTTAAAATACCGTTTTTTATATTTTAAAATGATTTTTACGGATAAAAAACACGGCGAAACAAGGTCCGTCAAATAAATAAAGCGCTTTAACCGACGGAATGACAGCGGCTTATTAAAATTCGTAAACCTTATGTTCATATAACTTTTAACTCTTTTTCGGGACGATCACATGACTGCTATCCGATAATCGTATCGGTTTGGCCTGATCCGGGAGACGCTTATCCCTTGATTGAATTTTGACAGAAGCGACAGTGCCGGTTTCCGGTCATATGTTTTTTCGGGTAAAATCGTTCTAAGCTGCATATAAAGCCGTGCGGGGGAGAAATATGGTAAATCGTAAAAAGGCGCATATATAAAGAATTATTTAAGCAGTATAAAATCACTTTTAACAAAAGGGCCTTCTTGCTTGTATGGACCGAAATTAAGGCGGATATCCCGGGAGATGACCTCAGGATATTTCAGGAGAAAGCGTGTCACCGCATTTTCCGCTGTAAAAAGAAAATGCGCTAATGCAGCTTAATTACGGTATCGTATGTTCTCGTAATAAAATATTTGAAAAGGAGCAATTCAATGAAAAGCGCTCTGAGAAAAAATACTATGATGGAAATATTCAAAACGAAAAGTCGTTTTCTTTCCATTTTTTTCATCGTCGCCATAGGTATCGCTTTTTTTGCAGGCGTAAAAAATACGGCTCCCGATATGAGGCTTTCGGCGGATAATTATTATAAAAAGTCCGAATTGGCTCATTTCCGGCTTATATCAACAATGGGTTTTTCCGAAAACGATATTGAGACGTTGGAAAACACGGAGGGCCTTGAAGTATATCCCGGTTATTTTGCGGACGTGATCATAGACAGCGGGGAGCAGGATGAGATCGCAAGAGTGATGACCCTTCCCGAGTACGGAAAAAACGGGAATGTAAATATGCTTGAGCTTCAGGAGGGAAGATTTCCGGAAAAGCCCGACGAATGTATAGTAGACAGCGGAGCGCTTTCCTCCCGCCGCAGTGTGGGAGACAGGATAGTTATGGTTTCGGGCGGTGACGAGGATCTTTCAAAAACGCTTTCGGTTACCGAATACACAGTAGTAGGAACCTTTGTTTCTCCGGCTTATATTGACAAATCCGCAAGGGGAAATACCACTCTCGGAAACGGAAATATAAGTACTCTTGTTTATGTGAACGAAGAAAATTTTTTGACGGAGGTATACACAGAAATATATATAAGGGCGGAAGGCCTTAGCTCTCTTGCGGCCTACAGCAAGGCTTATGACGATGAAAACGACTTCGTTAAAAAACAGCTGGAGCTTATAGGGGACAACCGCGAAATAGAAAGATACAATGAGATCCTTGAACAAGCGAACGGCGAAATAGCCAAGGCGGAAAAGGAGCTGGAGGACGCCAAAAAAGAAGCAAACGAAAAGCTTGACGAAGCAAAAAGCGAATTGGATAAAGCTAAGAAGGATCTGGAGAATGCGGAAAAATCGCTTGCCGACGCCAAAAAGGAGCTTGAGGACGGACGAAGGAAGCTCGACGACAGCAGAAAGGAGCTTGACAGCGGGTGGAGCCAGCTCAGAGACGGCGAAAAGGAGCTGGAGGAAAAAATAAATCAGGCACAGAAGGAAATCAACGAAAAGAAAAAACTCCTCTCTGAAGCCGAGGAAAAGTACAGAGAGGGAGTAAAGGAGTATAATAAAGGCCTTGATGAATACAATAAGGGCCTCGCACAATATAACGAGGGCGTAGCTCAATATGAAAAGGGATTGATATATTACAGTCTGATCCTCAAATATCATAACGGTGAGATAGATATTTTCCAGCTTGCGGCCGCTCTTGGATTTATCCTTCCTCAGCAGCAGGACGGCGGCGCATATGTACCTGCGGCGGCAATGCCGGATATTCCCTCGGAAATACTTGAGTTTATCGCCAATCTCCCCTCAAAGGAAGAAACCGAAGCTCAGCTCGCGGCTTTGGAGGAAACGGGAAAAATGCTCGAGGCCACCGCCTTGAAGCTTGATCAGGCAAAAAAGGAGCTTGCCGACGCAGATAAAAAGCTAAGGGAGTCCGAAATACAATTGGACGAGGGAAATAGACAGCTTTCCGAGGCGGAACAGACCGTTGCAGCCGAAAAGGAAAAAGGCGAGGCTAAGCTTAAAGAAAACCGGGAGGCTCTCGAAGAGGGCGAAAAGCAGTATGCGCAGGGACTGGAGGATTTCCGAAGGGGAGAAGTAGAGTATGCCGACGGCATGAATAAATATACGGAAGGAATAGAGAAATACAACGACGGGCTTTCCAAATATGAAACATCTGTGGCAGAGGCCGAAAAAGAAATAGCCGACGGAGAACAAAAGCTTCGGGATGCAAAGCGCGAGCTTAAGGATATCGAAAATCCCGTATGGTATATTTTTGATCGTTCAGGCAACGGAGGTTATTCCGAATATGGAGAAAATGCGGAAAGAATAAACAATATAGCCTCCGTTTTTCCTGTGTTCTTCATACTTGTAGCGGCGCTGGTATGTCTTACCACCATGACAAGAATGGTGGAGGAGCAAAGATCTCAGATAGGGACCTTAAAGGCCTTGGGCTATACAAACCGTCAGATCATATCAAAATTCATGCTTTATGCTCTTTCGGCCACACTTCTTGGAGCGTTGGCGGGAGCCGTATTCGGACAGAAGCTTTTTCCCTTTGCCATAATAAGTGCATATGGGATGCTTTATGATATTTCGGGAATGAGCATACCCACGGACTGGCTTCTTACTCTTGTCTGTATGGCGGTTTCGGCAGCAGCGGTCGCACTTACCGTATATTTCTCGTGCAAGGGCGAGCTTTCGGAGCAGCCCGCACAGCTTATGAGGCCCAAAGCTCCCAGAGCCGGTAAAAAAATACTTCTTGACCGCCTTCCCATATGGAAGAAGGTAGGCTTTAACGGTAAGGTTACAGCACGTAACCTGTTCAGGTATAAAAGAAGGATGCTGATGACGGTGGTAGGGATTGCCGGCTGTACCGCTCTTACGTTGGTGGGCTTCGGCCTGGAAAATTCAATAAGCGACATTATTAATAAGCAATACGGAGAATTGAATTCCTATGACGGTTTTCTGGCATATGACAGTGTGGATGAGGGTGATACGGAAAAAATATTGTCGGTGATCGATGAAAACGGATATAAGAGCATTAAATATCTGCAAAAGCAGATCACCGTCAGAACAGATAAGGGGACCTGTAACGCATATCTCGTTGTTCCGGAAAACAAGAATGAATTTCTGAATTATTTTACATTCAGAAGCCGAACGGATCATACTCCCTATGAGTTTGAAGAGGACAGAGTCCTCATAGACGAAAAGCTTTCTTTGCTTTTGGGAATAGAGGCGGGAGAAGAAGCGGAGATATATCAGGATGAAACGGAAATCCGCTCTGTCTCGGTCAGTGCATGTGTTGAAAATTATCCGAATCATTATGTGTATATGTCAAGAGCGCTTTATGAAAGACTTTTCGGAGAAGCTCCCGATTTTAACATAATCGCCTTCGGCAGCAGAGAAACCCCTGCCACGGAAAAGGAACAGGATCTGTTCGCAGAAAGCCTTCTCGGGACGAATGCCGTGCTGAGCGTTAATTTTAAGGATGATCTTATAATTACGATGTCCACCATGCTGAACGCTCTTAACTCGGTGGTGGCAATCCTTATAATAAGCGCGGGCGCTCTTGCTTTTGTCGTATTGTATAATCTTACAAATATCAACATTACCGAGCGCATCCGTGAAATAGCTACTTTAAAGGTAATGGGCTTCTACGACGGGGAAGTTGACAGCTATATTTTTCGGGAAAATCTGATCCTTACTCTTATGGGGATCGCGGCAGGATTGTTCGGAGGATATTTTCTGGCTCAGTTTATCATACAGACCGCGGAAATCGATCTGGTAATGTTCGGAAGAGAGATCAAGCCCTTAAGCTATGTTTATTCGGCGGCTATAACTCTGGTATTCAGTATTGTGGTGGCGATATACATGCATGGTCATCTTAAAAAGGTTGATATGATCGAAGCCCTTAAATCGGTGGAATGATGCAGGAGTCATATTTGTAAACGGACAGCTGCGCCATATAAGGACATTTTACAGCGGATGCCGAGATCCGTCATGTAAAGGACGGAATCATTTGTTGACAATCTATTGTCAAAATGCTAAAATATTAATGTTCGGAGGCGTTTTTGACTTGACGTAAGGGGGCAATTCATAGAAGCTTCCTTCGAGACGTCACAGCTGTTGATATTACCGTACCGGAACTGAATGCCGGACTAACGCAAAACCGCATAGCGCTCCATTTTTGATACCATACGTAAAACAAAGGGGCGCGGGCGGACTTTTATCATACGAAACGGACGCATACGTCAGGGTATATGGTCAATGGCATTTTCCGTCCGCTTTGGCTAAGAAGAGCTTTTTTGCCTTGTAAATCGGTTAAAGGACGGTAATCCCTTAAATGTGCCGCTTGGTCCTACGGGAAATATCGAACCCCCTAGCGCATAAACGCATATACAAATGCGGTATATGGGATATAAGCCGACGGAAATGCTTTTAAAAAGCGAACTGCAAAAAAAGGATTTTTTAAAGGGAGAAGCACCTATGAAAATAGTTAAGCTGGCATATTACGATGAGTTTTCCTGTGTAGGACCTAAATGTATCGACAGCTGCTGCAAGCATTGGGTAATAACACTTACGAAAAGGGAATATTTTAATTATAAGAAGACCGATCTCAGCCCTGAGCTGAAGGCGGTGGCGGATACGGCTTTTTTTCGTATAAGGAATGGGAACGATCTTCAATATGCGGGAATGAAGCTTAAGGATAACGGGGACTGTCCTTTTCTGGGGGATGACAGCCTTTGTATGCTTCAAAAGGAAAAGGGGGAGCAGGCGCTGTCCTTTGTATGCAGCATATTTCCCCGTATAAATTCAAGAGTAGGCAACGAGGCGTTTATTTATACATGCGATATAACCTGCCCTCATGTGGTGGAGCTTCTGATAAAGCATCCGGAGGGGCTTGCCGTAACGGAGGAGGAATATAAGCATGATAATCCGTATATTGAAAAAGGCTTCTGGTCCGGTGAAGCCACATCGGATCAGTGGAAGGGCAGACCTTATTTATGGACGATAAAGGGTGCCCAGATGGATATTTTACAAAACCGCGCCTTTACCATACCGGAGCGTATGCTGATACTGGGTTTTTTCTGTCAGAAGGCAAATGAATACATAAACCGTAACGAAGCAGAGAAAATCAACAGTCTTGCCGGTATGATGCTTGATAACGAAATGTGCAGGAAAATTGCCGGTTCTCTCAATGCTCCTCAATCGGAGGAAAGCGCCGCACTTAAATCCATCGATATTTTTTCAAAAATGAAGTACAGTGTGGATAACGGAAATTACAGCCGTGTCTTAAAGGATCTTTTCGAACGTGCCGCCGAAAGCGTGGGTCTTGATATAAAAGATTTAGGCAAGAATTCCCTTAACATAAATTTCAATAAAGGCGCGTATTTTAAAAATCTGGAAGTATACAGGGGGATAGAAAGCCAAAGACCGTATATCATAGAAAATCTTATGGTCAATCTGGCGTTTGCTCAGTCCCTGGAACACGGCATATGGCTCAATTATTTTGAACTTGCGGTATTTTACAATATATTCAAGATCTGTATCCCGGCATTTTTAAAGGAAAACTGGGATGATACCGATCTGGCGGCGGCCATTACGTATTCGGCGAAAATGGTGATAAACAGCAAGCTTGCAAGAGGGAAAATTGCGGTTGATTTTATTGATCATAATATTTTTACGCTTCCCTATGCGGCGTTCCTTATAAATTGATCCGGCGGATCACCCGTGATCACGGTACCGTGAATTATCCCGTAAAACCCCGGATAAAAGCGGCAATTATTTTTGCGGATTTTATTGCTCCCCCAATTAACTCTTGAATTATTCTGCTTGCCCGGCTGCCTAAATACTTCGTCAGAAGCCCTTGAAATATGCGCATATTCCTGCGGTCTTCTGCCTTATCTATCGACAGCCCTTCGGCGCACAAATCCTTCAAGAGTTACTTGGTGGAGCAATATAACAGAATAAAAACAGGAAAATTCAAAAGGGATTTTCCTGTTTTTATTTTAAGGCAATACCGCACAATGACCGCCTGAGGGCTTTGCGTGCGGCTTGCTTGCATATATTCCGTCAGCTTACACAAATTCTCCTTGAAATACGTCGGTATTCCTGCGTAGAATTTATGCAAGCCGACGAAATATCTGAATGCGCAATTCACACGCAATCATTGTGCGGTGTTGCCCTAAAAAGAAAATCTCCGGTTCATGCCGGAAGTTTAATACCGCAGCGTATCTTAAAAGCCGCAATTTGCACGATTTCTAATAAATGCGGCTTTTCAGACAGCCCCTAATCCCTTGGAAAACATTTTTCGGGAAAATCTATATAAAATTTCTGCGAGAGCGGATAAATAATTTAAGGCAACACGCAAAGCCGTCAGGCGGTCGTCATTGTGCGGTATTGCCTTAATGCAGAAGCCGCACCGGCACGGCCTTTTTACGGCAGCTATAACCGAAGGTGAACACAAGGTTTCAAAGGACTTGTACTACGTAAAATTTTTATGACCGTCTGCTTGTCCTGAACTGTCTTGGAGTAACGCCTTTATATTTTTTAAAGCTTTTTATAAGATGGCTGCAATCGGAAAAACCTGTTTCCTGACTGATATAGTTAAGGTCAAAATCGGTAAAAATAAGGAACTCCTCCGCTTTATAAAGCCGCATCCGTTCTATATATTGCTTACAGCTCATTCCGTATTGCTCACGAAACTTTTTTGCAAAGCAGGAATAGCTTAGCCCGCATTTTTCCGCAATATCCGTTACCCGAAGATTATCGGACAGAAAAAGATCTATATATTCGGTTATATTTTCTATCACATAATCCTCCGCGCACGGAATAAGACGGCTGTCAATGATCATTCCTTCGTCAAGCCACAGGCGTATTATATTCATAAGAAGCTCGTATATGTTGACTTGAAGAACCAGGTCTCTACCGTATTTACATTCCTTGAATTCCGACAGGCATGTTTTCCATATCCTGCCGCACCCGATTTTTTCCGAAGCTTCGCAGTCGAATAGTGATCTCATTCCGCTTTTTTCGGCATATTGAAAAATATTCCTGAGCTTCGGCGCATATGCGGGAGTTTGGTTGAATCTGTTTATATCAAATTTCAGCACCGCATATACCGGCATGTCACTGTCCGCAGGATATATCGAATGTACTGCCGAGGGATGGATAATTATCATCTCGCCCTTCTTAAGTATGTCGGAACAGTCGCCGCAGCGCATTTCCGCGCATCCCTCCAGCATATAAATAAATTCCGCGAAATAATGCCAATGGGGCTTTACGGGAAAAATATTTTGTCCGGCATCAAATATGAAGCACTCCACAGGAGTATTAAGAGAATCGCTTTTTTCAAAAAGTCCGCTCATTATGGCACCTCAAAATAGGTTTTTACAATTTTTTCAGCATAAACATTATAACATATTTAAAGATAAAATGCTATACTGAATATAAACCTGACCGGTTCGGCGGTTACTCTGAAATCAATAAAGCAGGAATTTACGGTGCATTCAGATCTGCTTGGACCGGTATGAATTTTATAGTTTTCAGGAAAGGATGGGATAAAATATGAAAATACTTATAATAGGCGGAACGGGAACCATAAGTACGGCTGTTTCGCGGCGGCTTGCGGACGGCGGACATGATCTTTACATAATTAACAGAGGGAACACAAACGATAAGCTTCAGTCGAATATTAAATTTATCAAGGCGGATATAAATGATGAAAAGCTTGTTTCGGAATGCCTCGGTGAAATGAAATTTGACGCGGTCTGTGATTTTATCGGATTTGTTCAGCCGCAGCTCGAACGGGATTTTCGCCTTTTCGGCGGCAGGACGAGACAATTCGTTTATATCAGCTCCGCGTCCGCATACGATAAGCCTGTTCCGGATCATATAATTACCGAGGGAACTTCTCTCGCAAACCCTTTCTGGGAGTATTCGAGAAATAAAATACAATGTGAGGAATACTTGATGAGGCTTTACAGGGAAAAAGGCTTTCCGGTTACGATAGTAAGGCCAAGCCATACCTATTGTGAGACCTCGGTGCCGCTGGGAGTCCACGGCAGGAGAGGAAGCTGGCAGGTAATAAAACGCATGCTTGACGGGAAACCCGTCATAATCCACGGGGACGGCACCTCGCTTTGGACAATGACCGACAGCAGAGATTTTGCCGAGGGCTTTACCGGACTGCTGGGAAATCCCCGCGCCATAGGGGAAGCGTTTCATATCACCTCAGATGAGGCCCTCACCTGGAATCAGATATATAAAACGATAGCCGATTGTCTGGGAGTTGAATTCAAGCCGTATTATGTGTCTTCGGAATTCCTTGCGGCGGTAAGCGATTATGATTTTACGGGAAGCCTTATAGGCGACAAGGCAAATTGCGCGGTCTTTGATAACAGCAAGCTGAAAAGAGCGGTTCCCGGTTACATGCCGAGGATCAGATTTGACGAGGGTATACGCAACACATTGAATCATGTGCTCCTGCACAGGGAATGCCAGATCGAGGACGAAGAATTCGACAAATGGTGCGATAATGTGATTGCCGCACTTGAAAATGCTAAAAAGGAGATTTTATAATGGTACAGGCAAAAGAAAAATGGGCGCTTATCACAGGTGCGTCAAGAGGGATCGGACAACTAACCGCAAAATTTATGGCGGAGCAGGGATGTAATCTTATACTTCACAGCAGAAAAACAGAGCATTGTAAAAACCTGCTGGAGGAAGTAAGGAGCATGGGTGTGGAGGCTTTTTCGGTTGAAGCGGAGCTTTCCGATCTTGACGGGGTACAGGCTATGCTTGAGGAGATCGACCGCATGGGTATGGCGGTGGATATCGTACTTAACAATGCGGGCATACAGATAGCGTACCGCACGGATTATTTCGGCACGCCGGTTTCCGATTATACGGAGAGCTTTAAAATAAATACGATAGCTCCCGCCATGATCTGTTATCATTTTATGCCTAAAATGATAGAGCGCGGTTTCGGCAGAATAGTAAACACCACCAGCGGTATACGGCTCGAACCGGAGCAGGCGGGTTATTCCGCAAGCAAGGCGGCATTGGACAAGATCACCATAGACTTAGGCTCAAAGGTTGACGGAACAAACGTCATGATCAATCTTACCGATCCGGGTTGGTGCAGGACGGATCTTGGCGGGCCTAATGCTCCTAACGCTCCCGAAAGCGCAATACCGGGAATTGTCGTGGGAGCGTTTGTGGACGATAAAAAATCAGGTCGTTATCTCAACGCTCCGTATTTTTCGGGTCTGACGCTCGAAGAAGCCGTTGCGAAGGCGGAAAGAGAATTTGACAGTCCGTATGGAAAATAAGGCTGCATCTGCCGAATGAATCGTCTGTCTTTGACTCTGAGGGGTAATACTTTTTGCGTCATAAAAACCGATACCGATCCCTTTTTAAACTTACGTAATACCCACGGTTTAAAAAGGGATCGCACCCCGGACAATAGGGCTTGCTTGAAAAATCGGAAACGTCGTCTTTTCGCCCTCAAACGGTCATCTTTTATTTCAAAAAGCCTCGTCAAACGACGGTTTGACTGCGTTTTTTCCTTGAAGCTGACCAGTTGGAGTCAAAAATCCGTAATTTCCTCTATTTTCAAACAAGAGCTAATCCAATAGTTTTAAGGCAACACCGCACAATGGTTGCGTGTGAATTGCGCTGTCAGATTTTTCGTCAGCTTGTATAAATTGGGCGCAGGAATACTGACGTATTTCAAGGAGGATTTGTGTAAGATGACGGAAAATATGCAAGCAGGTCATACGTAAAGCCGCCGGGCGGTCATTGTGCGGTATTGCCTTAAAGGGATTAGCATAAAACGCTCTTCCGGCGGGAAGAGCGTTTTTATTTTACAAAGAATCACGGTATCTTTTTAAAAACAGTATATTCGTTTTTTATAGACGCCGGATTTAAAATAAATATTATTCCGAAACAAGGTATTACTTCTTCTTTTTTGCAACGGCTACTCCTGCGACTGCGACTGCGGCAGGAATAATTGTAAATATCAGTCCGGTAGGCTGATTCTTGTCATCGTCGGGATTCACGTCAGCTCCCGGGGTGGTTTCGTTTGTCGAAGCATCATCGGATACGGTAGCATCCGTTTCGGCAGCGTCTGATTCGGTAGCATCCGTTTCGGCAGCGTCCGATTCCGTGGCTTCCGTTTCGGCAGTGTCTGATTCGGTAGCATCCGTTTCGGCAGTGTCCGATTCGGTAGCATCCGTTTCGGCAGTGTCCGATTCGGTAACATCCGTTTCGGCAGTGTCCGATTCGGTAACATCCGTTTCGGCAGCGTCTGATTCCGTGGCATCGGGCTCTGTAGTATCCGATTCGGTGGCCTCCGGCTTCGTAGCTTCGGATTGCGTAGCGTCCGGCTCGGCAGTCTCGGATTCGGTAACATCCGGTTCTTCCGTTTCGCCCGGCAGCCTTATTGTATAATCATCACCTTTGGCTCCGCGCATTATGGCGTCTACTATATCCTTGTGAATAACAGAATAATTTGTTCTGTTGAATAAGGCAAAGGCTTCTCCGTTGTCGCCGTCATATCCGTTATCCCACCATACGGGAATAAAACCGTGTGCCTTTGCGGCTTTTACGACATATTCAACATAATATCTGCGGAAATCAGCGTTATCATCGCTGTTTTTCGTGGCTCCGAACTCTCCGAGAATTACGGGGATACCGTTATCGGAAAACTTTCTTTTAAGGTTATCGAAGGTGGATTCAACATAATCCTCCTGTCCCCAGGAATCGGTATCGGTGCCTGCCTGGCCCCAGTCGCCCTTACCCTCGCCGGCAAAGGACCAGGGATCATAATAATGCACCTCGGTCATAAGCTTTCCCGAAGCGGTATCCGAAGGCACCTGCATCTTGAGTGCATGCTGGGAATTGGTGTTATATGCCTGAACGATAAGTATTCTGTCCGCGTTGTTGCCCGAAGTTTCTCTTACGGTGCTTACAAATGTTTGGTTAAGTCTGTCGGTAATTCTAAGGTAATCATCGCTCGGATTATTATAGCCGTGATGAAATTCGTTCATGCCCGCAAAAAGCAGATGCTCGTCATAATCCTTAAAATAATCCGCAATTTGTTCCCACAAGGTCTTGAATTTATCAACCATAGCGTCTTCCGCAGCCGTATCTGCGGGTTCGGGAGTAAGCCATGAATAGTCGGTATCGTTTCCGTCATGGTGAATGTTTATTATCGCATACATGTCTCTGTCGACCACATAGTCTACGATTTCCTTAACCCTTGCTATCCATTGTTGGTCAATGGCGTATGTACCTTCGTCGAAATGTCCCATCCAGGTAACGGGAATCCTCACGGTTTTAAAGCCGGCGGCCTTGACAGCGTCGATCATCTCCGGAGTTACAACAGGGTTTCCGTAAGATGTCTCATCGTTGCCAACGGAGTCCATCGAATTGCCGAGATTCCAGCCGGGAGTCATTTTATCAACCAGGCTTGCCGCAGTCACGGACGACATATTCCGGGATGCGTCTGCCGCCGCAAGGTGCAGCGTACCCGTTACCGTTATGGCGGCAGCAGCCAGCATTGCAGTAAGCTTTTTTAAATTCATTTTTACCTCCGAGCATTTTATTTCGGTTCATATAACCGTTACTATTATTATATATGAATTTAATCGAATGTCAATTAAACATAATGCACATATTTTTTCAACACGTCCCTTTACGAATTGCACAATTTCTACTAACTGCGGGCGCTTTCTGCGTCAAAGAATGCCGGTAGTTATCCCAAAGGGATAACTATGAAATACATTCCTATTTCACTGCTTTTTTCCTTAAAATCGTCATGCGTTTAGCGAAATTGTACAAAATTGATTTGTTTTCAGATACGCTCTAATTAAAATATGAAAAATATAAAGAGCAGAGATTGTTAAAAACATATTGGCTGAGTTACTGTGCATTGACGCCGGTTTTTAATTTACCTAAATTAAAAAGCCGGAAACGCTTTGGATTTTTCGGCGTTAAGAATGTAACTGTCGATAAAAAACATTAACGTTTTTTCGATCCGTTTTCTGTAATATTACAAATGAGAATTTTTTTTGCAATACTAAAGGCTCCCCCATATTGGAGGAGCCTTTGCTGTTTTAAAAAAGCCTTGTTTACTTTCTCTTTCTGGAAATGATTATACCGAGAGCGGTAACGGCTGCGGGTATAACTGCGAATACAACGCCGGTAGGCTGATTCTTGTCGTCCGAAGGCTTATTGGTGTCGCCGGATACTCCTGTTGTTGTGTCAGCGGGAGCTTCGGTGGCATCGGGCTCGCTTGTCTCGGGAGCGGGTTCGTCGCCCTCTTCCAGAGCCTTAACCGCCTCGTCGGAAAGACTTATCATATAATAATCGGAAAAATGCTTGGCGTCAAAGGAAACAAAGCCGTCGCTTATGTTCATTTTAATAAACTCGGCGGTGTCACCGTCGATATAAGCCACATAGTTGGATTTGCCGTCATAGGGGAGGTTTACGTTTACACATGTTCCGTCCTTAGGCTGAACGCTGTTTCCGTCCTGATCCTTAAGGGTAACGCTTATGAGTGAATTAACGGAAACCGCATCTGAAGCGTTCTCCGCAAGTCCCTTGATAGCTGCGGCTATAACGTCGGCCTTATCCTTTTCGGAAGCCTCGGCCAGCTTTACCTGAACATCGGCAATTATTTTTGACACAGCTTCTTCAAAAGTTCCCGCACCGGCTTTAAGGGAAACCTTTAATTCGGGGATGTCGATAACGATATCTTTTTCATTTTCAACATCGGTTTCTCCGCTGTCGGAACCTTCTATAAATTCCGGTTCTTCAGGCTCAGTAACGTCCGGCTCGGTCTCATCGGGTTCGGTAACGTTGGGTTCGGTCTCATCGGGCACGGTAACGTCCGGTTCGGTCTCATCGGGCACGGTAACGTCCGGCTCGGTCTCATCGGGCACGGTAACGTCCGGCTCGGTCTCATCGGGTACGGTAACGTCCGGCTCGGTCTCGTCGGGTACGGTAACGTCCGGCTCGGTCTCATCGGGTTCGGTAGCGTCCGGCTCGGTTTCATCGGGCACGGTAGCATCCGGCTCGGTCTCGTCGGGCACGGTAGCGTCCGGCTCGGTCTCGTCGGGCACGGTAGCGTCCGGCTCGGTCTCGTCGGGCACGGTAGCGTCCGGCTCGGTCTCGTCGGGCACGG
>CAJTTE010000013.1:80473-81508 GCA_910579265.1 uncultured Ruminiclostridium sp. | reverse complement strand
CTTTCTCCTGTTGAATTTTTAAAAAATTTTGTCCAATATCATTGACAAACCTACACTTTTCCTTTACTATTAACCATGATCCTCAGTATTTTATTTTATATCGGAGTTTTTAATGCGGTAACATTTTGCCGTATGCTTCTCGTATATAACCGGCTGTCAAAAGGGCTCTCCTTTTCTTTTGACGGAGATATCCGGTATAAGATCCTGTTACCCGCCTGACCCTCTCCTTTGTTGATGTTTGCTTTGATTTATTCGTTATATCCAATATTTTCTATTTACGTTCGGATGAAAGTCCGGCCGCTGTTTTCTGCGCATTGTGCTTTTCCCATCATAACGCTTTTGGATTTTCCTTTTTCGATTACATCAACGCTCTGCCGCCATATTTGATTTGTGAAGGGATTTGCGTCGTGCCCTTCTCCCTGTACTGCTTACAAACAATATCCACCCTTTTGCCTCATGCGGCTTATCAATCTGCTTGTCTATATAAACGAATGATAAGCTTTTCTTTTTTTCAGCAATAAAAACGGCCGGGTCAAACAAAATACCCGGTCGTTTTTATTATGTCAGAATTTGAAGATCTCCGATAAAATGCTGAGATTACTTAGTTTTCTTCTTTCTGTTTTTCAATATAACCGTTTCAACAGCCGCCGCGATCGAACAGAAAAATATAACATCCAATAACCGTCCCGATTCGCCTGTGCCCGGATTATCGTCCGGTTTACCCGGATCATCGGGTTTATCCGGATAAATAGGAGGGGCCGTGGTATCATCTTCTCCATCCTTAAGAGCAGGAATTGCTTCGGTTTTCATAATATATCCGCAAGCTGTACATGAAAACACACGTTCTCCGCTTAAATCATATGTCGGTTGGATTGTGACCGATCCCCCATCGGAAATATGTTCGCCGAAATTATGCTTTTCTCCGCACCCGCAGTTATGCCAGTGTCCCGACTCGTCGCTTTGCCATTCGTCCTCAATGCTATGTTCGAGGGGAGCAAGTATTTCTTCGCTTATCAGATATCCGCAGACAGTACA
>CAJTTE010000013.1:0-80066 GCA_910579265.1 uncultured Ruminiclostridium sp. | reverse complement strand
AGCGGTATTCCTTTCTGCCCTCCGAATCATAATCAGGTTCAAGCGTTACCTTTCCGCCGTCGGAAATATGTTCGCCGAAATTATGTTTTTCTCCGCACCCGCAGTTATGCCAGTGTCCCGAAACGTCGCTCTGCCATTCGTCCTCAATGTTATGTTCGAGGGGAGCAAGGGTTTCTTCTTTTATCAGATATCCGCAATCAGTACAGCGGTATTCCTTTCTGCCCTCCGAATCATAATCAGGTTCAAGCGTTACCTTTCCTCCGTCGGAAATATGTTCGCCGAAATTATGTTTTTCTCCGCACCCGCAGTTATGCCAGTGTCCCGAAACGTCGCTCTGCCATTCGTCCTCAATGTTATGTTCGAGGGGAGCAAGGGTTTCTTCTTTTATCAGATATCCGCAATCAGTACAGCGGTATTCCTTTTTTCCCTCCGAGTCATAACCGGGTGCAATCGTTTCCGTTCCCTTATCGGAAGTGTGAAGAATTCCCATGATAAGTCCGCATTTACATTTTTGATAATGGCATTCCTGATAGTTATAGTCGGGATTATCGGTAATAAAATCACCCTCTGCGGAATGATCCTCATAGCTGTCGTTTTCGATATCGTCACATGCGGTGCATTTCAAATAATGCTGCAAACCGTCCTGTTCGAAAGCATATTCATAATTATGCGGCAAAAGCTCCGTACCGGAATACAGCTTTGCATCGGCGGGGAAAAATTCCAACCCCATTTTATCCTTAATGTCCTGATCGGTCAGACCTTCGGGGAAAACGATTCTTTCAAGATTTGAGGGAAATGTTCTCTGGGACAGAACAACACGACCTTCGCTGAAGCCGTCAAAGCACACTTCCTTAAGTCCTGTCATATCCTCAAATACACCTACACCGTAAATCCCTTTAACGGTATTGGGTATTATAACTTTTTCAATCACGCCGCTGTCTGTAAAGCCGGAAATCGACGTAACATATTTGCCCTCTATAGTTCCGGGAATTACAACCTCGGTTCTGTCGTTAATGTAACATTTTGTTATCCTTATTTCACCGTTATCAAGAACCGTATAATCAAAATCACTTTTTTGGGTACAAATGACGCAATATCCTGTATCATTTCTTTTATGAGTGTGTCCGTTTTCCGCCACCTTATCCCTAACGCTTTCTTCAACGAAAACCACGGGAATTCCGTTTACCGTATCACATATCTCCACTTCAGTTTTTTCATTGCCAAGAGTGATGTCTGTAATCGTCATCTCGCCGTTTTCTATTTTATATGGGAGCTGCGTTGCAGTGTTCGGTATACTTGCATTGGTGAGGTCCAACTTATAGGGATAAAAAACGGTTTCAAGAGAATTACAACCACCAAACGGATCCCTTTCGACAGAAGCAACATTTTGAGGTATAAATATCGACTTAAGACCTGAACATTGACGAAAACACCATTGCTTTATTACAGTCACGTTGTCCGGAATGATTATTTCTTCTAAAGACAAACATCCGTAAAACGCTCCAGTGTCTATCTTGTAAATACTTTCGGGCAAATTGATTTTTTTCAGCCGTTTGCAGTTGTTAAATGCATAGCTATTTATAATGCCGACTTCGCCCTCTATATTGACTGTTTCCAATGCATCGCAACCGTGAAACATACTGGGAGTTATTCTATCGTTATATAATGTTACTTCTTTTAAACCCTTGCATTCATAAAATATACAGCCGTTAAAGTTTGGTTCTTCATACTGCAATTTTACACCGGCAGGAATAGTCATTTTTGTTAAACCGTTGCATTCCTTAAAAGCGTAGCTATCTATTGTAACAACGCTGTCGGGAATAATAATATCCGTTAAACCGCCGCATTTTTCAAACGCCCATCCTCCAATATAGGTTAAATTATCGGGAAGCATTATTGAATTTAATTTTCCGCAATTTGCAAACGCACGATAATTTATAGCCGTTACGCTTTCCGGTATCTCCACCCTCTCCAAATTTTTGCAGGTGTGAAAAACGCTGTTGCCAATATTTGTTACTCCGTTTTCTATAATAACGCTTTTGATTTCCTCGTTGCAATGAAAAGGAGAGTCAACATCGTCTGCCCATCCGTCGGATTTGTAATTATACATTTCGCCTGTTCCGCTGATAGTGAGAGTCCCCTCATCATTAAGCGTATAGGTTATGTTTTCTCCGATTTTGTTGTCTGATGTTTCGGAAGTTGTGATTATTCCGCTGTTGCTGCCCACAGCAGAGTTATTATCCAAAACGCTTTTGCTGTTTATAACGTTTTTCGTATCTTCCGTATACTCCGCAAACCCTGTAGAACTGCTCAAAAGCACGACACCGCATGTCGCCGCCAAAATCTTGCCTGCTGTTTTCATATTCCGCATACCTCATATTCCTTATATCGCACAAATTTTATTGACTACTGATAAAAATTGTATGTCAACTCAAATAATAAATCAAGCATTTTGGCAGGAACGTCAAATTTTAGGCAATAACGTTAGGCCGGAGATTCGCTTATAGTTTGAAAAATCCGAAATTGTGTGATATAATATAGAAAAGGCGGTGAGCGTATGCGGATAGCGTTGGTAGACGACGAGAAGATATATACGGACAAGATAGCGGATATCTGCCGCGGATTTTTTGGTAAAAACTGCGCGGAAACGGAAATATCCGCATTTTCGGATGGGGAGAGCTTTCTCGGCTCCCTCGATAAACGCGGATACGATATTGTTTTTATGGATATTTTCATGAACGGCATTGACGGCGTTTCGGCAGCGAAAAAGCTCCGAGAAAACGACGCTGCCTGTCTGCTGATCTTCCTGACCTCCTGCGGAGAGCGTATGCCCGAAGCGTTCTCCTGTCACGCGTTTGAGTACATCATCAAGCCTTTTATGCCGGAGCGCGTTGAAAGCGTCCTGAAGGACGCGCTTGCGCTGCTGCCTAAGCATAATTATATCGATATCTACAGCGAAAGACGAACCGTCCGTGTTCCCTTTGAAAAAATCATTTCGGTCATAACCGACGCGCACTATCTGGATATAACGCTTGCGGACGGCACGGAGCTGCGCAGCCGCATGACTATGCCGCAGTTTATGGAGCGGACGGGCGGGGATGCGCGGTTTATTCACATAAACAAGGGCATTGCCGTAAACGCCGATTACATTGTCGATTTTGAAAACAACTGCTGCATACTCGAAAACGGTGCGCGGCTTCCCACACGGGTACGCGACCGGCTTAAGATCGAACAGGCGGCGCGGGACTACAACTTCTCCAAAATACGCAGCGTTCAAGGAAGCGGAAAGAGGTGACATATGACAGTAAATGTACTTGATTGGCTTTCCGAGGTGCCGCAGTTTTTTATTCTGATCCCCACGGTGCTCTCCTGTTATTATCCCGTAAAAAATCATATGAAATACTCTTTGCCGAAAACGGCTGCTCTTTGTGCGTCCGTTATAGTTCCGTTTGCGGTTTTGGGTTCGTTGGCAACATCGGCACTGAAAATTGATGCAAACATAATACTTGTTCCTTTTGTAGTAATATCTTTTTTTCTGTACCGCCTTACGGTAACGACCGATTTTCCGAGAACACTGGCCGTTTATGTGGGCGTTTGTGCGGCGCAGAGCTTTCCCGCACAGCTCGCCATTGCTTTTGACGCCCGCCTTCACCCGTCATCAGGCGCAGCGGATTTTTCGACGGAAGCACAGCTGTTTCAGCTTGGTCTTTCCTGCCTTATGGCACTTCTTGCCTTTTACCCCTCCTGTAAGTATGCATCTAAAATGCTGGATAGACTTGATTCGGCAAAAATCTGGTACTCAGTCAGCGCACTGTCGTTTATATTCTTTTTTTTCAATATATTGGCTGCTCCTATTTACTACGAAAATATACTTGTGGGACGAATGTACTATCTGTTTCCGCTGTTTGAATGTTTAATGATGACGGTGCTTATAATAATCTATGTGTTTTTTTATCAGGGAGCGGTTGTTCTGTTGGAGCGAACGGAGCTTGAAAAGCGGTCGCAGCTACTTGAAATGCAGTCGCACCAATACCGCAAATTACAGGAATATATGAAGCAATCACAAAGATTAAGGCATGATTTCCGACAGTCTGTACATATTTTATCGGCACTTGCCGAAAAGAGCGATATTGACGGCGTACGGTCACACCTTTCCGAGTACGAACAGCGGCTTAGCAAAAGCGTTCCCCCGAATTACTGCTCAAATACCGCTTTAAATGCGCTGTTCGGGTATTACCATGATCTGGCGGAAACAGGAGGAATAAAAACAGATTGGAAAATAGAGCTTCCCCAACCTCTTTCGTTTTCCGAACTGGACATGGCAGCACTTTTCGGAAACATCATGGAAAACGCAATACAAGCCTGTATCGGGCTGACAGAGGATAAACGTTATTTTAATCTGACAGCAGAGATACGTCACGGAAACAGCCTGTATGTGGTTTCCACCAATAGCTTCGACGGAAATATCCTGAAGGGCAGGAGCGGCTCATACCGTTCCACCAAGCACGGCGAACAGGGAACGGGACTAGCCTCCATCGCCGCCGTGGCTGAAAAATACGGAGGCTCGGCACGTGCGTACAACAGCGATACGGAGTTTTTCATGGATGTGATTTTAAAGATATAGCTTCATTGCTTTTTGCCGCTTGTAATCTTTGTTTACAGCGGCTAAAATTTTAACTTGGCTTCTCTTTCGTTTATACAGCAATGGTATCTGAAATCAATATCTGTCCTCTTGATATCCCTTCCCAAAAATAACCGCATATCTGGCCATAAACAGCTCCGGAGCATACGGAAACAACGGATGTAAAACCATAAGATCATATAATGGGCTTTGTTGCGGAGCAAAAACTCTTATAAATATTTGTTTATTGCCAAAATAACATTAAATCCATTCTTCCTTTACTTTTTCGTTCCGCGCTTGGAAAACGCCAAATTTCAGATTATTTGCAGTTGTTCTGTACCCGTGATTTTTCTAAGAAAATGACAAAACAAGCCGGCAACATATATTGATTTTCAGAAAAACATATGCACTTTTTAAAAAAAGCATATAGGCAATACTGCACAATGACCGCCTGACGGCTTTGGGTGTGAATTGTGCGGTGTTGCCTATAAACGGACTACAGTCCCTTTTCCCAAACAATTAACTTTATAAAATATTCAATATCGGATATAGAGGGGTGATAGAAAACAAACGAATTATAACAACATGCTTCTATATTTTCGCCGTCTAATATGAATTTTATATTATTGCTACTGCAAGTCAAACTGCAATAATGACATATGCTATTCTTTAACGCTTTTTTAATATGCAGCGGCAATGCATCCAATTTATCTGCATATGAGTTGATACGTTTTAATTTTAGTCTTATATAAACGTCACAATCCGCCGTATAAGTAAGAGATACAATATCATTATATTTCTTTTTGCTCTTATTAATATAGTTAAGACGGTAAAAGCCATTGGGTGATGGGATAAAGTCTAATTTTTCCAGTTCCCTGTTAAAATATGCAATAACTTCTGCATAATCTGTTATGACTTCGCAATAGTCATTAATATCATATTCGTTACAAGAAGATGTACTTCCCTCAAAAAGCTTATAATATAAACACAACAACTTAGTGTTTGTTTTTATTTCTCCCATTTTTTCTGCCTTATCCGCAACAGCAGTTAAAACCTTCAGTATATTTGGATTCTTCCTCACTTCCATATATGGATCTGTTTCATTCATACAGAAATCAAAACCATACCGGGATAAAATTTTCATAATTTTACTGATATTCGTGATTTTATATTTCTTTATCTCTATCATGAATTTATTTTTATCAATATAAAGCCGATCATCTGATAGCCTACCAACAAAAGCTGCTATAAAAAGCAATATTGGGAAAAAATATATTTTGGATTTACGGCCTTCCGGTGTATCGGCATTGTACTTGTCAATACCATAAAGCGGTAATCCAAATATTTCCGGGTTCTGTTCCATATCATCATACATGCAAAAAAATATATGGAGAAGCTGATCATATGCTGTATAAAAATCCTTTTCCTTCATGCCAAATAAATAGTATTTACATACGGGAAAACCGCTTTCAGGAAATATTATGATGCTTTTTAGACGTTTAGCATGTATCTGCTCATGATATAAATACTTATTTTCCTTTTCGATATTCAATTTATTCACCATATAGCCCTTTCAACTAAACCTGATAGATTTTATTCATTCTGCATATTTCGTGGATAGCAACAACAAATGCAAGAAACGCAGCACCGTTATTATCCATGATAAAGGCCACAAAGAAGCGGTATACCATGATACAAAATATAATATAACATACAGCACCCGTTCTCCGGCTGCATCCAACCATAAATCATAACCTCTCTGCAAATCATTCCTCCCTTAAATGTGATTATAAAGGAAAGGAGGTTCAATGCTTAAGTGAAATTCAAAATGTTTCAAGGTAGCCTTATAAATAACTGTTTTATTCGCCGGTTCGGCAGCCTTACATGTAATAATGCACTTATAAGTATAAAATCGCGCCATACCTATTACCGCCAGGCCATCTTGATTTGCATTATAATAAATCAAGGCGGTTTTTAATTGATTTCTTAAAAGTATTTATAAAGGCTGTATAAATATATCATTATGGATTGATAAACTTTATAAATCCACATTACCTGAAAATAGAGCGTATCTGAAAACAAAGCAAAAGGTACGATTAAGCCAAAGCATGGCGATCTCAATGAAAAAAGCAGAAAAATACGAAGGTATTTCACAGCCGTCCCTTTGGGATAACTATCGGCATTCTTCTTTGACATGGAAAGCGCACAAAGTTAGTAGAAATCGTGCAGCTTGCGGGTTTTCAGATATTCTCTAATAATCAACGCTGTTGTTAAATTTAACCTGACAAATCGTGCGTCAATTCTGAATCTTACGCGCTATGGATTATACAATTCCTATGACTATTACAACTTCTTAACAGGTCTTGCATACTTCCAAAAACGTTCGGGGTCATGATAAAAATAGAATACCCTTCCCTGCGTAGTGTCAAGGCAATAACCGGAAGATGCATAATCGAAATTTTTCATAGCATCTTCTATTTTTTGTTCGACCTTGCAGTTTTGTGTATGATAATCAAACGGACCGTGTTCAAAGACAATATACTCGCCTTCGGGAACGTCCATAATCTGCATCTGTTCCGGGATCTCACCGTTATAATCGGCGGGAAGGCGAACGCCGTAGCTCTCTGCTATCGGGATACCCCAACCGCAGACCCTGCCTGTCGGCTCATTGATAAAAGCCATGATCTGACCGCTGCCGCTGTTTGCTTCATCACCGCCGAAATCGTCCAGTTTTCCTTTTATACTGTCAAGCAGTCCGCAAATTGTATCGCAGTCCTGCCCGGGTATAAGGCTTTGCTTTTGCCAGAAATCCCAATAACCGTTACTTTCATAGTTCCTTATGTGCAGATATTTGTGTGCGGGTATAGTTACAAAATACACCTTAACATCATTTGCTGTGTCTATCATATCAGTTCCTCCAATACTTATTAAGTAGCAATCAAACGGCTTGATTAAGGTGCGAAGGACAACGGGGACAGTTTTTTGGCGATATTCGCTTGGGGTTATGCCATAGGCTTTTTTAAAGGAACGGGAAAACGCTTCATGACTGGAAAAACCGTAATCCATTGCAATATCCAAAAGCTTTTTTGATGTATCCCGAACCTCCTTTAATGCAAAAGCAAGTGTGCGCTGCCGTAAATAATCACGAAGATGCATTCCGGAAATTTCCCGGAATTTACGGGAAATATAAAACTCGGAATAACCCAGCTTTTGCGAAAGAGCATATAAAGTTAATGCTTCATCGCTGCGATTCTTGATGCATTTATCAATCTCCCCCGCAATTGTTTGTACCAAGCCGTACCATTCATTCATCCCTTGCCACCGCCTTATTTGATCGCTCTATGATAATTATAAAGGAACGGATAACATTTTTCTTGATTTCGATTGCAAAAATAGCGTCATGTCAAGAAGTTAAACTAAAGCGTATTCTTATAAAACCGATATACGGATTTTCAAGCATAATTTTACAGTAGATAAAGAAAATTTTGATGTAGCAGCTTGTATTTTAAAAAATTAAATTAATTTGCCGCAAAGGCATGTAGCGGACTTTATGCGAACGCTCTCTATACAAGTCATTATACCGCAAATTGCTACAAAAATCAACAAGTTTTATCTTATACAATTTATATCCGCTTACAAGAAACTATAAAATGATTTTTACAGCCGGAATCAAACAAGCCTTTGCATATCCGAAACGATATTGCCGATTTCAGAGCTAACGGCTGTGCGGTTTCCGTATCGAAATTCATAATCGAAGAAAACTCAAGGATTATCACCAACTATAGGGCAATCTGAAAACAAAGCAATTTTGTACGATCAAGCCCAAGGCATTGAGATTTCAAGGGAAAAAGCGGAGAAATACGAAGGTATTTCATATCTGTCCCTTTGGGACAACTATCGACATTCTTTGGCGCGGAAAATGTCGGCAATTAGCAGATATCGTGCATTTTGCTGCTTTTCGGATTGCCCCTAATCAAAAATCTGTGTTAAATCGGAATAAGCGGCTTAACACACATTTTTGATCGTTTTGATTATGCATCTTAGCTATAGTTTCGGATCATCCGATAAATTGAGGTTTTTAAAAGTACGGCTGTCGGATTTAAAGCAGTGTTTACATACAAAAACGGTTTTGCAAAATATAAAAACCGGTAATAGAGGCGGACCGAAACCAAAATCTATCCGCCTGATTTTTAGTTTCATAGGATATCAACTGCGGGTTTAGTTCTTCAGATAAAAACAACCTGTAATGTATGGACAATATAAAAGAAAACTGCTAATATTAAGCCACAACACCGCACAGCTATTGTCACGTTATTGCGTCGTCGACCGTTTTAGTGATATTCGCTTTTTTGTGATTCTTGCTTCCCCGCTTTGGCCGAATATCCCAGAACATCCTGTCGAGTCAGACTGCATAAATCAGTCGCATCAGGTAAAACCACTCTTAAAACCGGAATTGCTGATGTATTTTAAGGAAAAACGGTTTAAATGATGACTTTGTAAGGCCTTCGGCCTATCAGCGCAAACGTGCGGCAAAGCCGTTAGAGGTTTGTTGTGCGGTGTTTTATAAGAAAAACAAAGGAGAAAATTAACATGTTTGACACTGTAAAAATGGGTGAACAAATTGCATATCTGCGCACAAAAAGCAACTGCACTCAGGAAAAGCTCGCAGAGGAATTTAATGTTACACCTCAGGCGGTCAGTAAATGGGAAAACGGAAAAGCAATCCCCGATGTATTGACGCTTTGTAAAATGTCTCAATTTTTTAATTGTTCGGTAGACAGGATTCTTCTTCCCGAAACAAGCGTTTTGCTTGATAATGTGAGTTTTAATTATGAATTTCTTCTTAAGCCGCGGAGCCCTGTGGCCGATTATTCAGGTCCCGAATGGCCTAAGAGTATCTCATTCGCCTCCCTTTTAACTGCGTTAAAATTATTTTTCGGATTGGAGCAGCGCAGGGACGCCCAAAAACACCAAATAAACGATGACAAGGAATATATTTTGCAGTCGGCCATTACGAACGTATGCTTCGGATATTCCTATTCTCCGGATGAATGTGTTCATGACAGCTTTTTAATATATGATCTGGATTATGAGATACATTCGAAGGCGGATTATTCGGAAGATGAGTTTATTACTCTCGCCCGTTGGCAGATTGAGCACGGCTATCCGGTAATCATTATTCCTAAAGAATATACCGATACTATTTTTGCCGTAGGCTTTTCCGACTATGGACATACTTTAAAGGGATTAGGCTTTTTGGAGGGTGACGATCTGAAAAATGCAAACATAAACTTTGACCGGCTTAATCAATACACCGGCTGGTACAAGATAGATTGCGATATGATGACGCTCAGGCCTTCAAATGAAAAAATGCCGTTAGCTAAGGCGTGTACCAATGCTCTAAACAGAGGAGTAGCCTTATTATTGAACGACAGCCACTGCAAAGAGGATAAAATGCAGGGCCACGGTATGGTTATGTACCGGAACTGGAGCGATTTATTAAGGGAAGAAAATAAAAGCGATGCGGATCAAATTGACTGCGTTTTCCCCCACGCATTTATCCATTATGAAAACAAGCTGAGAACCAAGCAGTTTTTTGAATTGTGCGTGGATATGATTCCCGATATCGATAAAGAATTCATGGCAATGGCAATAAGACAATATGATGAAATTATATCCTTTGCAGAGGAAATCGCGACTATCGCTCATCAGCGGGAATCCTTTACCAAGGACTGCCTGAAAGAAAAGAGGAATCATATAATAGAAATGCTGCGCAGAAGCAAAGAGTTAGAGGAGCTTGCCCTATCTTATATACAAAAAGCTTCTGAGAACATTTGAAGCAATAGCGTGTTCACATAAAAACGATATGCGGATTTCCCGGCATAATTTTGCCGTAGATGAGGCAAATTTTCGCGGACATACTTGCGCATTTCAAAAAAATTTAACGGAATATACTTTAAAATTTTCCGAAAAGACGTGTTGGGGAGCTATATGTGAACACTTAACACTATATTAACCAATTTAAAACTTAAAAGCAGTCTATCCGGTTAAAAATTATAAAAGCATTTTGAAGCTGCTGAAGCTCTATGTTGTGCATATACCTTTTCGGCGAAATTTTCCGGATCGAAAACGGCATTATAAAAGGCCACCGGCTTTTTATAAATTATCCGGTGCTTCCCCTCTTGCAGAAAATTTCAAAAATCGATCAAGGCATCACACTGTTTTTTCAAGTGTGATGCCTTGTTTGTATAAGGGGGATCATAAAATCTCACATTAAAATCTGACGGCAGCAGATAGCTTTATTTAGGATGTATCTGAAAACAAAGCAATTTGTACGATTTCGCTGAGGATATGGTGATTTCAAGAAAAAATCGGAGTAAAACGAGGATGTTTCATATTTATCCATTTGCGCCATTCTTTGACGCGGAAATCGTCAGCGGTCAATTGAAACCGTGCATTTTGCGGCTTTCAGGCAACCCATAGAACCAACTGGAAACTGCCTGTTTCCTTTAGGACTTGTTTTTATATTTTTTTAAAATTACTATTGACTCTTCCGTTGGGGAACAGGGTATGATATAATTAATGTCAACGAAAGGAATAAATAATATGGGGAACTTAACTAAAATCAGAGAAATATCCGTCAGATATAATATATCTTCCCGTACTCTCCGGTATTATGAGGATATGGGCCTGCTCGAAAGCATACGAAGTGACGATTATGCCTACAGGCTATATGATGAAGCCGCAATCAAACGCCTGGAGCAGATTTTGATCTTGCGTAGACTTAATATTAGTATCAAAGATATTAAGCGTATATTCAGCGCCGCGGGAGCGGAAACGGTTTTGGATGTGCTCGAAAAAAAGGTAGATAATATAGATGAAGAGGTTTCTCTTTTACATGAATTGAAAAAAATCGTTCTGGAATTTATTGATCAAATAAAAAGACTGGATTTTGAAAAGGAAAAAGATATAGAACTTCTGTATGAAAAGGCAAGCGTCATCGAAACACAGCTTACAAATGTGGATTACAACGGAAACTCGGCTATTACCGACCGCTTTTTTGAGGTTACGGAAAAGCTTAACGATAAAGTGCCGGATATAATAATTGTCCGTATTCCGAGCTTCAGAGCGGTTACATCCGGAGCAATGCCTTATGACGAAATTTTCGGACAATTTCAGCTATGGCAGGAAGCTCACAACGATTTTTACAAACCCATTATTTTTGACGCTCCCGATTTTCTGTGCGAAAATAACGGAAGCCTTGAATGGATCTGGCGTATCAAGGACGAAATAACAGATGCCGATGTGGCGCCGTACAAAATTATTGAGCACCCTGGCGGATTGTATGCGGCCGCGGTAAGTATAGACGGCGATGGTGAAAGCGGCAATAAAGTGATGAAAAAAATTGAAAAATGGATAGAAAAAACAAACTTTGTTATCGACGACAGCCGTACGACGTCTGTCCATATGATTTATGCGGATGAGGAGATCAGGAAAGGGCTCGGATATCATCAACTGAATTTCTATGCGCCCATAAAGTTAAAGGATGATCTTTGAGGCTGTCATAAATATTCGGAAAGCAAAAATGAAAGGAATACGAGAATGAAATACTGGATAGAACGTTGGTCTGAGCTCAGGAAAAAAGAATTGATCCCTTATCCGGATATATTTACCATACATGATGTATATAAAACGATATGTACGCAGGAGGAGTTAAAAAGCGGTTTAAAAGAGCTTCATGAAATTTTTCATGCGCTCTATGAAGATATATTAAACTCTCCTGCGGATATGCTGCTTCCGATATATGATATGAACGAGTATGGATATTTTTCCAGGGAGGCAAGAACCTCCCGGGATGAATCCTATAAGTATGCAAAGATTTTTTATGTATTGGGATATTCGGGAGAATTGAAGCGCAACGGCGAATTGCTCATACAAGCGGACAAATTTAAAGAGCAATGTAAGATCATGAAAATTACAAATGCCGGCGCGTTTTTAAATAAGCTGGGAAATTACGGCATTATAATCGACGGACTGGTCGGAGAAAAAATAAAGGGTAATAGCGTTATTACCGTTTCGTACCCTGACAATAAAAATGTTATGGCGATATTATACGACCTGGCAGTTAAATCAAATAATACAGGAAGATTCAAGGACTTTTGCAGACTGAATTACAAATTGCTTGAAAACGATTGGGATACGGCGGATCACGGCAACGGAGTTGACGCAGTTTGTGATCTTTTTCATTCGCAACGGGACAGAATCACGGCTCAATCAATACATGAGGAGCTTATAAGACGAAACTACTGTTATAATTTTCAGGATTGGAACGAGGGTCCTCAGATTCGGTATTATAAAAAAGAAAGCGACCGGGACAGAAATACAAACGCCGATTTTTGGCTTACCAGTATGGATACCGAATTCATATTTTATTTTCGGATTAAAAAAATGGATAAGGTTATTGAATACATCAATAACTGCCCGCAAAGTGTGATCGATAATTTTTCGGCAAGTGACAAGGGATGTGAAAACAGAATTTCGGGAAAATGCACTTCGGGAATTTCTTATCGACTTGGCGGCAGGACTATATGGAGATGTGGATGCTGTAATCCGAATTTTCAGGTAACTCCTACCCCCGACGATTATTTATATTATATTAACGCCGTGGAAACGGCGGGCAATAAAAAGAAATAGTTCAAAAGTGCATCGAAATATTTATAATAAAACCCCCTGAAAAATAAAATCAAAAATAGTAAAATTTATCCGGTTTAAAACTATGCTTTATGAAATCGCATTAATAAATTACCTGCTCGGTTCTTGATCCATCGGCATATATAACGGGTCGGCAAAACAACGGCGGTCGGCGGCCCATGGGCTGCTCCTTCGACGATGACGAGCATCTGAAAAAAGTACAGACCAAATATGAAATTTACCCCATGCCTGCGGTTTTACGGAACTCAGACAGATTTGAATTGATTAAAAAATAATTTCAATTTACCTGTCAAACAACGGCAATCATTACACTGTATGCCCCAAATGATATTTTGAAAGAAAGAAAATTTTTATATTGACTCTTCCGTTAGGGAACAGTATATAATATACTTAACATCAGCAAAAGGAATCAGCCCGTTTTAAGGTAATGTTCCGCATTAAAATAATCACAATATTGGTTATCGTGCTGTTTAAATACGTGTTGTGCGCAGACAGGAATTTCAGCAGTAATGATAATATAAATCAGGAATTTAAATGTTCACAGGAGGAATAGAAATGCAAAGTATAAGGATTTATGAAATGCCGGATTGCAAAATGGTTTCGTCCGGAAACGGAATGTTTGGCGAGGAAAAATTTGACCGGTTCGAGGAATGGATGTCCTCACAAAAACGCGGACTTTTTCCAAAGGATTTTTTGTTTGGCGGAGAAGACGGTTTTACGTGGCTGTATATGCTCGAAGACGGCATGAGCGTTCCGTCGGAATTCGAAATCGTAGATTTTAAGGGAGGTCTTTACGCCGTTGCAACTGACATCGATCAAAAAACAGATACGGAGCTTATGAATACGCAAGTGGATAAATTCTTATGTGAAAATGGCTTTGAACAGGATGAGCTGCGCTGCCAATTAGGAAATATAATTACATCATCGCTTGCACAAGAAATAATGGGATATGCACAGATGGATTATTACTTCCCCATAAAAAGGAAAAAATAATAAGAAGAATTTTTAATAACTCCGGACTCCCGGGATTATTAGGGCGTATCTGAAAATAAAGCAAATATATGCGATTACGCTAAAGCGTGGCGAATTCAAGGAAAAGGCGGAGAAAAACGAGAGTTTTTTAGTTATCCCTTTGGGATAAGCTAACGGATTCTTTGACATGGAAGGCGCACGCAGTTAGTAAAAATTCTGCATTATGCGGCTTTTCAAATAACCCCTAATAAAAGAAATTTTAATAACTGCAAACTTACGGGATCATTAATAATTGCAAACGGGCAGAACTGATTTTTAGAGTTCTGCCCGTATCTGTATTATAAGGAAATTTTCGGTAAGATCCATAAAATCATTTATTCCGCTATTTACAGACCGTAAAAACACAAAACACACTAAGATTTTTATGTGCCTGCTTTATTATGTTTACCGCCATTTCCACAACATCAATAATATAACCTATACCTGTGTATCTTGCCTCCAAGGCTTTTATTAACCGTGAGCATTCCATCCGCGTAAAGTTTTCCGGCGGATATCGTATCATCATTAAATGACAGGTTCCATCACCCGATCCACCATGATACCGTATTGCATGCCCAGGAGCAGACAGGACGTCGTGATTCAAAGAGCCTATAATCATTAAACGGAGGATTGAATCGGCTTTGCCGCTCAATTGCGACATCTTATTAAAGCTGCGTTTTTATATTAGTGCGTATCCGAAAACAAAGAAAATTAGTACGATTACGCTAAAGCATGGGGATTTCAGGAAATAAAACGGAAAATGCCGGGATATTTTATAGTTATCCCTTTGGGATAACTATCGGCATTCTTTGATATGCAAAGCGTCAGCAGCTTGTAGAAAGCATGCATTATGCGGCGTTTCAGACAGCCGTTAATCATAAACCTTAAATCCTATAGACTGATACAATTTCGCCACTGTTCTGTTGATCGCACGGATTGTAACTATTGACGCGCCGTCGGTAAAAGCGTCGCTTACGGCTTTTTCACATACAGCCCTTGCAAATCCATGTTTTCGCATTTCGGGAATAGTACCGACAAATTCAAGAGACGCAGCGCCGTTGTTATCCATAACGGACGCTACGGAAACAGGCATGCCGTTGTGATATAAAATATAACATTTAACACCCATTTTTTCACACCAGATAAAATGATTAACAGGATGTATATCGGGGTGCCCTCCTGCAAGAATATCGTTTGCCGTTCGCGCCCACACCGCAAATTCTTCCGCAGTATGCACCTTGATGATTTTATAATTATTTTCTTGATATTCTATTTTTTCTTCGGGAAGCATAGCCAAATAAATTTCATCATCTTCTTTCGGCTCCCTCTTTTCATGAGTAGGTTTTTTCCCCGAAAATATATACGCCGCCTCATCGGATAAATCCATGCCGAACCAGATCGGCATATCCATTGATTTCATTTCGTCAATCACCGATTTCATTTGCTCCGCAGGAAGATCGTTGATACTAACATTATAAATAAATGATATTCCTTGTTCCCCTGCTTTCGGTTTTACATAAGAATAAAATTCTTTGTCAATCCTCTCCATATGTACGGCTTCTCCGAATAAGCCGACGTAATAATTTGCCCCGTCGTCAATATGCTTGATGATCTCTCTGTATGTCATACCTTTTTCCTTTTATGATACAGCAAAGCCATATCATCCCTTCATAAAGATTTAAGTTCAATCATTAAAAAACGATTGAGTGAACGAAGCAATAAGAACCGTTAAATTATATGCCGGAAGCACGATATCCCGACGGAATGTGTTATATCAATTTCGTACAGCATTGTTTTTTACCTGTGACACAGACGTATTGAAGATATATGCAGCTGTTTTTATAAATGGATAATGCTTTTCTTATTTAATCGCCATTTTTTACGTTCAAGCGCTTTTGTCCCGGCTTTAAATATTTGAAAAGATATTTCAAAGCTGTCCTCAGTCGATGACGGTTGTCCGAACGTTTTGTTATTAACCAATAAAATATAGATTTTACAAAAAGCCCGGTATGACCGAATTAAATTGTCACAATTTTCCCGTGAAATTTTCTGCGAAGAAAAAGTCATATAAATAAAAAAATCTTTTTGCAGCATCCTGCATCTTATCACTATGAAACTTATCGTACCGGAGCATCGCATTAAAAACGCCGGACTTCTCAGTTATATACATATAAAATGTACGTCCCGCCGGCTCCAAAGCATTGTGTCCCGTAACGTAAACAACCGATTCAAAAACCCTTTTCATTTGCCGTTTCGGCAATCTTTTTTATAACAGCGCCATTATCAACATAAACGCTTGCCATGTCTATCGGCGCCTACCAAATGATCCTGATTTGTATTATAACAAATCAAATTTTCCTTGTCAAATCCTCTTCGGCAAAACATCTGTAAAATACTCATATCATAATACACATTGCATCACATGAGCTTATTCAATTATTTTACGTCAATTGTCTGAAATGATCGAAAATATACTCCGGTCTGTATTATAACAATAATTCACTTGGTCAGAAAATCCTTTCTAATATTTTTCTTGTTTTCATGTGGTTCATTTTTAAAAGAAACAAATGCTGTAAAGACAGAGTGACCCGACCCGTAAACAATGCCTGCACAGATAAGCTTCAAATTGCTTTGAGTTTTTTTAAAAATTCAATTTTACAAAAACAGAAAAATCAAAACTTAATCCTTTATCACATTATAAATAAAGGATTTGTCTCTATCCTCTGTTTTTTGATAGTTGTGGAATAGGCCGTTATTGAATTTCAAACATAAAGATTCATTGTCAGAACTGTCTGAAAAACCGCAAACTGCACAATTTCAAATAACTGCGGACGCTTTCCGCATCAAATAATACCGGTAATTATCCCAAAGGAATAACTACGAAATACCCTCGCATTTCTCCGCTTTTTTTCTTGAAATCTCCAAGCTTTTAGCGTAATTTACATATTTGCTTTGTTTTCAGGTATGCCCTAATAAAACAAGGATTTACAAAACCTCCCGTGGCAAAAACTCATAATTTTTTCACATAACTTTTGTGAATTTTTCCCGTTGACAATTAGTACAGTGTTGGACTATAATGCAATTGGTACAAAAAGGGACTAATTGAAAGGATGAACAGCATGATAAACCAATCGGATTTTATAGAACAATTAAACAATTATTATGAAGTGTGGCAAGAATACAACAACATTTATGAATTATGGGCTAAGGCGCACGGATTATCAAAAAACGGTCTTTTGGTGTTATATGCTATCAACGAGGGGGAGAATAACTGTACGCAGAAAAAAATCAGCGAAAGATGGCTTATCCCGAAGCAAACCGTTAACATGATACTCAGGGATTTTGAAGCAAGAGGATTTGTAAAACTTAGTCCAATGTCGAAAGACAAACGCAATAAAATTATAAAATTAACGGTAGCGGGCAAAAAATATGCGGATACGATCGTTTCCGAACTTCACAAGGCTGAATTGTTTGCAATAGAAGAAATGGGCATAGAGCGTATGAGGCGTTTTAATAATGACATGACTATGTTTGTTGATTTATTCAAAAAAGCATCAGGAGGAAGGGATGAATAACATATTAAATACAAAAGAATTCTTCAGATATGTTATTCCGTCTGTATTGTCTTTTGCGTTATCTGGTGTTTACGCTATAGTTGACGGATATTTTGTCGGAAATAGTATTGGCGACGCCGGTCTGTCAGCGATCAATATTGCCTTTCCCATTGTCGCCGTTATCCAGGCGATAGGAACCGGAATCGGAATGGGCGGTGCGATATGCTGGTCAATCAAAAAAGCCGAAAAAAAGAACAATGAAGCACGGGAATTTACAGCCGGCGCGTTATGGTTGATGATCATTTTAAGCATTGTTCTAACCTTTTTTATCTATTTTCTGAACGAAACGCTTTTGAAACTGCTTGGGGCAGGCGGTGAGCTGCTTTCCCTGGGAATGGAATACATTGCCGTAATCGCATTGGGCGCCGGTCTGCAGGTTATCGGCACGGGACTTGTTCCTTTTATCCGCAATCACGGTGGATCGTTTTACGCAATGGTATCTATGATCGCAGGCTTTGTCACAAATATTTTTCTGGACTATTTATTTGTATGGATATTTGAACTGGAACTTTACGGAGCCGCATGGGCAACAGTTATAGGCCAGGGTGTTACCATGCTTATCGCGCTGATTTATTTGCTTCGGAAAAAACAGTTTACAATGGTAATACCACTTTCAAAGTTCAGGTCGGTGTCCGCGTCCGTAGTCAGAATCGGAATCGCTCCTTTCGGGCTTACAATGACACCCAATATATCTGTGATAATAATAAACCGGTTTTCCGTATCGTACGGAGGCGATATGGCGATCGCTTCTTATGCGTGCATTGGGTATATAATCTGCATTATCTATTTGATCTTACAGGGGGTAGGCGACGGAAGTCAACCGCTTATCAGTAAGTATTTCGGAGAAAAGGACTTACGTAAGCTTAAAAGTACAAGAGGGCTGGCGTACGGATTTGCGATGTTCTTGTCCGTCATCAGCTGTATCATTATATTTTTATTACGGCGTAGTCTGGGCGCGATATTCGGTACATCAAGCGAAGTTAATTTTGAAATATCAAAAATAATTCCGATTTTCTTGATATCCGTACCATTTGTTGCAATAACCCGTATTACGACGGCAAGCTTTTATGCAACCGGGAAAAGCACGCTCTCATATATCCTTACATTTATCGAACCGGTGTTGATGTTAGTGTTTATGCTGATTTTGCCGCCCTTATTCGGCGGTCAGATCATGATCTGGTGGAGCACGGTCATAGCGCGTATTTTATCTGCGGTACTGGCGGTGATACTGAAGAAGACCGAAGATAACAAGCTAAAACTCACTTTATAAATTTTTTGGTTTATATATTAAAACCGCCGCTGAAGCGGCGGCTTGCGCTTGCCATAAAAGGGTGAATTAAAAGCTCTACCATAATAGGCGTTGAAGGCCTAATATAGCATGACTGCTGTAGGCAGCCGCTTCAGCGGCTGCCCTTTTGCCATTTACTTCTTACTATCCGTAAACGGATGTAAATATTATTTTAACGTTATTTGACCCATTTCATAATATTATTTAATAGATTATGTTCAGGGCAATACGAAAACAAAGAAAATTAGTACGATTACGCTAAAACACGGGGATTTCAACAAATAAAGCTGAGAAATACGAGGGTATTTTATTGTTATACCTTTGGGATAACTATCTGCATTCTTTGATATATAAGGCGTCAGCAGTTTGTAGAAAGTATGCATTTTGCGGTTTTTCATATAGCCACTAATTCTATTATGTCTACAAAATAATCTTAACAAAAAAATCTGCTTGATTATTTTCAGCTTAAATTTGTATATCTGTCATTTATCGTTCGAATATTTATCTCCTCGAAAAATCCAATAATCACGATATACTTTAATTTGGATGTAACCTTAAAATTTATCCGGTCTTGACAAGCGTTTGCCTTTATTATTTCTAATTTTTCTCATCAAATTTTTGTAGCAGTGATCTATGCCTCTGCCAGCAGTCATATCCTGCCGCGGGCTTCCGGAAAAGCTTTCCGGAAGCTCATCCTCACAGCAGCCCCGAAAACCTTGTTTACCGTATCTATAACGTCGCTCAGCTTTCCGAATATTAATTCTATATCCGCATCCCATAATTACCCGTATGTCTTTTTGCGGAGAGAGTTTGACGTATTATTATGTTTATCGGAGATTGTTATTATGCTAAAGCTTTTTATTCCGCCGGCTGATCCGATGTTTTTTATACTGATGCTTCAGTACAACATCCCGCAGCCGACTTGCCGCGGAATGTTTTTTTGCCACATTTACGATATACCGTGTTTAGTTTTTTTGAAAACGATCGAGTCCTGTTGCAGGATTTAACGGATAAAATTTAATTCCTGTCAGATGCGAAACGGCTTTTTTCGTTTGCTTTTGCTCACTTTTATTATTTTAGTAGTTTTAAGGCAATACCGCACAATGACCGCCTGACGGCTTTACATGTGACTTGCTTGCATATTTTCCGTCAGCTTACACAAATTCTCCTTGAAATACGTCAGTATTCCTGCGTCGAATTTATGCAAGCTGACAAAAAATCTGACTGCATAATTCACACGCAATCATTGTGCGGCGTTGCCTTAATAAAATAAGTTCTCGCGTTAAATTTGACAAAGAATGTCCGATATGCTATATTAAAATCAAATATACAAAGAATTACCCGAAATATAATCGGAGTTGATAATATGGAACAAAAACATAAACTGGCTTATTCTCTCGGCGGATTTGCCGTCGGCGTTCTTCTAACCGTTGCGGTATGGCTGTGTTTTGGCAGCCGCGCTGGAAGCCCAAACGTTACAAGCTCGGAAAAACAGCAGCCGATCCAAACGGAAAGCACCTCACAATCCACGGACACGACCTAGTCAAGCTCCGATAAAACACAAACCTATGAGCCCTCCGTCTCTGAAAACGACGGTGATCATTCGGAAATCACATCCTCGTTAAAGCCTTCGGAGCCGGATTCTTCGGTAAAAGCGTGGGACAGCTCCGCCGTCTATAACGGAGGTGATACCGTAAGCTATCAAGGAAGGCGGTACCGCGCCAAATGGTGGACTCAAAACGAGAAACCCGACAGCAGTGACGTATGGGAGGACTTGGGAATAACGGACGGAGAACCGATTCAGCCCGGGGATGTAAGCAATACGCCCATAGATGCCTCCACTCCTCAGGATACCGAGCTGACAGATTTTAAGGTCGTGGGCTATTACCCTACCTGGGCTCCGAATAAACTGCATAATGTGGATTTCGGCGTGCTGACCCATGTCTGTTACGCATTCGCAATTCCTACACCGGATGGAGATCTGCGCGATCTTGAGAATCCGGATACCGCAACCAAGCTTATCAGTTCGGCTCACGCAAACGGCGCGAAAGTCCTGCTCTCCGTCGGCGGCTGGAGCTACAATGACGTACCGTTGGAAAGCGTATTTATGGAAGCGACTTCAAACAGAGAAAAAACACGTCGTTTTGCAGAAAACATAATCGCTATGTGTGATAAATACGGCTTTGACGGTGTGGATATGGATTGGGAGCACCCCCGCGTAGACGGCACAAGTGCAAAACAGTATGAAGATCTTATGCTGTCCCTATCGGAAAAGCTCCATGCCAAGGGTAAGCTCCTGACCGCGGCGGTACTGAGCGGAGTGACCGCGGACGGTAATGTTTACTATGATGCTGCCGCCCATACAAACGCCGTACTTAACGCCGTTGATTTTATAAATGTTATGGCATATGACGGCGGAGACGGAGAACGGCACTCGCAATATCAATTTGCCGTGAACTGCGGTATTTACTGGAAAGATACCAGAGGTCTTCCCAGTCACAAAGTGGTGCTCGGTGTTCCGTTTTATGCCAGGCCGAGCTGGGCAGGCTACGGAACGATCTTCGCGGACGTACCGGATGCATGGAGCAAGGATAATGTTACATACAACGGAATGGATGTATACTATAACGGCATGGATACGATAAAGAAAAAGACCCGCTACGCCAAAGAAAATCTGGGGGGCATTATGATATGGGAACTGTCCCAGGATACGGCCGACCCTGATAAAAGCCTGCTACAGGCGATCGGAAACGCAGCCGGACAGCGTTAAAGCTGTTTAGAGCGTGTTCACATAATAACAAAATGCAGTTTTTCCAGCATACTTTTATCGCTTGCAATGCAAAATCATGCAGAAATATTATAATATTCCAAAAATTTTAACATATAAAACATCAACACTTTCCTAAAAGATGCGTGCCTTGCTTTATATAAAGACGCTTTAATAAAATCCGCCGCTTAAGCGATGGGTTGCCCTCGCCTTAATCCGGCATATGATAGATTCGATCCCTGAAGGGCGCATTGAATATCTGAATCACCATCACGGACAGCCGCTTAGGCGGCTGTCCGTTTTTATCCTTTGATCATTACTGCGCGTAATCGAATCAACATATCAGCATTCGGAAAACGTAATTTATGCTGCCGCAATAAACGGCGCCGGAGGCCTTCATTATGATTATTTTTACGCATCAAGAAAGTGTTGTCGATTGACATTTTCAAGATGTTCACTGTAAAGGTATTTGATAATTTATTTAAGGTTTTATCCAAGGGAAAATGTAACCGTAACATCTCCGTCGCCGAGAGCCTCCTTAAGCTCTTCCTGTGTCACGCCGTCTATCCTTCCGATCCGCGTGAAGCTCCATGTGTTTTCATCGTAATAAATGACCAGCTTATTCCCTTGATACAGGATAATATCCCCCGCCGTTACGGTGATATGCTCGTCATTGCGCGGCAGGACCTCACCTATGCTGCCAACCTTTTCAAAGCTTCCGTAGTCGTGCATATCTACCGTCAGGGGTGAATTTGACAAAAGCTCTTTTAATGCGTCAGCGGATGAGTTATCCTCCAAGGCTGCCGTAAAAATCTTGTCTCCGACCGTGATTTTCATTTTGACATCCTCTTTCTTATCAGTATTTATGGGATTCTCTGTATTTTCGGGTACAAAAGTATGTTCGGTTTGGCTGCCGTTTTCCGGCGGGGATGATTGAAAACTTCCGGTGCTTATCATGCCGCTCTCAGAAGAAGGCGAAGAGCAGGCTGTAAACGACAGCACAAGCAATCCCTCAAGTACGGCGTAAAATATCTTCTTCATCCAAAATCCTCCCTTTTTATTTGATGATCTAAAAACCGTGAATGATAATGCCCGACATGAACAAAAGCCGCATCGACAGTTTTTCGGTCAAAATGTGACGTTGCCGTATCAATCAGACGGCAGTTGTTTTAAAATATGTAAGTTACCGCTTTTTTACAGCTTTTTTCATTAAATATCTGAAAAACGTATAAGTATTCAAGAAACGTTGCATCTCTTTTTTACAAAGCTATAAATTCCATAATAGGCCTCTCTTATTCAGCTTTACTACGGCTCAAACTATAGCGTGTTCACATAAAGTCCGGCACACGATTTTACGGCTGATTTTTCCGTATATTTAAGGCAATACCGCACAATGACCGCCTGACGGCTTTGCGTGCGGCTCGCCTGCATTTTTCCGTCATCTTACACAAATTCTCCTTGAAATACGTCAGTATTTCTGCGTCGAATTTATGCAAGCTGAAGAAAATTCTGACTGCGCGATTCACACCCAATCATTGTGCGGTGTTGCCTTAAGCCGCTTTTTTTGAAATATTAAAGTATTCCTGCAAAGACCCGCCTCATCTACGGCAAAAAGAGCCCGAAAAAACGCATATGTTTTTTATATGAACACGCTATATTTTTAAATAAATCCGCCCGGTCGGTTTATTAAAAACGGGAAGGAAGCCTTTGTTGACACCCACGGTTATCGTTATTCTCCTATAATTTTACAAACGATGCTTAATACATGGAAATTTTTATAAATATCACTGCTGAAAACAAAATTAAAATGCACCCGAAAAATTTTTTCATAAATAACATATTGCTTTTCCCGGTTTTTCTTTTTATAAAACATACCGCCCCGGAAAGCGTACACCACCAGATGTATGTTCCTATAAAAACTCCCGCAACAATCAGTATGCCGTTGATTAATCCCGGATCTTTTGTAACGCCAAAATATGTGAGGGCAAAAAGGAATGTCAATACTGCCGCCGGGTTTGTGATCCCTATGGCAAATGATGATAGAAAAATTTTTGCACCATATACAGGCATCTGTACGGTTTGTGCGGAAGTTTTCCGAACAAGCTGGATTATGCCTGTTGCCAGAACAAACAAACCACCCGCTGCGGTAATCATAATTTGATATTTCAGCAAAAAATCCGAAATAAATGTCAGTCCGAAAACTCCTGTACAAGCATATAAGCAATCGGCGGCCGACGAGCCGAGACCTGTCAGCAAACCGGCTTTGAAACCGCGTTCAAGCGTTCTCTGGACAGTCATTGCGCCTACCGCCCCTATCGGTACTCCAAACATAAGTCCGATAAGAATTCCTTTTAAAAAATCCTCCATTATGCGCAGCAGCAATCGCCGCAGATAACGATCTCCCCATGTGAGTTTTCATCATCCCTAATTACTTTTTCTATATGAGGCGCACAAATATATCCGGAAAGCGGATTTTTAACACTGATTATCGAAGTTGTGACACATGCTTCAACATCGGATTTTTCAAAACAAAGATCGGCGTTTATCATCTCGCAGTTTATAAGCTTTAGATTTTTACAGTAACAAAGAGGCTGAGTCCCTATTATCCTGCAATTTTCAAATGTTACGTTTTCACAGTACCATGCAAGATATTCGCCCTTTACAACGCTGTTTCTTACGATAATATTTTTGGCGTGCCAGAAAGCGTCCTTGGTATCGAAAACACAATTATCAAATTCGGAATTTTCAATATACTGAAACGAATACTTTCCTTTGAAATTCACCCTTTCAAATTTCAGATTTTTCGAACGCATCATAAAATATTCGCTTTCGGCCGTACAGTCCGTCATTTCAAGTCCGTTTACAGACCAACCGAATTCAGGAGAAATTATATCGCAGTTCTTCATTATGACATTTCCGCACTCGCGCAGAGCCTTTATTCCATGCAATTTCGTATCGGTAATTTCTATATCGTGCGAATACCACAATGCCGCCCTACAAAGCTCCGTCATCTCGCAACGGGAAATTTTCAGTTTAACGTCATGCCAGAACGGATAACGAAGATTAAAAAAGCATTTATCTGCTATCACATCCCGACATTCCTTGAATGCACTTTCTCCGTCGGCCGGACCGTCAAATTTACAATCACACACATTAATTCCGCATTCTCCGTAAAGAGCCCTTTCATTATCAAAAAACTGATTTAATACCGTTTTCATATCGAATTCTCCTTCTTCATTTTGTATACAAGGTAATCCAGGCAGTCTAACCTCTTCTGTTTTGTGTGAAGATCATTCAGCAGCGAACGCCTATGCTCCGCCAGAAGACTTAATTCCCCGGAGATATCTTTATTTCGGTAATCATCCATAAATTTCATAATAAAATCCCGCCCGCATCCCGCGTCAATAAGATTTTGTATGATAATCTCCTCTTTGTTGCCGTTCATAAAACAAACCTGCCTTTTTTAAAGCGTATTTACATAAAATCAATATACAGATCTTCGGTTATAATTTTGTCGCTTACATGACAAAATTTTGCAGAAGCATTATTGTATTTCAAAAATTTCAACAAGGCAAACGGCATAATCTGCCTAAAAGATGTCTGCCTTGCTCTATATGAACACGCTCAATTGCTTGGCTGAATAAACACCAGCTTGTTTCCCCAGCCCTCGAGCACAGGATTGTTTTCAACGGCGGATTTGAAATCCTCCGTGAAGTCAAAATATCCTACCTTTGTGTATTCGCCGCTCACCTGAGCATTCCCGTAAAACAACACTATACGGTTAGGCTCGGAATAAAATACCTCACCCGCCTTTTCCGACTCGATATTTTCCGGAACAGAAGGTATCTCGTATCTTGACGGAACGTCATAATACTGCATTACCTCCCAGTTATCATAATCGTTATAATGATATATAGGCAGCTGCCAGTCCGCCGTGCCGACATATTTTTTTATCGCAGCGGCTGTGGGATTGTCATATAAATACAGTGTAAAGGGTTTATTTCTGTCACCGAAGCAGACATTCAGCGTTCCGCCACCCTGCTGCACATTTTCCGGCGCATTTGTGTTTTCTTCGTTTTCAACAACGGATGCTCCCTCCTGTCCGAAGGTTGTATCAGAACCACCTTCTCCGGTACCCTGGCCCGCCGTTGTTTGAACGCTTACTGATCCGCTTGGATTGTCATTGATTTTATTACATCCCGTCAATGCCAAAATAAAGCAAAAAACAATCGGCATTGTCTTTAAAATATTGTTCTTCATTTTTCGTTCCTTTCCTGCGTCTTTTTCGCATTTCAATTTCCTTTAATTACATTATACTTAATAATTCTGAATATAGCAAATACTTATATGTTATATATACGGATAGCTTTAAAGCATAGAATTCAAAAATCAAGGCGTACCTGAAAACAAAGCGATTTTGTACAATTTCGCTTAATACGCGGCGATTTCAAGGAAGAATACGGAGAAATACGAGTGTATTTGGCGGTTATCACTTTGGGATAACTACAGTCGCTTTTTGACGCATAAAATGTCTACCGTCAGTAGAAATCGTGGGATTTACAGTCTTTCACATAGCCACTAATATTGTCAAATCGTTTTTTTGTATTCTTCCGGAAACCAGATATGCGAATGCCATAAAAAGCATAGTTACAACGCCAAACGGCAGCAATATACTGTCAGCTGAAAACATCGATGAGAAATTACTTATACCCGCCAGCTTCATCACTGCCGAAACAATAGGGTCGGTAAAGATTGCCGCAAGTACTACTCCGCATATGGCTCCTGCCGCGGCTGTTATTCCAAAACGTAAGGCAAACGAAATCCTGATACGGATCGTATCAAAGCCTATGGCCTTGTATATCCCAAGATCCTTTTGCTCTTGTAAAATAATCCTGTTGCCCGTCATAACGGTAACTATCAGAATAAACGCCGCCGTAAGAACGTACATGACAGTTACAAGAACACGCATTGCGGAAATAATTCCGAATAATCCCGGCCATGTGTTTTCATGAACATGCACATCGCCCCCGTACATCGTTTCAAGTGCCTCGGCTATCATGCCCTTGCGGGAAGGCTCGGAAAGGAAGTAGTGTTTACACCAAAGCTGAGGAATATCGCCGCCGATTTTAAGATAGCCCTCACGATTCATGCCTATGTTATCTCCCATACCGTTTGCGCAGGAATATATGCCCGAGACCGTATAATCCCCGCCGCCTCTATCCGCACGCAATGTAACCTTATCGCCTATGCTCACTCCTAAATCCGAAGCAACAAATTCCGTAAGCACCACCTCATCATCAGCGGAGCAGGTTCTGCCTTCAAGAATATGAAAACGCTCAGGCTGATCAATAACATTGACAGTAAGATCAATTCCGTTCACAGCCGCACTCGGCATTGCAAGCCAATATGAATCTATGATCTCAGAATAGGCAAGGATTGTTTTCTCAGTCTCTTCAGCGGTAAGAGTACCGAAAATCTGTACCCCCAGATCGTGATCGGCCGGATTAAAGGCCTCCATCATACCCTTTCCGTCAGCTCCGAGCCAATTGTCCATACGTCCGATAAGCGAGGCAAAAAACGCCAGCATAACCGCCGTTATCAGCGCCCCGGCATATCTGCGTTTTCCCGAAACAATCTGACGAAAAGCAAGTCTGAGATTTAAACATTGACCGAAAGCACAAAATGTCCTTTCCGGATTAAAATCCTCCGACTTCGTTTCCCTTCGTATGGCGTTCATGGGTGAAATTCTTGCCGTTTTTCTTGTACACAGCAAAACAAATACGGAGAAAAACAATAAAAGTATTGTAAAAAACAGGAACGAAGCAATTACGGGCAGGGTCGACGGTATTCTGATTCCCGTTGTGGTTATTATCGCATCGGCTGTGAATACGCTAAGAGGAACGGAAAGAATCATACCGACGCCAATACCGGCAGCAACGGGAATAAGATATGTTAAAAACTGAATCGCCCTCAGCCTGCCCGATGTGTAACCGATGGTTTTCAGTATCCCCGTATTGACCGTTTCATAGATTACCGTACCGCTAATACTGTGACCTATGACTGTCGCCGCAACGATCATAAGGACCGCAGCGAATGCCATAAGCAAGGCGCAGAACGAATTCTGCAGTATCACCATAAAACCGGCTATGGCATCACTGCTGTGTATAAATTCAGAATACTTAGAAATTGATGTCTCCCGATTGATCATAACGTTCAATCGGGATACCGATCCATCGCCTTCGGAAAAAATATGCAGCATTGCTCCGTCACGGGCAAGTGCGTCTATCCCGGCATCTTCAAGAACTTCCAGCATAAGAAGCCGATCGGCTTCATTTATAAGGAAGCCCTTCATTCCGATCATTGAACTGCCCATAAACGGATCCTCATAAAAGCCCTCGACAACAAGTGTAACGTTCTTTCCCGATCTTGCTATCGGAAATGTGATCCCGTCTCCGGCTTTCACTCCAAGCATTGTCACCAGCGACGGGGAAACGTAAACCTTTCCCCTTGGGATTTCGACAGGCTGTTCAATATAACCTGACAAATCATCCTTGAAAAATCTGTACCGATTTTCTTCCGGAAGCCAGGTTATAAGCTGCCCTTCGCTGTCCGATTCCACGCCGTTCGCCTCATAATCAGAAAATATAAGCTTCTGTGTCTCAACGCGCTCAATCCCCGTCAAGCCTTCGATTTCCGCCGTCAGCTCAGATGTATCGGAAATTCCCGATACCCATGCGGTAATGTCGCCGAAGCCCGCTCTATTCATTTCGCTTCTGATATAGGCGTCCCCATTAGTCCATAACGAAAGCACCGTTCCAATGACCGCCGCAGAAATCAAAGCGAGAATAAAAATACCTGTCAGGCTGCCCTTATGCCGTCTGAAATTGGCGGGCAGTAAAATTCCGTATCCCATACTCCCTCCTTACCAGCGCTGTTCCGAAAGCCATTGACTTATCCTCTGCTCACGTTCTCTGGCATCGGAATCGGCATATGGCGGCAGATTCAGCTCGTCAAGGATTTTGCCGTCCTCGAGATACAGAATACGGTTCCCGCGAATTGCCGCATGGACATCGTGAGTTACCATTATAATGCTTTGACCGTTACGGTTTAGCTCCGTAAGCAAACGCATTACTTCTTCGCTGTTTGATTTGTTCAAAGCGCCCGTGGGCTCGTCCGCGAATATAAGCCGGGGAGAATTTATGATAGCCCGCGCTATGGCCGCCCTCTGCGCTTCGCCCCCCGAAACCCGCGAAGGCAGGTGATCCTTGACTTTTTCAACATTCATTATTCTCATAAGCTCGATCGCTCTTTCGCGCACGGATCTTTTATCGCCGGATCTTACGGCACTGCCGGCAACAGCAATATTTTCAAACAATGTAAGATTACTTACCAAATGCGTCTGTTGAAAAACGAAGCCGAATTGCTCCGAACGAAGTCCGGCCATCATTTTCTCGGTCAATCCGCTTATTTCCTTGCCGTCAAATATCACCCTTCCGTCCGTTATTCCGTCCATTCCGCTCAAAGCATAAAGAAGCGTGGATTTCCCTGCTCCTGAGGTTCCCATTATCACGGTGAAGTCTCCGTCATAAATATCCGCGTTTACCTTCTTTAAAATCTGCGCTCCGTTTTTACCGAATGATTTAGATACGTTTTCGGCACTCAGTATTGTTTTTTTCATACTGCCTCCCTTGTATTTTCGGATCGTTTCATGCTCACAATGAGTCTCTTCTTCCCCGTTAGAGGATCGGGAAAAATCGCGTCGGTAAATCTGACTTCAAACCTTACGAAATTAAGCTTTTTCTCATCAAGAACAAATTTGAGACGTTTAATAAGCTCATCCTTTATTTCGTATTTTAATGCGTCGCTTGCCGATATCTGGGCATGCATTTCAAAATAATCGTTTTCATACTGCACAAACTGATAATCCACCAATCCTTCAATACAAATTCCCTCTACTGCCAGCGGGTGAAGAAAGTCGCGTTTTCCCGCCGAGTCCTCAAACCATAAAATATCCTCGTTTCTGCCGAGAAGGCCGACCGCCCTTGTAAAGGGGCATTCCCCGCCGGGTTTTTCAAGAGTCATTTTATCCGTAAGCCGATACCGGATAAGCGGCTGTGTAAAATTATAAAGAGATGTGAGATACATATTTCCGTCCCTGACCTCGATTACATTCATGTCATCGAACAGCAGCATTCCTTCCTCGGTATCATTTTCCACTCCGATGGCCAAGGATTCGCTGGCACCGTAGAAGTTAACGACCTTTGTGTCGAAAGTCCTTTCAAGATAACGGCGCAGACCGGCTCCCAGGGGTTCTCCGCAGGTAACTATGCGTTTTATCCCAAGTCTTATCTCACCCCTTTCGACAAGTCCGCCGAGAATTTTCACCGCAGAAGGGTATCCTATTATCATATTCGGATTAAATTTCCGAAGGCTGCTTATCCATTCTGAAAGCGGACTTTTAACATCAAGACAAAGCTGTCCGGCGCCCACTCCTTCTATTCCGTCACCTACTGCCATGGCGCCGCCGTAACGGCCGTCCGTTGCCGCAATGTAAGCTATTCTCGGCTTTTCCGCCAGAAGCTTTAATATCTGCATAATTGACATATCCCAAAGAGCCGCACGTATGATCCCTACGAGCATGGTGTTCCATGCGCGTTTATCATATACGAAATATCCCGGCTTACCCGTGCTGCCGCTGGAGTGCACGATATGATACTTGCTCCTGAATGGGCGGCGGTCTTTTTTTTCGTACTCGTCGAACCGGCGGAGCTCCTTCTGTGTCAGATCGGAAACCGTCACCAGACTATCAAAGTTTTCCATCAGCTCTTTTTTATCAAGCGAAGGAAAACGATCCAACGGAACCGTGTCTATATTCTGCGGTCCGATACCGGATTCATTGAATTTTTCACGGTAATACCGAGAGTGACAATAAGCATAATGCAATATTTTTCTCAATCTTTTCTGTTGTAATTTACCCATCCGCTCAACGGACATTTCTGTTTTTCTTTTTGCTTTGTATAGTTCAAACAGTAATTTCAAGAAATTCATTTCATTCCCTCATTTTATTGAAAAAACATATCTCTTATCATAATTTTCGCGGTGATAATAATGTGCCTCGCCTGTGCTTTGATTGAAAATTATGCTCCATTCCGTGGATTCAAATTCTCCGAAATTTTTTTTGCTCACTTTGCTTAAAGCATCCCGTACCTCATTGGCGCTCATGGTTTTTTTCTCATTCAGTTCCTCGGTCAGTATTTCAAAACGCCGGTGGGACTGCTCCGTGCCTATTCCGTATTTTTTTCCCTCGGAAAGATAAAAGTTCGTAACTACCGGAGTATCGACGACCTTCATCTCATTGTCGACATATTCAACGACAACGCTTCTTCCGCTTACATCCGATATGGCAATATGGGTCATAAGACTCATTGAAGCGTGCATATCGTACTGTCCCAACAGCCTTACCGCCTCGTCAACATTTGCCGCCTTGTTCAACAAAAGGCGTATCGCCGTTGTAGTGGTTATATCCGGCTTATCGGTATTCTGAGATATTGAAGCGTAGTCTTGTATCATATTTACGGATACCGCAAGGCCCTTATCGTTCATCCCGTCAAGCGGAGCATACATTGCAATTGCCGCCTTTAAACCGTCAGGCAGAGCACTCGAGCTGAGACCGCTCATATCAATAAAATCCATGTTTACCGTAGAGATCGATGAATACCCGTTATGCGGCACCGAATGAACAATAAGTGCATTACAGGTATTCCAGTCGAAATTCCTTCCGAATATTGAATCTCCATCCTTGTTTTTTACAGATATTGTGCTGCAACCGAAGCCTGCATCTTTGAATGAAAGTCGTACATCATCCGGCAAAAGATTGTCGGATATATATTTTACAACATCCCGGTCGGAGGATGCGCCGCCGTCCGAAAGAAAATTCTCAAAGCCATAGTCACCTTCATACTTGACCGCGGATAATCCAGTTTCAAGCTCTGTAATTTCATCCGTAATCCGCTCCGCTTCCTGAACCGAACCGCTAAAATCCGTATATGAGCTTCCGGTAAAATCCTCTGATGATTTAACGTTTTGTGAAAACAAATCCCCGTCTTTTTCCTCCGATGCCGTATAACCGCTGCCGCACCCTACCATAAGCATAATAAACGATGCCAGAACAATTACGCGGATTCTCATTTTCAATCCTCCTTCCGTTGTTTTATTACATCCTGATTATAACACGAGTCTAAAGCGATAACAAATACCTATATTAAATATTTATATATACCTGACAGCTATATCAAAGAGCAACATGATATCACAAATATTATGAAATGACCTAAGACCTCAGAAAGAGAAAAAGCTATTCGACGGTCAAATTCAACAAATTCAGACAGAATGCTCGGAATATGGCTTACACCTGCCAAAAAGCCGCCCGACGTAAGGGCAGGATTTTCGAAGCATAAAACCGAAACATTGTAAACTTTTTTACAATTAAGCAGAACTTCATAAAAAAGGATCAAGCGTGATTCTCATAATAGCTTTTTCAGCTTTTCAGCATGCAAAAGCCGGGAAAACGGCAAAACCGCATAACCGTAATCAGAGCGTATCTGAAAGCAAAGCAAATTAAGGCAACCCCGCACAATGATTGCGTGTGAATTGCGCAGTCAGATTTTTCTTCAGCTTGCATAAATTGGGCGCAGGAATACTGACGTATTTCAAGGAGAATTTGTGTAAGATGACGTAATATATGCAAGCAAGACACACGCAAAGCCGTCAGGCGGTCATTGTGCGGTATTGCCTTAATACGATTATGCTAAAAGCACGGGGTTTTCAAGAAAAAACGGAGAAATATGAGGGTATCATGGGAAATGGAAAAGGGTATGACGGCGGAAATCAAAATGCTTTGTTTTTTCCCGCTGCCGCATAAAAAAATGACCGCAAGCTGTTTTGCGGCCATTTTCTGTTGTTTGATATTGCTCCACCAAGCAACTCTTGAAGAATTTGTGCGCGGAAGGGCTGTGGAAAGACAAGGAAGAAGACCGCAGGAATATGAGCATATTTCAAGGGCTTCTGACGAAGTATTTAGGCAGCCGGGCAAGCGGAAAAATTCAAGAGTTACTTGGGGGAGCAATAATAGCTTTTATTTTGGATTATCGTTAGTTTGCCGGCAAAAACGCAATACCGGCTGCATCAGCCAAATGCATTTCTGTCATAACTGCAAAAGGCATTTCTGATATTCAACCCTTACTTACGCTCATAACTTTATACGCATAATCTCTGCGGTTTTCATTTTGGGCATTTCGGACTTATTATGCTTCATACCTGACGTTAAAGCGTTTCATCCATAATGTTTACGATACGCACAGCCGTATTGCTTCGGTATAAATCCTATCCTCACCGTATTTAAAAGCAAACCGTTCCGTCATTAAAATAAAATCGCTCTTTAATCCCTTATGCCTTTGTCAATAAAAAATTGGCAAACACCGTCTTTGACAAGAGTTCTGTCCTTTCCTCCGAAACCGTGTCCCGCCCCCTCGACTATTGTAAGGACCGAGTCCGGAAACGCTTCGTCTATACGCTTAGCATATGATACATTTACCACCTGGTCCTTATCGCCCTGGTATATAAGAACGGGGTTGGTGAAGGATTTGATGTGTTCATAGACATCATATCTGGGAACTCCGTCGTAAAATGTTTTCGAAAGCATCATTCCCCCCATAAAGCTGAAAGGCTCCTTCATATCATCGGGATTCATGGCTAACCATTGATCAACTATGCTGAACGCAGGATAAACAAGAAACATTCCCGCAATTCTGTCAGGCATTTCCGCACCGGTAAGCGCAGCAACAAATCCTCCCTGACTCTCGCCATAAATATAAAGCTTATCACTGTCCGCAGAATCCATGTCGGATATCATATCGATAACATGTCTCAGATCATCCTGCTCGGTTTCGATACTCATATCAACCGAATCACCGCTGCTCGAAGAACGAAGGCTTCCGCCGCAATAGTCAAAGGTATATGCCATAATACCGTTCCGGGCAAGATCAATCGCAATATCCCGCATATCGTCGCCTATACAGTTATATCCGTGGCTAAGAATTACGGTCGGATGCTTTTCCCTTCCGTTATCGGGAATATACAGCTTACCGAATATATCCGAATCATCATAGATACAATGCAGTTCCTCCGTTACATATTCGCACGGATATGTAACGGGAGAAAGGGTGTTTTCCGCGATCGTTTTTTCAGTTACAGCAGTTGTAACGGCGCCCGTCTGGGCTTCTGAAAATGTATCACTCACAGAATCATCCTCCTTTGTTTGTTCCGAATTGCATCCGGCGAGTGATGCTATCAGCACCGCCGAAGCGGCAGCCATTGAAACTTTCCTTATCACTTGTCCCATAATAATAAACTCTCCTTTCAAGCTCTGCTTTATTCAAACAGGCACATGTTTAAAATTTTTTTATTTAGGGTGTATATGAAAACAAAGCAAATATGTACAATTACGCTAAAAGCATGGAGATTTAAGAAAAAAACGGAGAAATACGAGGATATTTCGTAGTTATCTCTTTGGGATAATTACCGGCATTCTTTGCCATGGAAAGCATCCGCAGTTAGCAGAAATTTTGCATTTTTTCAGATAGTCACCCGATTTAATTTTGCATATAGAAAAAATAAAATTTTACGTTTATATTAACTAAAGACGCGGTACACACCTGTATATACCTGATAGAACAGATGAAAATATAATTTTATGCCGCTCTGCAAACGAACCTGCATAATATGTTTTTATAAACAGAAAATGAATCACCGATGCTACGATCGGCAGTATTATTTCAATGTTTTTTCGGCATCCGCGCATTTCTTTCCAAGTATAAAGGAGAAACATATGCTTAAATGTTACGGAATCAGAGTGTGTTCATATAAAATCAATATGCAGATTTTCGAGCATGATTTTATCGCTTGGAAGGCAAAATTTCGCAGAAATGCTATAATAATGTTTCAAAAATCTTAACACAGCAAACGGCTAAATTTGCCTAAAAGACGCGCGCCTTGTTTTATATGAACACGCTCTAAATAAATCATCATATTTGTGCGCAGTTCAGCGCAAGGCTTTGCTTTTTTCATTTCTGTTTAAAATCTCAACAAATTTCATATAGCTTTCCGGATTTTGTACAAGGCTGTTTATCAATTGCATTTGCAATGCCGTATCGCTAGGCACCTGCGGCTGTTGGGACTGCATGCTCCTAATTACGGTCCCAATAGTTTCCGTTGAAAAACTTCTTACTTCACTTTTTAACTCGCCCATTACATCAAGTATTTGATACAAAAGGGGCATTACCGCTGACGGAATGTTTTCCGAAGCATCCTCCGGAGCAGGCGTGATGCTGTTTTCAGAAAAATTGAAGGATTCAATTGTCCTTTTTAATCTTTCTTTAATTTCTTCAACACTGTCCAAATCCGTTAGATCATACTCCAATGTGCGGATTGCAGTTATATCAAAGGGTAAAGTTTCACCCCGTTTTTTTAAATGAATCAAAGGCTTTTTAGTACGCGCCCTATAACCCATTTCATAGAATACATTCGGATTATGTCCTGAAATATCAGCGATCACCAAATCCGCATTGTCTAAAGATTCAATTATAGTCTGTGTGATAGAGTTCGCATCGTTAAGCTGATCTGCACGTACAGGATAAAATTCGCATGCTTCGCAAACAGGAGTAATAATGTACTTAAAAATTTTATCTGCGTTACAGCGTGTTTCGCTGTTCTCTTCACCAACAGGACAAACTACAAAACATTTTTTCATGTCCTCGCTCCTTTTTTTCATTGAGTATATCCCTCTGTCAATTTTTCTAATAGAATTATTTCTAAGAAGTGTATTGATCGAGCCCGCAAATTGTCCTTCAGTATAATCAGAAATATTGTTACGCGCTAAAAAGGCTTTTATCTCCTGAACACTATGACTGTTCTGATCGGAAAGAAATTCAACAATTTTTTCTTGTAATCTTGAACTTGTAATCATAATATCACCCTCCTTTTTATAGATAATACCATGTTTTTTCATCATGTCAAGCTAAAAAAAACAATTATACAATTTTTTATTGCTTTTCATGTAACAGTCCTCACTTTATCTTAGATAAAAATCCAAGATTTGTTTAATGATACTTTTTAAACAAGGGGCATTATGTTATATTTATCGTTATATCCCCGCTTAAGTTAAGTAACAAGCGACACTAAATACGGTCATTATCAAAAATTTTTATATAAAGCTTCGTCATGCCGATTTTTTGAGATCAATTTTAAATCTGTTTTTGCACTATTCTCAATTTAATTTTGCACTATTCTCAATTTACATATAGTTTCCGGAGAATTTTCTATTTTGTGCTTGACAAGCAAAAAAGCATATGATATAATATTTCTGCGATAAATCCCCGCCGGGTTGCTCCCCGTCGGGCTGAGTATATAAGTAAAGGCGGTGACATTAATGAAAGAAGGAATCCATCCCGATTATAAGCCCACTACCATTAAGTGCGCCTGCGGAAATGTGATCGAGACCCGCTCCACAAAGCAGGATATCAAGGTGGAAATCTGTTCCAAGTGCCACCCTTTCTTCACAGGTAAGCAGAAGCTTATTGACAGCGGCGGACGTGTTGACAAGTTCAACAAGAAGTTCGGTCTTAAGAAGTAAGGATATTTTAGAATCACACCGGACGCCGTTCTGTACAGGACGGCGTCCGGTTTTATCGTTAAAGGAGCCAAAACGCAGCCCTAAGTCAAAGGAGCTTAAGAGCCTGTTTAGTATCTCGAAATACGCAGACCGCGCAGCAGATTTTGCGTATTTCAAAACGATTTTTCGCAGACGTACTTGATGTACATCAAGTAAAATCAACGAAGAAATACGCAAAAGATACAGGCAAGATGCATGCTGAGAGATGCTAAACAGGCCCTGAGAACCGAATAAAAGCTTCGGAACGGTAAAACCGCAAGGCTGCCTATGAACAACGGAGAGCTCGTAATAAAAACGTAAAACAAATAATAAAGGTTCGGTACATTCCGCCCGTAACCGCAGGTACCGCGATCCGAAATAACATTAAAACACCGCCCGAATATAAAAAAGCTTGAGCGAATCAAAGGGATAAAAAATCCGCTATGTTCTAAATTTTTCTTATATGCCACGGAAAAACGTCTTTCAGGATTCTTTCAATGGTCTAAGCCAATGGTCTACGCATTCGCCCGGGACCATCCGTAAGGCTGCTATCTTGCCGCCGTATCTCCTGCCGGCGCGAATCCGCCGTATATACCGGCAAATATCCATGCAGCGGAAAGTCCCGAATATAAAGCCGGATAAATCCACTGATACGGCAGAACCGCATATGCTGCCGGAAGAAAGCTTAAAAATCCTCCCGCAGATTATGCAAAGGGGCAAAAGATACGTTATAGCCGGCAATCCCGCTTCGCCAAGAGATTATAAAGCATTGCGCTATCTTAAAAAATTGCATAACACAAGGAAATGATGTCACGTTTTTTGAGATCGTATGTTTTTGAGTTAGCCATATGCAACCAAAAATCAAAACGATTTTCAGTATGGATTTTAACGAAGAAATGCGGGTTTAAGAAGCCGGTTTCTTCGTTTTTTTGCCGGTTAAAACCCGCAAAAGGCTTAAAAGCGTTTCAGTTAGCTTGTACTAACCTATGCTTCGAAGCATAAAAAGAAACAATCCGGTCGTTTAAAAGACTTTTTCGTACACTTCGCAGCAGTTTCATTGAAATTATTAAATAAAATACGATTCAAAAACAAACGATGTCCGAGGTTACGATTTTAGTTCGTTCTTTGTTTTTATTTACGGTTCTTGCACTTATATATGTATAAGCCGAAAGATGAGGGGCTTTATTTTTTAAAGCACCGTTTACTGCCGAAGCGAGACGAAAATATTTGATTCGGAGGCGCGGTAATGGATTTTAAAAAACGCTTTCAAAAATTGTGTTAAAAACAAACCGATATATAAATCCGCTTGATTGACGATGTTTTAAGATATATATAACCAAATAAAGTACGGATGAAGATAAACCGATGTCCGGAGGTTACGATTTTAGTTCGTTCTTTGTTTTTATTTACGGTTCTTGCACTTATATATGTATAAGCCGAAAGATGAGGGGCTTTGTTTTTTAAAGCACCGTTTAATGCCGAAGCGAGACGAAAATATTTGAATCGGAAATGCGGCATTGGATTTTAAAAGAAACGCTTTCAAAAACTATGTTAGGAACAAATCGGTATATACATATAAATCCGTCGGACTAACGATACCTTTTTAAAATTGTAAAAGAAGAATATATAACAAATAACAAAAAAATAAAGGCGACACTTTCTACCGAACATTGTCTCCTTTATTTTTTATACAGTCAACAATATCAAAAACGGCCTGCCGCTCTTTTTCCGAAAGATCGGTAACGTCTACGGTTACACGGCTCGGACTTTCAAACATGCCGTCAAGGGTGGTATTGAATATCTTTGACATTTCCACTATATGCTTTAGCTGAGGCGTGGCATATCCCAGCTCCCAAGCGTTTACAGAGCTCCGGGTAACGTCAAGACGTCTGGCAAGCTCGGATTGGGTTATTCCGAAAGCTGTCCTCAGCTCGGTTATACGGCTGCATAAATTGTAGATCATGACTTTCTCCTTTGGCTGAATATTTTTATTTGACGTTTATGATATTATTATATCCTTTTAATATGCCGTATTTGCATACCATTTTTTGATAGTTTTCTTTACATTTATGACGATAATACTTGACAAAGGAAACATTGCATGTTAAAATAAAAAAAGACGCCTTGGGGAGGGAAAATCATGAGATGTGGAATTAAAAAAAATATAGCCGGTGCCGTCGGCTTTGTTTTAACGGTATGCTGGTTCCTTCCGGGTATAAGAGCGGACAGCGGAGACTACAGCGAATTCGAATATCAGGAAATAAGCTGGGGCGGAGGATTGGAAATCACAGGGTATAACGGCACGGGCGGCGATGTTGAAATACCGGAAGAGATAGATGAAAAAAAGGTGATCGGCATCAGACTTTCCGGAGAAAACTGCGCTTCCATCAAAAGCATAACGATACCGGACAGCGTCAGATACAGTCCGCACCTTGAAGACTGTGTTTCATTGACGGAAATAAACGTAAACGAATACAACGAATTTTTTTCGTCAATCGACGGAGTGCTCTACAATAAGACAAAAACTCAGCTTATAATATGCCCCGGCGGAAAAAGCGGAAGCTTTACAATTCCGGAGGGGGTAACGTCGATTGACGCCTGTGCTTTTAAAAACTGTATCCACTTAACCGACGTAAGCATCCCCGCCAGTATGACCGGCAAGCTATACAATTACAGGGATATCTATACCCAAAGAGACCCTAAACAGCTTTTTGACAACTGCACGTCTCTGACGGAAATAAATATCGTCGAAAACAACAAAAATTATTCGTCAGTCGACGGGGTCGTATATAACAAGAGCGTCACCAACATGCTGGTATGTCCGCGCGGCAGGGACAGCATTACGATACCGGACAGCGTTATTCTCATAGGAGAGCATCCCAGATCGGTTGACGATCTTTCGATCATTACGAATTGCAGTTACATTGATGTAGATCCAGAAAACGGAAAATATCATACGGAGGACGAAATATTATACGGTACGTCTTGCGAAGGAACAAAAACGCTTATATTCTGTCCGAGAGGGAAAAAAGGAAGCGTAACCATTTCAAACGGAACGGATTCCGTTTGTGAAAACGCTTTTGCTCACTGTGAGCTTATTACCTCGGTCAATATCCCGGAAAGTCTTCAGGAGGTCATTATAACCTCGGAATACGATGAAGCAGCAGCATTGGGCGGTCCAGAGGGATTTAAAAACTGCTCTTCGCTCTTTGAGATAAACGTTGACGCCAATAACCCGAAATACCTTTCCGTCGACGGTGTTCTTTTTGACAAGGATATGAAAAAACTGATCCTTTATCCTGCGGGAAAAACCGATAAAACATATATGATCCCTGAAGGAGTGGAAGAAATACCCAGAGGAACGTTCTTTTACAATAAGGATCTGATTTCCGTCATGGTTTCATCAAGCGTGAATAACCTGGGAGAATTTCTCGGCGAGGTGAACGATTATTTCGGACGTATGGATTTCTCGCCCTTCGCTTATTGTGATTCATTAACCGAAATAAAGGTCAACAGTAAAAACGAAGCCTATAAATCAATAAACGGAGCCCTTTACAGCAAGGACGGAAAAAAACTGATCGTTTGCCCTGCCGGAACCGCCGATATCTTTTCGGTTGCCGACGGTACGGATATAATAGAAAGAACCGCTTTTGTGGATTGTTCAAACTTAAAATACCTGTATATACCCAACAGCGTAAAAGAAATAAAGATAAACGATACGGAAATCGATTGGTGGTTTGCTCAAGGACTGTCATCCGGACCTGTAATATACGGCGTAAAAGGCTCCGAAGCCGAAAATTTCGCATATAAGTACGAACTGGAGTTTATGTCCGTTTACACCGAAAACTACGAAGACGAAAACTCAGGCGTCAGGATCGAAGGCTGCTTCCCTCCGGGAACTGCCGTTTATGTGGAAGGATCCGACAAATTCATTGACGAAGGCCAAAGGAGCTTTGATATTTCCTTTACCGACAGCGACAAAAAAGAAAGACAGCCCTTTGAAGCCGTTACGGTACGCATCCCTCTTCCCGAAGGCTGGGATCCTGAGACGTGCAGAGTTTACCGCGCAGAGGAATACGGCGTTTACACCGATATGAAGGCAGTTTATTTTGACGGAAGCATGTGCTTCAAAACCGATCATTTCAGCACTTATATAATTTCAGATCAGCCGGTGATAAACGACGGCAAGGAAATAGGCGGAGAAGGAACGGCCAGTGACGGTAAAAATGTCTCGGACGCCGATTCCGGCAACCCGTCGGATAAGAACAACGGGAAAAAAGACCCGAATAAGAGCACGGGATTAATAATAGCGGCGATCCCCCCGGTCATGGCGGCGTTGATCGGAGCCTTTGCAGCGGCGGGAAAGGGAAAATAATTTTTCACACCGTCCTTGATAAAAGCGCACCTTAAAAACAGGTGCGCTTTTTCTTGACATTTTTCATCATAAATGGCATAATTAAGGCAACACCGCACAATGATTGCGTGTGAATCGCACAGTCAGATTTTTCGACAGCCTGCATAAATTCGACGCAGGAATACCGACGTATTTCAAGAAGAATTTGTGTAAGATGACCGAAAATATGCAAGCAAGCCTCACGCAAAGCCGTCAGGCGGTCATTGTACGGTATTGCCTTAAATCATATTTCTCCACCAAGTAACACTTGAAGAATTTGTGCGCCGAAGGGCTGTGGAAAGACAAGGAAGAAGACCGCAGGAATATGCGCATATTTCAAGGACTTCCGACGAAGTATTCAGGCAGCCGGGCAAGCAGAATAATTTAAGAGTTAATTGGGGGAGCAATAATCAGAAAAGCGGGTGAAGCTATGGGAAACGAAATATATTACGGAGATTTCGGGACGGGTAAAACCTCGGCAATGCTCCTTAAAATAAAGGAAGCCGCAAAAAGGGGAGAAAACTGTATGCTTTTCGTCCCCGAACAGTTTTCCTTCGACACGGAAAGGGCGGTATACTTCGCCGTAGGAGCAAAGAATTTCCGTTATGTAAAGATAACCGGCTTCTCCAAGCTTTCACGGGAGATACTTAAGCTTTATAAAAAAGCCAACCCTTGCGCCGACGAAGCTATAAAGCTGATCACCATGTGGAAAACGGCAGAAAACGCCAAAGGGGATTTTTTAAGCTTGGGAAAGGAAAAAAATTCCTCCGGTTTCTGCCGTCTTATGCTTAAGACCGTAGCAGCCTTCAGAAACGCGGGCATTTCACCCGAAGAGTATCGGAGGATCCTGGAAAACGAAACCTCACTTGACGAGGAGCTGGCGGATAAAGCGGGGGACTTTCTCAGAATATATACGGATTACGATCGGGAAATAAAGGAAAATCTCAAGCTCGACGACAAGCTTGACGATGTATCAAGGGCTGCGGCATTGGCACAAGAGCACGAATATTTTAATGGCATGAATTTGTTCTTCGATAATTACGACAGCTTTTCGGCGGTTCAGAAGAAAATGCTCAGGACAGCTCTCGCCCAATGCAACGAAAGCCTGTTCTGCCTTACCTGCGACTCGGTACAAAGCAATAAGCGGGAGTTCCTATGTATTTCGAAAACCATAGAGGAGCTGAAGGCCATTGCTCCCGAAACGGTATTTACCCGTTTTTCAGTTGGATACAGAAGCAGCGAAAGAGATAAAAACAGCGTAAGGATCCTTTCGGCAAAAACCCCCTATGACGAAGCGGATATCGCCGCCGCCGAAATACATCGTCTGGTAAGAGACGAGGGATACAGATACCGGGACATACTGGTTTTAACCGCAGACAGCGAATATGAAGCCATTCTTTACCGAAGATTCATAGAAGGGGAAATACCGGTATTCTGCGACTTTCCGCATTCCATGACGGACAAGCCCGTGGTAGGATTCGTTTTACAGATATTAAAAGCGCTGGAGCTTGATCCCGAGGAAATCCTCCGGCTCGCGGAAAGCGGATTCAAAAGAATCGGGGAGGAGGGCAGGATAAGGCTTCTGTTCAACAGCGAGGTATACCGCTTAAGGGCGGTTTCGGACAGCTACGGGCTGTCCTCCTCGGATTGGCAGAAAAACTGGGATAACGATCCGCGCAAGGAGCTTAACGATCTTGAATATATACGCCTCGGCATAACGGAGCCTCTTCAAAAGCTTAAAACGGAGCTTGACGGCGCCGCAGACGGAGCGGAGTTTTCCGAAATATTCATGAGGTATCTTATCGACGAAGAGCAGATACAATCCACCTTTATTGCCGCTTCAAAGGCGGGGGACGGAGGCGAGACGGATCATATAAAGGTCGACGAGGCAACAGCGGAGGAATACGGGCGGATATGGGACGCTCTGTGCGAGGCGTTTACATCAATGGCATTCTGCCTTGAGGGCGTTAAGATAAAAGCCGACCGATATCTTTCCCTTCTGGAGGAAATACTCGCGGGTATCAATCTTGCCAATCCGCCGCAGGTCCTGGACAGCGTCACGGTGGGAGATATAGAGCGCACCCGAAAGGCGCAGCCTAAAGCAATAATCATCACGGGAGCAAACGAAGGAAAAATTCCGAGAAGAGGAAAACTTCAAAGCATATTCACCCATTTCGAAAGAGAACACCTGAACAACGCCGGACTTCCTCTTTACGACAGCAACTTAAACCGCTGGTCCAAGGAATACTATTTTGCTCTCAGAGCCATGAATCTTTACGGGAAAAAGCTTATCCTCACCTTCTGCAATCAGGATACGGCGGGCAGAGAAAGTCCTCCTGCGGATATCCTCGCGGAACGCTTCGGAAATGTCAAGCGTACCGATATAAAAGCTCTGCCTTACGATTATTTTCTAAATACCGTATCGGACATAAGATCCGCCCTGGCGCGGTCATACGGAAAAAACGGCAGCATCCCGCAAACGCTTTCCCTCATTCTTAACGAAAAGGATTATAACGCCTCACTGGAGGAATCACTCCGGCTTATGGGGGCAAACAGAAACCTGAGGCTAACACCGGAAACCGCCCAAAAGCTGCTGGACAGCGGAGAATATTCGCCCACCAGGCTTGAAGCCGCGTTTCAGTGTCCTTTTATGTACTTCTGCAAATACGGGCTCGGACTGAGAGATCCCGGAACAAACGATCCCGCCTCTCCCGCCTATGTGGGAACGGCCGTACATAACATAATGAGAACGGCTCTTGAAAATGCAGGAGATATAAGGGGAAAAAGCGACGGCGAGCTGGAAAAAGCCGCGGCAGACGCGGTAAGGGCGGTATCGGAGCAGGCTACGTCCCTGGACCCCACTTTTCCCGAAAGAACAAGGAGCGTATACGCGGGTCTGGAGGGAAGGATAGCAGAGCTTCTAAAACAGACCCGACTCGATCTTGAAGCCGGCGGCTTTACACCCAGGTATTTTGAAAAAGCCGTAAGCTATACAATAAATAACGGCCCGAAGGCTATAAAGATCAAGGGTATAGCCGACCGTATAGATATACTTGAAAACGATAAGGGCCGACACATAAAAATTTACGACTATAAAACGGGAAGCATACCGAAAACCTTTACGCGGGAAGGTATAGAAAGCGGCACGGATCTCCAGATGCTTCTGTATCTGTTTGCGGAATGCGCAGAGGAAAAAAATTCGAAGCCAGCCGCCGTGGGTTATTTTTCGGCGGGCAAACAGGGCATGCTGAATGCCGCCGATACCACGCCGCTGCCCCAATCCGATTATGACAAGAGCTGGTATTCCGGGCACAAAATTTCCGGTGCGTCCTTTGACACCGAAGAAGCCGAGCGGGCTGTAAACGACTACGAAAAAGCGGTGAGAGAAAAAACAAAATCCGGACCGGGCGCAAGATTTACCGATATTATGACTTTGTCCGCAGATAAATTTTCGAAGCTCAGAAGACATGTTGATAATGAAATCATAGTGCCGAAAATAAACGCCCTGCTTGAAGGCGATATTCAGGCGCTCCCTTTGGAAAAAGAAGGCGAAAAGCCCTGTGATCACTGCTCCTTCCAAAGCATCTGCGGCAATAAGGATATCAAAAGCAGACCGGCAGATCCGGGAAGCGGATTAAACGACTTTCTGACCGGAGATAACAAGGGATAAGGAGGCGGTATTTTGAATTTTACAAAGGAACAGACCGAAGCAATAGCTTACAGGGGGGAGCATTCCGCAGCCGTTTCCGCTTCGGCGGGAAGCGGAAAAACCGCCGTTCTGGTCGAGCATATAGCCGCTCTTATATCCGACAGAGCAAATCCGGTCTATGCCGACAGACTTGCGGCGGTCACCTTTACGGAAAAGGCGGCGGCGGAGCTCAGACAGCGTCTGGAAAAAAGGATGAAGGAGCTTTTAAGGGATAATCCCGGCGACGATTTCTTCAGAGAACAGCTTGTCCGGCTCTCCTACGCAAGAATATCCACCATAAGCAGCTTTTGTCTTTCCCTGATACGGGATAATATACGTCTTCTCCCTCTTGAGGAGGGCTTCGCCGTATGCGGCGATATCGAAAGGAAAGCGCTTTCGGATAAAGCAATGAAAATGCTTTTCAGGCATATTTATAAAGAAACGGAGCTACGGCATCAGGAGGAAATCTCGGTAAGACTCGGCGGTGAAAAAAACATTTCCGAAGCAGTGCTTAAGCTGCATGATTTTCTGTCCAATATTCCTTCAGGCAGCGAATGGATGAAGGAACAATCGGAGGTTTACGGCGACCCGGAAAGATATGCCGAGCTTTATTCCGAGCCTCTCAGAAATGATATGCTGAAAGCGCTGGATCAGGTTTCGGCGCTAAAAAATAAGGTCTCGGAGATTTTTGACGACCTTATTGACGAAAAGGATATTAAAGCGGGCGAAAAGCATAGGACATATTTTAATAATCTTTTCGAAGAGGCGGATTTCCTCAGAAGCTCTCTTGCCCACAATAATTATGACCGGCTTTTACACAGAAGGGTCGATTTCGGAAGAGCTCCCGCCGTTAAAAAGGATTCTCCTTTTGTTCCGCTTTCCGAAATAAGAGACGGAATAAAAGCTATTTTAAAGGACTGCGCAAGGAAGTCCGCCTTGCTGATAAACCGTGAAAAGGACAGAGAGGAATGCGGAAGGCATCTGGAGCTTCTGCGGGGACTTGAACAGGTATATGACAGAGAGTATTCGGCACTAAAAAGAAAAGCCGGGGTTGTGGATTTTTCCGATCTGGAGCATTTTGCGCTCGAGGCCGTAAAGGCGGGAGGAAGCAAGGGAGTTTACGATTATATAATAGTAGACGAGTTTCAGGACAGCAACGATATACAGTATGAAATATTCCGGTGTCTGTCCGACGGCGAAAAGAATCTTTATCTTGTAGGCGACGCCAAACAGTGCATATATTCCTTCAGAAGCGCAAACCCCGAAATATTTGCTTCCCTTCCCTCAAACAAAAATTATAAATCAATATGTCTTAACAGCAACTTCCGAAGCAGCAGCGACGTTATAGATACGGTAAACAAGGTTTTCGGGGGCTGCTGTGAGGATGAGCTCCCGGAAAGCTTTTCCGGAAGCCCGTGGCAGGATATGACTGCTGGCAGAGGCATAGATCACTGCGACAAAAACAGGTCAGAGCTTATAATAATAAATTCATTAAAGGACAGGGACGATTGCAGGAGCAGAGAAGCAAGATATACCGCAAAAAGAATACAGGATATGATAAAAAGCGGTTTTACCGTCCACGATAAAAACGGCGAAAGGCCATGCGGCTATGGTGATTTTGCCATACTTACAAGGACAAACACAATAGGCGCCGTTTACCGCAGAGTATTTGAAGATCTTAATATCCCCTGTGTTTCAACCGGTGATAAGGCTTTTACCAGCCTTATCGAGATCGAGCTTGCTCTGGCTCTTCTGTCAGCAGTTCTCAGGCCTAACGACGACAGAGCTGTGGTCACCTCCATAATGTCCCCCGTTTACGGTTTTACCGCCGAAGAAACGGCAAGGGTAAGACTCGCCGAGGGAACCGATATAAAAAACCCCCATAAGCTGTCTCTGTACGGCATTCTTTCCGCAGTTGCCGAATCTGAAAATGACGGAGTTTTAAGTTCTAAAGCGAAAAAATTCATTTCGGATATGCAGCTTTTTAGAAAATCAGCCGCCAATTCCCTCACTCATGAGCTTTTAAGCGAAATATATTCGGTAACTATGCTGCCCGACATTATGAGCGTCGGCAGAAAGGGACGGGAAAGGCGGGAAAATCTGCGACTGCTTCTGTACTATGCACGAGGTAATCCGCGTCCCTCTGATTTTCTGGCAGTTATGAGGCATGTGAACCGCAGCAAGCTGGAAATGCCCCAGGCTCAGGTAAAAGAGCAGGAGGAGCGTTCGGTAAAGATAATGACAATACACAGCTCAAAGGGGCTTCAGTTTCCGGTAGTATTCATCGGAGGTTCGGATGTTTCTCCCAACAAAAGAGATTCTTTTCAAGCTTTTATTTTCGATAAGGAAAAAGGCGCGGGCATTTCCGTATGCGACTTTAAAAGATCCGTCAAGTGCGCGACCGCTTCTCATCAGCTTCTTGCCGACAGCTATAATGATAAGGTCGCGGGGGAGGAGCTCAGGCTTTTATATGTCGCAATGACGAGAGCAGAGGAAAAGCTTATAATTACAGCGGGATGCAATGTTACCGAAAAAAACGCGAATGAAGCCGACAGCGGAGAAAAGGAATATTTCGGCGGCACGGGAAGCTATCTGAGCTTCCTCAGATCACGGTTTGACAGAAATCCCTCCGCCTTCGAGTTTACCCTTATACCCAGTCATGACGATAAATCCGCAGAGCCGGAGGCAATAGACGCTTCTTCCGGTACGAGTGATGATAAAGCGGTATTGGATGCAGATAAAATCAGAAAACGGATAAATTACAAATATCCGTATGAAAAAGCCGTACACACACCCGCAAAGTTTACGGCAACCTCTCTCGGAATAAACGCCGATTCTCCCGATGAGCCTACCGGAGAAGCCAATATCAGCAGCGCTTTTTACATGGGGCTTCCGGTTTTTATGAAAAAAAACCGTCCTCTCACCCCTAAGGAGCGGGGCGACATATATCACAAGGTAATGGAATATGTTGATTTTACGGCTGACAGCGCCGATTTGGAGCTGAAAAGACTTGCAGAAAGCCGTATCATCAGCGATGATGAAAAAAATGCCGTAAACCCGCAGGAAATACAGCGATTTCTTAACAGCACCGTTGCCAAAAGAGCGGGGAAGGCGAAAAAGGTTTTTCGGGAATTCCCTATCTTTACCACGATCAGTCTGACAGGAGACACTTGTCCGGATAACGACGACCTTTCCTTTATTCAGGGCATAGCGGATATGTTTTTCGAGGAGAATGACGAAATAGTTCTTGTCGATTACAAAACCAACCGCAATACCACACCCGAAAAGCTTAAGGAAGAATATACGGGACAGCTCGGAATTTACAGAAAGGCGCTGGAGGAAATGACCGGCATGAGAGTAAAGGAGTGTATTTTATTCAGCTTTTCCCTGGGAAAAGAGATCACGGTGCAGACCGATACCCGATCTGATGAGTAAAAAACACCGGATTCGCCGATGTCAATCCGAATTTATTTATTAGACGGCGGAGCAGAAGTATATTATTGTCGTCAATCAAAACGGTTGACGGCGGTTTCTTTTACGGGACAGCATTTTAATGCTGTTCTCCGAGGCACTATATTCATTAGATTTATTGAAGAAAATCAAATTCCAAGCAGATATAATCCATACCTTATATTGTTATTTATAAAAAGCACCATGGTCCAAAATCCATATTTGAAACCAAATGTTCATGTCGGAGATAATTATGACCGCAGATCAAGAAGCTGTTAAAACGTTTGCGTGAATATCGATGGCATTATCAACAAATATCAGCTGCGTTAATTGTTAAAAACAGAAAAAATAAAATTAATGTCATATTGTTTTTCACAAAACAATCACATTTCCTTCACCGTATAAAAATAAACATGAAAATATTTTTCACATTATCAACACAATATTAAACTCCTAGTACATAAACAGTGTTGTTTTTAAAAATGGTTTTTATCCCTTTACAGTCTCAGAAAATATTTTAAATAAAGCATAACAAACCGTTAATTAGCGAAGTTTTGTATACCGTTGTTTTTTTAAATAAGCGGATCGCATAATTTTAAAAGCTTATGCCAAAACAAGCGTTTTCTTTAACCGTTTCCGAGCTTTTTCTTACTCATAGCCATATTTGATTTTATTGCCGATGCTTTTTCAGCCGTTACTGCCTAAGATAAGGATTAAAATTTCAATGTTTAATATTAGCTATCTAAAGCCGCAATTTTTACTAAGGACTATCTGAAAAGGTGCAGATTGCAAAATTTCTATTAACTGCGAATGCTTTCCAGCATGCCGACAGTTATCCCAAATAATTATGAAATACCCTCCTGTTCCTCCGCTTTTTTCCTTAAAATTGCCATGCTTTCAGCGTGATTATATATTTTCTTTATTTTCAGAAACGCCCTGACTGCCGGTGTTTTATGCGTCAAAATACTCGAAGCATTACCATACTTCTCCTCTTTTTCTCTCGAGAACTAAGCTCATTCATCGAAATCGTACAAGGCTTCTTGGTCTCAGGTGCGTCCTTATATATGTTAGAGATATGTAAAAATAATAGGGATGACAAAGGAGCGGCGCTTAAGGCGTTATCTTCGATCAAGCCTACAGCTTCATTTATGATCGGTTTAATTACTGCACTTTTTTGTTTTTTTGACAGCCCCCTTTGAAATTACCATATGATCAATGATTACAAAGCTTTTAATATATCGGATATCAACGTTGAGTCTAAAAGCTTGTTTAGCATCTCTCAGCATATATCCTGCTTGCATCTTTTGCATATTTTTTCGTTTATTTCTTGATTTACATCAAGTACGTCTGCGGAAAATCGCCCCGAAATACGCAAAATCTGCCAATCTACATACTTCGAGATACTAAACAGGCTCTAAGATTTTTTATGCCGTCTTATCCGTTGTTTTTCTAAGGCTACAAAAATAAAAAAGCACCATATGGTGCTTTTTCAACTCTATCTGTAAGCCGAGTTCTGTCTTGTACGAACATTTATCTAGCCCTGCGGTCGCCCGCAGGATCGAGCCGCCTATATCGGAGTACGCCGAGCAGACGCATTTCTCTCCGTACCAATCGGCGTTGCATCGGATAGGGTTTACATGGCAGCATAGTCTCCTATGCTCCGGTGAGCTCTTACCTCGCCTTTCCACCCTTACCGTAAAAAATACGGCGGTATATCTCTGTTGCACTTGCCCTAAGGTCACCCTCGGCTGCCGTTAGCAGCTATCCCGCTCTTTGATGCTCGGACTTTCCTCACGGATTTCTCCCCGCGTTCGTATAATAGAGTTGCATTTTAAATTGTAACATAGTTAAGGGGGAAAGTCAATATTGACCGGAGACTTTCTTGGTTTTTAAAATACTATGTAAACACAACCGTATCAGAAGGATATACGGCGGAATAAAATAAAGCGCACAAAAAGTGATCGGACATTAAAGCATTTCGCTTCGTTGTTCAGGGAAGGCGAAAAATATGAACGCGAATTTAATGCTTTCCGCTCGGAATATCACTTACAATCACACGTTTCATCTTATCCTGCAAAGATCTCCCGGCTCGTTTTGCTAAAGTGGTAAGTGTAATACGGCAGCAGGATAGTTTTTATCATATTCCTGACAAAATGCTGACAACGTTCCTGCGCCTGTTGATTCTTATTCATTCTGACGGTTCGCAGGCTTTACATGAAAAGAGTGCAAATGGGGTTATATCCATACTTCCGATGTTAATAGCGGATATAGTTCACTTATCCTTATGAAATCTACATTTAAGCCTTGTACTGTAAAGGATTTAGAAGGTCGTTGATCCTGACCTTATATCTTTACTTGATCTTATCCGTAAAATGTCTGTTGTTGTAGGAATATTCGCTCCATATATCCCCAAGCTGCTTGATCCTGCCCTTAACCGCACCTAATATTGTGTTGGCTTTTTCAAGGAAATTTTCCTCGGTAACGCCTTCTTTGCTAAAAAAGAACTCATTGTCCTTCAAATCAAGTGCGCTGCCGTTAATTCCCGTTGCCGCAGAAAAAACATCTGCTGACAGCCTAAAGACCTTTTCCGCGATTCTATAACCCACCTCGGGAGTAAATATGCCGTAAACGCCGTCGGGCATTTGACGGGGATAAGATTTTTCGGCAGTGTTTTTTCCGCACCATGCGTCTATGTGAGACTGCACCCCGGACAAGGCGTTTTGAATATCCTCTGTCTGTACAACATCGCCCGCAGCGTTACCGCCAAACTTATATCTGCCGCCGCCATCTCCGATCACTCCGCCGTTATTAAGCAAATCGGTGTAATAAGCTTTCTCATCTTTGTACTCACTGAAACAAGTTATGTCATATTCAATGGCCTGCTTCATTCCGTTGATCGCCTTTGCCATTTCCAAATAAGAGCCAAAAGCTATTTCCGCCTTTTCCTCATCCGAAAACCCTGACATATTTCTCACTAACTCCGCCGTCTTTGAGCCAAGCTCCTTTATATCGGCTCCGTTTTCATACTTTTCATCCGTTCCCACAAGTGTGAAGGAATCAAAGCGACCTTTTGAGGCAGAGCTTACAGTCTCGGAATTTACCTTATGAAGCGGGCTTTTTGGAATATTGCTTAAACTGCTTTTTGTATTGACAGGGTTTATATTTATGATATTCATTACGCCGCTCCTTTATAAATTCGCCCATATGCCGCCTATCTTAAGCCATTTATTGCCCACAGCTGTATATAAAATTGAACCCGCAGTTGCTATAACCCCAAACGGCTCTCCTTTATGTTTGGAGCGCTTACAATACACCGTTAGATATGTATCATACAGCCACGTTGCAGTGTTATTTCACCATACAAACGCCGGTCTGTTATTATGCCCTGCCGGATGACCTTTTTCATATCCTCGTGACGCCGTATTTTATAGCAAGAAACCTTATTGGAAGTATAAGTAAAATATCCTTTTTGAATCTGTAATAGCTTTCTTTTCAACAGCAAGTATCCCAGAGATAAATTTTCTTATACTTTTCATTTTTAAGCTTCCGCCTGATTTTAAAAATTAAAGCACTGTCTTTTTAAATGCGTAAATTTAAAATTGAATATATAATCCTGACTGCAAAAAACTATATTATAATTTCTCCTCACACACCCTGCTTCAATTCTGTCTGCGCATCGGTCAAAGCTTGCTTCCACAAAGCGTTAAATTCATCGAGCCTTGCATCCTCAGCAGGAGTATACCGAAAACTCCAACCATTTGGCTCACTGTATCGGGCAATTTCATTTCCTTGCTCATCTCTGAAGATCACAAAATTCCCGCCTACGTCAGGTCCAAATTTCTTACAATTGTTGAATATTATATCAAAAAAGCCAACGTCACTGTTTTTACCTGTAAGAGTCATAGACTGTATTTTTCCCGCAAAACCTGAAAGCGTATTTTTAATAATTCCCACCCTATCGGGGGATGCAAAGGAAACATAGTCATCCCTTAGCTTTTGCCATTCTGCCGAGCCATATCTCACTCCCTGAAAACTTTCGGCATGCTGCGAATCGGTCCCCTCAGCAGCATCTTTGTGGGCCAATTCCCTAATCTTGCTAAGCAACTCCTTTTCGCTAAGCTTGCATTGACCCCTTGTTCGCATACCGGGAAGGGTGGGCATTTTTACATTACGGTTTGCTCCTCTGCCGGAATAATATGAATAATTTTTTGAACCCGTTCCGATGCCGTATACCATACCTGTCACCTCCGACCATCGCTGCCGCCGAAACAAATCAGTGCTTTCCTCGGATATTTGTCCTCCAGCAGAAAGAATAGTTCACCATGAAATCCATCTGTTTTAACACGATAAGCAATATTTCCTGCTTTAGAAATAGCCATTTATACCTTTTCCATATTCCGATCTATCGTTTTCATATTATCAGTTGCCATAAAAACAATAAAACATGAACTTTTTAACAATTTATTGCTTCAGGCGGAATTTTTTCGTCTGATCCTGAAGCTTGCGTACCTGAGTGAACATCTCATTGCTGATTGCGGCTGCCTCTTCGCTGCTGGCGGAATTGGTCTGAGTAACTGAGGAAATCTGCTCTATTCCTTCCGTAACCTGCACTATGGATTCCGCTTCCTTTTGTACGGCATCTGCAATAACTTCTATATCTCTATTGGAGCTCATCACAAGCTCCAGAGTCTTTTTCAGCGATGAAGAAACGTCGTTTACAATCCTTGTACCTCTTCCGGCCGCTTCCACACAATTTTCAATAAGCTCCTTGGTGGCTTTGGCGGATTTATCGGACTGAGCCGCCAGACTGCGAACCTCGTCGGCCACAACGGCAAAGCCCTTGCCGGCTTCACCCGCTCTTGCGGCTTCTACCGCCGCGTTGAGCGCAAGTATATTTGTCTGGAATGCAATATTTTCTATCGTAGCAATAATCTGACCGATCTGCTCGGAAGTATTGCTTATATCTGACATTGCGGAAACCATCTGTTCCATCTGCTTGCTGCCGGCAGAAACCTGTTCGCCGGTCAGAAGAGCGCGTTCATGAGCGCCCGATGAAACCTCAACATTCTTCTTTGCGCTTTTGGAAAGCTCCTCCAAAGAAGCATACAGCTCCTGAATAGATCCGGCCTGTTCGGTAGCACCCTGTGCAAGAGACTGAGAGCTGTTGGCGATCTGTTCCGCATTTTCGGAAATGCGCCGTTCAACCTGAGAGATCTGATCCAGAGCCGCAGACATAGTTGAAGTAAAGCTTTCCGTCGATGCCTGGATACTACTGAAATCTCCGATATAATCCAACGAACTCTGAACATTAAAATTACCGCCGGAAAGCTGTTCCATTATCCGGTTTATATCCGCCACATAACCGTCAATAAGCTTCATGGAATTTCTGAGCGTATTTGCAAGCGTACCTACCTCATCGCCGGAGTTATAAACCAAATCAAAATTAAGCCTTCCCTCCTGAAGCGGCCTGCTGCATTCCGTAATGCTGATGATCGGCTTGACAACTTTCTTCAGAACACAGTAAATAAGGCTTATCAGGCATACCAACGCCAAAGCAAGACAGATACCCGATGTAAGATGCATAGTAAGAATGGTGTTCTCCATCTGGACATGGCTTTCCTCACTGAGAACCCCGCCTCTTTCCACCACCTTGTCAAGAAGGCCGACAATATTGACCAGATTTTTTTGGATCGTTTCCTGATAATAAAGCTGAGCCTCGGCGGAATCGTTTTTCATTAGATCCAGCACATAAGTAGCGGACTGGTGCAGCTCTTTATGTAACGGCTCCAGCTGAGACCGAATCTCCAGGATCTCCTGATCCTCCGTGCCCGTTTCTCCGTAAAGCCATTTACCCAACGCACATGTAGTAGGATCAATGCTCCCGGTAAATTCAGTACCGGCGTACAATGCATTACTTAAGTTGGCAGCCCATTTATAGTGAGCGGTTTCCGCTATCTGCATTTTATTAAGAAGCGTATTTACCTGAGCCGAGGAGGCCTGATTATCCTGAATGCGGAAAATATTAAAGGTAGTCATAAAACTAAAAAGTAGTGTGGACAAAAGAGCAGCCGCTACTCTGAATCCAACCATTTTTTTAATGCTTTTTTTCATATATACCTGTCCTTTCTGCCGTTATTCTTTTCATAACATGCCGATCACACCGTAAAAAGCAAGGCGGTAATGCCGCTAAACAAGCTTTTTGACCTACGGACTTGGAAAAAGCCATAAAAAGATTTGAGCACAACCGACGTAAAAAGATGTTGCAGGATCAGCTCAAAACTGCAATCCGGCGGTATATCCTCCAAATCAGATCATAACATATTGTTTTCATTTTAACAGAATATCAGACGATTGTCAATATTGTAAATCAAAACTCTATTTTATTGCTCCGCCGCGTCATCCGAAAGCGCATACTTTAAAAAGTCATGCCATATAAATCGTTTTTACAGGAAGCCGGTCAATCCAAATGCTTCAACGGATCGACTCGTTCCGGCAGCGGCTCTTATGCAATGCTCCAACCGCACCGGCTCCTTTTGTCAAATTTCAGCCGTGTCGCTTTATAATTTTCCGTCTGTGCCGGTAGTGCTTAATGCTGCCAAAAACACCGTTATACGATAAGTTAAGCCACAGGGTAAGGGGCAGGGTATCCGGCATTTGCGGCAAAAAGACCAATATAATTTTAAAAGCGCACCGCACGCTTTAATTGATCTTCAGCGTATGAATCATCATAAATAAGCTCTTTATTTATTATCGCGTCAACAATAAAATAATTATCCCTCTCAAGAAACCTGATGCTTCCAAGATACTTATCTATAATTTCTTTTATGGATTTTAATCCGTAACCGTGCTGTGCCGGCGAATCGGTCTTTGTTGTTTTAAGCTCAGGGTTCGATTCAAGCACGGACGCTTCTATAGTATTTTTAACCACAATATGATAATATGCTTTTACAACGCTTATCGATAACGATATATATTTTTGACCCTTTAATTTTTCACAAGCCTCTATGGCGTTATCCATCAAGTTCGAGATCAGAAAGCTAAGATCAAATTCCATCTCCGGAGGAATTTCCTGTATCATACTACAGGAATGTTCGATCCCCATACGGTCGCACAACGTAAGCTTTGAATTAATAACGGCATTTATCAGGCTGCTGTCAGTACGAATTACCGAAACTATTCCGTCAACCTTTTCGCCAAGATATTTTTCCAAGTATTCCTGAGCCTCTGCGTTTTTATTTTCTTTAAGAAGCACAAGTGCGCTGTTTATACAGCCCTTCATATCATGCTTTATTTTCCTCGCCTCTATATACTGCTCCTCTACCTGTTTAAAAAGCTTTTCATCCTCTTTAAACTTTAACTGCGCCAGCTCAGACTCCTTATACTTGCGATTGAGCCTTCCGGAATACTGAAACAGGAAAATCATCATAATGTTCATAAAAATTATAGCCGTATCCACTATTATGTACACAATGCTTAACCCCCTCTGATCAGAGCGGTTAAGCCACCATACAAGCTTCATTACAATATTCGATACGGCAAAAGATACCGCTACAAAGCCCCATTCTTTAGGAGACGGACTATATTTGACTTTTTTAAATGCCATAAGTATCAATTTAACCGACAGAAAAAGCAGCAGCTTGGCGGCAATAAGAATGGAGTATCTTATAAATGCATTATATTCCGCCGTATGAAGTTTGTCGACGCCGTTCAAGCCCAAAACCGACGCCGTAAGACTTAGAAGCATGACACTGATATAAGAATTGCTGAGCGAAGAAATAAAACATGCGGCAAGTTTTTTGAAAATGCATCCTTCGAGGATCAAGGTACAGCAAAACCTTAAGGAAAATGCAATCACAACGCATATTATTTCCATGCCGCTTTGTTGACTCAAAAACACATAATCCAACGTTATAAGAAGCACCGCGGCGATAATCACGGTTATAGAATACCCGGTTTTTTTAATTTTTAAAAACGCTGTCAAAAAATAAACTTCCAAAACAGCGTCAAAAGCCGACGCCAAAATTTCCATCAATACCGCTCCCGATCAATCAAAATCCGATACATACCGGTGCAAAGATTCCGTAACTTTATCCTTTCGTCCGCGGGACAGCGGGATCCTCGTCTTATCGTCTAAAATAACAAAATTATAAGCAAGCGAATCTATATATTGCATATTGACAAGATAGCTCCTGTTTGTACGTACAAAGCCCATTTTGTTCAATTCGGCTTCAAGGCTGGCAAGATCCCCGTAAGATACCAATTCGGTATTATCCCTTAAATGAACATTAATTATACGGTTATAAATATCAATATATTTAATGCTGTCGGCTTTGACATCGGTATAGCCTTCCTTAAGTTTTATTCGTACAAAATGATGATCCCTTTCGCATTTGGCATTTACGGCAGATAAGACTTCCATAAGCTCGTTATCGACATATCTTTTTCTTAAAAACCTGAAGGGCGAATACTCAAAACATTTATAAACCATTTCATCATGATTCGTTATAAAAATTATTTTTACATCCTTATCCTGTTCATTTATCTTTTTGGCAATTTCAAAGCCGTCAAAACCGGGAATCTGAATGTCAAGCAAAAGAGCGTCACAATGCGTGTAATGCTTTAAAAGCTTTCTTCCGTCGGTATACATACGGATGCTTATTTCGCCGTAATCCTTTATCTGACTGATCCGGCTCGTAAGCTTATGGCAGAATATCCTGTCGTCGTCACAGACAATGAGCTTCATAAGTCTTACCTCCCCTCTGTTTAATCATATATTTCAGTATATCATAAGCCATCGCATTCGTCAACTACAAACATAAAATTAATTTAATGTGCTTATATTTTTGTATTCTAATAGCGTCGTTCGGGCGAAAAAACCGTTTTTGGGGATAAAAATATTGAAAAACCGGATCAAGTATGATAGAATATTTTTAAAAAGGACTTTAACATGGAGAAATTTTGTTCTTTTCTTACAAGCAAGCTTGTGCAAAATAAAGTTATTGTTATTGATGACTATAATATATACAAATACGGCTTCGAGGCGTTATTTTCAACGCTGCTCGGAATACTTACGGCATTTGTTATCGGTCTTCTGACACAAAGGCTTTTATGGGTGGCCGTATTTTTTGCTTGCTTCGCTTCTCTCAGAAGTCAGTGCGGAGGTTATCATGCAAAAACCGTACTGCGCTGTAAGCTAAGTTTCGGCACCGCCATTTTTCTGAACATTTTTCTTACTTATCTGACGCGGGATATGGATATGCTTTTCGGGCTTCCGCTGTTCGTTATCGGCCTTGGAGTAATTATCGCGCTTGCCCCTGCCGACAGGGAAGACAAAGATATGGATCAAAGCGAAAAAAGGAAACATAAAATATTAAGCCTTATTATTTTTGCATTGTGGACTGCGGCGGGAGTTATCATGTATTTTAACGCACCGGAATTTTTCTGGGTAATCGGTTGGGCAATATTCAGCGCTTCGGCACTGTTATTATTTAATTATTTTTACACAAGGAGGAAAAAACATGAAGCTTAAGAATACTATTCTTAAAGCTGCTTCGGCTGTTAGTCTGCATTTTGCAAAAACCGCGTACAATTCTGCGTCGGTATGCGACATATACCAGCCCAAGGCACCCAAAGAAATGAAAAAAATCAAGAAGTAATCTTGTTTTTTCAAAGCCTCAAAAATAAGACGCTCCCTTTATAGGGGCGTCTTATTTTTATTTAAGGCAGCACCACACAATGATTGCGTATGAATCGCGCAGTCAGATTTTTCGTCAGCTTGTATAAATTCGACGCAGGAATACTGACGTATTTCAAGGAGAATTTGTGTAAGCTGGCCGAAAATATGCAAGCAAGCCGCACGCAAAGCCGTCAGGCGGTCATTGTACGGTATTGCCTTAAGGCAGCTTTAACGATAATAGTGTGCAAACCGCGCGTCAAAAGCATTTTACGATTTTGGACCCACCGTGGGCGAGCCGTCCTCCGCCGGAATGAGTAGCCCGCGAAGCCGTGCCGCCTCAGGTGTTAAAGAAATCCTATGCGGCAAGGTTAAAGCCATTGCCGCATCATATTCACGATGCATTTTATCGGGAAACGCGCTTACCATAGTTACGGGAGCAATTACGGATGCAGCACGACAATGCAGCATAGTATACTGTTATTTTCCGAGGCTTATGACGCATCTTCCTCCATATGAGTAATGCTTTCCGGTCCGATTGTTTTTATTACCCCTAAAAGATCGGAAGTATCCCCGGTATATCTGTATGAATATATTACATTGTACCCGAAAGAAGGAACGAGAGGTGAAATTTTTGACGGAGGATAATTCTTGTCATTAATCCGGTAATTAGCCACCCGCTCCCTTAAATCCCCGTCTTTAAAATCATAAATTGAAGGTCCGAAAAGCTCCTTTGCCTCATCATCATAGAGTCCGGCATTAACAAGGTATGTCGACATAAGATCGGAAAAGTAAATCGGAGCCGTACTTAATGTAATACGATCGGACTTTTTGTTTGCTTCCTTTATCATAAACATCGGAGTTGAATCCGGAAAATTGGGTAGATCATGGGAGCCGTGATCCGCCATTATAATTATGGTAGAGTCGTCGTAAACACCGAATTTTTTCAGATTGTTCAAATATTCCCTGACTATTTCAAGAATATATTCCGTTGTATCAACAAACGTAGCCTTATCCAGAGGAGTATGAGCACCCCATATATGCTCTACGATAAAATAATTTTTATCGCTGTCTGAAAGCTTCATTGTATCCAACGGTTCTCTGAACTCCTCATTGTAGAATTTAAAATTATCCGCCGTCTGAAAATTTCTGTTCAGGTCAAGACCGTCCACGGAAAAAAACCTTTTTAAGGCAAAGGGCATTACCCGATAAGCCGTAAGCCGGTTAAAATCACGAACAAGATTTTTGTGGCTGTCTGAGGATTTGCTTATTTTGCTGCTTGTTATATTGTCAATTTTATCTCGCAGGAGGCTTAGATCCCAATTCGCATCTGCAAAAAAATTCATCTTATAGCCCGCATTATGAAAACGCTTGTAAAATTCGCCAGCTTTTTCGCTGTTCCACGCCTGGTCATTCCAATCCGACACTTTTATTACAGGTTTGCTTTCTATGCCCGAATATACCTGCGTCAAGGACTGGAACGTCGAATCAAAAACGCTGCACGTATTCGTATATACTGTAAAATCTTCGTAGCCGCTAAAAGCTTCGGGTCTTGACGAAAGTGTGTTCATAATATATTTGTTGTCGGTAGCATCCAGGATTATCGTTATAATATTTTTGTTTTTGGAAACAGTATACTGCTCCTCCCCGGAGAGAATCAGATCATTCCGGCTGAATATATCGCCCGACGCCGTAACGATAAGAATACCAAGAGAAACCGCTTCGATCAGCCCTATGAACAAAGGCACCTTCTTTACCGCCTTGACCCATATCTTTTCAATAAGAAACTGGGCAACAAAAGGAAGCGCAAGAAAAAACACCCATAAGACGGCGGTTATTACAGAATAACCGGTAAACTTATCCCAATCCACCCCGTCGCCTATCAGAACAGGAAGATTACTGTTTAAAAACATGTACTGGAAATAAACGCATATATTTATTCCCGCAAGGAAAGAAAGATAAAGCTTTAAAAAACGTTCGTTAAGAAGCAGCCCTATCGCTCCGGTCACAAAAATCAAAATAAGGGCGGGTTCAAACATATAGACCGCAAAATCCTGATAAGCAAAATCAAAATCATTTATATTGTTTATATAAGAATCACCCGGAAGAAAAAAGAACAGAGTAAATGCCAGAGAAATCGCCCCGAAGGATACGGATACCAGATTTTTCGGATTAAGCCTACCGTTGCAGCAAAACTTAAAAAACAATGATAAAATCATATTTGCGGCATTAAAAAAAACCAGCGCCGAAAATATCGAGAGCAATATATTTTTATCCTCCCAAAACCTGAGGCAGAACAAAATTGTACATCCGACGGCGCAAACATAACCAAGCACCGAATTTCGAACCATATAACCGTAAAGCTTAAATTTAATAAAAAGAAATCCCAATATACCGCAGGCAGCAACGGAGATCGTCAGTGACAACCATAGCTCCGACATCTGAAAAACAACCAATGGTACAAAAGGAATAATAAAAAATGCCGTTAAAGCATACTTTAATTTTCCGATCAATTTTTCCGAAGGATTCAGCGACTTTAAAACAAACATTCCTGTCATGCCTTTCTTTTTCAATGCATAAGCGTAAACTACTCGATATTCTGTATTTGTTCTCTTATTTTCTCTATCTCGCTTTTTATATCTATAACAAGCCTTGTGATCCTTATATCCTGACATTTGGAGCCTATGGTGTTAGATTCGCGGTTAAGCTCCTGGACCAGAAAATCCAGCTTTCTTCCAACCGGTTCGGCAGACTCCGCCATTTCCCTGAACTGTTTAAAATGACTGCGCAAACGTACCGTTTCTTCATCAACGGCTGTCTTCTCGGCAAATATTGCCGCTTCGGTCAAAATGCGCTGCTCTTCTATCTGAGCGGTTTCCAGTATTTCCCTGAGCTTATCATACAGTCTTTGTCGATATGCGGCCGTGGTCTCCGGAGAAAGCTTTTCTATCTGGCTTACCATAGCTTCAATATTTGAAAGCTTGTCCAAAATGTCTGATTTAAGCTTCTGCCCTTCTTTTTCACGCATTAGTGAAAACCTTTCCAAAGCCGATCCGCATACGCTACTGACATTTCTCCATATCGCGTCCTCATCCGCCTCGGGTCTTACGACTGTAAACGCATCCGTCATACGAAAAATATCCGAAAGCTCAAGATTATCGGAAAGCCCAAGCTCCTCAGAACATCCGCGCATCTCCTCCAAATACTTTCTTACAACCGGAACATTCACGGTAACATCGGTTTCTCTTCCCTCAACATCCGCTACGGACAAGTAAACCTCGGTTTTTCCTCTGGCTATACAACCCTTAACCTGCGCCTTTATCTTTTCCTCAAGATATGTATAATGACGCGGAAGCTTTACGGTAAGCTCGCAATATCTGCTGTTCACCGAACGTATTTCAACCAAATATTCCTTTCCGTCAATAACGGCTCTTTCTCGCCCGAATCCTGTCATACTGCGCATAAGGAAACCTCCTCATTTTTCTTTATAATAAATATTTCGCATCGGAAAAAATCTCCGCCCGCTTTATATTTCCAGCAACCCTTTATCCAGCATTCTTTGCGCCGCGTTAATGATTCCCGCTCTTGCGGCATAATATGATATACCGCCTTGGAGCCATACGGCATACGGCTCGCGAAGCGGCGCATCGGCAGATAATTCTATGGAGCTCCCCATAGTGAACGCTCCGGCAGCCATAATCACCTTACAGCCGTACCCGGGCATATCCCAGGGTTCGGGCATAGCATTACTGTCAACCGGACTTCCGCCCTGAATCCCTTCACAGAATGCAATAAGCTTTTCCGGCGTTCCCAGTTTTACGGAGCATATTATATCTGTTCTGTACTCGCGATGATCCGGAAAAGTCTTAAATCCCAATTCCCCAAAAAACGCCGAAGCAAAAACCGATGCCTTGACCGCGTCGGCAACGGCCGACGGAGCGTTAAACAGACCTAAAAGTATCTCCCTGTTCTGCTGTCCCAAAGAGCAGCCCACCTCTTTACCCGTTCCCACGGTGGTAAGACGGTATGCGCAAAGCTCGACCAATTCCTTTTTCCCGGCTATGTATCCCCCCGTCAGACAAATGCCGCCTCCGGGATTTTTTATAAGCGAACCGATTATTAGATCGGCTCCCACCGAGGTAGGCTCCACGCATTCAACAAACTCACCGTAACAGTTATCTACCGTTATCACAGCCTTACTGCCTCCCCGGCGAACGGCCTCGCATATTTCCATAATAACCGAAAGCGTAAGGGAGGGACGGAGGGAGTAGCCTCTCGAACGCTGTATATAAACCATTTTAGCTTCTTTTGATCTTTTTTCTATTTCAACAAGATCAGGTCTTCCGTCGGGAAGCAGATCTATTTCTTCATATCTTATGCCGAATTCCTTTAACGAACCGCCCTCATCTCCGTTAATTACCTGTTCCAAAGTATCGTAAGGCTTTCCGGTTACCGAAAGAATAATATCGCCGGGTCTAAGGATCCCGAAAAGCGCAGTTGATATGGCATGAGTTCCGTTTACAAAATTATACCTGACAAGGGCATCCTCCGCTCCCAGCGCCTGAGCAAAAACCTGATCCGCCTTATCCCTTCCGTCATCACCGTAGCCGTAGCCCGTCGTGCCCTTAAGATGCATATCGCTGACTCCGTTGTCAATAAACGCCTTAAGGACCTTTTCACTGTTATAACGGCAGATTTCGGAAATCCTTTCAAAAGAATCTCCGGACTTTTTCTCCGCAATCTCAGCCTTTTTTATCAAATCCTCATTAAAATCAAATGATATCATATATTTTTCCTTTTTATTTATTTTCAAAAATCGAACGAATCTGAAAACCAAGCTTTTTGAACGGCTTCATCGGATATTCGGTAAATCCGGAACAATGTACGGATATACGGGGAATATTCCGAAATATTAATGCAAAGGCCGTCAGCACTCGGCAGGGATATATGCATTCTGCGGCCTTTCAGACAGGCGATGATTAACGGCGGAAAACGAAATAACCCTGCCGGCTTCATAAAAACCAGCTTTTTTATAAAAGGGTACGAGCTCATCACGGCAAAGCAAGGACATTTCCTTTTTCTGATCCTCAAAATGAATCCCCAATGAACGTATAAGGCTTTTTGCGTTTCCTCTTCCGCGTAATTCCTTTTTTACAGCCAACAGAGAAACAAAAGCCGCCTTTTCGGTTTCCGCCATAACCGTTGCCGTAGCTCCGCCGTAAACATATACCTTTGATATTTTATGACGCACCTTGTGACTTATATCGGTATACCAATCCTCATATACAACATCAGGAAATCCGTCCTTAATGATGGGAAAAACCGTATCAAGAAGCGGATTTTCCTTTAAATCATCAAAATAAGGCGTCGTTTCGTTTTCCGGTATCAACCCGCTTGAAAATTTAAGCAATACGTTTTCGGTGTAATCCATACCGTCAAGACGAGCAAGCCGTTTTCCTGTTTCAAATCCGCAAAGAACTTCGCCCCAGCCCCATATTGTCAAAAACAGAAGAAGCTCCTCCGCAGTTTCATCTGTCAGACATTCATCGGTACGTATAATAAAATCATTATAATACCTTCCTATAAGAATATTTTCACCGGCGTATACGCCGCAAAAATCATACCCGTCATAGGAATACAAAGCGGCGCCTATTTTAAGAGAAAAAATATCATGCCGATCCTTTAAAAGCCTTTGTGCGGTTTTAAAGTCTATCGCGGTTATCATTTGACCTCCGGAAGCTTAACGTGCTGCGGTATTAAAACATATCACCGATTCTTTACGGTTTATATCCTGATCCGAACCTGTCATTCATCCGCAATTTTTTCAAGGACAGCTTTGACAAGTTTCACGGTATCGTAAAGATCCTGTTCCTTAATCATGCAATTCGGCGAATGAAGATATCTGCATGGAAGAGAAATCGCCATAGTTCTTACTCCGCCGGCTGATTTGTGTATAGCCCCGCCGTCGTTTCCTCCGGCTATCACGGTTTTGGTCTGACATTTTATTCCGGTTTCTTCAGCCGCCTCAAAGCCTAACCGATAAAGCTCCTTATCATAAATGGTCCCTTTATCCATAAAAGATATGACCGGACCGTCACCCAAACAGCAAACCTTTTTTTCGCCGTCCACTCCGCTTATATCGCATGCAGTGGTTGTTTCAAGTACAACGGCAATATCCGGATTTACCGAAAACGATGCCGCATATGCGCCTCTTGTTCCTATTTCCTCCTGAACCGTGAACACAAACGTGCAGTCGAAGGGTAAATCCCCATTTATCAGCGAAAGCATAACCGCGCAGCCTACACGGTCATCCAGAGCTTTTCCCGCCATAAATCCGTCTCCGAAATCAAACTGATCCCCCGTAAAATATGCGCAGTCTCCTACCGAGATCATCTTCCCCGCTTCATCCGCACTTTCAGCGCCTATGTCTATGCGAAGGTCGGAAATCTTAGGCTGCTGATCCTCTTCTTCTCCTTCGAGAAGGTGAAGCGGTTTTCCCGCTATTGCTCCGAATACACCGTTTTTAAATATAACCTGACGCCCGAATACCACGGAATGAAGAATGCCGCCTACCGCCCCGAAACAAAGGCTGCCGTCCTCGTCTATATGGGTCACAATAAAACCAACTTCATCCATATGAGCGGCTATCATGAGCTTTTCAGCTGCGGTCCTTCTCCCCTTTTTTTCCACTATCAGATTCCCAAGATTATCCGTCTTATAGCTTACGTCCGCCGGAAGATAAGAAATGATCTTATCTCTTACATCACGTTCATCTCCGCTGGTCCCGTTCAATGCGGACAGTTCCTTTACAAGCGCTTTAAGATCCATCTCAGCATCCTCCCTTTATAAATTCCGCGATAAGCTTTCCGGAAGCCTTAATATCCTCTGTGTCCAACAATTCACACGGAGTATGCATATATCTCTGGGGAACGGAAACAAGTCCGGTAACAACACCGCCCCTGCTTACGGAAATGTCGTCCGCATCAGTACCCGTTCTTCCCTTCATAGCCTCAAGCTGATACGGAATTCCCGATTTTTTCGCAATATCTATTAGCCTTTCGGAAAGGTCACGGCTAAGAACCGGCGAAATCCCGATCATAGGTCCCTTTCCCAGCTTCCCCGCCTTGGATGCCGCAACACCGCTGCTGACCGCAAAGGTGACGTCTACTGCTATAGCATAATCAGGATTGACGTTAAAGGAGGAAATAGCCGCACCGCGTCCGCCTACCTCCTCCTGTGCCGCGAAAACAACAGCTATTCTGAAGGGAAGCTCCGTTTCTGATTTAAGAAGCTCCAGAGCATACAAAAGCACCGCTATTCCCGCGCGGTCATCGGTAGCGGGAGAGCATACCCTTGTACCAGCCATTTCGGAAAAAAATCCGTCTATTACAATAAGATCACCGGGGGAGACAAGCTTTTCAGCCTGTTCCTTCGTCATTCCCACATCGATCGCTATTTCGTCAAGCTTGGGCGATTTTTTGCTGTCAGAAGCAGTATGAGGAGGCAGGGTGGAAATTATTCCCTTAATGTTTTCTTTTCCGAAAACGGTGACGGACTGTGCAAGCAGGGTACGCCTGTCCATACCCATACCGCCTACCTTAAGAAATCCGTCGTCATCGATATAGGTGACTATCATCCCTATTCTGTCTATATGAGCGTCAAGAAGCAGGAGCGGCTTATGTCCCTTTTCTTTTTCGTTTCCGACAAAACCTATGATGTTCCCGAATTCGTCCGCTTTTACATCGTCTGAATATTTACTGAGATATTCCGTTACAATACGATGAGCATCCTTTTCTCCTCCGCTTACACCGCCCGCGCTGCACAGATCTTTGAGAACCCTTGTGATATCCATTTATATTTCCTCCTGAAAAAGGCTTTTATTTATTTAATAAACCGAGCGGCAACGACCGTCTCCGGCATATGCCATATACGTATAGTATACCCTTTATTAAAATTTAAGTCAACAAAAATCCATTTACGACCTTGACAAAATTTTAACGCCTATTCTGTTATCAATTGGTAATTTTTTCAAGGCAAAACAAAAACCGTGACCTGTCGATAAAATCTCTTCTTTAATTAGGTCTTATCTGAAAAACAAGGCAAATTTGTACAATTTCGCTAAAAGCGCAGCGATTTCAAGGAAAAAGCGGATACCCCCGTATCCGCAGTTATCCCTTCGGGCTAACTATCGGCATTCTTTGAATCGGAAAGCGTCAGCTGTTAGCAGAAACCCTGCATTTGACGATTTTAAGGCAGCTTCTAAACGAACAGGTCAGTATGCGTTCGGCGCGTTGCTCGGGTAATTGGCGCCGCGGCCAATTTTCAGGCGTTAATATAAAGCCGCCCATGAATTTTTTCAGAAGAGAAGGAGACGCGCTAAAAAATCGTTTGATCACTTTATATTTATACTTCCCGATTTCCGGCTTCCTCCAGTTCCCTTTGAGCTTTTTCCCATTCGTCCATAAGCTTTGCAAGTCTTAATTCAAGCTGCGACAGATTCTCGCTGTCTTCCATGACCTTCTGATAATCGTCGCTTCCTTCGGCGAGACGATCGTTCAAACCGCTTATCCCTCGTTCCGTTTCTTCTATCTCATCTTCAATACGCTTGATACGGGTATTAAGACGTCTTAAAATGCTTTGATGTTCTTTTTGCTGCTTATAGGCGTTTACCCGTCCGGTTTTCCCTCCGTCGGATTCGTCTTTTCTTACATCTGAACGAAACAGCGTCTGTCCCGTTTTCTCCTGGAGGCTTTCCCTCCATTCATCATAGCTTCCCGAAAAAATCTCAATACGGTCCTTATGCAAAAACATAAGCTTGGTGGCGAGACTGTTTATCATGCTTCTGTCATGGGATATTATAAGCATGGTGCCCGCATAATCCGAAAGCGCTTCAATCAAGCCCTCTCTCGCATCAAGATCAAGGTGATTTGTCGGCTCGTCCAGCAAAAGGAGATTAGGTCCTTCCAGCATTATTTTAAGAAGTATCACTTTTGCCGCTTCACCGCCCGATAAGGTATTCACCGGTTTTTGAAGCTGATCACCGTACAGCTTGAACATTGCCAGTGCCGACTGTACCTGTGTTCTGTTCAGCTTGGGAAAATCATCCCATACAAAATCCAAGGTGCTTTTTGAACTGGTCAGTCTTAATTCCTGTAGCTGATCAAAGTATCCTATTTTCAGCCAATCGGCAATATACGCTTTCCCCTCGCCCTTCAGCATGCCGAGCATAAGCTTCATCAGACTGGATTTTCCGCATCCGTTTGCCCCAAGCAGAAAAACTCTCTCTCCGTATTTTATCTCAAAGGAAATATTATGAAAAAGCAGCTTTTTATCAATGCTCAAGGACAAACCCTCGGCGGTTATGACATCTGTTCCGTGAGCGGCGCGGCACGGAATCCTGAAGCGTATCTTTTTCCTCGGAGGCGGCGGTGGTACAAGCTCTTTTTTTATGCGCTCTATCTGTTTTTCCTTAGAGCGGATCGTAATATAATTGTGCTCTTGATTGAATCTCTTCTGCTGTTCAATTATTCCTTCTATACGGTGTATTTCTTCCGTCATTTCAGTATATTTTTTTGTCAGAAATATTACTCTTTCGTCATACTGCCTTAAATATTCGGAATAATTTCCCTTATAAATGTCCAGCGTTCCGTTGTCAAGGGCGAAGGTCTTGTTTGTGACCTTGTCCAAAAAATATTTATCGTGAGAAATCACAATATATGCGCCCTTAAAATCCGTCAAAAAGCTTTCAAGCCATTCGGATGCTTCTATATCCAAGTGGTTCGTGGGCTCATCAAGCAAAAGAAGCTTTGCACCTGAAAGCAAAAGCTTGATCAGCTGAAGCTTCGATCTTTCGCCTCCGCTCAATACGCTGACCTGTTTTCCGAAGGAATCCGAAGAAAAGCCCATGCCCGTAAGCATGCTTTCGGTCCTCGCCCTAAATGTAAGTCCGCCCTCCGATTGGAATTTTTCCGTCAAGTGCATTTGTCTTTCCAAAAGCTCGTTACTTGTTTCCCCCGAATCGATACGGCTATGAAGATTTTCCAGTTCGGCCTCAATATCGATCAGCGGTTTAAACACCGAAAGCGCTTCCTCATAAACGCTTATGCTGTCATTACGAAGAACATGCTGTTCCATAAAGCCAATGCTGAGACCTGACTGCTTTACGATTTTACCGCTCCAGTCCTCCGGTCCATTTCCGGAAAGCATACGGAAAAGGGTAGTTTTTCCCGCTCCGTTTACACCTGCCAATCCGATTTTATCATTTTCATCTACCGCAAAATTAACATCGGAGAAAAGCGTTCTTTCCCCGAAGCTTACCGTTATATCATTACCCTGTAATACAATCATTTTATTCTCCAAATAAAAAGACTGTCTTTAAGGCGCAATAACTTTTGCGCCTTAAATCGACAGCCAATCAAATACAAATCATGAACCGGATAAGCTACCCGGTGTCAAATACTTTACATTCCCCCGCCAAACATCTGAGAATAGTAGTAAGCAAGATACTGTATCTGCGAAACAGTGGTCAGTCCGTTAGCGGCATTATCCGCCTGCTGAGCACAATAATCCGGAGCACTTTTGTTTTCGTCTACCGAATAATCCGCATATTTTTTCTCAAAGATGGCGTCCATGTCATCACTTCTGAGACCCTGAAGCGCATTGTCGTTGTACTTCTTTACATAATCCTCCTCGCTTGTAAGAATGTCCAGCTTTTGTACAACATAATAGAAAGTGTCCGCCTTAAACAAAACAGCGGTATTTTTTTCCTGTTCAAAAAGCGATTTGACGAACTCCTTGCTGGGAGATGTGGAGTCCTTGTTTATGATGCGGTCATAATCGCTGTCCTTCACCTCTGTTGTCGTCGTACCCGTACCGGTTTCTCCGGTCGTTCCTTCGGGAGCGGAGGTCTCCTCCTTAGTTTGCGCGGGAGCGGTTTGCGTCATACCCGGTGTGGTTGTGTCCCCCGTAGCCTCTCCGGTCTGTTCCGCCGTCTCCTCGGGTTTTTCCTCAGGAGCAGTCGTACCGGTTATTTCTTCGGGCTGAGTCTCCTCCGGAGCTGCGGTAATTACGGTGGTTTCGTCGCCGTCATCCGCGGCTCTCGCTCTTTCCTCAGCAGAAGTCACTGTGTCAGGATCGGTTGTGGCTTCAGCTGTCCCGCTGTTCGCGCTTGTGCTTGTCTGAGCCTTCTGATACTCTTTATATTCATTATATACGTCTTTAAACGCATCTCCTTTATTGAGCTTTTCAACATATTCTTTTGCCAGATTCTCAAGTATGGCAAGCTGAGTTTTTGATTCAAGCACCTTTCCGTCGCTGTCGGTGATGGAAATGCCAAAGTAACGGGCCAAAGAATAGTTTTCATCCAGCCATTTTTCCTTATCGCTTTTAGGAACCTCTTCTATACCGCCTTCACCGTAATAATAAGTGAATATCTTGGACGCCTTGAAGGAATTTGTCATAAATTCCTTTAAAGAAGATTTTGATACTCCTATGGATTCGTAGTATGCGCCAAGGGTCTTGAAATTCTTAAGATATTTCAAAGTAGAATTCCAGTTGCTTACATCATAGTCCCACTGAGAATTTATGCTGTCGTTAAGATTTTTGCTGTCATCCTCTTTTATGGGGATTTCAAGCTCATCAAACAAACGGTTTACCGCAATATGACGCTTACAGTAATTTAAGGTTTCCTGTTTAACATAATCCCCGAAGGACATTTCCGAAACGGTCTGATCATAATAGTCAAATCCCTCCTTGGTGGTATCCGTATCGGGATTGTCCTCTCTGAATTTGATCTGCGCGTCATTAAGGGCCTGTCCGCTGTACAAAATATACAAACCCGCCGCTATTTTTTCACCGTCGACCTCCATAGCATAGCTTATGTCCGAAGAGCATCCGGAAAAGCTTATCAGGGAAACGGTCGCCGTCGCCAAAGCGGTAAAAACAGATATGATTCTCTTTTTAATAGACATTATACATCCTTTCTTCGGCAGAACGGCTGCCGATTTTGTTCTTTTAAACACATTGATTTATAAGCGTTACAGCTCAGCCGTATTCATAAAACAATTTTCAACGATCACGCTTAAGCTCTAAGCGTAATTCCCTTTTCCGCCAAGGCGTCGATCACCTTACCGACGATTCTGTCCGATTCCTCGTCGGTAAGCGTTCCATCCTGCTTTCTGAAAGTAAGCTTGTATGAAAGACTCTTTTTACCGTCCGGAATCTGTTCTCCGGTATACATATCAAAAAGCCGGATGCTTTCAAGATGCTTTGCCCTTGAACTAATAAGCTCCTCTATCTCTCCGTTGGAAACATCGTCATCGCATACAAGGCTCAAGTCCCTTACGGACGCGGGGAAACGCGGAAGAGCAGTATATTTGATCTCCGGGCAAGACGATTCGAGAAGCTCGTCTATTTTCAAAATCAGCATATAAATGCGATTTTTTCCCACTCCGTAATTCTCGGTCACCATGGGATGAATCTCGCCGCAAACACCAAGCACTCTGCCCCCTGCGGTTATTTCGGCGCAGCGTCCTGTGTGGAAGGTCTTATCCGAGCGGAGCGCAGTAAATCTTGCTTCCACGCCGCACTTATCCATAATCTCTTCGGCAATTCCCTTGGTGGTAAAGAAATCTTCATCCTCGCCGTAAACGGTGCATATAAGGACATCGCTTTCTAAGGGAAGCGTTTCCGCTCCTCCCACAGGCTTATAAACCCTTCCTATCTCGAAAAATCTTCCGCTCAGATTTCTTGCGTTTATATTCCTTGCGGCAAGCTCCATCATAGACGGGATAAGGGTGGTCCTCATAACGCTGGTATCCTCCCCCAAGGGGTTTATGATCTTTACGCTTTCTCTCTGCTTCTCCTCTATGCGGCATCGTTCGTATCCCCTGGGAGAAATAAAGCTGAACGTCATGGTCTCGCAGCATCCCTGCGACAACATAATACCGACAAGCTTTTTCCGGAAAAGCTCCGCAGGTGTTTGCATACTTTGAGAAGAAAGACGCGGTACGGTAGTGGCAATATTGTTATATCCGTATATCCTTGCCACCTCCTCCGCCAGATCGCAGGGGCGTTCAATATCTATACGAACTGCGGGCGGAGTAACCATTTTTGTTGTTTCATCGACTTTAAAATCCAGACGCTTTAAAACGGATATCTGCTCTTCTTCGGATATTTGAGCGCCAAGCGCCTGATTAATCCATTTATAGTCAAGCTTTAAGCTGAAAGGCTCTTTAACTCTCGGGTAAACATCGATCACGGAATTTACCACCTCTCCGCAGCCCAGAAGTTCTACAAGTTCAAGCGCTCTGTAAAGCGCATTCTTTGCATTTTCAGGATCGAGTCCCTTTTCAAAGCGTGAGCTGGATTCCGTTCTTACACCCGCCTTCTTAGCGGTGCGGCGAACGTTTACACCGTCAAAGCATGCCGCCTCAAAAATCACTTCGGAGGTATCCTCTTTGATACCGCTGTTCTCGCCGCCCATAACGCCCGCAAGAGCCATAGGCTCTTTTTCATTGCATATAACAAGCATATCGGACGATAATCTGAGCTCCGGAGCAGTCTCGTCAAGAAGCTTTAAAACCTCTCCGTCCTCCGCGCTGCGAACAACGATCTTATTGCCTTTAACAAAGCGTGAATCGAAAGCGTGCATGGGATGACCGTATTCAAGCATTACAAAGTTTGTGATATCAACAAGATTATTTATGGAACGGACGCCGCTGGCCCTGAGCCTTTCCGACATCCAGCGCGGAGAAGGACCTATCTTTATATTCTTTACCTTTGCCGCCATATAACGGGAACAAAGCCGGTCATTTTCAACTGTAACCGACAGCTCCTTGCTGATATCGCAGTCAATGCCCTTAAACTTCGGCGGATCATAGTTAAAAGAGATCCCGAAGGTAGCGTGAGCCTCCCTCGCCAATCCAAGAACGGAAAGACAATCGGGACGGTTATTGGTGATCTCAAACTCAACGCAGATATCGTCCAGCCCCAAAACCTTGACGATATCGCTGCCGATTTTAAATTTATCAAACTCGGCGTCTTCATTAAAAATCAATATTCCATCGGGAGACGCATAAGGGAAATCGCCGTTCTCAAGCCCCAGCTCGTCAAAGCTGCACATCATTCCGCAGCTTTCAACTCCCCTCAGCTTTCCCTTTTTGATTTTCATAACCGAATTGTTGTGTCTGTCGATACATACGCCGCCATCCAAAACAACGGGAACCACGGCTCCGACATAAAGATTCTGCGCTGCGGTAACTATCTGAACAGGCTGATCCTTTCCGATATCAAGCTGACATATCCAAAGCTTTTCGCTGTCAGCATGCTTTTCAATAGAAACGACCTTTCCCACAACAATATTTTTCAGCGGTTCGGAAAGATCACGATAGGTCTCGACCTTTGAACCGCTCATGGTCATACCTGCCACGAACTCTTTTATAGGCATATCGGCTTTAACATAATCGTTAAGCCATTTCATTGACAAATCCAACGGATTATCCTCCTTGCGAATTACTTTTGTCAGGGCAACGTGACTGTTTTTGCAATCACATTGCCGCCAAATGTCAGAACTGTTTCAGGAACCTGATGTCATTCTCGTAAAACAATCTCATATCGTCTATCTCAAATCTCATCATAGCGATACGCTCCAAGCCTATACCGAAAGCAAATCCGCTGTACTCCTCAGGATCTATGCCGCAATTGATAAGCACCTGCGGGTGAACTACGCCGCTTCCCAGCATTTCTATCCAGCCTTCTCCCTTACAAAGCGGACATCCCTTACCGCCGCATTTGAAGCACTGAAGATCCATTTCCGCAGAGGGTTCCGTATATGGAAAATGGTGAGGACGGAAACGAACCTTTACATCGTTTCCATAAAGCCTTTTTGCAAACATTTCGAGAGTACCCTTTAAATCGCCGAAGGTAATGCCCTTATCGATAACAAGACCCTCGCATTGATGGAATATCGGGCTGTGGGTCGCGTCCACAGCGTCGCTTCTGTAAACCCTGCCGGGACTGATAATTGCTATGGGCGGTTTGTTTTTGAGCATCGTGCGTATCTGAACCGAGCTTGTTTGTGTCCGAAGCAGTATATTGTCGGTAATGTAGAATGTATCCTGCGGATCACGGGCAGGGTGTCCCTCGTCGGTATTCAGCATATCGAATACATATTTGGTTTCTTCCACCTCCGGACCGTCAACCACGGAATATCCCATGCCCTTGAATATTTCCTTCAAATCCTCCAAAACGATGTTAAGCGGATGTCTCCTGCCCTGTTCGAATCTTTTTCCGGGCAGAGTAACGTCAAGCGTTTCTTTTTTAAGCTTTCTCTCCGTTTCCAATGATTTAAGCTGTTCCTTTTTACGTGCAATGTCATTTTCTATGCATTGTCTTACATCATTGGCGAGTTGACCGATAACGGGTCTCTCCTCTGCGGAAAGCTTTCCCATCTGCTTAAGAATAGCCGTAAGCTCTCCTTTTTTTCCAAGAAGCCTTACTTTAAGATCATCAACGGTTTTAATATCCGACGCAACCTTGATTTCTTCAAGAGCCTTTTGCTGAATGCTGCTTAACTGCTCCTTCATCTGTTCAGATCATTCCTTTCTATATTAACGGCGGAAAAACTCTGACGATCCGCCTATAAATTCTTTTTTTACGTCATCCGCGGTAAATCAAAGAATAAAAAAATCATAAACAGAGCCTACAACTCTATTTTATCTTATGTATTATAGCACAATTCTTTATGAAGTGCAAGTCTTGTGCTTCCTTTTTTTGACAAGCCCGGTTTTCTGAAAAAAATAACATAAACATAATGTAATATATTTCAATTATTGTTTTTTTCATCGCCCCAGATCCTTTAAATGATTATGCAAATTCAACATCCGCAGGCTCTATTCTAAGCGTTTATTTATGAATTTTAACGGAAAAAACCTTGTTTTCACATATGATAAAAGCTTTTTATAATAATTATCTCAATTTACCTTAAAATATCCAAGGATTGACAAAGCACAACACTTTTGATATACTTATAAAGTACAACCTTCGGCTTTTAATATCCGGTAACGGCATTTAAAGAAACAGATGACGCCGTTTCAGGAAATGCGTTTGTTAAACAAGTACGCCGCCAGGCTTTCGTTTTTTGTTTAATAACCCCTTTGACGGGAATATTAAAGCTGTAGAGCCAAATATGTCATATACAAAAAACGTTGTTGAAAATGCGGCATAGCCTTAACGGACACGGATCTTTTCAAAAGCCGGCCGAATGCGTTTCTTCATAAAGGGAAGGAATTTTTGTATCGATGGACAAAAATTTAAAAAAGGAAATATTCAGCATACCGAACATCCTGAGTTATTTCAGAATAGTGCTTATCCCTGTGTTTATAGTATTGTTTTTCAATTCCAATAAAGGCATCGGATACCATATGGCTGCGGCGGGTGTATTGATCTTATCGGGGCTCACCGATATGCTGGATGGCAAAATCGCCCGAAAATTCAATCAGATAACCGAATTGGGAAAAATAATAGACCCGGTCGCCGACAAGCTCACCCAATGCGCCATAATGATATGTCTTGCTATGCGGTACAAGCTGCTATGGGCATTTATCGGAGTTCTGGTAATAAAAGAAATAACCATGGCGATACTGGCTCTGCTTTTTCTTAAAAAGGGGAGAAAGCTTAAGGGGGCGCATTGGTACGGAAAGGTTTCCACAACGGTTTTTTATTTGGTTATGACAGTGCTTCTCGCCATTCCCCCTTCAAAAATGCCATATGAGCTTTCAACGGCATTGATCCTTATTAGCGGCGCATTTATGGTATTCGCTTTTATAATGTATGTCCGGGTTTATTTTTCAATGGGAAGAGACATACGGGACAATAAGCCCAATAAAAGATATTAGAGTGCGAATGAACAAATAGCATTCCGTTTTTTGAACCCGGCGCTTTGTTCGTTATGGAAACACCATGAACAATACTAATTTTTCTGTACCGCTTTTGTGGCACGAATAACAAGAAAAGCCTTCAAAAAATCAAATCTTGTTTTTAATTTTAAACTTGCAATCATAAACGCAATCTTTTTTGTGAAAAGCGAAAGGAGAAAAAATGTTTGATTTTTTAAAAAAAATATTTAATAAGACTTTCCCCGTTGCGGAAGGAGAACCCATTCACATAGATATAACAGGAAAGAATATAGTTATTAATGAAAAAAACAAGCTTACTCTTCCGGTCGACATCGATACGATGGTCAAGATTTTCGGAAACCCCAGAGCCATGCAGTTTGATACCAAAATGGACGACAAGAACTTTCTTGACAGCATGTACGGACAGAACACCGTTACGAATCGTGTGAATTACATATGGGATCAGTTGGGGATAAAATGCTATACGCTTAACGGAAAAACGGTTACAACCTTTGGAATAGAGCTTAACAAAGGAACTTTGGACTACCCCCATGTTCCGGAAAAGCTTTTTAACGGAAAGATCACTATAAACGGAAAGCATTGGCTCCCGATCGTAAAAGCCGGTGAGGATTGCGAAGTTATTCAGCATGTTTATCTGGGCAAGTATCTTTTGACCTGCGAATATGTGGATTTCGAACAGGAGATGACATACCGTACGGAAAAAGATTATACCGGAATAGAAATAGGACTTAGATAAAAAGCTTTTTGCTTTCAGGGCTATCTGAAAAGCCGCAAATTGCACAATATCTGCTTACTGCGGACGCTTTACGAATTAAAGAATGCCGATAGTTATCCGAAAAGGGTAACTGCGAAATCCCCCGTATGTCTGCGTTTTTTTCTTGAAATCACTACGCTTTCAGCGGGATCATTGTACTAATTTGCTTTGTTTTCCGATACGCCCTGATCGGAATTATGAAAGCGGCGAATTTTAAGAAGGTGTCTTGTAGCATTTTTAAAATTCTGCAAGACTTATCCCTTTTGTATAACAAACGCATATTGACGACAGGGCTGTCATGCTCGGATTATTGTAAAAAAATCAAAAAATTTCAAAAAAGGTATTGACATTCCGAGATTTTAGAGTATAATTATTAAGTGCTAAACGTTAAGTCGGGGTGTGGCGCAGATTGGTAGCGCGCTACCTTGGGGTGGTAGAGGTCGTCGGTTCAAGTCCGGTCACTCCGACCAGCAAACCTCTTATTTTGCTGTTGCAAAATCGGAGGTTTTTGTTTATAATTTAGGGGGAAACCCTAATGGTTTCCCCCTAAGACCCCTTTCATTTCGAAGTTTGAAACGAGATATAAAATCTATTTGGTCACGATATCACAAAAAGCGACAACTTTCGGCCAAACGAAACCTGCCGCTTTTTTATTGGATCATTTTTAAAAAATAGGTTGAATTTCTCCTAAATTTGTTGTATAATATATAATAGAGAGGAGTTGATTTCAATGTTAGTGAATACAAAATCCTTGGTTTCGATCACCGAGGCAAATCAGAATTTTTCAAAGGTGGCACGGCTTGTTGACGAAAACGGATTGGCGGTAATTTTGAAAAATAACGTTCCGCGCTACATTATTATGGAATTCCCTTCCACCGACGAATTTCGAAACGCTTCCGACGAGGACGTCGAGAATATCTCCAAAAAGCTGATTGAAAAAAATCTTGAAGCGTATAAGGAGCTTGCAAAATGATAAGGCTTACGGAACATCAAGTTTTGTCGGTTCACGAGATGATGATAAAAGCGACGGGTGGTTCAGGCGAAGTGCGTGATATGAATTTACTGCAATCCGCTTTGAACGCTCCTTTTCAAGCGTTCGAGGGCAAAGAGGTTTACCCCTCACTGCTGTCCAAAGCGGCGGCGATGTGCCGTTCTGTTATCTCCAATCACCCTTTTGTTGACGGAAACAAAAGGACGGGGATACACGTTATGTTAATTTTTCTTGAAGTAAACGGAGTTCAACCCGATTATACGCAAGACGACTTGATAAAGCTTGGGCTTGGTGTTGCCGCAGGCAAGCTTGATGTCAATGATATTTTGAATTGGCTGTCGGAGCACTGTAAATAAAAAATCTATTTTATCAACGAATCACAGCAAACCTCTTATTTTGCTGTTGCAAAATCGGAGGTTTTTGTTTATAATTTAGGGTGAAACCCTGATGGTTTCCCCCTAAGATCCCTTTCATTTCGAAGTTTGAAACGAGATATAAAATCTATGATATCACATTAAGAAACGACAAACTTCGATAAGAAGAGTGTCGTTTCTTTTTTTAGTTTTTTCTCCGAAAATGTCGTTCCCGATAATAGAAATTGTTTATGATGCAATTCTTGTAGGATCGATGTCAACGGAGCATTTTTCAATATATAATTTATTAGAACAAAATTATCGTGTCAGACTTCCCGCAATTTACGATAGGGTTTCAAATAGGTTTTATGAACAAAGAACGGAGCAAAGCGTTTGAAATGTACCACAGAGCTTTCAAAGCGAAGAAGCATTCAGAAAATGTACCGCCAAACGGCGATGATATCCGTATTATGACGGACAAATACGGACTCGAAATATTAATTGATCCGGGTAGGACAACAAGGACCGGCTTTGATAATGCTTTATGCTTTGAGATTCGTTTTGACTAAAAGGACGACTTTTATCATGAATATAATAAAATAAGCATAGAGCCTCAAAGTCATTCTGTTGAAGGTCCATACCCATTGGCAACTCCGTCGGGTCTTGCGGTTGATCGTCTCGGTATTGGATGGGCGCTTTATTATATCTATTATAATGGATAAATATTTTTTTGAGTATTTACTGATAAGAAAAATCAAGTTACCCAAAAGGCTCTATGAAATTCGTTTTATCTCAGTTTTACAGTCGACCTCCACATTACTTTAGAATAAGCGGGGTAATTTTATGAAAACAAAAAAACAACAAGAATTGATTGAGTTATACTTATCACAGCTTGAGGGAGAAAAGCGGACAATATACCGTGAGCTTATAGAGTACCTTTCAGAGCTTGGCTACAATCCCAAAAAAGAAGGCCAGAGAATTTCCTTTAAACATGATATGCACCGTAAACAGATTGCAAAAATCGGTATGACAAAAGGCAAACAACCAAGGCCGATATTTATGTTACGATTTTCCGCTTGTCAAGATTACTCTGAGAGATTTAAGGATATTGTGAACAAAGCAGTCAGCAAAGATAATTTTAATGAAGCTCGGTGTATAAATAATAATTGTAATTGGTGTGCCGGAGATGCTGTATCACATGTTTATATCGGTTCATCGTCTGATGGCGCTCAAAAATTTCATTGCGGAGCCAGTGCGCTTGAAATTCCTGATGTCAAAGCAGAGGATATTTTAGAGATAAAGAGACTTTTAAAGGAAGAACATATTTATTTAATGAAAAACGAAGCAGGTGTTGAAAGTGAAAACCTCCTTTAATAGGCAGCATTCGAATTTCAGCCGGTTTTTGCAAAAGGAAAACGGCTTGGTCAGTTGCCCTTCGGACTTTTCCTCAGCTCGTTTTCGTCCCGATTTTTCTTTAATATCCATAAGGGGAATTTATTTTTGCTTCACAAATTTTTGATAGAGATAAAAAAGAAAACCTTCGACAGAAGGTCATAGTTTTCTTTATGGAGAATTTCACAGAAAACGACAAGTATCGGAAAAATGAAACTTGTCTTTTCTTTGTTTTTGCACGGTTTATGGCAATTACAATTTTTTAAACAGACCAAGAAAAGGTATTGATGCTGCGATCGAGGAATCAGCCGCCTTCCATAAAGCTACGGAAATCATGTATTGACATTCATGTATTATAAATCCAGACCGTATTTCGGAAGCTTACGGTTTTATTTAAAAGAGCACTCCGCTTTAAATTGGCAGCTCAGCGATCCGGAAGGGCGTCATGTTCATTCCGCTTAAAAATATGAACATTTTATGGCTTGCATATCGATTTGAAAGGAAAGTATGTAAAATGGATACAAAAGTAATTTCTCTTCGCATGGAACGTCAGTGTCTTATAAATAAGGCGGACGTAAACGAATACCTAAAATTATACCGTGATACACAACCCGGCCAGAACGTTTATTGGAACGGCTTCGGAGAACCTCCCGAGCTCTCTTTCCGCGCGGCTTTCAACGATATTGAATTTAACCGGACAAGACAGCTTGAACGAAAGCTGATAAAGGGACGGTTCGGCGGAGGCACTCTTGGCTGGATAGAACCATGCGACCTGGAACATTTTATAGCTTTATACCGTAAACCGCTCGCAAAGCCCACCGAAATACAGCTGCGTATTCTGGAACTGATTCGCCGCGAGGGTCCTCTGAATATTCAGCGGATCAAGGGAGAAACGGGTCTGTTGGTTAAAGAAATCACCCCTGTTTTACATCGGTTACAGGAAGCGTTTTTAATTTATGAGGATCAGTATGACGGCGAATGGGACCGCGGCTGGTACAAATTTGAAGAAATGTTCCCGAAAATAAATCCGGATAAATATAAAAGACATGACGCGCTTAAAACCGTGCTTCAACGATTCGCATATCGCCTCGTATGGTTTGACGCCGCAATGGCAAAGTCCTTCTACAAGATCCCGGAAAAAGAAATCAGGGCGGTTTTGGATGATCTGACTGCCGAAGGCATATTGACAATATCAGGCTCGGGATATATGCTGAGCACCGACGAAAAGCTGCTTTCAGGCTATGAACCCAAGCCGTTGAAATTTGTTCTCGCTCTTCACCGAAACGACTTTCTTTATAAAGCTCATGAGCACATTCTTAAAGATCTTGCAAAAAAACTCACCGACGGTCTGCCATATGACCATGAACCTCTACAATATCTGCTTATAGACGGCGAATTCCGCGGAGCATCGGTCGGGCACTTCCGAAACGGCCCCTATGATCTTAACGACATAGTCTGCGATCTGCCTGACCCGACAAGCCGTAAGGACGAAATCGTAGACGCAGTTTGTAAAGCGAACTACGGTAAAATGCCGCAGCGTTTTATGGGAAAGGAATTATAAAAGCGCAGCCTTCTTTAACCAAAGCCGTGATTGTTTGTTTTTTATCCGAAAACAAGGCGTAAAAGGTTTTAAGGCAACATTGCACAATGATTGCGTGTGAATTGCGCAGTCAGATTTTCAGTCAGCTTGCATAAATTCGACGCAGGAATACTGACGTATTTCAAGGAGAATTTGT